>CANPWA010000014.1 GCA_947581865.1 uncultured Acetatifactor sp. | reverse complement strand
AAAAACCAATAACTTTTTTACAAAGGCGCTATTGGTTTTTCTGCATTGTGTCAAACATTTTTAGTAAATCAAAATCATAAAGTTTCTATTGCAAATAAAACTTCGTTGTGTTATAATCAATTCCATTGAGGTCGCTGTTAACCGAGTTGCTGTAGGTTTGGGTTTCGCCCGGGGCGCTTGGTGGGGACGTCACAGCCCAAACGGCATGAAGATACGGCTCCATGGTCAAGCGGTTAAGACATCGCCCTTTCACGGCGGTAACACGGGTTCGATTCCCGTTGGAGTCATCAGGAACTAATTTCATTCATATAGTATGATATGGCGCAGTAGCCAAGTGGTAAGGCAATGGTCTGCAACACCAGTATGCACCGGTTCAAATCCGGTCTGCGCCTCTCAAAAAACAGAAAGTCTGAGGGCTTTCTGTTTTTTTCTGCTTTTTTCTATGACACAAACATCACAAACAAAAAATAAAGGAAAAAACTATTGACAGATAAGACCACATAATGTAGTCTGTACAAAAGACCACAGCATGTGGTCTGCGAGAGGAGAAACAATATGGCAGAGATACAGCTTGGAGTCATTGAAGCACGGTATGCGGATATGATCTGGGAGCATGAACCGGTAACGTCGTCGGAGCTGGTAAAGATGACGGCGGTGGAATTTCACTGGAAGAGGACCACGGCGCATAATGTCCTGCGGAGACTGATCGACAAGGGGTTGTTTCGGAATGACAACGGAGTAGTGACGGCGGTGATCTCCAGGGAGCAGTTTTATTCCATGCAGAGCAGAAAATATGTGGAGGATACCTTTTCCGGATCGCTTCCGGCCTTTATCGCAGCGTTTATACAGGGAAGCGGTATTTCCACCGAGGAGGCGGAGGAGATCCGCAGGATGATCGATCAGGCAGAGGAGTGAGGGTATGGACAGCATTTTTTTGAAATTGTTAAATACCGGGATTGCTGCCGGATGGCTGATATTGGCGGTGATGTTTGTCCGGCTGGTCTTTCGGAAGATCCCCAGATGGGTGGACTGTCTGTTGTGGGGCGCGGTGGCCGTCCGGCTGGTATGCCCCTTTTTTGGGGAGAGCCCGTTCAGTCTGCTGCCCAGCGCGGAACTGATAAAATCCCATGCCATCGTGGACGGAGAGCTGCAAAATCATATTCCCTCCATTGACAGCCGTCTGCCGATCGTGGAAAACACGCTCAATCCCATCCTGGCAAAGACTTTCGCGTATGATGTCTCGGACAGCGCGGCGCCCCTGCAGGTGGCAGTGTTCTTGGCCGGAAGGATCTGGATCCTGGGCATGGTGTTGTTGATGCTTGGCGCCGCGGTCAGCATGATAAGGCTGCGCGGCATGGTGAGGGAAGCGGTATGTCTCCGGGAGCGGGTCTATATCTGCGACGCGGTGAGATCGCCTTTTATCCTGGGAGTCGTCAGTCCCCGGGTGTATCTTCCCTCCGGGATGGGGGAGAAGGATAGGGATTACATCCTTGCCCATGAGTCCGCGCATCTTCGGAGAAAAGACCACTGGTGGAAGCTGGCTGGGTATCTGTTGTTGTGCGTCTATTGGTTTCATCCGCTCTGCTGGGCGGCATATGCGCTGTTTAGCAGAGACATTGAGCTGGCGTGTGATGAAAAGGCAGCCAAGGCGATGACGCTGGAGGAGAGAAAGGAATATTCAAAGGTGCTTTTATCCTGTACGGGGCTGAGGCGCCTGGTCATGGTCTGTCCCCTGGCGTTTGGCGAAGTGGGGATCAGGGAACGGGTGAAGGCGGTGCTTCACTATAAAAAACCGACCTTGTGGGTGACGGCTCTGGCAGTCGTGTTGTGCGGTGTGCTGGCGGTTTGTTTTTTGACAAATCCCACGGAGCGTCATACGGTCAGCATCACTGTCCCTGCGGGAAGCACGGAAGTTTTTTGTTATTCCCGTGAGGAGATCTGCCCGAAGGGAGATACCGTGACCGTCTATGCCGGGGAGGGGCTGGGAGATACGGAAGTCATCCTGCTGCCCACAGAGACCCGGGAGGAAAATGCCTATGATAAGCCGATGTATCTGACGAGGGGAATGCCTGCCGTGTTGAAAGCGGAGCGCGGCGCGTGGTTCAGGATCGGGGTGAACGTGCAGAATCCCACGGAAAAAGACCGGGAAATATCGGTTGAGGTGAAGAATGCGAAAGTGAGGATCACCGATTCTTTAGATGATCGGATGAACGGGGCAGAGCCGGATGATCCGGAGAGAAAAACAGAATCGGGAGATCCGGAGAGGAAAAAGGAATCGGGCGATCCGGAGAGGAGGAAGACTCTGGGCGGGCAAGAGTTTGAACTGGATTACGGCACGTCTGCCCTCTATTCAAAGGAGGATATGGATGAGGCCATTGACCTGATCCTGGAGGAGTTTCGTGGCTGGGAGGAGCAGGGATGTGAGCTGCACAGCATCCGTTATCTCTCGGACGACTGCAACAGTGAAGAAAACATCTCGTGGATGAATGAGCTGTCAAAAGACGGAACCGTTTACACGCAGTGCATCCAATTTACGAGTGATTATCATTCGCCCAAAAAGGAGGCGGGCGCCTGGAATGAAGATTATGAGTATGAAGGCTGGCAGTGGTGGCTGGCGAGACCGGATGACGGTTTTTGGACGCTGTTGACCTGGGGGTATTGACCGGAGGGCATTGTGGGGAGATGGACCTGAGGATATTGGCGCAGATGTCGTCAGACGATCTGCGCCATGACCTCTCCGATGGGTTCCTGAATCAGCAGATCCGCGAATTTATCCCGGGGAGTGGGAGCCTTGTTGATGACTACCAGTTTCTCTCCCTTAAAGTAGTCGATCAGCCCGGCGGCAGGGTAGACGGCAAGCGAAGTCCCGCCGATGATCAGCACCTGTGCCTCGCTGATATATCGGACGGCGGCGGAGATCGTCTCATTGTCCAGCCCCTCCTCGTACAGCACCACGTCGGGCTTGACCGGACCGCCGCATTTTTCGCAGACCGGGACGTCGGAGCTGTTTCGGATATAGTCCAGGTCATAAAAGGCATGGCATTTCTCGCAGTAATTGCGCAGGACAGAGCCGTGGAGCTCCAGCACCACTTTGCTTCCGGCTGCCTGATGGAGCCCGTCTATATTCTGGGTGATGACGGCGCGGACTTTGCCCCGCGCTTCCAGCTCGGCGAGTTTTCGATGGGCAGCGTTGGGTTCTGCGTCCGCAAAGATCATTTTGTTGCGGTAAAAACGATAAAATTCCTGTGGCTTTGCGCGGTAAAAGCTGTGGCTTAGAATGGTTTCCGGCGGATAGTCATATTGCTGGTGGTATAGCCCGTCCACACTGCGGAAATCGGGGATCCCGCTCTCCGTGGAGACGCCCGCTCCGCCAAAGAAAACAATATTATCGTATTTTTGTATGATCTCATTGAGTTCTCTCACTGCATCCGACATTCTGTCCTCCTGTCTGAAGTGTGTTGTTTTTGGCAACGGATCCCACTTCATATGATATATTTTATCAATTTATTATAACATATAATAAAATCTTAAGAAAGGCTCTATTGTGAAGTTTTATCCTTGTGTGATATATTTATTTTATGAAGAAAAAGAGGCAGGGAACAAAAGAAAATTTAATACCTGTTGAAAAAAGCGAAAAGGTGATCCGGCTGACCCACAGGGGGCGTCCGAAGCGCGGGGGAAAGGTGCCGGCTGTGCTTGCCCTGCTGCTTGCTCTGGGGTGTATGGCGTATTGTCTGTGTATTCTCTTTTTCATGGGCTACGGTACAAAATTTTTCCTGGTATGGGGTGTGCTGGGAGCCGGATTTGCGGCGCTGTCATGGCTGCTGTGGAACCCCGGTCTGCGGGAGAAGATCCCCCGTGTCCTCAGAACCGCTTTTGCGGCAGCGTTTACGGCAGGCGTGCTGATTTTTATCGCGGTGGAGCTTCTGATCTTCAGCCAGTTTCATGCGAAGGCAGAGCCCGGTGCGGACAGTATGATCATTCTGGGAGCCCAATGGAAAAACGGTTATCCCAGTTATGTGCTGCAGAAACGGCTGGATGCCGCGATCGTTTATCTTAAGGAAAATCCTGACACGACCGTCATAGTGTCCGGAGGGCAGGGGAGCAATGAGCCTGTTTCTGAGGCGGAGGGGATGGCAGGATATCTGGAAGCGGCGGGAATAGAAGCCGAAAGGATCATTTTGGAAGACAGATCCACGGACACCAGCGAAAATCTGGAGTTCAGCACCCGGTTCCTGGACCGGGAAGCGGACAGGATAGTGATCGTGACGAATAATTTTCATGTCTACAGAGCGCTAAAGATCGCGCAGAAAAAGGGATATGCCCAGGTGGAAGGGCTGGCTGCCGGCTCCTATCCGGCCATGCTGCCCAACAATCTGCTGAGGGAGTTTTTCGGAGTGATCAAGGATCTGGCGGTGGGGAATATGAAGATCGGTTAAAATATGAAATATGACGGACGGGAGGTCTGACATGGATATTCATGTGGGAGATGTATTAAAATTAAAAAAACCACATCCCTGTGGGAGCAGTGAGTGGGAAGTCCTCCGGGTAGGGGCAGACTTTCGGTTAAAGTGCAAAGGCTGTGACCGTCAGATCATGATCGCGCGCAGGCTTTTGGAGAAAAATATTAAGCAAATTTTGTGAAAATGCTTGCATTTGCTGGTTTTTCATGTTAACATAAACCTTCGTGATATACTAATTTCCTTGCTCACACTTTGAGGTGGGCCAGAGACCAAAAGGAGGTAACAAGCATGAACAAGTATGAATTAGCCGTTGTGGTCAGCGCTAAGATCGAAGACGACGAGAGAACCGCTGTTGTGGACAAGTGCAAGGCGCTCGTGGAGAGATTCGGCGGCACCATCACAGAGGTGGAAGAGACCGGCAAGAAGAGACTTGCCTACGAAATCCAGAAGATGAAAGAGGCTTTCTATTATTTCATCCGATTTGAGGCAGAGGCAACCGCTCCCGCTGAGATCGAGAGCCGTGTCCGCATCATGGACAATGTTATCCGATTCTTATGCGTCAGACAGGACGAGGCATAAAGAAAGCGAGAGACAAGTATGAATAAAGTAATTCTTATGGGACGTTTGACCAGAGACCCTGAAGTGAGATATTCCCAGGGAGCAAACCAGACCGCGGTAGCGAGATTTTCCATCGCCGTAGACAGAAGGTTTAAGCGCGAGGGGGAGCCGGATGCAGATTTCTTTAACTGTACTGCATTTGGCAGACAGGCAGAATTTATTGAGCGCTATCTGCACAAGGGAACCAAGATCGTGCTGAGCGGGCGCATCCAGAACGACAATTACACCAACAAGGACGGGCAGATGGTATACAGTGTCCGGGTGATGGTGGACGAGATCGAGTTTGCGGAGAGCAAGAACGCGGCAGCCCAGAACGAGGGCGGATACCAGGGCGGTTATGGAGCAGGCAACAGCTTTTCCGGCGGAAATGCACCGGCGGCATCCGGCGCGGCAGACGGTTTCATGAACATTCCCGACGGCATCGATGAGGAATTACCGTTTAACTAGGTTTTGATTTTAAAAGGAGGCAATGACATGGCTTACAATAAAGCAGAGAAATCCGATTCTCCTGTGAGAAGAAAAGGCGGAATCCGCAGAAGAAAGAAAGTTTGTGTATTCTGCGGCAAAGATAATGTGATCGACTACAAGGATACCACAAAACTGAAGAAATACATTTCCGAGAGAGGAAAGATTCTTCCCCGCCGTATCACCGGCAACTGTGCAAAGCATCAGAGAGCGCTGACCGTTGCGATCAAGAGAGCGCGTCACGTTGCATTGATGCCTTATGTACAGGACTAAAACCGACAGGTAAGAGCAAGGACAGACCAACGGACCAGATACGGTTCGTTGGTCTTTTTATATGCCGGAAGGTTCCCGGGCTGCCAATGTATGGTTTTTTGCCGGAAACATTGCTTTTTTTCTCAAAAAATTATAAAATCTTTCTGTGGGGCATCAATGTTTTAAAGGAGGATGAGATGATGCAGAACAGATTAAAAAAGCGATTATTGGCTTCCGTATTATGCGTGTCGCTCATTTTTTCCACGGGGTTTGTAAGTTCCGCGGAGGGTTCTGTTGTCGAATTCGATCAAAATACGATAAATAACAATCTGAATGGGTCAGGGATAAGGACACCGGATGTGAGTGCTTCCGATGTAAGCAGTTCGGATGCGAGTGCTTCCGATGTAAGCAGTTCGGATGCGAGTGCTTCCGATGTAAGCAGTTCGGATGCGAGTGCTTCCGATGTAAGCAGTTCGGATGCGAGTGCTTCTGATGTAAGCAGTTCGGATGCGAGTGCTTCTGATGTAAGCAGTTCGGATGTAAGCGCTTCCGATGTGGGCAGTCTGGATGTAAGCGCTTCCGATGTGAGCAGTTCCGATGTGAGTGCTTCCGATATTGCACTGATGTCTGCGGCGGAATCTGTCTTTTGGGTGACGGACGGGTCGGGGCAGGATGTTGGCGGTTATGCGGACTGGAATGAGCTTTTGGATGCGTTTAAAAACTTTGGAGACAAGGAGAAGGAGTATCAGATCACCGTAGCCGAAGGCGGTGTGATAGGGAAAACGATGCCCTCGAAGGCGGCAAAGATTACATTGATCCCTTCCCGGGAGGATGCTGTGCTGCAGTTCGCGGGGAAAACCGTGAATCTGGCAACGAAGCTAGAGATTGTCTCTGCAAGGGTAGAGGTTTTGGACAGCGGCAGCCCGGTGGGATTTTCCACGAAGGGTAAGACGCTCAGCCTGCAAAATGTGACAAATCTGGGAGCCGTCAAGGGCACGTCGGGGGGAGCACTGTATCTGGACGGAGAAGTAGAGATCCAGGGCGTTCTGCAGACTTTTAAGAGCGTGACTGTCAACGGCAGTGTGAAGCTGGAAGGCAATGTTTCGGCGATCACTTATTTGGACATAGAGAACGGAGTCGTTTATCTGACGTCCGGCAGGAGTTTTACCGTCACAAATGTTGCCGCCGGGGGAAACGGTTCGCTGATGTATCCCGTGTCGGGCAAAATGCCCGCCGTGAAGATAAACGGCAGGGTGACAACGGGTGTTCTGAATCTGTGTCAATATGAGGAGTCGGATCAGGGATATGTGGAGCGTTATTTTACCGCGGGAAGCAGGCTTTTGACTGCCGCGAAGGAAAGCGCCCAACAGTTTGTCGTGCATGGTGAGGGACAGAGCTGTTATCGCAGGGGAAATGTGATTTATGTGGGAGCAGAGGTCCTGCAGCTCTTCAAAGGAGACGAATTTCTGGGAGTGTATGTGCAGTGGGAGGATCTGATTGCACACATCAATGCTTTAAAGAACAAGGACGGAGCGTACCGGATAGTGCTTTTGGATGATTTTGTGATCAATGGTGCCATGACCATGCCTGCGAAGGGAAAATATGCAGGGCTTACGGTGGAAAATGGAACGGGGCAGGAGTCTGTGTCCCTGCAGGCGACGGGCAATCTGACGATGACGGCCGACCTGGAAATGGGAGAGTCAATGCACATGCAGGTCGCTATATTGTCCGGTGCATCCTGGCGGCTTGGCATGCAGGAGAATGCGGTGCTTGTAACCACGGGCAATCTGACGGTCAGGGATTTGTCCATGGGCAGAGACACTCTTTTGCAGTGCGGCGGAAAATTTACGGTTAAGAATCTTTTAGAGGCATATGACGGCGGAGAACTTGTGCTGACACACAAGAAGGGTGCGGCGATCAAGAATACGAACATTTTGGACGAGGGAACTCTCTCTGTGAAAATGAGAGATACATCTGACAACCGTGTCACATTAAGCCCGGGGACGAATCTGTTTACGGTATCCGGAGCCAGTTATGCGACCCAGTTTAGGCTGCTGGATGCCCGGGACGGTGAGTTAAAGCTGTATCGCAAGGGGAATGCCATTAAAGTACAGGGAAATGTTGAGACTCCGGTTGTGTTGTATCATGTCACGGGAGATAAGGAAGTCTGTCTGGGGGAATATGCGTCCCTGGCGGATGTTAAGACCGAGATCGGCAGAAGAAAAGAGCCCAGGGGTGTCTATCGGCTGAATGTGGAAAAGGAGATTTTTGTGAAGGGGGCGCTGCCGCTTCCCGGAGCAGGCACATATAGTCAGCTTATTTTTAGCGGAGAGGCAATCCGTTTGACCGGAAATATTACACTGACCGGCAATGTGGATTTCAAAAATACCGTATCCAGGGTTAAGAGTCAAAGTGATGATACACAAACTGCACTCACCGTCAATGTGTCGAAGTATAAACTGACACTCTCGCCTGAAGCCATGTTGAAAGGGCTTTATTCGGTGACCGGAGGTTCGGGTTCGGGTCTGGTTCTTCCTGCGGATGCCTCCCGGGATATGGAGATGGCAGGGGAGTTAAAGGTGGAAAATATGTGGCTGGAAGATTCTTTGAAAGTCGGCGGAAAGATCACGGTGACGAATATCTATCCCGGCGGGGACAGCCGTCTGATCTATGATTTGGCAAAGAGCTTTCAGATCAAAGGAAATATCCTGGGTACCGGTGAAAAATTGATTTTAAATCCCCAAAAATCGGGCAGGGATGTGACAGAGTATTCCGAGGGGATGAAGGTGATCGGAAGCGCTGCAAAATTAGACGTCAGTCTTCTGGAGCTGGCGCATCCCACGGCAGAGTATATGTTCTATCGGGACGGCGGCTCTGTGAAGCTGGGGACGGCGATGATCACGGTCTTTGAGGGTACATTGGACTATGAAAGCTGTCAGAGTGCGGACGAAGAGGGTTGTTTGAGATTTGTGCGCATCAATGATGCCATCGATCATGTAAACTCCTCAGAGCAGACGGACTTTGTGCTGCGGCTGGATCGGGATGTGCCTTCCGCGGGAGCCTTTCTCTCACCGGCGCAGGGAAAACATGTGGCGCTCTGTGGTCTGGACGGCGGGCGTAAGAATCTGAAACTTTCGGGTTCGGTCACTCTCAATGGGGGCAGCATGGAGGTGCATAATGTCAGACTGGACAACGGGAATGCGTCCGGCACGGGTGTGGTTTTGAAAAACGGTGCATCCCTGTGGCTTAGCGATACGGAAGTATACACGGTCAGTGCGCCCGCGGGAACTTTCGTCACCCTGTCCGGCAATGTGGTGATGAGGGGAGCGTTGAGCGGGGCTTCGGAATTGACAGTTTACAAAAATGCGGTGATCCGGGGAAGCAGTACCGTCACGGCAAAAAATCTTATCCTGCACAAGGATACGGGAGAGAAAGGGCATGCGGAATTTCGCCTGATGAGCGGGAAACGCATCACCGTAAACGGGGAAGTGGAAAGCGGCGACAGAGGGTATTTTACTGTCAACTGGGTCAATAAATCCGATGTGCTGACTTCCATCAGTGAGGGAACCGTCATGGTTACTGCCCAGTACGGCGAGGCATCTCAGTTCAGAACCGAAAATATTAAGCCCAATACTCTCTCAGAGTGGGCGTTGACAAAAGATGGCAGATCCATTAAGACGGTGACTCCCACCGAAGGAGAAGGAGAGTGGTCCGAGTATTATTTATAGACAAAACGCGACACAACATTTTATAGAATGACAAATTAAATGGTAGCATCCCGGTCAAACATCTGTTATAATGTAGGGTAAGGGCAGGATCATGCTGTGGAAATCTGCGCAGCCGCCTGCCCTTGGAGGGTTATACATGAAGAAGCGTATCCGCCTGAAAGGCAGAATGAAAACCTACATGGAATTCACACTCTATCTTGGATTCCTGTTGTGTGCCGTGGATGTTGCAGTCTGTATGATAGATGTCCGGGCAGGTCTGCTGCTCGGAATTTTTGCACTGTTTTATTTTACGGTGGTTTTAATCTTATATTTCTATAATAAGCCGCTCATCATGAACGAACTCATCAGCTTTGCGACGGAGTATGGGCAGATACAGCGCAAGCTGTTAAGGGATATGGAAGTGCCCTATGCGCTTTTGGATGACGCCGGCAAGGTGATCTGGTCCAACATAGCGTTTGAGAATGTGGTTCATCAGCCCAAAGGCTATAATAAGTCCATCACCGGGCTTTTTCCTACCCTCACAAGGGACAGGCTGCCGGACGACTCGGGGCTGGACGAGGCACAGTATGAGCTGGAGCATGACGGCGGCGAGTATGTGGTAAAATTCAAAAAGATTTCTTTAAAAGAGATGGCGGCGCACAGCGACATGATCGATGCGCAGGGCTACGAGGGCTATCTCATCGCCATGTTTCTCTTTGACGAGACTGCACTGCACATCGCGCTGCAGGAGGTGGATGATCAGAGTCTCGCTGTGGGGATGATCTATCTGGACAATTATGAGGAAGCCTTAGAGAGCGTGGAGGAAGTGAGGCGCTCGCTGTTGATCGCGCTGATCGACAGAAAAGTCAACAAATATATCTCTGCGCTGGATGGGATCAGCAAGAAGATGGAGAAGGACAAATACCTGGTCATCATGCGGAAGAAAGCGGTGTCCCAGCTTCAGGAAAGCCGGTTTGATCTTCTGGAAGAGGTTAAAACAGTCAATATCGGAAACGAAATGGCTGTGACGATGAGTATCGGCGTGGGGCTGGACGGTCTCACCTATGCGCAGAATTATGAATTTGCAAGAAATGCTATTGATCTGGCTTTGGGGCGCGGCGGCGATCAGGCAGTGATCAAGACGCCGGAGAGCATTACTTATTATGGCGGAAAGAGCCAGCAGGTGGAGAAGAACACCCGCGTGAAAGCCCGTGTGAAAGCGCATGCTCTACGAGAGATCATCACGGGTAAGGACAGGGTGCTGGTCATGGGGCACCGGATGCCCGATGTGGACAGCTTTGGTTCGGCGGTGGGAATATACCGGATTGCCGCTACACTTGGCAGGAAGAGCCATATCGTGCTGGATGAGACAACCACCGCGATTCAGCCTCTCGTGGAATTATACAAGAACAATCCGGAATATGATGAGGACATGATCATCACCGGTCAGGAGGCGATCGAGCTGGCGGGGAGCAATTCCGTCCTGGTGGTGGTGGATGTGAACAAGCCCTCTATCACGGAATGTCCGGAACTTCTGCGGTGCTGTAAATCCATTGTGGTGCTGGATCACCACAGACAGGGTACGGAGACGATCGAGAATGCGACGCTCTCCTATGTGGAGCCCTATGCGTCTTCCGCGTGTGAGATGGTATCCGAGATTTTGCAGTATACTTACGATAATATTAAGATCCGCCCGGAGGAGGCAGACTGTATGTATGCCGGTATTGTGGTGGACACCAACAATTTTGTGACCAAAACGGGTGTGCGTACCTTTGAGGCGGCAGCTTTTCTGCGCAGGAGCGGCGCGGATGTCACGAGAGTGCGAAAGATGTTCCGGGAGGATGCGCAGGAGTATAAGGCGAGGGCGGACGCCGTGAGTCAGGCGGAGATTTACAGGCAGTATTTTGCAATCTCCATCTGCATGGCGGAGGATTTGCCCAGCCCCACGGTCATCGGCGCTCAGGCGGCAAATGAGCTGTTGAATATCAAGGGGATCAAGGCAAGTTTTGTGCTCACGGATTATCAGGGCAAGATATACGTCAGCGCCCGTTCCATCGACGAGGTCAATGTACAGATTGTGATGGAGCGTATGGGCGGCGGCGGACACCTGAATGTGGCGGCATGCCAGATGGAAGGGATCGGTATCGTGGAGGCGATCGGCGCGCTGAAACGCACCATAGACGACATGTTGGAAAAAGGGGAAATTTAGGCGGAAAGGGCGACAGAAATGAAAATAATCTTATTACAGGATGAAAAAAAGCTGGGAAAAAAGGGTGACATCATCGAAGCCAGCGACGGATATGCGAGAAATTATATACTGCCGAAGAAAATAGGCGTGGAGGCTACTCCTAAGAATATGAATGACCTGAAACTCAAGAGGGCGAACGACGCCAAAGTGGCGCAGGAGCAGCTGGACGCCGCAAAGGCGCTGGCAGAGGAGCTTGCCGGAAAACAGGTGATCGTTAAGATCAAAGCGGGAGAGGGCGGCAAGGCGTTTGGTTCCGTATCGACCAAGGAAATTGCCGCAGCCGTAAAAGAGCAGCACAACCTGGAGATAGACAAAAAGAAAATCCAGCTGCCGGAGGCGTTGAAGAATTTTGGCAGTTATGAGGTGAGCGTAAAGCTCCATCCTCAGGTGACGGCGAAGCTTCCGGTGAAAGTAGTGGAGGCATAGGATGCCTGCGGTGGAAGAAAACATCTTAAAAAGAATATTACCTCACAGCATGGAGGCGGAACAGGCAGTGGTCGGTTCCATGCTGATTGACAGAGAGGCGATCACAGTGGCTTCGGAGATCGTCACGGGAGAGGATTTCTATAGCAGACAGTATGGTATTCTCTTTGAGACCATGGTGGAGATGAACGATGAGGGGCAGCCGGTGGATCTGGTCACGCTGCAGAACCGTCTGCGTGAGAAAGATGTCCCTCCGGAACTTTCCAGTCTGGAGTTTGTGCGGGAGCTGATGACGGCTGTGGTCACATCGGCCAATGTAAAGTATTATGCCAATATTGTGTCGGAGAAGGCGCTGCTTCGCAGATTGATCCGTCTGAATGAAGAGATTGCCAACACCTGTTATGCGGGAAAAGAGAGTATAGAATTTATTTTAGAAGATACGGAGAAGCGCATGTTCCAGCTTCTGCAGAGGCGGGAGGGAGAGGAGATCGTGCCTATCCGCCAAGTGGTTATGGACGTCATGGACCGCATAGAGACCGCTTCGAGGAACAAGGGGAGTGTGACGGGAATCCCTACGGGATTTACGGACCTGGATTACCGGACAGCGGGAATGCAGCCCTCTGATCTGGTATTGATCGCGGCGCGTCCCTCCATGGGAAAGACTGCCTTTGTGTTGAACATTGCCCAGTATGTGGCATTTAAAAAGAATCTTCCGGTGCTGATTTTCAGTCTGGAGATGAGCAAGGAACAGTTAGTGAACCGTATGTTTTCTTTGGAGTCCAATGTGGATGCCCAGAAGCTGCGTACGGGTCAGTTGAATGATCAGGATTGGGAACGACTCATCGAGAGCGCCGGGGTGATAGGCAAATCCAGGCTGATGATCGACGACACGCCGGGAATCACGGTATCGGAGCTGCGTTCCAAATGCCGCAGACTGAAGCTGGAGAAGGGCTTGTCCATGGTGATCGTGGATTATCTGCAGCTTATGAGCGGAAGCGGACGCACAGAGTCCAGACAGCAGGAAGTTTCCGATATCTCCAGGGCCCTGAAAGGGGTTGCCAGAGAGTTGAATGTACCGGTGCTTGCGTTATCCCAGTTGTCCCGTGCGGTGGAGCAGAGACCGGATCACAGACCGATGCTCTCTGATCTTCGTGATTCGGGGGCGATCGAACAGGATGCGGACGTGGTAATGTTTATCTACCGCGATGATTATTACAATCACGATACGGAGAACAAAGGAGTATCGGAGATCATCATAGCAAAGCAGAGAAACGGTCCCATCGGAACGGTTGAGCTGGCATGGCTGCCGGAATATACCAAGTTTGCCAATCTTGAAAAAGCAAGAAAGAGAATAGAAGATTAGGTTACAGAAGAGAATGAGCGGAAATGCCCATTCTCTTTTTGTCTGAAAAGAAAGACTAACTATTAAAAGTCAAGTCTAAAATGAAATATTTTTGAATGAATTGCAGAAATGCTTTTCAGATAAAACAGAAGCGCACGAACGGCTTCTGTGCACCTTGAAAATCGCATGACAAACAGAGCATCGGAAACGGTGCTCTGAAGGAGTGCTTTATATTTCAGAAAAATGTCACGTAGTTTTTATGTAAGGCTTTCCGGATTTTTCCATTGCGTAAATCAGCCGCACCAGTTTTTTAGCAGCGTGAGTGATGGCGACATTGTAATGCTTGCCCTCCGCCCGTTTCTTTGCAAGATAGACTTCAAAAACCGGATCCCACAGGCAGACATATTTAGCCGCATTGATCAGGGCATAGCGCAGATATCTGGAGCCGCGTTTCTCCATGTGGGAATATGAGGAATCCAACTGACCGGATTGGTAGGTGGAAGGCGATATCCCTGCGTAAGCGAGGAGCTTGTCAGGCGAGTCGAAACGGGAAAAGTCTCCAACCTCTGCCAGGATCATAGCGCCCATGCGGTAACTGATGCCGGGGATCGTCAGGATCGGAGAAGCAATCTCATTCATGATCTTTTTGATCTCGGATTCGATCTCATTGATCTCGGAATCCAGTTCGCCGATCAGCCTGATCGTATGCTTTAATTCAAGCGATTTGGCAGGCAGGGCGGAGCCGATGGAGATTTTGGCAGCATTCCGGATCTCAACAGCCTTATCCCGGCCATAGCGTCCTTTGGAAGCTGTCTCCAGAAGTTTCGCCAGATGGGTGAGATGGGAGGAAGCGATCTGGTGTGCTCCCGGAAGTTCGCCAAGGAGAACGTAAATAGAAGCCATATGGAGAGTGGGAACCAGTTTTTCCAGTTCCGGGAAGAGGATGGTGACGAGCCGGGAGACAGACTGTTTCAGGCGGGCCCGTTCTTTTACCTTATCAAAACGGTAACGGGTGAGTGACTTTAGTTCCTCATTGTGGTATGATGTGTCTGAGTAGGACTGTAAGTTCACGTCAGACATTAACATCATAGCAATGGTTCGGGCATCGACCTTATCCGTTTTCGTCTTTCTAAGGCTGAGACTTTTTCGGAAAAGATTTGTGTGAAGCGGGTTGATGACACAGGTGGGTAGATCTTTGTCAAGGAGAAAGCCGAGTAGGTTGCAGCTGTAATGTCCAGTGGCTTCCAGCCCTACTTTTATCTTGGACAGATCAGCAGATAAAGATTGGATCTTCTGAAACAGGTCATCAAACCCCTGCCGGTTGTTTGGGATGGTAAAAGCCTTAAAAAGGACTTCCCCGTCTGAGTTTGTGATGAAGCAGTCGTGCTTATCCTTAGCGACATCAATTCCAACATAGATCATAAGAATACTCCTTCGTAATAGATTTGATACTGTTTAGGACCACAGGGCTCTTTGCGTTTGTAACCTCGTTCTAAATAAACCGTCATGCGGTATCTAACTAATCAACAACTGTACAAAGAGACTGTGGTTGGAGCCTTTCCATAACCATCGGGTGGTAGGAGATGATTACCAATCCACAGTATCTTAAACAGTATAGCACACAGACCTTGGAGAGGGTCTATAAACACTACTACTTTATAATACGAGGAGAAACCAATGCAAAATTATTTATTGATTTCTGATGCTGCAAAAGCCGTACAGGTGGAAAGCCATGTATTGCGCTATTGGGAGGAGGAACTGCATCTTCCCATAAGACGCAATGAACTGGGACACCGCTATTATACCCAGGAGGATGTGGAACGCTTTAAACATATTAAGAGTATGAAGGAAAGGGGATTACAGTTGAAGGCGATCAAAATGATCTTGAAAAACGGCAGGCTGGATGTACTCACTCAGGAAGATGTCGCTCAGAAGAATGAAAACACGCCGGAGGGGAACCGGGAAGGAAAAGATCAGGGGATGAGCGGACCGGTCAGCCCGTCCGACTCACTTGAAGCAAGTGGACCTCAAAATACAGGCAATAGCGATGCAGAGACGGACAGGCGGGAGGATATCTCCGCTCAGCGGAATGCACAGCAGGAGAATGGGCAGCGGGAAGATGTAAGACAGGAGAATGTAAGGCAGGAGAATGTAAGACAGGAGAGCGCACAGGTTATTGCCGGGAGGAAGGCAAATGCACCGGAAAGCCGCGAGGAGAAGGCACAGCGGCTCCAGTGGATCATGCAGCAGCTGATCCGTGAGGCAGTGCGCGAAAATAATGCGGAAATGGTCAATCAGATCAAGGAATGTGTGCTCAAAGAGCTGGATTATCAGTTCCGTATGCAGGACGAAAGACAGGAAGAGCGCGCCCGGGTCGAGGCGGAACGCACGGAGAGTTATTATCGTCAGATGGACGAGCTTCTGCGCAAAAAGAGCGGAAGAAATATCAAGAGTTTTTTGGGGAGAAAACAAGAGAGGAAAAAGGCGGCGGCAAAACCGGAGAAAAAGAAAAAGCATTTCACTGCATGAAATGCTTTTTCTGAAGTATCATATTACGGTATTCGTCCAATCTTCTGAAGAGCAATCTTCTTAAGATCAGTCATCTTAAGATCAGTCTTCAGAAGCTTAGTTTTCTGCGATCGTTCCAACAGGACACTGACCTGCGCAGGAACCGCAGCTGATGCACTTGTCCGTATCAATCTCAAACTTGCCGTCGCCCATGGAAATTGCTCCAACAGGGCACTGTGCTTCACAGGCGCCGCAGGCAACACACGCATCACCGATAACATATGCCATAATAGTTTCCTCCTTCTGTGTGATAAATTCATATCAATCTCTTGGCTCTATTGTAATACAAAAGAAAGGCTAATTCAAGTACAAATAGTAATAAAATAAATGGCATTTTTGGCAGTTACTGCCCGGTTTAGCTGTTTTGTTCCTTCATTTCTGCCCGGCGCTTGCGGATACCGTCCAAGATCACATTTTTTTTCTCGATCAGTACTTTTTGGTCCAAGGCAGGAACGCCTTTCAGCCGATATTCCATGCCCAGTTTTTCGTATTTGGATTCTCCCATGGTGTGATAGGGAAGAGCGTCCAATGCCTTCAGATTGGAGAACTGACCGATGAAATAGCCAAGCTCAAACAGGTATTTATCGTCGTCTGTCAGCCCCGGGACAATGACATGACGGATCCACATATCTACTTTTTTCTCATCCAGGTATGCGGCAAATTTCAGGATATTCTCGTTGGGCTGTTTTACCAGGTCTTTGTGTTTTTCCGGATCAATGTGCTTGATGTCCAGCATGACCAGATCCGTCAGAGTCATCAGGTGGTCAAGCTTTTTGATCCATTCGGTATTGTTGGGATTGTAGGCGATGCCGGAGGTATCGATACAGGTGTGGATGTTCTTCTCTTTTGCCAGGGTGAATAGGTCAATGAGAAAATCCACCTGCATCAGCGGTTCTCCGCCCGTAACAGTGAGACCACCGCCGTTGGCATAGAACGGGCGGTTGCGCTCATACTGCTCTATAATATAGGAGGGTTCCATAAGCTGACCGCCGTTCATCTCCCAGGTGTCGGGATTGTGGCAATAGGCGCAGCGCATGGGGCAGCCCTGCACAAATACGACAAATCTTGTTCCGGGTCCGTCAACGGTACCAAAACTTTCCAAAGAATGAATTCTACCTTGCATATTGTAGTCCTTTCTGATCTGCTGTCTCTGTCTTGATCTCTTTTACACAGTATAACTCATTTTGCCGAAAATATAAAGCCCTATTACAATAGAAAACATATTGGAAGGCAGATCACCGCAGTCAAAAAAAGAGACCCGAAATTTCTTCCGGGTCCCTTTTTGCCTGTTGTCTTCCGATCGATCAGATAGCCTCGTGGAAGGTACGGGAGATTACATCAGCCTGCTGCTCGGGGGTGAGCTTGATGAAGTTCACTGCATATCCGGATACGCGGATCGTGAGCTGGGGATAGTTCTCGGGATGCTTCTGTGCATCCAGCAGAGTTTCTCTGTTGAGAACATTTACATTCAGGTGATGACCGCCCTTGGTAGCGTAGCCATCCAATAAGTTTACAAGATTGTCAACCTGTGCGGAATTTGCCATTGTTTTGTCCTCCTTATTATTGGTAATCATCCAGTCCTTGATGAAGTGTGGGTACGCTGCAGGCTAACGGTGTTCTGGAACAATCCGTGCAGCCCATCGTCTGAACGTTCTTTGATGCTTCCTCTTCTGTGCCGGTGTCCACATTCACATGCCCTACACCTTTTTCCATGCCGGAATCCAGCATTTTTACAAGATCGTCAATCATCTGTTTCTCGTCCATAGTACGCCTCCTGGATGTGTGAAATTATATGACTCAGTTCTGTCTGCCGTTGTATCTGCAGCGATTATTTATTCAGATCAAGTTCGATATCGCCTGCAAATACCTTATCCTCCTTGCCAAGCGCGCCGGGGATGATGGTGAAGGTATTGGAGATACCGTCCTGTGCATCATTGAAGGGCAGCTTGGATACGGAAGACAGGGAAGCCACAGCACCGTGGGTATCGCGTCCGTGCATAGGGTTAGCACCGGGTGCGAAGGGCTGGCCTTTCTTACGTCCATCGGGAGTATTACCGGTAGCCTTACCATAGGTTACATTGGAGGTAATGGTCAGGATGGAAGTGGTAGGAATGCCGTTTCTGTAGGTGTGGTGTCTTCTCACTGCGGTCATGAATTTGTGAACGATATCCTGTGCGATCTCATCAACACGGTCGTCATCATTGCCGTATTTCGGGAAGTCACCGGTGGTCTTGAAGTCAACGATCACGCCGTCCTCATCGCGGATGGGCTCCACCTTTGCGTACTTGATAGCGGAAAGGGAATCTGCCACGATGGAGAGCCCTGCAACGCCGGTTGCGAAGTAGCGCTTAACGTCTCTGTCATGAAGAGCCATCTCCGCTCTCTCATAGCAGTATTTGTCGTGCATATAGTGGATGATGTTCAGGGTGTTTACATACACATCTGCCTGCCACTCCAGCATATCGATGAACTTGCTCATTACATCATCATAATCCAGCACGTCGCCGGTAACGGGACGGTACTTGGGACCAACCTGTTTCTTGGTAACTTCGTCTACGCCGCCGTTCAAAGCGTACAGCAGACATTTTGCCACATTTGCGCGGGCGCCGAAGAACTGCATCTCTTTACCGATCACCATGGAGGATACGCAGCATGCGATACCGTAATCGTCGCCATGCACAACTCTCATCAGGTCATCGTTCTCGTACTGGATGGAAGAGGTCTGGATGGACATCTTCGCGCAGTATTTCTTCCAGTTCTCGGGAAGCCTGGTGGACCAGAGAACGGTCAGGTTGGGCTCGGGAGAAGGTCCAAGGTTGGTCAGGGTGTGCAGATAACGGAAGCTCATCTTGGTAACCATGTGTCTGCCGTCAACGCCGACACCGCCCAAAGACTCGGTAACCCACACGGGATCGCCTGCGAAGATCTGGTTGTACTCGGGAGTGCGGGCGAATTTCACGCAGCGCAGCTTCATGATGAAGTGGTCAACGAACTCCTGGATCTGCTCCTCGGTGAAGGTGCCGTTTGCCAGGTCTCTCTCAGCATAGATGTCAAGGAAGGTGGAAGTACGTCCCAGGGACATAGCCGCACCGTTCTGCTCCTTGACTGCGCAGAGATATCCGAAGTAAACTGCCTGGATAGCTTCCTGTACGTTGGTAGCGGGATTGGAGATATCGCAGCCGTAGGATGCAGCCATCTCCTTCATCAGCTTCAGGGCAGTCATCTGCTCGGAAAGCTCCTCGCGCAGACGGATCACATCGTCGGTCATCACACGTCCGGTGGATGCTTTCTGTGCCTCTTTATCCTCGATCAGTCTGTCGATACCGTACAGAGCCACACGTCTGTAGTCGCCGATGATACGTCCGCGGCCATAGGCATCGGGCAGCCCGGTAATGATATGGGAAGAACGGCAGGCTCTCATCTCGGGATTGTAAGCGTCAAAGCAGCCTGCGTTATGGGTTTTTCTGTGAGTAGCGAAGAACTCGGAAATCTCCGGGTCAACCTCGTAACCGTTGTCGGAGCAAGCCTTCTCTGCCATACGGATACCGCCGTAGGGCTGGAGGGATCTCTTAAAGGGCTTGTCGGTCTGGAAACCTACGATCGTCTCTTTTGACTTGTCCAGGTATCCGGGACCGTGAGAGGTGATGGTGGAGATCACCTTGGTGTCCATGTCGAGCACACCGCCGGCTTCTCTCTCCTTCTTCTGAAGGTCGAGCACCATAGCCCACAAGTCCTTGGTGTTCTGGGTAGCGCCTGCCAGGAAGCTCTCATCGCCGTCATAGGGGTGATAGTTCCTCTGGATGAAGTCGCGCACATTGACTTCTTTGTCCCATTTGCCACGCACAAAGTCTGTTTCAATTGGTTTCATTTTGAAATGCCTCCTCTTTCTATATTTGATTCGTTAAAGCAGCGTAAATTGTTCCCGGTAACCAATATTACTTTTTGCAATTTGCGTTACTTTTAATCCTGCTAATATTATAAGAAAAACGAGCCTCACAGTCAAGGTGCGACAGTGTACTTTTTTGTAAACAAAATGACTGTTTGTGAACAAATTGTGACAAAAGAATAACTTGTCATATTTTGGGGAAAGTATTATACTGAATGGGAAAGAAAACCCATAAGATGAAAGGAGAATAAAATGACCGGAATTACCAGAGAAATGACGATCGGTGAGATCCTCCGCGCCAACCCTGATGTGGCGCCCGTATTATTAAATGCAGGTATGCACTGTCTGGGATGCCCTTCTGCACAGGGAGAGTCCTTAGAGGAGGCAGCTATGGTTCACGACATTGACATTGATGAGCTGATGAGCGCCATCGATGCACTGTAAGTTTTATCCTGTGAAAAAATGAAAAGGTGTTTTCCTCGGCGGGAAAACACCTTTTTATGTTCCTTAGATAGGAATCCTTATTTTGTAACGGTATAGGTATAACCGGGAGTGCCCTCATCGGGATTGTAATACTCAATGCGCAGGGAGACATTGCTTGTATCGATTCCTGCAGCCTCCGCAACGCTGTCAATTACATTGGTAAAGGTACTTTCCTGTGCGCTGATGCTGGAGTCAAAGTACTGTTTGATGGTCTCGTCGGTCTCTGCGTCCACGCCGAAAACTTTATCATTATAGAAGTAGCGGTAAATGATGACATTATCCTCTATATCGAATTCCATGCGGGCATCCTCAACGCCCTGATTCATTGATTCCTCTACGGTCTCTGCAAAGGCGGGGTTGTCTGCAAGCCACTCGGCGAGGTTTGCGTAACTCTTAGAGCCGCAGGCTGCCATCATAAGCATCATGACACAGGATAATAACAGTGCCGTTAATCTGGTTTTGTTTCTCATTTTTTCCTCCTCATCGTCTGGTTAAAAATTTATAAATGACAAAATGTAAATATACTCTCCCGTAAAATAGTTGTCAAGATTTTTTCTCTATTAACAAAGAAATTTTAGTATTTATTCTTATCGCTGTCCAACGAAAGTACCTTCAGGGCATTTTCGCGTACCAGAGCTTCATAGTGCTCCTCCAGGAAAATGCGGCTGGCAGGTATGGCGCGCTGGAGGTTCCCATACTCGGAAAGCATGTTGCTCACCCGGTCAAAATCATCCCTGCCGGATTCGCCCTGCGTCAGTACTAAAAGGTATTTCTGAGTCCGCTCGTCCTTATAGAGCATGCTTGCTCCCTCGAATGCGTCGCCGGTGACAGCGGCGGCAGACAGAACCTGACCGAGGGAATCGAAGCAGAAAATGCGCGTGCGCAGCTTTTCGTCCTCCGTATTCTCCGTGGGGGCGATGCCTCTGGCGGTGTCTGTCTTGTCCTCGTGCAGTCTGCGGAACAGGTCAAGCATCTCCTGATGTTCCTCGTGGTCTTCGTAGTCTTCTTCCTCATCGGTTCCTTCGTCTTCCGTGACGGAGGGGGCAAAGCGGGAGAATCGGGTGTCCAGCTCCTCCGGATCCTCTACTTTGGTGATGATCAGTACAATACATTCGGCATTTAGAGGAATTGCCTCAATCATCAGCGGAATGTCCTCCGCTTCAAATCCAAACTCAAAATTTGCCTGCTGCATCATATCCCGGAAAAGATTTTTTGCCTTCTCGGTACCGTAGGCCAATTCACTTATTTTTAACTCGCGGCTTGCCAGATCTTCTCTGGTCAGGGTGCAGCGAATCTGATTTTCATTTACTTTTTCAATCTTCATAACAGACCCTTCCTTTCTGCATGCCACATGCGGATTGAATGGTTCAATTTCATAATGAATTCTATACTTTCAGGGCATGTTCGTCAATAGAAGCGGCGAACAGTTTAAGAAAATTTAATAATATTCTTGCACAAAACAACTTGTCAAATATTGGATGACAGTCTATAATCATAATCGTAAACGCCTCCGGAAGTTTGGTGCGGGAGGGAGGCAGATAGAAAAGCTTATCTTAGTTGACTTATTATTTCTATACTTATTATATCACAGAATGCGGTGAAAGTGCAGTAATTTTCAAAAAAACCGCAGTGATGTCTTACAGGTGCATCGCGCGCCTGCCCAATAGGTTTTTCATAGTATTTCAACTATAATTTTCACAGTTATAATTCATTTTAAACAGTTTTTTTATATTATTTTTGACTGAGACGATCAGTCTGCACCGCCGCAGCGTTTACACTTAGTATATCACAGCCTCTTTTGGTTCGAATTTGGAAAATTTGGGAGAATCGGAAAAAAGTGGCAGAAGGAACTGCCTTTTGTATGGTTTGCTGATAAGCCGGTACACTCTTAAAAATCTTAATTTGTCAAAATTGGTAATGACGATGTCGATTTCGTGTGTTAGAATGTAACTGTTCGGTGTATGTGCAGTTGCATTCTGCACATGAAAACGAATACAAAAGCGGAAGAAAGAAGATGTGATATGAAGAAGAAAATACTTGTGTTTCTGATTGCGATCGTGCTCATTGGGATTGTGGCGGTATTTACCCTGGGAAAGCCGCTGCTCGACAAATATTCCTACAGTACTGAGAAGATGGATCTGGACGAATATTTCGGGGTACAGGGAGAGCGCATTGCGATCGTCCTTCAGGATGAGATCATGGAGGAACAGGCTTTGATACGGGACGGTTTCTGTTATTTTGACCTGGACACCGTGCATAAATATATGAATGAAATCTTTTATGTGGACAGGGCGGAGAACCTGCTGCTCTACACCGATGCAATACAGACGACGAGTGCGGTGCTTGACGGCAATACGGGAGTCTACACCGACTCACAGGGGGAGCATGAACTGGGACATCCCCTGTGTCTGGTGGAGGGAGACAAGGTCTATCTGGCGGCGGACTATGTAAAAGTGTTTACCAACTATTCTTACGAAGTGTTTGACAGGCATGTTCAGGTGTATACCCAGTGGGGGGAGCGTCAGGTTGCCCAGGTGAAGAAAAAGACAAATGTCCGCGAGAAGGGCGGCATCAAAAGCCCTATCCTGCGCGAGATAGAGCAGGGTGAGAGCGTGGAAGTGCTGGAGCAGATGGAGACCTGGAGTAAAGTAAAAACCTCCGACTCTTTGATCGGTTATGTGGAAAATAAGAGACTGGGGGAGACTGCCGCACAGCAGGAGACTCCCGTGACGGATTATGCTGCGCCGGAATATACCGGGCTGCCCATGGAGGGCAAGGTCAGCCTGGGATTCCATGCCATCGGTGCGGTGGCGGGCAACAGCACATTCTATGAGATGGCGTCCGGCGCGAAGGGAATGAATGTGATCGCGCCCACCTGGTTCAGCCTCAATGATGAAGAGGGGCATTACAGGAGTTTTGGCGAGGCGGGCTATGTAAATACGGCGCATGCAGCCGGGCTCAAGGTGTGGGGAGTTTTGGATAATTTCAACTACCGGAACGAAACCGGGTCGTCCATCGATGAATATGTAGTGCTTTCCTCCACTTCCAAACGTCAGACGCTGGTCAACAACATTGCCGGCGAGGCGGTGGAACTGGGGCTGGACGGCATCAATATTGACTTTGAACAGGTGGCTGAAAAGACAGGTGAACATTATGTACAATTTTTGAGGGAGATGTCTGTGGCGTGCCGCCGCAGCGGGCTGGTGTTGTCGGTGGACAACTATGTACCGTTTCATTTTAATGAACATTACAGGCTGGACATTCAGGGAGAAGTGGCGGATTATGTGGTAATTATGGGTTATGATGAGCATTGGCATGGCAGCAAGGACCCCGGCAGTGTGGCGAGCATCGAGTATGTGACGAACGGTATCACCAAGACGGTATCCGAAGTGCCGGCTGAAAAAGTCATAAATGCGCTTCCGCTTTACACGATCGTATGGACCACAAACGGCACTCAGGTGACGGATGAATATCTGACAATGAACAATCTTGCGGAGTTTTTGAATCAGGTGGGAGCAGAGCCGGAGTGGGATGAAACCACCTGCCAGAATTATCTGGAGTGGAACAGCAGCGCCGGATTAAAGCAGGTGTGGCTGGAGGATGCGGAATCCATCCGGGTCAAACTGAATGTGATGACAAGTAATGAGATCGGCGGCGTCGCAGTGTGGAGATTGGGATACGGCACAGCGGCGGTCTGGGAGCTCATCAACGCATATAGCATGTCATAGCCGGCAATGCAGGGCATGTCTGCACAGGATCTTTACAGAGTGAAGGATGCTCCGGAACAAAGAGCGGTGAGAAACAAATGGAATATAATAAATATTAGAAAAGTAAGAAAAGTAAGAACGGGCAGCCTCGGGGCTGCCCGTTCTGTGTTTTGGGTCGTCTTAGCGTTCTTTCTTTAAATTCAATACCATACATCCGGCAAAACTTAAAGCAGATGCGGCAAGCAGGATCACAAACAACAGATTGCTTTCACCGGTCTTAGGAACATCGTCATATGCGCCGGAGGAACCGGAGCCGGACGGGGTGCTCTGGGACGGGGTGGAAGACTGGGTGGAAGTCTGCTGTGCAGCCGCTGCAGGAGCGTTTCCGGTTGTGCTGTAATTGCTGGGGTCAGTCATCAGACCGCTCGCATTATCGTAATAGAAGGTGCCGGCAACAAAATTGTAATATTCTTTGATCACGCCGCCTGCGTTGGATACGGAGGCGTAGGATACTGTGCCGCCTACGGATACATCTGTGTCCACGTCATTTGCGGTGGATGCGACCAGACGGAGATTGGTGACATTGCTGTTAAAGGTACATTTTGCGTTGTCATACACATAACCGTTTGTGACATTTCCGGTGATCGCCGCATAACTGTCGCCCAACACATGGCATTCATCCACACCGCCCGTGGAGATCACTACGCTTGCACGGTTTACGGTCAGATTGCTCAGATGGGCATTGACGGTCAGCCCCGAGGAGCCGGCTGCGTTTTCCTCATTGCTTAAAATAACTATGATGTCACCGTCTTTGACGGCTTCGCTGCCTTCGTTGAGGTAGTAGGTTTCACGGCCTTCGTAGTCGTCCAGCCATTCGCCGATCTGCATACGCCATTCGCCCTGGTCGGTGTCATACTTTAAATAGTAAGTGGTGGGATTGGCGGCGGAAGTCTGTAATGTGCCTGCGGAAGGAAGCAGTGTCAGAAGAGCTGCCGCCGCAAACAGAGATACCAATTTTTTAAAACCTTTCATAATTTTGTCCTCCTGGTTCATTGATAGTTTCCTGTCCGTTTTCCGATTGGGTCTCCCGGAAGGGAGCATACCAGTCGCCGGTCTCAATTTCTTTGGCGACTACCACAAACCTCCCCTGTTCCACATGGTAGGTACAGGTGGATAAGGTGATAAAATGGTTGCCAAACTCGGCGGTAACTCCCGTGTCGTACAGGGAAAGTGCCTTTATGTTTTGATAAAAATCATCAAATTCTTCCTGGGTGTTTGCCTGGAAAAATTTGTAAAACTTAAAAACCTGATCCGTCTTTTTGTAAACCTGGGAGCGAAAGACGGCGATCACTTCGTAGCGCCTTTCGTATTCCTCTGTGTGGAGGGTGATGATATTGTGCTCTTTGCAGTAATCTTCATCCTCGTAATCGGTAAGACTGCCGAACATTGCACCGGAGCGCATGTTGTGTCCGTGGATGATCAGATTGGTGGTCAGCGGATCCAGTGAACTGTCTGTATCCAATATCAGACACCCGTTCTTGTCCTCTTTGCCCTCGAAGTTACGGTAGAGATAATAGACCTCGTCCCGGGGAGTCCACATGACAGGATAGTCTATGACGGTCCCTTCGATCTTGATCCATGCCGCCATATCCTCATTGGCAAGAAAACTTTCACGGTAGGGATTGTCCACCAGCTGGTGGGCGGGCGGCGGTGGGATCTCATTCACTGAAACGGACAGATCTCCCGCAGAGACATCGGTTTGTGACGGATCGTTCGCATCTTTGGTTTCCCCGACATCCGCCGGAGGCTGTAACTGCGCTAAGTGGTTCTGATCGTGGAGAGAGACTGCGTAATCATACACCAGTGTAGAGAGTGCTGCCGCCAGAAAAATAACTGCCGCAATTCCCAAGGGAATCGCGAATTTTGTCTTTAGGGTATTCATAGCCTTATTATACGCTACCCAAAAGGCAGAATGCAATAGTTTTAGAAATAATTTATCAGGAATAATATAGTAGAAAGCGGAAACAGAGGCGGTAAGATGAAGATACAGGATCAAAAAGTTTTGACTGTGATCGTGACGGGATTGTTGTTTGCAGTGCTGCTGCTTGCCAGACAGAACCAGACGGCACTGGTGAACGGCAGCACGGTAGTGCAGAAGCGGGAGAGACCATGCGTGGTCATTGACGCAGGGCACGGGGGCGCAGATCCGGGTAAAATAGGAATTAACGGGGCGCTCGAGAAGGATGTGAATCTGGAGATAGCATTGCTGGTCAAGACCTATCTGGAAACGCAGGATGTGGATGTGGTCATGACCAGGGAATCGGCAGAGGGGCTGTACGACGAGGATGCCTCCAACAAGAAGGTACAGGACATGAAGCGCAGGATCGCCATCATTGATGAGGCTGCTCCCGCGCTGACAGTGAGTATCCACCAGAACAGTTATCCGGAAGAGTATGTGAATGGCGCCCAGGTTTTTTACTACACGGGGAGCGTGGAGGGACAGAAGCTGGCGGAGCTTTTGCAGGAAAGCCTGGTGCAGCGCGTGGATTCCGAGAATCACAGACAGACGAAAGCAAATGACAGTTATTATCTTCTCAAAAAGACAGCCACGCCCATTGTGATCGTTGAGTGCGGTTTCCTCTCCAACAGCGGAGAAGCGGAAAAACTCTGCACCCGAAGTTATCAGGAAAGAGTTGCATGGGCGATCCATATGGGCATTCTGCAATATCTGAACGACCGGTTCTGACCGCAGATGCGCATTTGTTTGTCTGTTGTAAGATCTGATGTAATAAATGAGAAAACAGAAATATCCGCAGGAATTCCTATCCATATCCGGGAAAGGGCTTTCCCTTTTTCTGATTCTATGATAAAATAACCTTATATATAGGATGTTCCCTGGTTCGGAACCATGGGAGAAGGCATAACACAGGAAAAGGGAATATGACAGAAACGGAAGTGATTAAAATATCTCCGGAGCATTTTACGGAGAGAGAGAAGGCAGAGCTTCGCAGGGCGGGCAGGATACTGCGGGAGGGCGGGCTGGTGGCGTTTCCGACGGAGACCGTGTACGGTCTGGGCGGGGATGCACTCAATCCGTGCTCTTCCCGAAAGATTTATGCCGCCAAGGGGCGGCCCTCGGACAATCCTCTGATCGTACATATTGCGGAAATTGCGGATTTAGGTAAAATTGTCTCAGAGATTCCCGGGGCAGCGTTAAAATTGGCGGATGCTTTCTGGCCGGGACCGCTGACAATGATCCTGCCAAAATCCGATCTGGTCCCCAGGGAGACCACGGGGGGACTTGATACGGTGGCAGTGCGTATGCCATCCCACCCGGTCGCACTGGCACTTATCCGGGAAGGGGGAGGATATGTGGCGGCGCCCAGCGCCAACACTTCGGGAAAACCCAGCCCCACCTGTGCCGCCTTTGTGGCAGAAGATATGGACGGACGGATCGATATGATCATCGACGGCGATATGCCTGGGATCGGTCTGGAATCTACGATCGTGGATCTGACAGTGGATCCGCCGCAGATCCTGCGCCCGGGTTATATCACCAGGGAAATGCTGGAGCGGGTGCTGGGGGAAGTGTCGGTGGACGAAACCATTCTGCATTCTGCGACAGAGTGTGCCCGGGCACCCAAAGCTCCCGGAATGAAATACCGGCACTATGCCCCGGCAGGGGAGTTGAGCATTGTGCGCGGGGAGAGCGGAAAAGTGGCAGAGTATATCAATCTCCGGGTCTCAAAAGACCGGGCGGAGGGTGAGAAGGTGGGCGTCATCGGCACAGAGGAGACTCTTTCCTGCTACCGGGCGGATGTGGTCAAGAGCGTGGGCAGCAGGCGGGATGAGGAGACGATCGCCCGCAGGCTTTACGCGATCCTCAGAGAGTTTGACGATGAGCAGGTGACCAGGATCTATTCGGAGAGTTTCTCCGAGGAAGGATTGGGACAGGCTATCATGAACCGGCTGCTGAAGGCGGCGGGACATCATGTGATTGACCTGGATACGATGGGAGGAGAAGAAAATGATAGCAATCGGAAGTGACCACGGCGGTTTTGACCTGAAGGAAAAAGTCATCCGCCATCTGGAGGAGAGAGGGATCGCATATAAAGATTTCGGCTGCCCGGACAAGTCCAGCTGTGACTATCCCATATTCGGTCAGGCGGCAGCTAAGGCTGTGGCATCGGGAGAATGCGACAGGGGCATTGTCATCTGTACCACGGGTATTGGTATCAGCATCTGTGCCAACAAGGTGCAGGGCATCCGCTGCGCGCTCTGTCACGATGTCTTTTCCGCCAGGATGACCCGTCTGCACAATGATGCCAATATGCTTGCGCTGGGCGGAGGGATCGTCGGGGACATGCTCGCGATGGAGATTGTGGACACCTTTTTGGACACGGAATTTTCCGGCGAAGAAAAACATGTCAGAAGGATTTCGCTGTTGGAGGACCGTTGAAAAAACCCGGCGGCGGTCCGGTATCAGGTAATAAGAGGAACAAGGGGATAAAAGATGAGTACACAAGAGGAAAGGGTCAGGATCCGTCCGAAAACGCATAAACGCGCGGACTATATCAGCTGGGATGAGTATTTTATGGGTGTCGCCCATCTGTCGGGGATGCGTTCCAAAGATCCCAACACACAGGTGGGAGCCTGCATTGTAGGACAGGACAACAAGATATTGTCCATGGGATACAACGGATTTCCCTGTGGATGCTCCGATGACGATTTTCCCTGGGACAGGGAAGGGGAGACGCTGGAGACAAAATACGCCTTCGTGACCCACGGGGAGCTGAATGCCATCCTGAATTACCGGGGCGGTTCGCTGGAGGGAACCAAAATGTATGTGTCGCTTTTCCCGTGTAATGAATGTGCGAAGGCGATCATCCAGGCCGGGATCAAGACGGTAGTGTATGCCAGCGACAAATATCTTGGAACGCCGGCAAACCTGGCTTCCAAGAGGATGTTTGAGGCGGCGGGGGTATCCTGTATCGCCTACAAAAATTCCGGACGAAAAATAGAGATTGAATTATGAGGAGAAAAAATTGAGATACACAAGGCGGGCAGTGACGGCTGTCATGATTTTTGCGCTTGTGGTAAATCTGGCGGGAAACGGGGAAGTATCCGCACCGATGCAGGTTCGGGCGACCAGTATCCGTGACAGGCTGGACCAGGCACAGCAGGAACGGAACGACTTGGAAAACAAGCGCGACGAGATACAAGAAGGTATTGATGACATGAAGGGGAAGCAGAATACGCTGAAGGGTGAATTGAACAAGCTGGATACCCAGCTTACCCGGATCAGTGATAATCTGGCAGATCTGGAAGAACAGATATCAGACAAAGAAAAGGAGATCTCCGACACCCAGACGGCGCTGAACGAGGCGAGGGAGACGGAGGAAAAGCAATATGCCGATATGGTGCAGCGGGTGCGCAAGATGTATGAGCACAACGATGTCAACCAGCTCAATGCCTTCATAGGGGCGATGTTTTGTGAGGGCAGCTTTTCCGATATGCTGAACATGGCGGACGGATATGAGAAGATTTCGGAATATCAGCATTTAAAACTCACGGAATTTCAGGAAAACCGCCGTCTGATAGAGGAGCATGAAGCTTCCCTGCAGCAGGAGAATGCAGATCTGAAAAATTTAAAGACCACTGCGGAGGCGGAGAAGAATAAGGTTGCAGGGCTGATCAGCCAGACCTCAAAGTCCATCACAAACTATGAGGGGCAGATTACCGACGCTGAACAGCAGGCATGGGAATATGAGGAGGAGATCAGGAAAAAGGAAGAGGATATTGATTATCTCAGGCAGGAACTCGCCAAGGAGCTGGCTCTCTCCAAAGAAGCCGCAGAGGGAGAATGGCGGGATATCTCAGAAATCACTTTTGCGGAGGGAGACCGATATCTGCTTGCCAATCTGATCTATTGTGAGGCGGGTGCGGAACCCTATGAGGGGAAACTGGCCGTGGGTGCGGTGGTCATCAACCGCGTATTGAGCGCCAAGTTTCCGGACAGCGTGGTGGGTGTCATCTATCAGAACAGACAGTTTTCGCCAGTGGCAAGCGGCAGGCTGAGTCTGGCGCTTGCGAACAACAGGGCGACTCTGGAATGTTATCAGGCGGCGGACGAGGCCATGGCAGGAGTGACGAATGTAGGGAACTGTGTATTTTTCAGGACGCCCATAGACGGGCTGACCGGTATCAACATCGGTGGTCATGTCTTTTATTGATATCCGGTGTGTTCCGGTGTACAAAAGATAAAACGGGAAGGGGAAGTCAAAGCCCCTTCCCGTTTAATATTGCCTGAAAACGGTCAAACTTATCGCGGTACAGCATTGTGAGCAGATTGTTCAGGCACCGCAGGGCGGTGGTCGCCTGACGCTGGGTGATCAGCCCCTTCTCCAACGCCTCGGCGAGCTCGTCCAAATCCACCACTTTCATGTGACCGTCGGGGTAGACGATCATGTCCGCCAGAAGATCGGTGACGGTGAGCGTGTCTTCCCCGGTCCAGTCATACTCCACGATATCGCAGTACCAGTATAGGAGGGAGCCGTCGTGGCGGTAAAACTTGCTGATCTTGACACCCTCGTTCAGAAGATAACAGGAGCTGCCGTGGTCGAAAGCCGTCTTGGGATTGATGGTGTGCCATGTGGTGAGGATATAGTCGTCAGTTTGCTCCACGATCACATCATCTTTCAGGGGAATGCAGCCGGCAGGAATATATCGTTTGCGAAATAGTTTTAATTCCGAAGCCTTCTCCATGGGGGTCCTCCTTTGAACACAAACGTGCCTTTTGTAAAATACTAAACCCCCCGGATATACAAGTCAATATTTTGGTAGACAATTTTTGGAAAAATGGGTATAATTATTAGCAGTTAGTTATCGACATAGGAAACGGGAAGGAGAATCCATGACTCAGAGTCGGAAGGGCAACCCGAAGTATGACAAAAGCGTGTACCGATCCATGGTTCTGATCACGCAGTTTGGCATCAATATGCTGGTGCCCATCGGTATGATGTCTGCTCTGGGTATCTGGCTGGACAATAAGTACCACACTTCCTTTTGGACGATACTGCTGTTTTTTGTGGGGGCGATCGCCGGCGCGCAGAATATTTACCGCATGGCGAAAAGACTCTTGGATACGGACGATGGGAAGGAGCCTGATGCTTCCGGTGAGAATCATCGAGATACTCAAAAATAGGAACAGAACCGTGCTGGAAGTCCACACCGGGGCTTTGCTCTGGACGATCCCTGCAACGGCGGCAGGATTTGTGCTTCCTCTGAGTTTATGGGAGATTTCCCGGTGGGAATGGTGTTTCTGCATCTGGATGGCTTTCCTTTTGGTGCTGGTCTCCGTGGCGCATATGCAGAAGGTTTTGGACAGGGCGCTGGATTTTGATGAGGGGACTGCCACAAAGCTGATCTTCAGAGGATATCTTATCCGCTATGTGGCGGTTGCGGTGATCCTGACGGTCTCTGCGGTGGCAGGGATGCTCAATCCGGTGGTGCTCTGTCTGGGTTATCTGCTCATAATGAAAATAGCGGTGTACTCACAGCCGTTTATTCATAAGTTTTACAACCGATTATTCCACGAGACGGATCCGGTTCCACAGCCGCTCGAGGAGGAGAGGTAAAAGAGTGAAAATATGGTAAGGAGGTGAGAATATGGCTCATGGCATTTTGTTATCCGGCTCCGCAGATGTGGATGTCATGGTACACGGGCTGGTTTCCTATCAGTTTTTTGGGCATACTGTCTGGATCACAACGACCCATGTCAGTCTGCTGCTGGTGGTCCTGATCCTCTGCGGATTCTCCATAGCGGCGGGGCAGGCAATGAAAAAAGGCAGGGAGGTGCCGGGCGGATTCCAGAATGTGATCGAGCTGATCGTGGAGAAGCTCGACGGCATGGTGGATTCCACCATGGGGAGGAATGCCCCGAAGTTCTATAATTATATTGGTACGGTTTTCATTTTTATACTGTTCAGCAATATATCGGGGCTGTTGGGCTTAAGACCGCCTACGGCGGATTACGGAGTTACTTTCCCGCTGGGTGTGCTGACATTCATACTGATTCATTTCAATCAGTTTAAATATCAGAAGCCTAAGGCGATCTGGGCGGATATGTGTTCACCGCTGCCCCCCTGGCTGCCGATCTGGTTCCCGATCAATGTCATCAGTGAGATAGCGGTTCCCATATCGCTTTCCCTGCGTCTGTTTGCCAACATTCTGTCGGGAACGATCATGATGGCTCTGATCTACGGGCTGCTCGGCATGATCGCTACGGCATGGCCTGCGGCGCTGCATGTGTATTTTGATCTGTTCTCAGGAGCGATTCAGACCTATGTGTTCTGTATGTTGACAATGACCTACATCAACAATGCTATTGGCGATGAGGCATAAAAATATTAAGTCAAAATCAGGAGGAAAACAAAATGGAATTCAATAACTACTTTATTTTAGGATGTTCTGCAATCGGCGCCGGTCTGGCAGTTATCGCCGGTATCGGACCCGGTGTCGGTCAGGGTATTGCAGCCGGTCACGCTGCGGCGGCAGTAGGGCGCAATCCCGGCGCGAAATCAGCGATTACTTCCACGATGCTTTTGGGGCAGGCCGTGGCTGAGACCACCGGTCTGTATGGTCTGTTGATCGCAATCCTGTTATTATTCGTAAAGCCTCTTTTACCATAAGACACGGTAATAAAATACCGGAAAGGAGGCAGAAATGATACTATTAACCGCAGCAGAGACCTATGACAGAATGTTTGGCATCGACTGGCAGCTGCTTGCCGATTCCACTCTGACGATCATAGCCGTCTTTGTACTGTTTGCCGTAATGAGCTACTTCCTGTTTAACCCGGCGCGCAAAATGATGGCAGACCGCCAGGCGAAAATCAAGAACGAACTGGAGGATGCGCGGACAGACATGGAAGAGGCAGAACGCCTGCGAGAAGAGTACGAGGCAAAGCTTCGGGACATTGACAAGGAGGCGGAAGGTATTCTGAGCGATGCGCGCAGAAAAGCGCTTGCCGGGGAGAACCAGATCATTGCCGAGGCGAAGGAGGAAGCCGCCCGCATTATGGACAGAGCCCGCGTGGAGGCGGATCTGGAGAAAAAGAAGCTGTCCGACGAGGTAAAGACGGAGATCATCTCCGTGGCTTCCCTGATGGCAGGCAAAATGGTTGCCGTATCCATGGATGCAGCGGATCAGGACAGACTGATCGATGAGACTCTCAAGGAAATGGGTGAGGATACATGGCTAAGTTAGTTTCTAAGACATATGGGCAGGCCCTGTTTGATATTGCCATGGAAAGCCGGATCGACGGTGAACGCGTATCCGCAAAAGCGGATGAACTGCTCGAGGAAGTGCGGCAGGTCAGCAGGATCCTTCAGGAAAATGTGGAGTTCGACAAGCTGATGTGCCATCCCGGCATCCCCAAGCAGGAGAAACTGGAGGTAATCGGCAAAGTGTTCCGGGGCAGAGTGAGCGACGAGCTTGCGGGGCTTATGGAAATTGTGATCCGCAAGGAGCGCTACGGCGAATTACAGGATATTTTCCGGTATTTCATCGACAGGGTCAAGGAAGAAAAAGGAATTGGTGTGGCGCACATCACCTCCGCTGTGGAACTCACGGATGAGCAGAAGACGGCAACAGTGAAAAGACTTTTGGAGACGACTTCCTATCAGAGTATCGAATCGGATTTTCAGGTGGACGGATCCCTGGTCGGGGGTATGGTCATCCGCATCAATGACAGAGTGGTGGACAGCAGTGTCCGCACAAAGTTGAATGATTTGAAAAGACAATTATTACAAATTCAGCTCGGTTGACGAGTTGGAGGAAAGGTGCTGCAGAACATGAATTTGAAACCGGAAGAAATAAGTTCTGTAATAAAGGAGCAGATTCAGAGATATGCTTCCACGCTGGACGTATCCGATGTGGGTACTGTCATTCAGGTTGCGGACGGCATCGCCCGCGTACATGGTCTGGAGAAGGCGATGCAGGGAGAGCTTCTGGAATTCCCCGGCGAAGTCTACGGCATGGTGCTGAACCTGGAGGAAGACAATGTGGGTGCGGTTCTTTTGGGAAACTCGCACAATATCAATGAGGGAGACATTGTCAGGACTACGGGGCGCGTGGTCGAGGTCCCTGTGGGCAATGCCCTCCTGGGGCGTGTGGTCAATGCACTGGGACAGCCCATCGACGGAAAAGGTCCCGTGCAGACCGACAAATACCGCAGGATCGAGCGTGTGGCGAGCGGTGTTATCACCCGAAAGAGTGTGGACACTCCTTTACAGACAGGTATCAAGGCAATCGATTCCATGGTGCCCATCGGCAGGGGTCAGCGTGAGCTGATCATCGGAGACCGTCAGACCGGCAAGACGGCGATCGCGCTGGACACGATCATTAACCAGAAAGGTCAGAATGTAAAATGTATTTATGTGGCAATCGGTCAGAAAGCTTCCACCGTTGCCAATATTGTGAAAACACTGGAGGAGTATGGCGCGATGGCTTATACCACCGTTGTGGTGTCCACGGCGAGCGACCTGGCTCCCCTGCAGTATATCGCTCCCTACTCCGGGTGCGCCATCGGCGAGGAATGGATGGAGAACGGCGAGGATGTGCTGGTCGTCTACGATGACCTGAGCAAACATGCCACCGCATATCGCACCCTCTCCCTGCTGCTCCGTCGTCCCCCCGGACGAGAGGCGTATCCCGGCGATGTATTCTATCTGCACTCCAGACTGTTGGAGCGCGCCGCGAGGATGAGCGAGGAATACGGCGGCGGTTCTCTCACCGCACTGCCCATCATTGAGACACAGGCGGGCGATGTATCGGCGTACATTCCCACCAATGTCATCTCCATCACCGACGGACAGATCTATCTGGAGACCGAGATGTTCAACTCCGGTTTCCGCCCCGCAGTCAATGCCGGGCTTTCCGTGTCCCGTGTGGGAGGTGCTGCGCAGATCAAGGCGATGAAGAAGATTGCCGCTCCCATCCGTACGGAGCTGGCACAGTACAGAGAGCTGGCCTCTTTCGCACAGTTCGGTTCCGAGCTGGATGCCGACACGAAGGAGAAACTTGCCCAGGGTGAGCGCATCAAGGAAGTGCTCAAGCAGCCCCAGTACCAGCCCATGCCTGTGCAGTATCAGGTCATCATCATCTATGCGGTGACGCACAAGTATCTGCTGGATGTGGCTGTGGAGGACATCACCAGATTTGAAAAAGAGTTCTTTGAGTTTTTGGACACCAGGTACGCAGAGGTTCCCAGGGGCATTGCGGAGGAGAAGGTCATCTCCGAGGCAAACGAGGAGCTTCTGAAGAAGGCGATTGAAGAGTTTAAGCAGGGATTCAACAAATGATCCCTTGCCGCTTTGGGCGGCAGATAGGAGTAGTCTATGGCATCAATGCGCGATATAAAGCGACGCAAGACCAGCATTCAGGGAACCCAGCAGATCACAAAGGCAATGAAGCTGGTGTCCACGGTAAAGCTGCAGCGTGCCAAAGCAAACGCAGAGCGCTCAAAAGGATATTTTGACTGCATGTACAATACGGTGAACAGTATTTTATCCCGTGTGGGTCATGTGGAGCACAGATATCTCATGCCGGGGCAGTCTCCCAAAAAGGCGGTGGTCGTGATCACCTCAAACAGAGGGTTAGCCGGCGGCTATAACTCCAATATCGTGAAACTGATCACCAGGCATGAGACTTGGAAAAAAGAGGATATGGTCATCTATGCCCTGGGCAACAAGGGGCGGGAGGCGCTTTCCAGAAACGGATATGAGATCCGGGAAGAGCTGCCCGAAGTGATGGAAGAACCCACCTATGCGGATGCAATGCAGTTGTCCCGCAGACTATTGGAAGCCTACGCGCAGGGAGAATTCGGTGAGATCTATCTCGCGTATACTTTCTTTAAGAACACGGTGGTTCATGAACCGAAACTTCTGAAACTGCTCCCTGTGGATAGGGAGGAAGCGCAAGTCAGCGAAAAAACAGCGGAGGCGATCATGAATTTTGAACCTGAGGATGTGGAGGCACTGGATATGATCATCCCCAAGTACATCACCAGCCTCATCTATGGCGCTATGATGGAGGCGGTTGCCAGCGAGAACGGTGCGCGTATGCAGGCGATGGACAACGCGACCAGTAATGCAGAGGAAATGATCAGCGATCTGACGCTGAAGTACAACAGAGCAAGACAAGGCTCCATCACACAGGAGCTGACAGAAATTATTGCAGGTGCGGAGGCCATCGGCTGAAGCACCGGAAAGAGGTAAAAATGGCAGGAGAGAATAGAGGTAAGATCACTCAGGTCATCGGCGCAGTGCTGGATGTGCGCTTTGATGAGGGCAAGCTGCCGGAGATCAACGAGGCAATCCGCATTCCCCTGGGGGAAGGCGGAGAGCTGACGGTAGAGGTTTCCCAGCATCTGGGTGACGATACTGTCAGATGTATCGCCATGGGCACCACGGACGGGTTGGTGAGAGGCATGGAGGCGGTTGCCACAGGCGCCCCCATCTCCGTACCTGTGGGAGAGAAGACCCTGGGCAGAATCTTCAATGTGCTGGGGCAGCCTATCGACAATAAGCCTGCTCCCGAGGGAGTTTCCTATGAGCCCATCCACAGACCCGCTCCGGAATTTGCGGAGCAGTCCACCGAGACGGAACTTTTAGAGACCGGTATCAAAGTCGTGGATCTGCTCTGCCCCTATCAGAAGGGCGGTAAGATCGGGCTGTTCGGAGGCGCCGGTGTGGGTAAGACCGTGCTGATCCAGGAGTTGATCCGCAATATCGCCACGGAGCACGGCGGATATTCCGTGTTCACGGGCGTTGGCGAGCGTACCCGTGAGGGCAACGACCTGTATCATGAGATGATGGAGTCGGGCGTAATCGACAAGACCACCATGGTCTTCGGTCAGATGAACGAGCCCCCCGGAGCGAGAATGAGAGTGGGTCTGACAGGGCTCACCATGGCAGAGTATTTCCGTGACAAGGGCGGAAAGGATGTGCTGTTGTTCATCGACAATATTTTCCGTTTTACCCAGGCGGGCAGCGAGGTTTCCGCATTGCTGGGACGTATGCCTTCAGCCGTGGGTTATCAGCCCACGCTGCAGACGGAGATGGGTGCATTGCAGGAGCGTATCACTTCCACCAGGAGCGGATCCATCACCTCCGTCCAGGCGGTGTATGTGCCTGCGGACGATCTGACCGATCCGGCTCCGGCGACCACCTTTGCCCATCTGGATGCCACTACCGTGCTTTCCCGTTCCATCGTGGAGCTGGGTATCTATCCCGCAGTGGATCCTCTGGAGTCCACCTCCCGTATTCTGGACCCCAGAATTTTGGGGGAGGAACATTATAAGACAGCCCGCGGAGTGCAGGAGATCCTGCAGCGCTATAAGGAACTGCAGGATATCATTGCCATCCTCGGTATGGATGAACTCTCCGAGGAAGACAAGCTGGTGGTTTCCCGGGCGCGTAAGGTTCAGAGATTCCTGTCCCAGCCGTTCTTCGTGGCAGGTCAGTTTACCGGGCTGGAGGGAAAATATGTGCCCATCAACGAGACCATCCGTGGTTTCAGGGAGATTCTGGAGGGCAGACATGACGATATCCCCGAGAGTTATTTCCTGAATGCCGGCAGCATCGACGATGTATTAGCCAAGGTACAGAAGTAAGAGGGAAAGGACTGATCACATGGCAGACAATCAAAATTTTCATCTGCGCATCATCACTCCGGACAGACTGTTCTATGAAGGCGATGCAGAGATGGTGGAGTTTAACACCACGGAGGGCGAGATCGGTGTCCTTCCGGGGCATATTCCCATGACCGTCATCGTGAAGCCGGGGATTCTGGTTATCAGCGAAAAGGGCGGCGAGGAGAAGGAAGCGGCTCTCCATGCCGGATTTGCGGAGATTCTGCCGGATGGAGTCACCATTTTGGCGGAAATCATCGAATGGCCCAATGAGATTGACGAGCAGCGTGCGGAGGATGCGATGAACCGAGCGAAGGAGCGTCTTGCAAGCAGGACGCCCGAGACGGATATCGCCCGTGCCGAGACGGCGCTCCTCAGGGCAGTTGCAAGAATTGAAGTGTTAAAATGATCAGGAGAGGGGAAGCTCTCGGGAAATGTGTACCCGGGAGCTTTCACATTCCGTTTTGCCGGTGCATAAGTTATACAAAAGCGTCGGAAAGGCACCACATATGGATGTAAAGCCGAGATTGATACACAGCTTTCCCAGCCAGCTTCCCCTGCCCTTCTATATGTCATACCCGGGGTATCTGGGAGGCAGCCGGGAGCAGGAGTTATTGCAGGATATGGAATATCTGCAGCAGGTGTATCCCGCAGAAGTAAAACGGTTTCAACGCAGGGTCGCCGAGATCTTAGACCGAATGGATTACGAGGGCAGCATGATATACGACGAGTACCCCGATTATGGAGGCATGCGCAGGATGTCGGAGAGCATGGTAAAAATCCTTCAGAACGAGGACAGCGAGCTTCCCGAGGAACAGCGGACGCCGGCTGAAAAATGGGCGTGGATTCTTGATATGATTCAGGTGCTTGTGTGCAACGAGGTATATAAGCGGCGGCACGGAGGCAAAAGAGGAACAAATCTTTGGATGAGTTGAACAGGCTGATAGAAGAAAGTTTAAGTATAGATTTACAACAAATCGTGTTGAGCAACACCCGTGATGAAGCACAGGGCACCAGGCTAAAGGTGCGCCCTGTGCTCTTAAAGGGAGAACTGTTTTTTCAGAAAACATTGTACAAGGGCACACAGGTGTTCCATGAAAATCTGGTGAAAAAGGACATGCAGCAGTACATCCTTTACTGTCTGGAGAAGCTTTTTAAACAGGGAGTCTTTGTGTCGGACAGGCTGGAGGCGACGGTACTGGTGAGCAAAAAGGGAAAAGTGACCGTGAAGACCAAAAACAGAGTTCCGGATAACGCCCGGGCTTTGGATGACAGGCTCTCTCACGATCGCAGCAGACAATATATTCTGCCGGAGGGGGTGCCTGTGGATTTTCTGGTAAAGCTGGGGGTGCAGACTCCCGACGGCAGAATCACAAAGGCAAAGTACGGTAAATTCCGTCAGATCAACCGTTATCTGGAGTTTATTGAGGATGTGATGAAAGAGCTGCCTGCGGACAGAAAAATCCGCATTATAGATTTATTATTATCTTCATAAAATGCGGAACAGGGCAGTTCAGATCACCGGGCTGGATCTCAAGGAGGATGTTATAGACCGCTGTAACGCGCTGGCGGAGGAACTCCGCTATGCAGGGGATCTGCATTTTGAAAAAGGGGATATAAGCACCTATGCGGGAGCGGACAGCGTCGATATGGTGGTGAGTCTCCACGCCTGTGACAAGGCGACGGACTATGCACTGGACAAGGCAGTGAAGTGGGGTGCAAAGGTCATTCTGGCGGTGCCCTGCTGTCAGCATGAGTTAAACGGGCAGATACGCTGTGAAGCGCTTCAGCCGCTGTTAAAGTACGGGGTGATCAGGGAGCGCATGGCTGCCCTTGTGACGGATGCCCTGCGGGCAGATCTTTTGGAACAGCAGGGATATGAAACGCAGATCCTGGAGTTTATCGATATGGAGCACACTCCCAAAAATCTCCTGATACGCGCGGTAAAGAGGGACAGGACGGGAATGAAGGCAAAATCTTTGTGCGGGGACATTCAGGGTGTGACAGAGTTTCTGCATGTGACACCCACATTGGAGCAGTTGTTAAAATGAAAAAAATGATGATCAAACTGGCAGTATTTCTGGCAGTGTTTTTTGTCACGCTGGCGGCAGCCGGCAGCATAATGAATCAGGGGCACAACAATATGACTATGGAGATGGCAGCAGCCACTCTGCCTGTCCTGTCCATGCAGCGCGGCGGAATGCGGTATAATGAACTGCACGGCTATACGGTAGAGATGGATACTGCCACCATGCGGGATACTGTGGCGGTGCTGGGGGAAAACCGTGACCTGGTCCTTGAGGCGGACACTTACGGGCGAAATGTGACGGCACTGGAGATGGAAGTGCGTAGCCTTGACGGAGAACGTCTCGTGGAAAAGACACCGATCACCGATTTTCGCCTGGACAAGGATAAACTTTATGCAGACATCGTGCTGAAGGATCTGATCGACAGGGATGTGGAATATGCCCTGGTCCTGACATTAACGCTGGACGAGAACCAGCCGGTTTATTTCTATACCCGCGTTATCTGGAGCGAGGGGCTGTTTGTGGACGAGAAGCTCGCCTTTGTAAAAGATTTTCACGATAAGCTTTACGACAGGGATGCAGCGAAGGAACTCACGAAGTATCTGGAGACCAATTCTCAGCTGGAGGACAACAGCTCTTTCCACAAGGTCAACATCCACAGCAGCTTTCGACAGATCACCTGGGGCAGTCTGGATGTCAGGGAGGAATCGGAACCTGTCATTCGGCTCACGGAGATCGGGGAGCAGACGGCATCTTTTCTGGTGAATTATTTTGTCTCCAGCAGGGGGACAAAGGACAGGGTCTATTACCGGATGCAGGAGCATTTCCGGGTCCGCTATACTACGGACCGCATGTATCTTTTGGATTATGAGCGTACCATGGTCCAGATTCCCGATGTGGAGCATATGTATGCCAATGACAAAATTCTTCTGGGTATCACGGGAACGGATATTCCCCTGGCGGAGAGCGAGGACGGCAGCAATGTGGTGTTCGAGGTGGACAATCAGCTCTACAGTTATAATGCGGACAGTAACAAACTGACGGTCATTTTCCGCTTTTACGATGAAGGTCTTAAAGATACCCGCGCCATGTACAATGCGCATTCCATTAAGATCCTGGATGTAACGGAAGGAGGAAACGTGTGCTTTGCCGTCTATGGGTATATGAACCGTGGACGCCATGAAGGCGAGGTCGGCATACAGATTTATACCTATGACAGCACGCTCAATACCATTGAGGAGAATGTGTATATCCCCTACAATAAAAATTATGCCGTACTCAGACCGCAGATGGAGCAGTTGTTATATGTGAACCGGGATCAGAAGCTGTATCTTCTTCTTGAGGATGTGGTTTACAGCGTGGATCTGGAAGGCAAGACATATTATCCCATGGTGGAGCTGGCTCAGGATGACAGTGTGCAGGTGTCGGATAATAACCGCATTCTGGTATGGCAGGAGGGCGCGGACACCTATCACTGTGACAGGCTCAATGTCCGCAACCTCAACACGGAGGTACAGCAGGTCATCATGGCAGGCGCCGGGGAGGCGGTCCGGCCGCTGGGCTTTATGGGAGAGGATATCATTTACGGCGTTGCCAGAGAGGAAGATATATACCGTGAGAGTTCCGGAAGGATCTTTTTCCCCATGTATAAGATTTGTATCTGTGACTCTTCGGGTGCCGTGCTCAAGGAGTATTATCAGGAAACGATTTATGTCACCGACTGCAGCGTGGAGGATAATCAGATTACGCTGGAGAGGGTACAGCGCGGAGAGAACGGTTATGTGGAGATCTCCCAGGATCATATCATGAACAGTGTGGAGGATGAGACCGGGAAATACCTGATCGTGGCGCCGGATATAGAGACTTATGAGCGGTATGTGCAGATTCAGACGAGGAAGGATATCGACAGCAGGACCATCCAGATCCTGACCCCGAAGGAAGTAGTGTTTGAGGGCGGCAGGGAGCTGGCGCTTGTGACGGACAGTGATGTGCCGAAATATTATGTCTATGGCGCTTATGGCGTGGAGGGAATCTATAGTTCTCCCGCCGAGGCGGTGAATCTTGCAAATGACATTTCCGGCATCGTTGTGAATCAGGATGGCAGCCCCGTGTGGCTGAAAGGAAACCGCATGGCGCGCAATCAGATCATGGCGATCACGGAGAATGAGGTGACGGAGGAAAAGAACAGTCTCGCAGTCTGTCTGGATACGATGCTGAAATACGAGGGAGTGATCCGCAATTCGGATTATCTGCTGGCACAGGGACAGACCGTTATGGAGATTTTGCAGGAAAATCTGGAAGGTGTAAAAGTTTTGGACCTTTCGGGCTGTGACCTGGATGCGATGCTCTACTATGTAAACCAGGATATTCCGGTGCTGGCGCTTTTAAACGATGGAAACGCCGTGTTGATCACGGGATTTAACGAATATAATGTGGTGGTGATGAACCCTTCCACGGGGACGCTCGCCAAACAGGGCATGAACGACACCGCGGAATGGCTCAGAGAGAACGGAAATAATTTTGTGACGTATATCAGGGAGCGTTAATTTTCCCTAAAAAGCTGCTTTCGGTATTTTTTCAGGATCTGCAGAAGAATCATGCCCAGCACGCCGCAGGAGAGGACCTCTCCGGTTCCGACCGTCAGCATAAAGTAGGGAAGAGAGCCCTCAAAATGATATGCGTAGGAGAGAATCAGGGGAATGATCAGCGTGTTGGCGATAATAGGGGGAAGAGGGGCAAACCATTCGCTCTTTCTGCGCAGAGCGTAGGTGCCCAGAGCGCCCAGCAGAGTTGCCACGGGACCCAGAAGGATGTCCCAGAGGATACATCCCGTCAGCATATTGCTGAGAAGACATCCCACATAGAGCCCGGGGATGGCGGAGGGAATAAAAAAGGGCAGTATGGTCAGCGCCTCGGAAAATCGCAGCTGGATCGCATAATGGTCAAGCCCAAGGGCGGCGGCGATCATCGTCAGCACGACATAGAGCGCAGCAATCATAGCTGCCTGTGTCAGGTAGTTCAGTTTTGTGTTTTTCATTTTTTTGTCTCCTTAGTTTTGTTTTACGTGTGGATGGTTTCGAACACACGTTATGTAGTCAAATCTGGCTTACACCAAATCTGCCTTCATAAAATATTTTCCGGCTGCCGATCTTTATTGGGACAGTTCACCTCTTTTGTATCTTCCCACAATATTCTGAATCCTCTCGCTGGGATTGAGCAGGTCACTGATGGAGGAATCATGGTTTAAGGTATCTATGATATATGCTATGTATTTGCTCATATCACAGTTGATGTACCAGTCGCGTTCCAAAAGTTCGGGTGTCTGGTAGATCAGATTGGTGGTCAGCACCCTGTCCAGAATACCGTTCTCATGAGCTTTGTCAAACTTTTCCAGACCGCTCGTGAACAGACCAAAGGTAGCAAACACAAAAATCTTATTTGCCTTGCGCGCTTTTAAGGCGGCAGCCACTTCGAGGACGCTCTCGCCGGAGGAGATCATATCATCGATGATGATCATATCTTTACCTTCCACGCTGCTGCCCAGAAATTCGTGGGCGACAATGGGGTTGCGTCCGTCTACAATACGGGTGTAATCCCGGCGCTTATAGAACATGCCCATATCCAGCCCGAGCACATTGGCAATATAAATGGCGCGGCTCATCCCGCCTTCATCGGGGCTGATGACCATCATATGTCCGGAATCAAGGTTTAGATCGCTGACATGGCGCAGCAGCCCCTTGATGAACTGGTATGCGGGCTGAACGGTCTCAAAGCCGTGCAGGGGAATGGCATTCTGTACTCTGGGGTCATGGGCATCAAAAGTGATGATATTGTCCACCCCCATTGCGACCAATTCCTGCAGTGCCAGCGCGCAGTCCAGGGATTCCCTGGAAGTCCTCTTGTGCTGTCTGCTCTCGTAGAGGAAAGGCATGATAACGGTGATGCGTCTCGCCTTGCCGCCCACAGCGGCGATGATGCGCTTTAAATCCTGATAGTGGTCGTCGGGGGACATATGGTTTTCATGCCCGCACAGGGAGTAGGTCTGGGAGTAGTTCAGCACATCCACCATCACATACAGATCCGTGCCGCGGACAGACTCTAAAATGACGCCCTTCGCTTCGCCGGATCCGAAACGGGGAACCTTGGCGTCCAGGAGATAACTGTTCCTCATGTAGCCCGAGAAAGCAAGAGATTCTTTGTGTTCACTCTCACGCTCCGCTCTCCATTTCACCAGATAATCATCTACCATTTTACCCAGCGACCTGCAGCCTTCCAGGGGGATGATACCCAGTGAACCGACGGGAATGGTCTCCAAATTACGCTTTTCTTCGCGATTGCCCATGAATAATTTCCTCACTTTCGTCAGACATGAAACAGTGTATTGGTTTGTATGTATTTCAGGCTATGCCGGGTTGTCCGGTTTCGATGCGCGTTTTTTACACATGCGGACATCCGGTCCTGTCAGCTTACAGATGGTGTAATTGCTGATGATGCGGGAGAATACTCTGTCCGAGTACCGGTCCCGGAGTTCCTCCAGACTCAGATTCGTGGAAATGACGGTTGCCTTCCTGCGAAGATGTCTTTCATTCAGGCAGGAAAACAGCTGGGATGCAACGAAGGAATTGGTAACTTCCGTACCCAGATCATCAATGATCAACAACTCACAATTGTACAGGTCTTTGCAGAAATTGTAAAGAGTTTCTTTTTCTTTTGTGTCGAAAGTATGGTGGGCGAGATGTTCAAATAGCCCCAGACTGCTGAAGTATACAACGGAGAATCCCTGCATCAGAAGCTCCCTGGCGATACAGCCGGAGAGAAAGCTTTTTCCGGTGCCCACTGTGCCGTAAAAAAAGAGATTGCGGTATTCTTCAGAGAAATTTTTGACGAATTCCTGACAGATCCTGACTGCCCCCTGAAAGCGTTCCAGATCAGCGCCCTGATAATATTCATAGGAAAGGGTCGAAAAGTTTTCCCGTGCGATCATGTCTTGAATATTGGACTGGGCATAGAGGATGGAAAGTTCCTGTTGTATCAGGCAGTGGCATTTCTCTCTGCTGCCGTCGTCTGTCTCGATATATCCTGTATCATGGCAGTCCCTGCAGTCATAGAGAGGCTCCAGATAGTCCTCGGGAAAACCGGCGGCGGCAAGAAGAGATTTTTTTTGTCTCCCCAGTTCGATCAGATGATCGTGCAGAGAGGAGACTGCGGAGTCGTCGCCGTCCAAAAGGCGGCGAGCACTGTCCAAAGACACACTTCCCACCGATTCCTCAAGCTGCCGGTATTGGGGGATACGCTCGTAGACTGCCTTCCTATGCTCTTCCAAAAGGTGCCGGTTGGCATCCCGGGTCTGTTCATAGCGCCGCATAATAGACTCGTATTGCTGATTGCTCAGTGCCATGGAGGGCTCCTTTCAAAACTAGTTGCTCAGAAGTTCTTTTTCCAGCGCGTCAAAATCATAACTGTTCTGGGAGAACTGATTAAATTTGTTGTTGGATGCGGGTTTGACCGTCTTCCTGCGCTGATAAAGTTCGTCGATCTTGTGGATGTCCGCCTTGTGGTGAACATTTTCCTGTCGCCAGTGATTCAGGATGCTCTCGGCGTATTCCAGACGGTGACGGTCTGTAGCCATCACGGTGCGTTCACATGCCTCCAGTATCACGTCCATGTCAAAGCCGTACTCCCCCGTCCAGCGGATGATGTACTCCGCCTCTTTGGCGGTGGGGGCATTGGTCTTGCCAAGAGCGTTCATGATGGCATAGACATTTTTGTCATATTTGGTCGCATATTTTTTCGCCTGACCCGGTGTGGTCACATTGTGTTCCGCCCAGCTGACGGCAACTTTTTCCATATATTTGAAATCCTTTTTGCCTCGGTCAACACAGTACGCGATCAGATAGTCGATCAAATCCTCGGAGAAGTGGAGCACATCCGTAAAGAAGAGAATGGATTTCATCTCCGAAGGGGTTAACGGCCGCCCTATGTAGGATTCGGCGATAAACAACAGCCTTGCCGTCTCCTGCCGCCCCTTGAACTCGCGCAGATGTTCTGCCGTGTAGCTGGGGCGCTCAAAGCAGGATTCCTTCTCCACGGGCGCAGGAACGTCCTGAGAGCCGCTGTCCTCTTCCATAAAGAGAGAGAGAGATTGGGACGTGGAGGTCTCTTCCGGGGCAGGAGAGTTTTCCGCCTCCAGGTCTTTAAAACGGATGCCCACAGGGATGCCGCCCGCATCGTAATCCAGGGACAAAAGTTTCTGCTTCTCCCAATATTTGAGGGCGCGGATAATATCCCGCTCTGAGTGGTTGAACTTGTCCGCCAGATCGGACACACTGGTAGCCTGACTGGCTCCCAGCATGCGCAGAAGGTACAGATATACCTTGAGCTGCGCTTCGTTCGCACCTTCCATATATTCATCAATAAAATGATTTGAAATTGCCGTGGTATTGGTGTCCACGTTTTTGTATATTTTCAGTTTAGCCATGAATGCGCCTTCCCTCATCAAAGTATTTTAGAGTATAGCACATGGATTTTGAAAAAGAAATAGTCAAATTTCCGAAACCATGGGGGAGTCAGAATCACTCGTAAAATGTGGAAAATGTGGAAAATGTGGATAAAATTGGGACCAAGCTTCGCAACTCCTGATCTGGCAAGGTTTTTCCCCGGAAGGATGTACACATTTCAGAGAAAAATATCCACAGTGAGTGGTGCGCCATTGTACCGTGCTTACTGTGGATATTGTGGAAAACTAGATTCCCAGCAGATTTTCTCCGATTTTCAGCACGTCCCCGGCGCCCATAGTTATCAACAAGTCGCCGTTTGTGCAATTTTCCAAAAGAAAATTTTCAATCTCGTCGAAGGTGGGGAAATAGTAACACTCCCCGCCCAGCTTCTGAATCTGTTCCCGGAGCAGCTCGGAGCTCACTCCCAGCGTGTCGGTTTCGCGGGCGGCGTAGATGTCGGTGAGAACGACTTTGTCTGCCAGACACAGCGCCTGCGCGAAATCGTTGAAGAACGCTTTTGTACGGGTGTAGGTGTGAGGCTGGAACACGCACCAGAGGGTCTTGTGGAGGTATTTCCGGGCAGCGTTTAAAGTGGCAGTAATTTCCGTGGGATGATGCGCATAATCATCTATTATGGAGACGCCGCCCACGCGTCCCTTAAATTCAAAGCGTCGGTCCGTGCCCTTAAATTTATAAAGGGCGCAGGCGGAAACGGCACTGTCCACGCCGACTAAATCCGCAAGTGCCAGTGCGGCAAGGGCATTGCCGATATTGTGGTCTCCGGGGACCTGCAGATTTATTTGTCGGACAGGCTCGTTTTCACAGCAGAATGACGAGGTGTGCACCGTAAAAGCGGGATGTCCGAACTCATTATGGGTGATATCCGTGGGATAGTAATCCGCGTAATCCGCACTCATGGAGTAGGTGATGACTCTGCAGGGCAGCCCGTCGGCGATATCCTGCCAGTGGGGAATGTCCGCGTTGATGATCAGACATCCGGACGGGGGCAGAAGTCTGGCAAACATCCGGAAAGAGTGGCGGATGTCCTCCAGATCCTTAAAGAAGTCCAGATGATCTTCCTCTATATTCAGGATAATTCCCACCGTCGGGAAAAAACTTAAGAAACTGTTGGTGTACTCACATGCTTCCGTCACAAAGTACCGGTTTCCGCCCACGCGGATATTGCCTCCGATACTTTTGTAGATGCCCCCGATGGACAGGGTGGGATTTAAATCTGCCTGTAACAGGATCTCGCTGATCATGGAGGTGGTGGTCGTCTTGCCGTGGGTGCCGCTCACAGCGATGGCATTTTTATAGTTGCGCATGAGCTGGCCCAGAAGCTGCGCCCTGGACAGATAAGGAATCCCTCTCTCCATAGTGGCAATGTATTCGGGATTGTCCTCGTGTATGGCGCTGGTAAATATCACACAGTCTATGTCGGGCGGAATGTTCTCTGCGCGCTGACCGTAGAAAACGCGGATGCCTTTTCGTTCCAGCCTCTCTGTCAGAGAGCTCTTTGTGCGGTCTGATCCACAGACCCGAAAGCCTGCATCTGCCAGAATTTCGGCCAGCCCGCTCATACTGATACCCCCGATCCCCACAAAATAAATGGAGGAGGGATGTGAAAAATCAATCTGATACATGGCAAATGTCCTTTCCTTTATGTAGTCCGGAAATTATTATACTCTTTATATTATATACATTCGAGAAGGAAAAAACAAATATTTATTCCTTTTCAAATTATTGTGAAATATATCTATAAAAATCAAATTTTTAAGAAAATTTTTGGTAAATTATATGTACTTTCCCAAAAAAGTATGATATAATACTTTCACCAATAAAAGTGGTAAAGAACTAAAAGGCTAGAAGGGGTGATGACATGATCAAGAAAGAGATGATAGCTATGCTGTTGGCAGGCGGGCAGGGAAGTCGTCTGGGGGTGCTGACATCCAAGGTAGCAAAGCCTGCCGTAGCGTTTGGAGGAAAATATCGCATAATTGACTTTCCTCTTTCTAATTGTATTAATTCGGGCGTTGATACAGTCGGTGTATTGACACAGTATCAGCCCTTGAGATTAAACACACATATCGGCATCGGCATTCCCTGGGATCTGGACCGCAATATCGGAGGTGTGGCTGTCCTGCCGCCCTATGAGAAGAGCTCCAACAGCGAGTGGTATACCGGCACGGCGAATGCAATTTATCAGAATCTTGAATACATGGAGAGTTTTCATCCTGAATATGTGCTGATCTTATCCGGTGACCATATCTATAAGATGGATTATGAGGTGATGCTGGACTTCCACAAGCGCAGCGGCGCCGAGGTGACGATCGCGGTCATGCCCGTGCCCATGGAGGAGGCAAGCCGCTTCGGTATCATGATCGCGGACGAAAATAAGCGGATCACTGAATTTGAGGAGAAACCGGAGCATCCCAGAAGCAATCTGGCAAGTATGGGTATTTATATTTTCACCTGGAAGACGCTGAAGGATGCCCTGATCGCCATGGCTGATCAGCCGGCGCTGGACTTTGGAAAGCATGTGATCCCCTACTGTCATGAAAAAGGTTCCCCTCTGTATGCCTATGAATTTACCGGTTACTGGAAGGATGTGGGAACGCTTAACTCCTACTGGGAGGCAAATATGGAATTGATTGACATCGTTCCTGAGTTCAATCTCTACGAGGAGTATTGGAAGATCTATACCAAGAGCGAGATCCAGCCGCCCCAGTATTTCTCCGCGGACAGCGTGATCGAGCGCAGCATCGTGGGAGAGGGGACCAATGTGTACGGCGAGGTGTACAATTCCGTCATCGGCTGCGGAGTCACCATCGGGAAAGGTGCGGTGGTGAGGGATTCCATCATTATGAATGAGACGCAGATCGGCGACGGCTGTGAGCTGAATAAAGCGATCATCGCGGAAAATGTGGTGATAGGCAGCAATGTCAGGCTTGGTGTGGGCGAGGAGGCGGAAAATGACACGGCGCCTCATATCTACAATCACGGAATTGTGGCTGTGGGCGAGAAGAGTGTGATCCCGGGAGGTGTCAGTGTGGGCAAGAACTCTGTGATCTCCGGTATCACGGAAGCCTCCGACTATGCGGATGGTTATCTGGCAAGCGGGAAAACTTTGATTAAGGCAGGTGAACAGCAGTGAGAGCGATCGGAATCATTTTAGCAGGCGGTAACAATCACAGGATGAAGGAGCTTTCCCAGAGGCGTGCAGTCTGTGCCATGCCGATTGCCGGAAGCTACAGAAGCATTGATTTCACCCTGAGCAATATGTCCAATTCCCATATACAAAAGGTGGCGGTGTTCACCCAGTACAATGCGCGCAGCCTGAATGAACATCTCAATTCCTCCAAATGGTGGGACTTCGGGCGTAAGCAGGGAGGCTTATATGTGTTCACTCCTGTTGTGACCGCGGACAACACCAACTGGTACAGGGGAACGGCAGATGCCATTTATCAAAACCTGCATTTTTTGAAGGACAGTCATGAGCCCTATGTGGTGATCTCGTCCGGTGACGGAGTGTATAAACTGGATTTCAATAAGGTGCTGGAGTACCATATTGAAAAGAAAGCGGATATCACCGTGGTCTGCCGCGATATGGATCCCGGGGTAAATGTGGACCGTTTTGGAACCATCCGCATGAACGAGGAGAGCCGGATCGAAGAATTTGAGGAAAAACCCATCCAGGCAAAGACCAGCACGATTTCCTGCGGTATCTATGTTATCCGCCGCCGTCTTCTTATCGAGATGATCGAAAAGTGCGCGGAGGAGGATCGGTATGACTTTGTGCGTGATATTCTGATCCGTTACAAGGATATGAAGCGGATCTACGGATACAAGATGAAGGATTACTGGAAAAATATCGCCTCTGTGGAAGATTACTACAGCGCTAACATGGATTTCCTCAAGGCGGAGGTGAGGGACTACTTTTTCAAGCAGTATCCCAATATCTATTCCAAGGTGGACGATCTGCCGCCCGCCAAGTACAATGTAGGAGCACAGATCAAAAACAGCCTGATCTCCAGCGGCTGTATTGTCAACGGAGTGGTGGAAAACTCCGTGATCTTCAAAAAGAGCTACATTGGCAACAATTGTGTGATCAAAAACTCCATCATCCTGAATGATGTGTATATCGGCGATAATACCTACATTGAAAACTGTATTGTGGAAAGCCGTGATACCATCCGCGCCAACTCCCACTTCGTGGGTGAGGACGGAATCAGGATCGTGTTGGAGCGGAATGAGAGGTATGTCATATAAAAGGGCTGCCTGATCAGGGTTGAATCGATAAGGGGGATAAACATATGCAGATTACAGATGTGCGAGTTCGCAAGATTGCAAAAGAGGGTAAGATGAAGGCGGTCGTGTCTATCACACTGGACGATGAGTTCGTGGTACACGATATCAAAGTGATCGAGGGAGAGAAGGGTATGTTCATTGCGATGCCCAGCAAGAAGGCTTCCGACGGGGAGTACCGGGATATCGCACATCCGATCAACTCCGTTACAAGAGAGCAGCTCCAGAATACCATTCTCGAGGCCTATGAAAAGGCTTTAGAGGAGCCGGAGGAGGCATCGCTTTAAAAAGGGGTTAAGTCTGGAAACGATACAGAGAAGGACAGGGACATCCCGCATGGACGCGGGGTGTCTTTGTTTTTTATTGTTATACTTGTTTTTTATGGAAAAAAATGCGACAATATATCCATACTGCGCCGCGGGCGAACGTGCCGGGACATAAGCGGATGCAACAGGTGCTAAAGCATGCCGCAGGCGGAAAGGATGTTGTATGTATATTATTGTGGGGCTGGGCAATCCCGGCAGAGAATATCAGAATACCCGTCATAATATCGGCTTTGATGTCATAGACAGATTAGCGGAGTCGGAGAACATCGGGCTTACGGAGAAAAAGCATAAGGCTGTTCTGGGAAAAGGTCTTGTTGCCGGTCAAAAATGTGTGCTGGCAAAGCCTGTCACTTATATGAATCTAAGCGGGGAGAGCGTGCGGGAGATGATCGACTATTTTAAGGTGGATGAAACGACCGGGCTCATTGTCATCTCCGACGATGTCAGTCTGGATGTGGGTCAGATCCGGGTGCGCAAGAAGGGCAGTGCCGGAGGGCACAATGGGCTGAAGAATATCATTGCCCATCTGGGGCATGATCAGTTTCTGAGAGTGAAGATGGGGGTGGGAGAAAAGCCCGCGGGATGGGATCTGGCAGACTATGTCCTGGGGCATTTTTCCGCAGAGGAACGCGGGCTGATGGAGGAGGCCTGTGACAGGGCGGCAGAGGCGGTCAGAACCATGATCGCGGATGGCGCGGACGTTGCCATGAACCGTTTTAACAGCAAGAAGGAGGCGTGATATGCAGGCTTTGCTTGCGCCCTTGAAGGAGCTGGCTGAGTATGGCTCCATGCGGGAGATCGTGTTACAACAGACAAAAAAGTTGACGGAGGCGGCACAGAGCGGCCGGCAGGACAAAACGGCAGGGTGTTGTATAGCGCTCTCAGGCTGCGCGGATTCCCAGAAACTTCATATGATATATGGGCTTGGCGATGGCATTCCGTGTAAAGTCATCGTTACTTACAGTGACCTGAAAGCAAAAGAACTATATGAAGAATATAAATTTTATGACAGGAATGTCACACTTTATCCGGCAAAGGATTTAATCTTCTTTCAGGCGGATATTCACGGAAACCAGATTACGAGAGAGCGCATCTGCACACTGCGGCGGCTTCTGGAGGGAAAGCCGTTGACGGTCATCACCACTTATGCCGCGCTCATGACACCCCAGGTATTATGGGACAAAGAGCGGGATGTGGTGAAAGTGTACAGGGGAGGCAGTCTGAGCGAGAGTGCGCTCGCGGAGAAACTGGTGGAGATGGGATACGAGAAAAATTACCAGGTGGACAGCCCGGGACAGTTCTCCGTCCGCGGCGGCATCGTGGATGTGTTCGATCTCACGGAGGAGAATCCCTATCGGATAGAACTGTGGGGGGATGAAGTGGATTCCATCCGAAGCTTTGATATCTTAAGCCAGCGCTCCATTGAAAAGCTGGAGAGTATCTGTATCTACCCGGCGACGGAATTTGTCCTGTCCGACGGGCGTATCCGGGACGGGCTGTCCAAAGTGAAAAAAGAAGCAAAGGAACAGGAGAAAATGTTCCGGGATCATCACCAGCCGGAGGAGGCGCACCGCATTGCGTCGCAGGTGAAGGATCTGGAGGAGGAGCTGCTGGAGTTTCACGATAAAGTGAATCTGGAAAGCTATATCCATTATTTTTATCAGGATACCATGACGTTTCCGGAACTTATGCAAAAGCTGGCAAAGCCCCCGATATTCTTTGTTGACGAGCCGGTCAGAGTCAGGGAACAGGCGGAAGCGGTGGAGCTGGAATTTGGAGAGAGCATGAGGCAGCGCGCCGTGAAGGGATATATCCTTCCCGGTCAGATGCGGATTCTCTACAGTGGAGAACAGGTGGCGGCAAAGCTCTTAAACGGCATTGTGTTCACGCTTTCCACCCTGGAGGGCAGATACGGTTATTTTAAGCCGCAGTATAAATTTGACATACATGTCAGAAGCATTGCTCCCTACAACAATAGTTTTGAGGCGCTGGTCAAAGATTTAAAGAATTACAGAAAGCAGGGCTACCGCGTGCTTCTGCTGTCCGGCTCCCGCACCAGGGCAAAACGTCTGGCAGAGGATCTGAGAGACCATGAACTCTCTGCCGTCTATACGGAGGATCCCTTACGGGAGGTGCAGGCGAAGGAGATCGTGACCTGCTACGGGCATGTGAGCAAAGGGTTCGAGTATCCCCTGTTAAAATTCGTGGTATTGTCCGAGACGGATATTTTCGGGGCAGAGAAAAAGAAGAAAAAGAAGCGCAAGGTTTATCAGGGGCAGAAGATCAACGATTTCAATGAACTGAAGGTGGGAGATTATGTGGTGCATGAAAGCCATGGTCTGGGAATCTACCGGGGCATTGAAAAAGTGGAGATAGAGCATGTTGTCAAGGATTACATTAAGATAGAGTACCGGGACGGCGGGAATCTTTATGTTCTTGCCACGGGGCTGGATGTTATCCAGAAATATGCCTCGGCGGATGCCGGCAGACCGAAGCTTAACAAGCTGGGCGGCAAAGAGTGGGAGCATACCAAGTCCAGGGTGCGCACCGCAGTGAACGAAGTGGCCAAAGATCTGGTGGAGCTCTATGCCCTCCGGCAGCAGTCGGAAGGCTATCAGTACGGAAAAGATACGGTGTGGCAGCGGGAGTTTGAGGAGATGTTTCCTTTCGAGGAGACGGAGGATCAGCTTGCCGCCATTGCCGAGACCAAGGCGGATATGGAGAGCAAAAAGATCATGGACCGTCTCATCTGCGGGGATGTGGGATACGGAAAGACGGAGATCGCCATCCGTGCCGCCTTCAAGGCAGTGCAGGAGGGCAGACAGGTAGTATATCTGGCGCCCACCACCATTCTTGCGGGGCAGCATTACAATACATTTATCCAGCGTATGAAGGATTTCCCTGTGAGGGTGGATCTTTTGAGCCGTTTTCGCAGCCCGGCAGAACAGAAAAAGACCATCGCGGACTTGCAAAAAGGGCTGGTGGACATTGTGATCGGCACCCACAGGGTGCTGTCCAACGATGTGGGCTTCAAAGATCTGGGGTTGTTGATCATCGATGAAGAGCAGCGCTTCGGTGTCACCCATAAGGAAAAAATCAAGAAACTGAAGGAGAATGTGGATGTGCTGACCCTGACGGCGACGCCGATTCCCCGCACGCTGCATATGAGCCTCATCGGCATCCGGGATATGAGCGTGCTGGAGGAGGCGCCGGAAGACAGGCACCCCATCCAGACTTTTGTATGCGAATACAATGAGGAGATGGTGCGTGAGGCAATCTCCAGGGAACTCGCCAGGGACGGACAGGTATATTATGTATATAACCGGATCAATAATATTGCTGATATGACGGCGAAGATTTCCGCCCTGGTGCCGGAGGCAGTGGTAGCGTTTGCCCACGGGCAGATGAAGGAGCAGGAACTGGAGCGCATCATGTATGATTTTGTAAACGGGGAGATCGATGTGCTGGTGACCACCACCATCATTGAGACCGGGCTGGATATTCCCAATGTCAACACGATGATCATCCATGACTCCGATAATATGGGGCTATCCCAGCTCTATCAGCTCCGGGGACGCGTGGGGAGATCGAGCCGCACGGCGTATGCTTTTTTAATGTACAGACGGGATAAAATGCTCAGGGAAGTGGCGGAAAAGAGGCTGGAGGCGATCCGGGAATTCACGGATCTGGGAAGTGGGTTTAAGATTGCCATGCGCGATCTGGAGATCCGCGGCGCGGGCAATCTGCTGGGTATGCGGCAGCACGGACACATGGAGGCGGTGGGGTATGATCTGTACTGCAAGATGCTCAATGAGGCGGTGCAGAAGCTGAAGGGAACAGACAGGGAAGGGCTTTCAGACGGGGAATCCTTTGCCACGCTGATCGATCTGGATGTGGATGCGTTTATTCCTCCTTCTTATATTGTAAATGAAGTGCAGAAGCTGGACATCTATAAGCGCATAGCGGGGATCGAGAACGAGAGGGAACGGGACGATATGTGTGACGAACTTCTGGACCGTTTCGGGGAGATCCCCCGCTCCGTACACAATCTGCTTCGTATCGCTTTGATCCGCGTGGCGGCACACAGGCTGTTTCTCACAGAGATAAAGGGCAAGAATGATCACATCCTGTTTACCTTCAGACCGGATGCGGCGGTGAATCCGGCGGGAATTCCCGCTCTGTTGGAGAGGGAGGGCAGCCGGCTTACCTTCTCTGCAGGCGGCACGCCGAAGCTCACTTACCGGCTGCAAAAGTCCGGGCTGCTGGAAAAGGATGCGGAGCTGATGTTAGAAAAGACAGAAGAAATACTGACATTTATGTCAGAATTATTAAGGTAGTTTTATTGTACTGCATATGCGATATCTTTAAATCAGAACAGAAAGTTTTGAAGGAGGTATCGGATATGAAAGGATATGTGACAGCGAGCGGTTATATGGGTCTTGTGGACGGCAGATATATTTTGTTTGCCAGCGAAGAGGAGTATGAGGACTATCTTGCCGCTTAAACTTCGGGAGAGGGAATATGGAAAGAGAACGGGCGGATAAATATCTTCCGGTTATTATTGTGCTGCTGGGGGCAGCGCTGCGTCTGGTATATCTGGGTGTGGTGCCCGGCGGTCTGCATCAGGATGAGAGTTTTGTGGCGTGGAATGCCTTTGCCATCTATCATGAGGGCATGGACTCCGCGGGACATGTGATGCCGGTCTACATGGCGGACTGGGGGGACGGGCACAGTGCGCTCTATGTGTGGCTGACATTACCCTTTCTGTTGTTCAGTAAAGGGCAGGCGCTGGCTTTTGTGACCAGACTGCCGCAGGCTGTGACGGGGATTTTTACGTTGATGGCTGTGTACGGGGTGGTGAGACGGACCGTGGGACGGAATGAGGCTTTGTGGTGTCTCTTCTGTCTGGCAGTCTGCCCTTGGCACGTGATGATGTGCCGCTGGGGGCTGGACGCAAATCTTGCTCCGGGTTTTCTCATCTTTGGGCTGTATTTCTTTGTGAGGGGGCTGGAGAAGAAAAAATATCTGCTTCTCTCCGCATTTTTTTACGGGCTGAGTCTCTATTGCTATGCGGTGATCTGGCTGATCGTGCCCCTTATACTGCTCCTGCAGATAGGATACGGTTTGTGGCATAAGAGGATTCGTGTGGACGGCTGCAGTATCCTGGCAGCAGGCATTCTCTTTGTGATGGCACTGCCGCTGATGCTCTTTGTGCTGATCAATCAGGGGGTGATTTCCGAGATCACTCTCCCCTTTCTGACCATTCCCGTAATGGGCGGTTACCGGGGAAGTGAGATCGCGCTGAGCCTTTCACAGATGGGGAGCAATCTGCACAGGGCTGTTTCGCTCCTCTGGCATCAAAATATCGGGGCGCCCTATGACATTCTTTTACCCTGGGGGCTGTTCTATGACATCGGCCGCGTGTTTATCGTGGCGGGCGCGCTCTGTATGACGGTAAAGGTATTGCGGGGATTGTGGAAACGAGAGTATGCGGGTGAAACGTTCCTCTATATTCAGCTGGCCGGCGGAGGGGTACTGACCCTTTTTGTGACGGCTGTGCTGCATCAGATCAATGCACTCTACATTCCTCTTGTCATCTGTGAGGGATATGGGATCTGTTGTTGTCTGAAAGCTGTGGCAAAATATAGGAAGAGTCTGGCGAAAACAGCATGCGGAGTGGTCATTGCCTGCTATCTGCTCTGTCTTGCGGGGTTTCAGAGAGACTATTACACAGGATACCGCACACTGGTGGACGCATATTTTGCCGCAGGTGTGGAGGAGTGTGTCGATTATGCGCTGGAGGCGTGCAGGGAGAATGGGCTGGATGTCATCACGGTGGAGAAAGCGGCGCAGTGGCCCAGGCTGCTGCTCTATACGGAGACGCTGCCCAGCGAATATCTCTCCTCCGTGGTCTATGATGTGCCGCCTGCTCCCGCAAGCTTTGTCAAAGATGGGATCCTGGTGAAAACGCGTATAGACTATGAAAAAATAGATCTGAAAAGCGTTTATATCCTCTATTTTATCGATGAAGAACTGTTTGAGGATGACTTTGAGCTGACACGGTTTTATGACTGGTATGTGGCTGTCCCCAGGGGATAAAGGTGCAATGTGCATGAAATGTGCATGAAATGTGCATGAATATATAATAAAATCTTAAGATTTTTTCATCTTCCTCCCGTTGCAATACGGAAAACAGGATGATACAATTATCTTGTATGTATTAACAACGGTGACCACAATATATTTGAGGAGGAATGAAATTGAAGGCGAAAAGAATCCTGGCAATGGTGTTGAGCGTAGCCATGGTCGCTACCTCAGGCAATTCTGCGCTGGATGTTTCGGCAGCGGGCAATATGACAGATGTGCCTTCCGCTATCGTGGAGGAAGACAGTACCTTACTTGATGTGACGCCCGGTGACGTGACACTTGGCGATACGGTTTCAGAAGGTCAGATCTCCAAAGAGGATCTCTCCGGAAATGATGTTTCCGAAGGAAATCCGGATCCGCAGGAGACTGTGACAACAGGTGACGTGACAACAGGCGATGTGACGCCCGGTGACGTGACAACTGGCGATGTGACAACGGGGGATGTGACATCCGGCGATACGGTGTCGGACGGCGCCCTGCTGACAGGAGAGATCATTGATACCGATTCGGCATATTTTGGCATATATCAGGACGGCACCCTGACGTTAAAGGAGGGTGTTGACCTCAGTGAGCTGAAAGGAACATTGTCTCTTCCCAGACAGGCAAAAAAAATCCCGGTAGGAATTTTCAACAACAATACAAGTATAACCGGGCTTACGATTCCTGAGGACAGTGAACTTGCAGAGATTGAAAAAGGTGCGTTTGAGCGTTCCGGAGTAACAAAACTCGTGCTTCCCGAAGGGGTGACGGAGATCGGCGAGGCTACCTTTAGAGAGTCCAAGCTTACCTCTATCACATTTCCCGATACCCTGACCGCTATCGGGAAGGACGCGTTTAAGGAAAGCAAGCTGACAGCGGTTAAATTACCTGCCTCCGTCAGGACGATCGGCGACTCTGCATTTAAGAGCTGTACATCTTTAAGCTCCCTGACGATGGGCAATGTTGAGACGATCAGCGCGGAGGCATTTAAGGGCTGTACAAAATTAACCACGGGGATCACATGGAGCAAAAATTTAACAGAGATTGGAGACGGCGCTTTTGAGGGCAGTGGTCTCACAAAGGCAGAGATGGGCAGTGTACCGGTGGAAAAATTGGGAAAGGGTATCTTTGCCGAATGTAAGGATCTTGTCACGGTCACTCTGCCCTCGACCATGACGGTGATCCCCGGCGAAATGTTCAGAGAGTGCGTCAAGTTAAAGGCGCCCGCCCTTCCTGCTGCATGTACGAAGATTGAGCAGTATGCGTTTTACGGCTGTGACACGTTCACTTCGTTTATCATTCCCGCAAATGTGGCTGTGATCGAGGCGTATGCTTTTGGAGGATGTCAGAATCTTAAGACGATCACCATCAGACAGCGTGCCGATGGAACCGGTGACAGCAGCATTGTTCTGGCGGAGGAGGCATTCCCCAGAAGGGCATCGGACGATCGCGGCACGATGAAGGGTTATGATGGCACGGTTGAAGATTATGCAGCCAAGAGGGGGTATAATTTTGAGACACTCTACCCCTCCTATACGATCTCTACCGAGATCGGCAAAAACAGCAAAGATCACGGAACGGTGACGCTTTCCGCCAAGAAGGCAAAGCCTGGAGAGACCGTCGAGGTGACGGTGAAGCCCGAGGCAGGCTATCGTCTGAAAGCAAAAGATTTCTATTATTATCTGGATGATGATCTTGTGGAGCATCCTATCACCAAGATGGTGAGTGAGCAGACGGAGACGACGACTACCGGTTCCGGCGCTTCCGCTGCCAAGGTCGTTACCACCACCCGCACTTTCCGTTTTGTGATGCCCGAGGGAGATACCACAGTGCATGTGGATTTCCTGTCAGCCGGAGCAAGCTATGGAACTCTTTCTGTAGAAGGTTTTGAGCCCGTTGGCGACAGATCCGTGGAGTGGGACAGCAAGAAAAAAGTGGCAGCCTTCGATTCCGTCGGCACTGCGGCGAAGCTGCTCATTAAGAGTTCTAAGGCAGAGAATACGCCCGGGAGCTGGGAGTATACCTATAACTCGGGAAAGAAAACCGTCGCTGTGATAGACGAGGAAGGTGTCATCTACGCAAGAGGTACCGGAACCGCAACGATCACTGCGGAGTTGAAAGCCGATGCGGAAAAGAAGGTTACCTTTAAAGTCACGGTGAATGACGAGCTGGAGATCAGCAATATTGAGCTGGAATTTCCCGGATTGTCTAATGCAAAGCTGACCAAGGAGTGGATTGACGGAGAGGAGATCCCGATCATCCAGTATACCAAGGATAAGCTTGCAAACACTTCCAGAGACTTTCAGGTCAATGTGCTGGCAAAGGCAGTCTATGATGACGCGAATATGTATGTTTCCACCACATGGAAGAGTGCCAATTCCAATCTGGCATATGTGGATGAGGAAACCGTTTGGAATAATACCAATACGGTTCACGTCAAAAAAGGTGTAAGCGGAGAGACTGCTTTCACCGTGACGGCGACCAACGGTCAGACTGACAAGAGCAAGAAGGTCGTGTACGGAGAGAAGACATTTATAGTGCGCGTGATCGACGCCACACCCAGACTGGTGCAGAGTTCTCTGAAGGTGAATTCCCAGAGCACTGTGGGCACCGTGTTCGATCTGATCTCCGTGTATGGTTATGCGGCAGATCCGGAAAGCCTCAGGGTCGTTCAGGATGTGAAGGATAAAAATGTCAAGGAATGGGAGCCGTTAAATTATGTGACTGTCAAAGCGGAGAACGACATCTGCCGGCTGGAACTCACTCAGGAAGGCAGAGACGCCCTGGAGGAGAAGGGGAAGGACATCACTTATTCCAACAAGGCGTATATTGAGGGCGAATATATATATACTGCCGACGACGGTTCTGAGATTACAGATACCTTCCGCACTCCCATTAAATCCCTGGTGCTGACTTCCAAAGCGTTAAAGCCCACCATAAAGCTGAGCGGCAAGCTCAATCTGTTCTTCAACGACAGCGCTGATGCGGAGGATAAGGGAGAGGTCACCATTACGCAGAGCCTGAAGGATCTGCAGGTAGAAAGCTATGAACTTGTCTCTGAGGAAAATTATAAACAGGAAGGATCCGAGGCAGTGGATTCCTTTGCCAATAATTTCGATGTCAGTGACGAGGGCGTGATTTCCAGAAGTGGCAATAAGCTGGTGACGGATGCAAAAAATAAGGTTATTACCAAGGGATATCTGAAGATCAAGTATGAGGGTTATGAGCCCTGTTATGTAAAGATCACGGTTCCCGTACAGACCAAGAAGCCTGCGTATGTGCTCTCCGCAGCCAAGGCGACGGTGAATACTTTAAGTTCCGGTTATGAGATCCGGCTGCAGATTTTGGACAAAAATAAAAAGAAGACGCCCGTTTCCCTCGGGAGTCTTAAGAGCCTCAGCTTTGATGAGTCCGGCAAAGGCATTACCACCGATCTGTTCAACGAGCTGGATACGGACGCGGCCAGGACGACCGATACCATCACGCTGACCATCAAAAATGCTCAGAAGGGCAAAGCCATCATCAATGTGGAGATGGAGGACTGGAACGAGCCCATGAAGTTTACCTTCAATCTGTCCGTGACCAGTAAGGTACCTACCGTCAAGGCCAAGAGTTCCACACTGACCTTGAACAATCTGTGTGTGGGTCGTGAGACTTCTACCGTGTTTACGGTCAGCCAGAAAGATGTAGCACTCTCGGATATGAAGGACATCAAGTTTGTGGGCAAGGCGGCTTTATCCGGAGAGGCTGAGAAAATCGATCTGCGCTTTGAGAACGGAGTGCTGACAGCCAAGGCAGACCAGAATGTGCTGAAGGGAAGCTATAAATTCAGCATGACTCCTGAGGTGACTTATGTGGACGATGACCAGACGGCTGACATAAGACCGATCAATGTCACGGTGAAAGTCATGGAAAGCAGCCTGAACATGGCGCTCAAGGCGAAGACATTGACCCTCAATAACCTTTTTGCGGGTACGGAGGAGACATCTACCACCTTTACCGTGAAGAATATGCCGGCAGGTGAGGAGGTCACATTCAATTCTGACAATGTGAGAATCGAAGGATCCAACAGCACATCCAGAGGGCTGGAGGACAGCTTCACATTTTCCTTTGGCGAGAACGGTCAGATCGTGACAGCAGAACAGACGCAAAAAGTTCAGAAGGCCACCACTTATAAATTCAAAGTCAGCGGTCTGAAGGCTGTTGTGGAAGGAAGAGAGGTTGAGATCCAGCCGTTCACAATCAGCGTAAAGGTTATCAATAAGGAGCCCAAGCTGACCCTGAAGCTGAGCGGTACCTTGAATCCCTGCAATGCGGAATCCAGCCTTACCTATGTCTTTGCTGTTTCCAATGTGCATGCAAAGATCACGGATGTAGAGGTGAAAGAGCTGAATAAACTTGGCGCAATGATGGAACTTGAGCATTTTGAAGTGGAGGAGATTTCGGATGCTGAGGGTTATGTCACAAGCGTGATCGTAAAAATTGCAGACGGGGAGACCCTGGACTCCAAGACCACTTATAAGCTGAAGATGGGTATCACGCTGGAAGGCGGGCAGAACACCGTATGGAGCAGCGGGCTGACGGTGAAATTTAAACAGACTCTGCCTAAGATCAAGACGGATGTGAGCAGTGCAACCGTATATGCAGGCGTGTCATCTGACAGCCCCAGAAGGTCTCAGGATATTCAGATCACCAAGACTAGTGAAAAGACATCTCAGATAACGACCGTGGAGCTGGCAAAGAGCAATTCCGATACGATCAAGAAGGCGTTCAGGGTTTCCTTTGACGAGGATACACAGACAGCTAAAGTTACTCTTGTCAGACCCGACCTGGTCAAGGCAAATACTCAGTACAGCGTAAAGCTGGAGGTAAGGATGAAGGGGCAGCTGGAAAATACCACAGGTCCTACCTTTACTGTGAAAGTCAAAGTGATGAACTAAAACCATGGGATGTGAGGGCAAATGAAACTTTTGGTTGTTGTGGATATGCAGAATGATTTTATTGACGGCTCTCTGGGGACCGCGGAGGCGGTGGCGATTCTGCCCAATGTGGTTCGGAAGATCCGGGATTTTGACGGAACGGTGCTTGCCACCAGAGATACCCATCCGAAAGATTATCTCTCCACCAGGGAGGGAAAAAATCTTCCGGTGGAACACTGCATTGAAGGTACAAAAGGCTGGGAAATCCGCCGGGAGATCGAAGATCTTCTGGCGGAGGAACCGATAGACAAGCCTTCCTTTGGCAGTGTGGAGCTGGCAAAGAAGGTCTGTGAGCTGAATGAAAAGGAGCCTGTCGAGAGTATCACACTCATCGGTCTTTGCACAGACATTTGTGTGATTTCTAACGCCATGGTGCTGCAGGCATTTCTCCCTGAAGTGCCTGTGACGGTGGATGCGTCCTGTTGCGCCGGAGTGACACCGGAAAGTCATGAGCGCGCCCTCGAGGCGATGAAAATGTGTCAGGTGCAGATCCTATAGTCACAACAAACTTTATAAAGTGCTGATAAACCGTCCGAAGGCTTTTTGACCTTCGGACGTGTTTTTATATACCCCGGCACATTCCAGAACTTTGACAAAAACCTTTCCGATTTCATCCTGCACGATGCCATGGATATTTTGGGAGGTAAGCCCGGTACTGTCTTTGTACCGGGAAATCCATTCCTCTGCCCAGTCGGCATGTTTTTGGATGGCGGGATCCTGCCGGATGTCTTTGTGGTTTACAATGGCATCCTCCAACTGCGACATTTCCTGTTTCAGACGGGAGGGAAGCACCGCCAGACCCATCACTTCGATCAGCCCGATATTTTCTTTTTTGATGTGATGATACTGTGCGTGGGGATGATAGAGCCCCTGGGGATGTTCTTTTGTGGTGATATTGTTGCGCAGCACCAGATCCAGTTCAAACAGATCTCCCCGCATTCTGGCGATGGGCGTAATGGTGTTGTGACAGACGTCCTCCGTGCGGGCATAGATATAAGCGTCCCGGTCGGTGTATTCCCTCCAGGTATTCAGAATGTGATCCGCCGCGTCTATGACAGGCGGCATATCTTTGCACTGCAGCCGGATAACGGACATGGGCCACCTGACGATGCCTGCGGTGACGGAGGGGCAGCCGGGCAGAGCAAACCGGGATTCATAGGGCGCGTTGGCCATGGGAAAGGTATAACCGCCGCCCTGGAAATGGTCATGACTTAAGATGGAGCCGCCCACAATGGGGAGATCCGCGTTGGAGCCCGCCGTATAGTGGGGAAAGAGTTTCACAAACTCAAGCAGCTTGGCGAATACCGCCCGGTTGATCTTCATGGGAATATGGTTTTCGTGGAAAATGATACAGTGTTCCTTATAATACACATAGGGGGAATACTGCAGATAATAGTTTTCGCCGCAGAGCTGAAGGGGGATGATCCGGTGATTCTGTCTGGCAGGATGGGTGAAGGTTCCCGCATAGCCCTCGTTTTCCCGGCACAACAGACAGGACGGATAGCCGGAGGATCTGGTCTGTCCGGCTCTCGCGATGTCTCTGGGATCCTTTTCCGGTTTGGAGAGATTGATGGTGATATCCATCGCTCCGTACTTTGTCTGCACGACCCATTTTTCATCCTTTGCGATGCGGTCCGTGCGGATATAGTTTGTTGCCCTGCTGAAAGCGTAATAGTAATCGGTTGCCTCTTTGGGCGACCGGGCATAGGCTTTCCGGAAGGCGGCACGGACAACGGAGGGAGGCGGGGTCAGCAGCCCCATGATCTTTGTGTCAAACAGATCCCGGGCAGTGACGGTATCTTCTTCCAATAGCCCCTGTTCCAGGGCGTACTGCGTCATGTCCTCCAGAATCCTGTGCAGCGGTCTCGGATCGATGACTTCCCCGTCCTGGGGCGCGGCGTATCCGTCTATGCCAAAAAGCTCCAGCAGGCGGTTGATCGTATACACGGTGTCTTCCTCGTCCACCAAAGCATTCTGTTTTCCGTATGCGGTCAGTTCCGCGATCAGTTTACAGATGTATCTGTCCTGTTCCCTATTTTGTTCCCTATTTTGTTCCATATTCTGTTCCCTATTCTGTCCCATGTCCTGTCCTCCTTCTACAATACCTGCATGCCGCCGTATCTGCGGATCTTAAGCGCCCTGCATGCGCCCCCGCCAAAGAGATCGTCCATGGCGCGTCTGTATTTTTCTATGGCTTCGTTCTGGACAAAGGCCTGGATGGTTCCGGCAAAGCCTCCGCCGTGAACACGGCACACGCCCTGTCCGCCCAGTGTGATCTCGCTCACGGCCAGAGCGACGGATATGTTCTGTTCGGTGATGTCCTTTGTAGTATATACGTTTTGCAGATATTGGAAGGAGGAAGCGCCGGAGGCTTTGACGAGCGCGAAAAAGGAATTCAGATCCGATTTCCTGAGCGCCTCGGTCTGGGCTGCCACACGCTTGTTTTCTTCATAAAAATGCAGCGCTCTGAGGACTGCCCTGTCACCCAGTTTTTGCCGGATAAACGGAATCCGGGACAGAACTTCCTCCTCCGAAAGTTCCGCAAGCACATCCCTGCCGAAAAGCTCTGCCACTGCTTTCATCTCTGCGGGCACGGCGGCGTAATCGGCAGTCAGATCCGCGTGGGAACTTCTGGTATCGGTAATGCAGAGGCTGTATCCCGCTTTCTCCATATCGAAGTCAACCTTTTCCACAAGGGGATGGGTCATATCCTTAAAATTGATGTGTACCATGCTTCCCACGGAACAGGCCATCTGGTCCATCAGACCGCAGGGTTTTCCAAAATAGACGTTTTCCGCATACTGGCTGATCATGGCAATCTCTGTGGGAGAGATCCGCATATCATTGTAGAGACCGGATAAGACGGTTCCGATCAGAACCTCGAAGGCGGCCGAAGAGGACAGCCCTGCGCCGATCAGCACATCACTGGTGACATAGGCCTGAAAACCGCCGGCCCGATAGCCGTATCTGCGGACGCCGGCAGCCACGCCCCTGATAAGGGCGGCGGTGGTTTCCTTCTCCTCTTTACGATACTCCAGATCGGCGGTGTCGATGATGATCCGGTCGTAGCCGTCCGATTGGATCCGGATGATGCCATCATCCGTTCTGCCCACAATGGCGATGGCATCCAGGTTGATGCCCGCGGCCAGAACTTCTCCGTGCTGATGATCCGTATGGTTTCCTCCGATCTCGCTTCTGCCGGGGGCGGAGTAGATCAAGACCTCACCCTCGCCAAAGTTCTGTACATAGGATTGTACGGCATCCGCATAGCGTTGTCTCTGGCGGGGAATGAGACTGCTGTCCACATAGATACGGGTCAGCAGATTGTCATGGGTGTGCCCGGAAAATTCATGGATAAGGGTTGTTGTGTGATTCATGTGCGTCCTCCTGTTTGCGCAATCGGTTTCGCTGCTATTTACGATTAACTTATAATAGTTTTGGTATAATGTCAATAAAATATTTATACAAATCACAAAAATATTGACAGATTTGACTACTATTGATAAACTTCAATCATAAAGTGCACAACAGGTTGCGCAAAACGATGATTTATCCGGGACAGAGATGTATATCGCGGGATAAAACGTATATCGCAGGATAAACAGGATAAAATATTGTGAGATACAGACGGATTGTCGGAAGGAAACATGTATATGTCGGAAAATTCGGAGCAGACTACAAGCAAGACCGCCCGTATTACGATCTCGGATATCGCGGAGGCGCTGGACATTTCAAAGACGACGGTGTCCAGGGCGATCTCCGGCAAGGGAAGGATCGGGGAAAAGACCAGAGAGCGGGTGCTGGCTTACATTGAAAAGTATAATTATCATCCGAATCCCATGGCAAAAGGTCTTGCCCAGCTTAAGACCTACAATATCGGATGGGTTATGCCGGGGGATGTGGAAGTGGCTTCCCTGCCCTTTTTCCAGAGATGTATGCTGGGTGTCAGTCAGGTGGCTGCGGACAATGATTATGATATCCTGCTGGCAATGGTATATGAGAAGGATATGTCCCAGCTTGAGCGCATTGTCCAGAACCATAAGGTGGATGGGATCGTGCTGGGACGGACTCTGATCGAGGATGAAAGGGTGGAGTTTTTAAGGAGCAGGGATATTCCCTTTGTGGTGATCGGGAGCAGCACGGCACCCGGAGTGATCCAGATCGACAATGATCATATCAGCGCCTGCAGAGAACTGACTTCCATTCTGCTCATGAAGGGGCTGAAAAAGCTGGCGCTGATCGGCGGGGACAGCAGCCATATGGTCAACCGGACGCGCAGACAGGGTTTCCTTATGGGACTGGAAAACTGCGGGATAGACAAAGAGGCTGCATCCATCTTTATGGACTGCCGGGACAGAGACGAAATCGCGGGCGCGGTGGAGCGCTGTATGCGGGACGGGACAGACTGCATTGTGTGTATGGATGACGGAATCTGCAGCGTGGCGCTGGAGAAGCTCAAAGAAAACAAAATCTTAGTTCCGAAGCAGATGCGGGTGGCGTCCTTTTATGACAGTGTGCTGCTGGATAATCATATTCCGGCAGTCACCTCCCTGCAGTACGATCCGAGAAACCTGGGTGTGGTCGCCGCCAGGACTTTGATCGATCTGATCAATGGGAAACCGGTGGAACCGGTCACCTACCTCGGTTACGAAGTGGCGCTCAGGGGCTCTACGCAGTGACAGGGATCCGTGCAGGGCACATCTATTTTTTAGTTACTTTTCACACCGTAGCCAGTTCAAAGTAAAGACATATCTACAAAATTGAGTCTGATTACTCCCTGAAAGT
>CANPWA010000013.1 GCA_947581865.1 uncultured Acetatifactor sp. | reverse complement strand
CCCCGCCTGTTCTTCTGAAAATCTCTCTTGGAATTTTCAGGGTTGCATTGCTGTTTATTTGTCAAGGTTCCTCTGCCGGGCAAAAACACCCAGCATCAAATATGCAGAAGAAAGATCTCCCGCAAACGGAGAAGGAGGGATTTGAACCCTCGCGCCGCTATTAACGACCTGCACCCTTTCCAGGGGTGTCCCTTCGACCTCTTGGGTACTTCTCCAAAGGTTGAATCATTTATGGCTATGAAGTTCATCCATTGAGAGCGGATCCTCCGCCCCACTCTCCAGCGGAGAGAGTGGGATTCGAACCCACGCGCCCTTGCGGACAAACGGTTTTCAAGACCGCCTCGTTATGACCTCTTCGATATCTCTCCATATATCCGCTCATCAGCGGCAAGGATTATTTTATCAAAAATAGTATTTCATGTCAACAATTTTTATAATTTTTTTCAGATTGTGAGAATATCCCCCAAACAGCTTCCGGCTCTCAATCATGCCTTCTCTCCATCCTCGAGCCCCTCCGCTTCTTTCGTGGGATCGACAAGCAGATCCGCGTAAATCCCTCCGCATTCCTTCAGCCCTCTGGCGATCAGACCCGCAAAAGTAACAGCCCCTTCATATTTTAAATGGGTATTGTCCTTCCTGCCCTCAGGATATCTTTCATATACACCGGGCGCAAGGTTCATAAACCACTCGATCGTCTTGTCGGCGCCTGCAGCACTCATTGTCTCCCTGCTCATGGTATAGAGATCCACCAGCGCAGCATTTTCTGCTTCAGCAACATGTTTGACAGCCGCTGCATACTCGGCATGGGCACCCGGACCAAGCACACCGTTCTCATCAAAGCATCTGCGTTCCAAGGGAGTGATCAGCACCGGATATGCGCCATGTTTTCTGGCAACATTGATGAAGATACGCAGATTCTCGTCAAAGGTCGAACCGGGGATCGTATAGCGGGAAGGATCCTGCTCTTTCTCGTCATTGTGCCCAAACTGGATGAACAAGAAATCCCCCTCAGAGATTTTTTGATCAATCCTGTCCAATCTGCCCTGATCTATAAAACTCTTGGTGCTTCTGCCATTCTTTCCATGATTGCAGACCTCGATACCTTCCTTAAGATAAAGGGAAAACACCTGACCGATACCCGTCTGTGGATATGTGCTGATGTCGTTCGTCTGTACCGTGGAATCCCCTGCCCAAAATATTTTATTCATAGGAACACCCCCCATTCATTTATACCAATTCATTTATACCGATCCATTCATATCAGAAATATCGTGTGCAGAATATCTTTTAAAGGAATCCTGTCATTGTGTTAAAGGTTCCTTATTAAAAGTGCAGTATAAAAAAACGGGGAAACCTCGATCACCCGGATCAGGTTTCCCCAGTCTAATCTTTTGTAAATCAGCCAATATATCCGACCGCTTACTCCTTTACGGCACCGATGTTCACACCGGTAACAAAATACTTCTGCAGGAAAGGATACAGAACCATGAAAGGAAGGATTGCAGCGATAATTCCGGCATTATACAGAGTCGTCTGAGACACATTGTATGAAGTCGTCGGCGTATCACCTGCCATGATCATACTTCTCAGTTTATACTGGAAGTTTACCTGATTGGGATCGGTAATGTAAATCTGTACGGTGGAATAATCGTTCCATACCGTCACCGCAAACATCAGTCCGATGGAAGCCAAAGCCGCCTTGGACAGAGGAAGCACGATCTTGAAGAAGATTCCCATGGGAGAACAACCGTCGATCTTTGCCGCCTCATACAGGCTGGAAGGCACACCCTCGAAGAAGTTTCTCATCAGCACCAGATTATATACGTTCATGCCGTGCTTAAACACCAGGATCCACATATTGTTTACCAGACCCAGCTGTCTCATCACCAGGTACTCAGGAATCATACCGCCGCTGAAGATCATGGTGAACAGCAGGAAGTATGCGAGGAAATTACGTCCGGGCATCTCAAACTGAATCAGCACATAACCACCCAGGGTGGAGAGCACAAGACCAAGCAGCGTTCCCAACAGCGTTGTGACAACGGAGTTGATAAAAGGCTTATACAGCAGTGCCGTGTTGATGATGGTCAGATAACCGTCAACGGTGAAATCATGGGGCCAGAGACGGAACTGGTACACACCCACCCTGTTAAAAGAGTCCACAAGCACTTTCCAGATAGGAACCAGGATCAACAGACCGATGAGGATAAACACAATGTAGTTGATCACTGCAAAAGCCGTGATTTTTGTTTTGGGCTTTTTATAAGCCACTTTTTCCTTTGCCATATCCACACCTCCTAAATAATACCGCGACCGCGGATCTTCTTGCTGAGCCAGTTACAACCCAAAACCAGGATACAGCCGACAAAGGACTTGAACAGACCTACCGCAGTGGTATAACCATAGTTGGGCATCTTCGACACGAATGTCTGACGATAAATGTAGGTGGATACAACATCGGATACATCATATACAGCACTGTTATACAAAACGAATACGGACTCGAACATGTTCATGATCTTTGCCAGATTCAGGATCAGCACGGTCATGATGGTGTTGGAGAGAGCCGGCATTGTAACATAGTAAATCTTCTGCATACGAGTTGCACCGTCAATGTCCGCCGCCTCATACAGCTCGGGATTGATACCGGACAGAGTCGCCAGGAAGATAATGGTTCCCCAACCTGTCTCTTTCCAGATATTGATTATATAGAAGATCGGCTGCCACCATGCCTTGTCTGCCAGGAAATATATGTACTCCTGCTGTCCGATGACTCCCCACTCTCTCAACATACCATTTACCAGACCGGTACTGGAAGGCGAAAGGATCAAGCTGAAGATGGAAGCGACCACTGCCCATGACATGAAATGGGGCAGATATATAATTGTCTGAAGGGTCTTCTTTGCCATAAGATTACCCATCTCGTTTAAGAATACCGATACCACTACGGAAGACAGGGTAGTGATGATCAGTTTCACAATACTCAAAATCAAAGTGTTCTTGAATGATGTCCAAAAGGCATCCTCAGCGAACATTCTTACAAAGTTCTCCATACCAACCCAGACTTTGTCACCTACAGGTCTGTAGTTGTAGAACGAATACCTAATACCCAGCATGGGCCAGTAGTGCATTATGATAACGAATATCAATACGGGTAAAAACATCAAATAGTAACCCCAGTTATTCCAAATCCGGAGTCCCAGAGGCTTATGACGCACTTCTACGCCGGTAGATGTCATGACTTTCTTTTTGCTCATACCGTCCTCTTCCTTTCCTACATCCTCATAAAATAAGATCAAATCCTTAACTTCTCTTGTGAAACAACTGTCCTGCCCAATGGGTACTCCCAAGAGCAGGACAGTCATCTCAAATAAGACTTCTCAGCTCAATTATGAGCGTTTCATTACTGAGCGTTCAGCTCTGCCAGAGCAGCCTCAACAGTAGCGCCTGCCTTGGACACATAAGTATCCATAGCGGTATCTACGTCAACACCGTCCACAACTACGGAGCTGATCAGGACATTGATAGCATCCACAATGTTTGCACCCTCATCGGTCAGGGTAGCGCTTGCGGGAGAAACAGGAGCATCCACGCAGTTCTGAGAGAAGAATGCGTTACCAGCCTCTGCCAGCTCGGAATTGCTTGCGTAGCCGTTGGTCAGAGGAGAGATAACCAGTGCGTTGTCAATGTGGTTCTTCTTCCACAGGGTGTTCTTGTCGTTAGGAGACTGCTTCAAGTGGAACTCACCATCTGCATAGCTGTAAGCCTTCTCCTTATCGGTACCCTCGTCGGTCTTGAACTCCTCAGCCTTGGTAGACCAGTGAACATCCTCTGCACCGTAGGTCCACAGAGTCTGGATTCTGTCGCCGTCCAGCATGGAGTCAAGCAGCAGACTGAACACTGCCTGCTCTTTTCTGTCATCGCCGTCGCCGTCATCAATGATAACCCACACGGGAGCCTCTCTGTTGAGGTAGCCGCCCCAGGTATCCTTGATCTCCTGGATAGGAGCCAGCTGAACCAGATCGCCTTCCACTTCGTTCTTCTTCATGTTATCGGTCAGAGTCTGATACCAGGTACCTGCCCAGTAGGTGAATGCACCTGAAGAACCGGACTGCTCGTTGGAGAAGAATTTCTCACGTGCGATCTTGGTGGTAGCGGTCAGGGTCTCGGGGTCGATCACCTGATCAACATAACCCTGACGAAGTCTCTTCAGAGCTTCCTTGGTTGCATCGGTCTGAACGCCGTCATACCAGGTGCCGTTCTCATCCTGAAGGATGTAAGGATATGCGCCCTGCCAGAACTCAGGCATATAGTTGATGTAAGGAGCCTCACCGGTGTTAGCGAAACCAGCGGCTACTACGCCGTAGGTATCACCTGTCGTGCCGTTGCCGTCGGGATCCTGCTCATGGAATGCCTTCAGCATTGCATAATAATCATCAAAGGTCTTGATGTCTTCAATCTTCATGCCTACAGCATCCAGCCATGTCTGCTTAACGTAGGTAACACAACCATTACCATAAGCAGGAGTGAAGCCATACAGATGACCCTGAGAATCCTTCAGATTCTCGTTGATTGCAGGAAGGGTGATACGGCTCTGGAACTCAGCGTTGTCATAAGCGTCAGCCATATCCCAGAGAATACCGGTAGTGGAATACTCACGGAACATGGAAGCGTTCATGATCATAGCGTCGGGCAGATCGTTGGAAACCATCTTACGTCCGATGGCATCGCCGTAGGTGGAGTGATCCAGCTGCTCGATGTTCACAACAACATCGTAACCGGCTCTCTCACTGATCGCCTCGTTCAACTGCTCGTTGAACTCTTTCTGACCATTATCAACGGTTGCGGTAAGAGTACCGTCAACAGTGATATTGATCTCGTTCAGCACATAGGGCTCTTCAGCAACCTCTGAGGAAGCCTGTGCGGAAGACTCTGCAGGAGCGCTGCTGGAGCTCTCTGCAGGAGTGGAGCCGCCGCCGCATGCAGCCATGGAAGCTACCATTGCGGAAGCAAGCAACAAAGATAATGCTTTTTTCTTCATTTTTTTCCTCCCATTGAAATAATGTATAAGTATTTTGACCAGGACTATTCCCGGTCTATATATAAATTTAACATTTTTTCAGCAAAAACACAAGAGTTATTTTTCATTTTGCCGGCACATTTTGTTCAATCTGCTGTGAAAGCCTGTATTTACAAGGGTTTGAGGGGATACCTTTTTTCACCATCTTGACCAAAAAACAGCTTTCCAACCATACAATCCGCACAAAAACCCATTCAGGGGATACTCATCAGGCTCTCTGCGATCACCAGATCCTCCGGCGTGGTGATCTTGATATTTTTGTAGGAAGTCTCCACCATTTTTACTTTGGCATCGGTGAACAGCTCCACCACGCCCGCATCGTCGGTAACGGAAATTCCCTGTTCCCTCATTCTCTGCAGTCTGCCGCCCAGTCTCTCATATGCCTCCAGGACAAGCCGCGTGTCAAATACCTGGGGCGTCTGCACACTCCACACTGCCCTTCTGTCCGGCGTCTGGAGAGCGTAACCCTTATCATCGGCTATTTTGATCGTATCCTTTACGGGCATCGCCGCCACACAGGCGTGGCAGCTCTCCACGGCATCCGCCAGTTTCCCGATCATCTCCTCTGTCAGAAACGGTCTGGCGCCATCGTGGATAAACAGATAACCGTCGGTGTTCGGGATGTGCAGACCGCCCGCCTCCACCGCGTGCAGGGCATTCATAACGGACAGAAACCGCTCCTCTCCTCCTGCCACAACGGTGTCCACTTTGGAAAATCCGTATTTCTGCACAATATCGGTGCGGGCATACTCCAGATCCTCCTGCGCCGCCACCAGAATGCAGTCATCGATGACTTCGGACTGTTCCATCGCATTGAGCGCGTACCAGATAATGGGTTTTTGACCCAGAAGCATATATTGTTTGGCGACACTGCTGTGCATCCGTTTTCCGCTGCCCGCCGCGAGCACGATCGCCGTACATCTCTTTCCGTTTTTCATAATTGCAAATTCGGCACGGCATTCAGATCATAACCGTGGCGCACCCCCCTGATATATTCGTAATATCCCGCAGCGCCGATCATGGCGGCATTGTCCGTACAGTAAACGGGGCTGGGACAGTAAAACTCCACTCCCTCTTCTGCGCATGTCTCCTCAAATGCCTTCCGCAGGGCAGAATTGGCGGCTACACCCCCTGCCAGGGCGAACTTGTCAAGACCGTATTCTTTCACTGCGTGCAGCGAGTGTTCCACCAGCACATCCACCACCGCTTTCTGGAAAGAGGCCGCCACATCTGCCCGGCAGACCGGCTCCCCCTTCATCCTGCACCCGTTCACATAATTGAGGACTGCGCTCTTCAGACCGCTGAAGCTGAAATCATACTCATTTTCGCCCACCCTGGCTCTGGGGAAAAAAATGGCATCGGGGTTTCCCTCCTTTGCCAGTCTGTCAATCTCCGGTCCTCCCGGATACCCCAGACCGATAGCGCGGGCGACTTTGTCAAAGGCTTCCCCCGCCGCGTCATCCCGGGTGCGCCCCACGATCTCATATTCATTGTAATCCCGGACGATCACCAGATGAGAATGTCCCCCGGACGCCACAAGGCAGACAAAGGGCGGCTCCAGCCCGCGGTGTTCAATATAATTGGCGCTGATGTGCCCACTGATATGATGCACTCCCACAAGGGGGATGCCCGCAGCGAACGCAATCGCCTTTGCCGCAGAGACTCCCACCAGCAGGGCGCCCACCAGCCCGGGGCCGTAGGTGACTGCCACGGCATCAATATCCCGAAGCCCCGCCTGCGCCTCGTCAAGCGCCTGTCCGATGACCTGATTGATCTTTTCGATGTGTTTGCGGGAAGCGATCTCCGGCACCACGCCGCCATAGACCTTATGGAGCGCGATCTGCGAATAAATCACGTTAGAGAGCACCTCCCTGCCGTTTCGCACCACCGCCGCCGCAGTCTCATCGCAGGAGCTCTCTATTGCCAATATGTATCTGTCGTCCATATCATTCCCCCGTCATTTCCGCCGTGTCATCCTCCTGAAGCTTCTCCACATCCTCCCAGCCGTAGATCTTCCATCGTTTGTCTCCGTCCTTGCGCAGAAGATACATCTGGCTGGAAGGGTAATTGCGCCCTCCCTGCAGGAAGGTGTACCCGCACGCTATTTTGGCAAAACTAAAGCCGTCCTCCTCAAAAAAGACGACATTGTTGGAGGACGCCACATTGAAATTGGTGATACGCCGCTCATTGTCACGGTAGGACTGCACCTCCGCCCGAAGCCGGACCAGATAATCTTCCAGCTCATTGTTCGCCAGAAGCTCTGCATCGTAAAGCTCCCTCGCCTTGCACCCTAACGCCTCAATCTCCTCGTCACTGCTCTCTTCATTGTAGAGGCAGCGCAGAATCTCATTGTAGTATTTTATCACTTCCTTGGGCGTAGGCGGATAGTCCTTGCCGAGATCACGGCTCAGCGTCGTCTCCACCACCGTCATGGATGCCTCCTGCTTCTGTGCCCTGCTTTTGCTCGAGAGATAGGCATAATACCCGACTACAGCTATCACCAGCAAAACAATAATGATTGTCGTCCGCATCGTAACTTTTTTCATGTTTGGTCTAATCTTCCTCAAATTTTAATTCTACGCTTCTGCCGTCCTTCGCGGCCACGGCATTGGGAAAAATCTTTTGCACATCCCCGATAAATTCCTCAGGCCGCATAAGGGAGGGGCTGTAATGGGTCAGCCACAATTCCGGGACATGAGCCTCTCTGGCGATGCGCGCCGCCTCATACATGGTCATGTGCCGGTGTTCCTTCGCCTTGGCAAGCTTATCCGGCTCTCCGTACATTCCCTCTAAGATCAGAAGGTCCGCTCCTCTGGCGTGGGTCAGGATACTCTCCGTGGGACGCGTGTCCGTACAGTAAGTGACTTTCAGCCCTTTTCTGTCCGCGCCCAGAACCATATCCGGCGTAAACCTTTTCCCGTCCTGTTCCAGGGTTTCGCCTTTCTGCAGCCTGCTCCAGAATTTCATGGGAATCTGTAGTTCCTCCGCCCGGGCTCTGTCAAATCTCCCGGCCCGGTCCACACCCAGACTATAACCATAGCATAACACATTATGATTCACCTTAAAAGCCTGAATCCAAAATCCGTCAAAAGAAAATGTCTGTTCGCTCTCCTCTATCTCCACACATCTGACCTCAAAGGGCAGCTCCGGCGCCACAACCCTGAGGGAATTGACCACTCTGCTCAATCCCCTGGGGCCTATGAGAGTCAAAGGCTCGGTGCGCTCGGCATTGCCCATGGTCAGGAGCATGCCCGGCAGACCGCTGATATGGTCCGCATGGTAATGGGTAAAGCAGATGATGTCGATGGGATTGGGGCTCCAGCCCTTCTGACGCATGGCGATCTGGGTGCCCTCCCCGCAGTCTATCAATATGCTTTTTCCGTTATAGCGCATCATCAGGGAGGTCAGCCATCTGTACGGCAGAGGCATCATCCCCCCCGTGCCCAGCAAACAAACATCTAACATAATTCGGTCTCCTCGTCCTCCTCCACAGGGATGGCAAACTGTCCGATCATTTTGTCATAGCATTCCTCACACAGATCAAACCGGTGTCTGGTACCGTCCTTGCGGCTGAAATATCCAAAAGTATAATCCACCGCAAAACATCCCTCCCTGAGATATTCCTTTTCTGATTTTAATTCTTTTCCGCATTGATTGCAGATCACTTTTCCGTATTTTCGCATTTTGCGCCTCCCAAAGTCTGTATCGTAACTTCTCTGCGTCGCAGCCGTGCCGGGAAAGAAAAACGCGGTGTTTTCCCGTCCGGGATGCAATTTCAGTATACTATAAAAAGCGCTGTGCGGCGTGTGGTAATTACTGGGGAGTGCGCCCGTCAGTTCAGTGTCTGCCCTGTATCGTGAAGCCACATGATCAATGCGTCCTCCGCCGGTTTCTCATAAAATCCCGGACGGATCCCCTCCGCCGTAAATCCGGCTTTTTCATAAAGGCGGATCGCCGCGCGGTTGCCGACGCGCACTTCCAGGGTAAAATGCCCTGCCCCCCGCTCCCTGGCTTTCCCCATGAGGTCCAGAAGCATCCGGTACGCTATCCCCTGCCCGCGGCAGCTCTCCCGCACCATGACCTTGGTGATATCTCCTTCATTGTCCAGAAGAGTCAATCCCGCACATCCCAGGATCCCTTCGTCTGACTCTGCCACCACATACAGATTATATTCCCTTTCGGTCAATTCGGCAAATGCCTGTCCGGACCAGGGCTGGCTGAAAATCTCCCCTTCCATCCGCGCCAGTTCAGGGGCATCCTCTTTCCGCAATAAACGTATCCGCAGATCCATACTTATACTCCCTGCGTGTTTTGACACGCATACCGGTCAATCCTGCCCTTTGACGGCAGACTGTCGTATCCGACATAAAAAAGTTTCCTCTCAGGCTTTGTCCTCCGGCAGCTCCGTCTCATCCGGCTGCATTTTTTCCTGAAGTTCCCGCTCCGCCTGACTTTTCCTCAGATACTCCGGCCGGTGTTCTTCGGCGCTCACCGTGCGCCCCTGGGCAAAATAGACGGATCCCAAGGCGGCGATACTTCCGGCGCGCTGACGGTTTAACGATGCCGGTGCGAAGCGGTAAGGAAGTTTCACCTTTTCCTCCAGAACCGTTCGGTAAACAGCGACTCCGTCCCCGAGGAAGAGGATACCCCTTCCGGGCTCCCGGGCATCCAGCCGATTGATTTCTTCTATAATATAGGTAATGTCCGCCGCGCACTGTTTTTTTACGATCCGCAGGTCAAGCCCGCCTCTTTCTCCGGGCGTAAACTCATAGATGCCCGTGTAGACCTGATCGCGTCTCGCGTCGATCAGAGGGCATACATAATCCCCTGTGCCCCAAAGATTGTATGCCAATCCCTCCAGGGTCGGCACCTCCACCAAAGGCTTCCCCAGTGCAAATCCCAGCCCCTTTGCCGTGGCGGAGCCGATCCTGAGACCCGTAAAGGAACCCGGTCCCGATGCCACGGCGATGGCATCCAGCGTGTCAAGCTCCAGCTCCAGAATGTTTTTTACGTCCTCCAGCATGGGAAGCAGTGTCTGAGAATGTGTCTTTTTATAATTTACATTATATTCCGCGAGAAGAACTCCGTCTTCTGCCACGGCAACTCCCGCCACCAGACCGGAGCTGTCCAAACCAAGAATTTTCATTTTATCCTACCTTCATTTTCTGTCACGGATCCCGTCCTCCCGTTTTGCTCTCACGCCCGGCTTAATACTCCTTTGCGGCAGAGCCCAGCCCGTACGCATCCAAAAAATCCTGCAGATCCTTCTCGTCCCGGATCAGGCATACCTCCGTAAATTTCCCCGAGCCGATGTTCTTAAAACCTGCCACCTGTTCCCCCGTGCAGATACTGCATTTTACAACGGCTCTCTGGGTCTTTTCATCATAAGGGATGTCGAACGCCTTTGTCTTTTTCTTTCCAAACATCTTTCCTCCGCTCCCGCGGCTTAGGATACGCCGTGCTCCGTAAATGTGATCTTCCGATAATCAAATCCCCGCTCCAAGTCCTTATCAATCCGCACCTCTATATAGCGCTCCGGCAGGATCTCCCTGATCAGATCCGCCCACTCGATCAGACAGATCCCCTGACCGTAAAAGCAGTCCTCATAACCGATCTCTTCCATCTCTTCCACATCCCCGATGCGATATACGTCGAAGTGATAGAAAGGCAGCCTTCCCTCATCATAAACCTGCAGGATGGTGAATGTCGGGCTGTTCACCGCTCCCGTGATGCCAAGCCCCGACGCCATACCCTGAGTGAACACGGTCTTGCCGGCTCCCAGATCTCCGATCAGTGTATAGACTTCCCCCGGCTGTGCCAAAACGCCGGTCTGTCTCCCCAACGCAAACGTCTCCTCCGGGCTGTACGTCTCCGTTATCCGCATCCTGTCTTCCTCCTCAGCTCTTTATATTCACCTTGCGGGGCGGCATATGGGTGGAAATAATTTCTATAACATCTGTTTTTTTATCTCCCATTTCCCGCTTCGGAATGATGGTTGCATTTACAGCGCTGGTATAGACAATGATGCTGCGCCCGGTGGACACCGCCTTCACCATGTCCGCCCAGTCCTGATGCTGTTCCTCTCCATCCTGGGAGATCGTGATCCCCTGCTCGTCCAACACATAGTGGAGGGGTTTCCGAAATGCCGGATTTCTTTTTATCTGCATCCGGCTTCCAAAAAACAGCGTGACAGGCGTACACAACAAAAGCAAAAGACCCCAGAACACATAAAACGGCACTCCCCTGACGACGCCGAGAATCACTACCACGGCGCCCACACAGCTTAAGATCAGCCCATAGCTGCTGTGATAGGCATGCATCAGCAGATAATCGTACAGATCTTTCGCTTCTATTTTTACATCCATCTCCACCGTCATTCGTTCCGTCACTCCCCCGGTATCTCTTACCGCTTTAGAATCACATACGTTTCTACCTTGAAAGAGCACCTACAAACCAATTCCTTGTAGGTGCTCAATTTTCATTTTTATTATATTGTTTTTAATACGAAAAAGCAAGCGGAAATTATTCTCTGTCATTCATGGCGCAGTGCCTCAATGGGACTGAGCTTTGCCGCTTTTTGGGCGGGATAGATCCCAAAGAAGATCCCCACCGCGGAGGAAAAGATGCTCGCCCCCAGAACCGTACCGATGCCCACGCTGGCAGTAAATCCCATGGCGGCGCAGACTAACGCCGCTCCGAGCAGACCCAAAAGGATGCCCGCGATCCCGCCCAGGAGAGAGATCAGCGCTGATTCTGCCAAAAACTGCAATAGTACGGAACCCGTCCTTGCTCCCAGCGCTTTGCGGATCCCGATCTCCCTGGTCCGCTCCGTCACGGATACCAGCATGATGTTCATAACGCCGATTCCGCCCACCAGAAGGGAGATTGCCGCCACAAACACCACAAAGACCGTAATATAATTTAGGATGTCGTTGATTTGACTCATGTAGTCATTAAAGTTCTCCACCAGGATGACACCCTTTCCCCGAACCCCGTGTCGATTTTCCATCAAACGCACCGTATTTTCCGCCACTTCTGTCGCAAATTCGGATCCATCGCTGATAATAAGCAGGTCTTCCATTGTGACATAGAATCCATAAACTTCTGACACCACTGACAATGGGCACTCTATGGAGACGCTCCCGCTGCCCATCATCCCGCCCAGAAGAGAGGCATTGTCCTGCCGTATTCCGACGATCGTAAAATCCTGACTGATGCCATACATATTCATTTCCAGCGTCATGCCGATGACATTGGTATTGCCGAACAAAAGTCTCGCACTGCTCTCTGTGATGACGCAGACCTTGTTGGCAGAATAATAGTCGTTATCATTGAAATACCGTCCCCTGACGATCGGATCGCCGGAGGCATACTGCAGCCCGGGCATTCCCATGCTGGCCGTCCCGTTGAACACTCCCCTTCTCCCGGTAAAACTGCCTCCGAACGTCCAGCTGGGTGTGACCGCCTTTACATGGGGAACTTTCTCCATGATGGCGTCAATATCCTCGTCCGTAAATTCAATACGGATTCCCTCTTCTCCTCCATCTGAATAGATATAAATCTGTCCCCCCGCCATGGCATTGAGCTCATTGTTGATACCGCCTTTGACGCCGTTTCCGATGGAGATGATCATGATCACGGAGGAGATACCGATAATGATGCCCAACATGGTCAGGATCGAGCGTCCTTTGTTGCTCTTGATATTTAAGAGCGCTATTTTGATGTATTCCCAGATCTGCGTCATAAAAGCCCCCTACTCTGCCGCTTTGGCTGCTCCTTCCGGCACGGCAGTCACTGCCGCACCCTCCTCAATACTGCCGAAATAGCTCAGTATGATCTGGTCGTTTGGCGTTATGCCCTGAAGGATCTCCGTCTGCGTATCGCTGGAGATCCCGCAGACCACGGGTTTTCTCACCACCACACCGTTCTCCACCACATAAAGGAAATCGCCGTCCCGGTCCGCATTGAGGGCTTCCAGCGGAACAAGCAGCGCATCCTCCACGGAGCGGGTGAAAACGGTCAGCTTTGCGTCCAGCCCCAGAATGATCTTATCATCCGGCTCATCAATATGTACCTCCACTCCCACCATAGGCGTATTGGAAGCGTTCAGGGTCGCCATACGGTCGATCTTGCTCACCTCGCCGTCGTAGATTTTTCCGGAGATGTTCACCTCCGCGCGCTGCCCCACTTCCAGTTTTTCCACATCCTGTCTGGACACATTGAAACGCACTTTCACCGATCCGCTGCTCTCCAGAGTGAGCAGCTGCATGCCTTCCGTCACCGTAGAGCCCTCCACCGCGTCCATCCGTGTCACCACTGCGTCAAATTCCGCACACAGCCCGGCTTTACTCTCATAATATGCTTTCTCCGCCTCGGCAAAGGCAATCTCGGCAAGCTCTCTGTCCGCCTCGAAGGAAATTTTGTCATAGGGGTCCATCACACCGGCTTCACTGCCATTTTTCTGACTTTCCATTTTCGCCTTGTACTCTTCATAGTCCGCGATCAGCTCCTGCACATTTTGAATTTCTTCTTCCATTTCGGCCACATAGTCCGACGAGCCTGCGATCTGCTGCAGATAGGCATTCCGGGAAATCTGGGACTGGAGTCTGCTTAACTGCTTTTTCTTTTTGGTATAATCTTCGTCTGACTCCTCCATATTCCTCAGTTCCTCCTCCAGCCCGGCAGCCTTCTGATTCAGGTCATAACTTTCGTCCGCCAGAGCGTTAGCCGTGTCCCTCTGGCTTTGGTTTAAGCCCGACTGAAGGGTTTTCAGATATGCCTTGTTGTCTGCGATCTGCTGTTCCAGCACGGGAAGATTCGTTTCTGCCTCCGTCAGCTTCGCCTGACTCTCGGCGCTGTCCGCCACCGCGCCGTTGTAGCCCGCGCTGGATTTTTTCTGCTGCAGCGCCGCCTGCCGAAAGGTCTGCTCCAACTGTGTATCGTCATAGGAGATGAGGACATCCCCCTTTTTCACCGCATCCCCGGCAGCGACATGCACTTTGGACAATTTTCCTCCCGCGGGGGCAAAGATGACCCGCACCTCCTCCGCCTCCACGGTACCGCTGGTGCTGATGCTTTCCTGAAGCGATCCCCGTACCGCTCCGGTGGTGGTCACGACTGCCCTGCTGTCCCCGGAACAGCCCCGAAGCAGTAAAAAAAGCAGAACCAATACCGCTATCACTATAATAACAACTGTTTTTTTATGCTTTTTTCTGCCGGCCGGCGCCGTGTCTGCTCCGCTCTTTCCCTGTGATACGTTTCTTTTGTGAAATAGGTTCTTCATATTGCTCCTCTACCTCCCTGTCTGCTCCAAAATCATACCCGCTGAAGCGATCGTCTCCGGAACCGTTCCTTCTATGGCTGTTCCCTCTATGGCTGTTCCCTCTGCATCCCGTACTTCATCGGATTCAATCCTGCCGTCTTTTATTTTGATCACACGTTTCGCCTGCGCCGCGATCTCGTTGTCATGGGTGATCAGGATTACCGTGCGCCCCTCTCTGTGGAGTTCTTTTAAAATATTCATGATCTCCACCGTGGAGTGGGAGTCCAGATTGCCCGTGGGTTCATCTGCCAAAATGACCGGCGGCGCCTGGGCGATGGCTCTGGCGATCGCCACACGCTGCTGTTGACCTCCGGAAAGCTGAGAGGGTCTGTGCTCCATGCGGTGCCCCAATCCTACTTTCTCCAGGGCATTCACCGCCAGCGCAACTCTCCGGCTTCTTGCGACTCCCCTGTAGATTAGGGGAAGTTCCACATTTTCCTTCGCCGTCAGATTGGGAATCAGATTAAATCCCTGAAAGATGAATCCAATCTCCCGGTTACGGATATCTGACAGCTCATCGTCGCTCATTTTTGCCACATCCTGCCCGTTGAGCAGATAGCTGCCGCCGGTGGGCACATCCAGACACCCCAGTATGTTCATCAGGGTGGATTTTCCGCTTCCCGACTGCCCGATGATCGCCACGAACTCTCCCCTGTCTATGGTGACGTTCACATGGTCCAGCGCCCACACCTCGTTCTCACCGGGATTGTAGACCTTGCAAATATCCCTGATTTCTATCAGTATGCTCATCCTTTCTCTCCTTGTGTTGTTGTATTGTTTAAATAATACAATGGACGGCTCGTATTGTCAATCTATATTTTTGTACAAAGAGCGTACAGAAACAATAGCAGAGAAAACAGCCGTTCCGGTCGGATTTTCTCTGAAAAAAAGCAAAAAGAAGCTGCCGCCCCGCGAATGCTCCTTCGCTGATGCGACAGCCCCGCACCCTTTTGATCTTTTGAATTAAATAGGATGTTAAGAATGCTCTCCCTTGATGATCGGGCTTAAGGGTTTGTAAACAAGCAGCGTCACGACGGACACGCAGGCTCCCTTGATGAAGTTGAGGGGCGCCACACAGGCGGCGACGAAGCTAACAATGCTGCCCTCCCGCACCAGGGGATTGACCTTCGCTCCCTCCTCGAGGATCACTTCGAGCGGCATGCCATATAATTTGGAGAACGCCGGCAGCAGATAGACGGCATTGAACAGCGCGCCAAAGCAAATGATGACTGCCGTCCCCAGGATACATCCGAATATCGCGCTTTTCCTGCTCTTGCGAAAGCTGTAGACAGCCGAGGCGGGCAGGATAAAACTGCATCCCACCACAAAATTTGCCAGGTCTCCCACAAAGGCGGTGGAAGTTCCCTTGACACACAATTTCAGCAGAATCTTTACGAACTCCATCATGACCCCCGCCGCAGGGCCAAAGGCGAAAGAGCCGATCAGAATGGGAAGCTCGCTGAAATCCAGCTTGTAAAATCCCGGAATAAAAAATAACGGAAAATCGAACAGGTGCAGTATCATGGCAATCGCCGAGAACATTCCTATCATCGCAGTCTTTCGGGTGGTGAAGATCTTCTCCTTCACACCGCGCCTTTTCTGCCCCCATTTTTCAAGCAGCAGGGCAAATACAAAGAGAAATGCGATCACCGCGGCAAACTCCAGCACTATCTCCGCATTCTGTTTTACACTTTCCAACAAACCATTCATCTGTTTTCCTCCATTTTGGGCATACGGCTTGAATGAATTCCGCATCCAATGTTTTTGCAGGAAAATTCTTCTACGAATTCCGGTGTCTGTGGGCAGGGCAAAAGTAAAAAAAATCCCCGAACCGCAAGGATTCGGGGACATGGATACCACTGCCCAGGCGCACAAAAATAACACCTGATATTCTTCTTCCATCCAGACTGTACTGTTGGTTCCGGGCTTTCACCGGATCAGCCGGAGCCGCTCATTCAGGCAGCCCCGGGTCGCGGACTATACCGCCAGTAGGGAATCACACCCAACCCCGAAGAATTTTCTTATATGATCATGTGACACAGCTACTATATCACACCGCCTCAAAGTATGCAAGTTATTTTTCCTATTGGGCAAGTTATTTTTCCCTATTGGGCATTCCGTGCGGAATTGATCTTCATGGTCAGCCCGATCCGTTTCTTCGCCACGTCCACGGTGAGCACCTGGACTTCCACGATATCGCCCACGCGCACTGCCTCCAGCGGATGTCTGATAAAGCGGTCCGTGATCTGGGAGATGTGTACCAGCCCGTCCTGATGTACGCCGATATCCACAAACACACCGAAATCTATGACATTGCGCACAGTGCCCTTGAGAATCATGCCGGGTCTGAGATCCTTCATATCCAGCACATCGCTTCTTAAGATGGGTCTGGGCATATCGTCTCTGGGGTCACGCGCCGGTTTCTCCAGCTCCCGAAGGATGTCTGTCAGCGTGATTTCGCCGATCCCCAGCTCCTGCGCCAGTTTTTTCTTATCCCCGATACGTCTCTCCAGACCGGACAGTTTTTCCTGCTGCTTTTGCGTATTCCTATTTTCCCGGGGTGTTGTTTCCGCCATCGCAGCGGCGAGCGCCTTTCCCATGGCGGTTCCGGTATTGTGTACCTGAAGCTGTTTTCTGCCCTGTTTCTTCCCGTTTTGGCGCGACCCGTTTCCTTCCTGCCCGCCCCGGGTATTTTCTGCCCCGGAGGGATCGGGACCCGTCTGTCTTTCCCCGTTTTTGTGCACGGCTGCCTGCTTTTGCAGCCTTCTCACATCCTCCATGGTGAGTTCCAGCTTCTCAAGGAGCTTTTCTGCCGCGCCATAGGACTCCGGATGCACGCTGGTGGCATCCAGAGGATTGTCCCCGTCCACGATGCGCAGGAATCCGGCGCACTGCTCAAATGCCTTCGGACCGAGCTTTGCCACCTTCAAAAGCTGCCTTCTGTCGGTAAATCTGCCGTTTGTTTCACGGTAGCTCACAATATTCTGCGCGATGGTCTTATTGATGCCGGAAATATACTCCAAAAGGGATGTGGAGGCGGTGTTTAAATCCACTCCGACACGGTTTACACAGTCCTCCACCACGCCGCTCAACGCCTCTCCGAGTTTCTTCTGGTTCATATCATGCTGATACTGTCCCACGCCGATGGACCTGGGCTCGATTTTTACCAGCTCCGCCAGCGGATCCTGTAATCTGCGGGCGATGGACGCCGCACTCCTCTGTCCCACGTCAAACTGGGGAAACTCCTGCGTGGCAAGCTCGCTGGCCGAATACACCGACGCCCCCGCCTCATTCACGATCACATACTGCACAGGACGATCGATCTCCTTTAAAAAATCCACGATCACCTGCTCGGATTCTCTGGACGCAGTGCCATTTCCCACAGATATTAAATCTACATTATACTTTTCGATCAGGCGCTTTAACTCACGTTTTGACTCCTCCACCCTGTTCTGGGGCGCCGTGGGATAAATGACCCTGGTATCCAGCACCTTGCCCGTAGCGTCCACCACGGCAAGCTTACAGCCGGTGCGGAAGGCGGGATCCCACCCCAGCACCACTTTTCCCGCGATGGGGGGCTGCAGCAGAAGCTGCTCCAGATTTTTGCCAAACACTCGGATGGCTCCGTCCTCCGCCTTCTCCGTCAGATCGTTTCGGATCTCTCGTTCAATAGCAGGTGCTATTAAACGCTCATAGCTGTCCTTCACCGCCTCTTGGATAAGCGGCGTGGTATAGGGATTGTCCGCCGTAATCTTCTGTTTTTCCAGATAACGCAAAATCCTCTCCACCGGCGCGGTCAGCTTTACCGTCAGCACCTTCTCCGCCTCGCCGCGGTTTAAGGCAAGCACCCTGTGTCCCGCTATTTTCTTCACCGGCTCCTGAAACTGATAATACATTTCATAGACGCTTGCGGCTTTCTCATCTTTGGCGCTGCTTTCGATCACGCCCTCCTCCACGGTAATGCCGCGGATATAGAGACGGAACTGCGCCTCGTCCGACACCGACTCCGCGATGATATCCTTCGCCCCCTGGATGGCGTCCGCCACAGTCTCCACGCCCTTTTCATCGGAGAGGTATTTCTCCGCCTCCCCCTCCACCGGCTCTGTGGTCTCCTGCGCCAGAATGAATTTGGCGAGACCTCCCAGCCCTTTCTCCTTTGCCACGCTGGCGCGGGTCTTTCTCTTGGGACGGTAAGGACGGTAGAGATCCTCCACGACCACCAGCGTCTCCGCTGCCAGGATCTTCTCTTTCAGCTCCTTTGTCAGCATCCCCTGCTCCTCAATGCTCCCCAGCACCTGGCTCTTTTTATCCTCAAGGTTTCTCAGATACAGCAGCCTCTCGTGGAGTTTCCGCAGCTGCTCATCGTTTAAAGAGCCCGTGGCCTCCTTCCGGTACCGGGAAATGAAAGGAATGGTGTTGCCTTCATCTATCAGCCTCACCGCAGCCTCCACCTGCCACTTCTCCACCTGTAATTCATCGCGCAGTCTCTGTAAAATGTCCATATACTCTCCTCACATGTGCCATCTCTCTATTTTTCGTTTTTTCTTATGCAAAGTCTATTTTATAACAAAAAGAAATAATTTCCAAGTTCTATGTATAAACATTTGCCATTTTTGCCAAAAGGTGCTATAGTAATATCAAGATAAGTATTGAAAATCACAGAGTGGGACAATGTTCGTTCTTTTTCCAGACAGATGCGGGGACCCTCATATCCCACGCCGGGCAGCCGGCAAGGAGGCATAAAATGGACTCACAACAGATGAACGGTTTTTCTCCGGATCCCTATCATAACTCAAACAACAGCCGGAACAATAACCCGCGCGATGACCGGTATGCCGGGCAGCCTCAGAAAATCAACGGTTTTGCCGTGGCATCCCTGGTGCTGGGCATTCTCTCCATCCTTTTGTGCTGTACGGTATGCTTTTCCATCTCCATGGGCGCATTGAGCATCCTGTTCGCCATCCTCAGTAAGCGCCGGGGAACTCCCATGTCCGGAATGAGCATTACCGGCATCATCCTCTCCTGTGTTGCTATCCTCTTAAGCATTGCGATGACCGTTTCTTTGTTTATGGATCCCGATTTCAGGGATGCTTTTGAGGAAGGCTTTATGGAAGGTTACGAAAAGGGGCTCGAACTCTACGACAACGATGATCGCAGTATTCTCGACTCCGATTTTTACTTCGACAATGGTTTGGATTTATAGGATCAATCCAGGAGGTGCAGCTATGATGATTCCTTATATGAACAATATTTCGGATAATCTTTCCTACAACCGCTACCCTTCCGGTTCCGGCATTCCCGGTGCATCCCAAAACGCGGAGGATGCCCTTTACGGTCGTCTTCCCGGTCCGTCAGGAGACGGCAGAAAAGCCAACGGCGAGGAATGTCAGACCTGTAAAAACCGCAGATATCAGGACGGCTCCGATGAGATGGTGTCTTTCAAGACGCCGCAGCACATCGCTCCCGGGGCAGCTGCCTCCCGGGTCCGCGCCCATGAACAGGAGCATGTGAGCAACGCTTACTCCGATGCCGCCCAGAACAATGGCAAGGTCATCCGCGCCTCGGTTTCCATCCATATGGCGGTCTGCCCCGAATGCGGGCGCTCCTATGTGTCCGGCGGCACCACCGATACCCAGATCAAATACTACAATGAAGACAATCCGTACCAAAAGGATTTAAAAACTGCCGACCACGCAAAATACGCGGGCATGAACGCGGATTTTGCGGTCTGACAGATTCTCATGATCAGAATGGAGCGCGATATGAATCAGAACAATAAAATTTTATCCAGCGCAATGCTCAAGGACAAAGCCAAGGAAGCCCTTTCCGGCAACTATTTCCAGCTGATCCTGGTCATGCTGGTCGTATATATCATCGATTTTGCTCTGGTCCTGCTGATCAGCATCGTGGAAAACCTCCTGTTTAATCTGTTGAAACAATGGATGTTATTGATGTTACAGGGAGATGCCTTTTCCTACTTCCGCCTTCAACCGGAAATACAGTACGTTCTCGCATATATTTTTGACTGTATCGAAGAAATTTTTTCAGTTGTCCTTGAGATCGGTGCCCGTCTGTGCTTTTTGAATGTCGCCTGTGGCAGGAAGTGCAACATTTCCGATGTCTTTCACGGTTTTAGCTACCAGCCCGGCAAAAGCTTCCAGATCGCCTTCATTTATATGCTGCTGAGACAGCTTTACCACTTACCTAAAGAGATCCTTCGTTTTATGATCCTCAAAGATGCCGCGTTTCCGCTCATATGTGTCATGATGATGATATTCTTTATCGGCAGTGCCGTTGCCTTCATTATGTACTTCTCCGTCTCTCAGACATTGTTTCTGCTGCTGGATTTCCCGGGCTACAGTGCAGGAGAGCTCTTTAAGATGAGCATACGCATTATGGAGGGACACAAAGGACGCTTCCTCTACATCCAGACCAGCTTCCTTCCCCTGCTGATGTTGAATATCCTGACTCTGAACATTGGATCTCTATGGCTGACGCCCTACATAACTATGACGGATGTTTTCTTCTTCTTAAACCTCATGCAGGCAAGAGAAAAACAGGCTTAACCCTTAAGGTCAAGCCTGTTTTTCTTTTCCCTCCGATGTGCTGAGCCACTTCAGATACCCATTGATAAAGGGATCCAGCGCCCCGTCCAGCACCGCGTCCGCGTTGCCCGTCTCCACATCCGTGCGCAGATCTTTCACCATTTTATAGGGCTGCAGCACATAGGAACGTATCTGGTTTCCCCAGCCGATCTCCTTCACTTCTCCGCGGATATCGGAAAGTTTTTCCACATTTGCTTCCTGTTTGAGCAGATACAGCTTTGCCTTGAGCATCTGCATCGCCTTATCCTTGTTCTGAAACTGGCTTCTCTCATTCTGACACTGCACCACTGTTCCCGTAGGAATGTGCGTGATGCGGATGGCGGAGGACGTCTTGTTGATGTGCTGACCGCCCGCTCCGCTGCTGCGGTAGGTATCAATGCGCAGGTCCTTCTCGTCGATCTCCACATCCAGATCCTCTTCAATATCCGGCATCACATCCAGCGATACAAAGGAAGTCTGGCGCTTTCCCTGGGCGTTAAAGGGTGAGATACGCACCAGACGATGCACGCCCTTCTCCGATTTCAGATACCCGTAAGCGTTCATGCCGTTCACCTGGAAGGTCACGGATTTGATTCCCGCCTCGTCCCCGTCCAGATAATCCAACACCTCAATTCCAAAGCCTTTCCGCTCCGCCCAGCGGGTGTACATGCGATAGAGCATTCCCGCCCAGTCACAGCTTTCCGTGCCGCCCGCTCCGGCGTTCAGCTTCAGGATAGCATTGTTTTTGTCATACTCCCCGGAGAGCAGTGTCCCGATCCGCAGCTCCTCCAGCTCGGCGATAAACTCGTCCAGCTCTCCCCGGATCTCCGCCGCCATGGACTCATCGTTCTCCTCATAGCCCATCTCGATCAGCGTCAGGATATCATCGTACTGGGTGGATAATTTATCGCACTGCTCCACGGTATCCTTCATATTTTTGAGTTCTTTCATCTTTTGATTGGATCTGTCCGGATCGTCCCAGAAGCCGGGCGCCTCCATCTCCATCTCCAGCTCTTCAATGCGCTTTGCCTTGCTCTCCAGATCCAGGGAAGCCTTCACCTCCCCGAGGGAAGCCTCATAGCCCAAGATCTCTGCCTTCATCTGGTCAAGTTCTACCATATTTTTACCTGCCTTCCTGTCTGCTCCCGATTATTCAGCCGTTTTCCGCCTTATAAAGCATCCAGCGGTTTCCGATGATATCTGCCACTGTGTCCAGATCCTTCTGTCCCTGGAAATAAGCCTCCCCTTCCTCCGTGAGGATCTGCTCCAAGACCTTCTCATTCCGGGAGATCCAATAGCCTCCCGTCCCGATCATATCCAAAACGGCATCCACATCCTCCTGGGTTCCCTGATACGGATACCAGTCTTCTGTCTTCCATCCTCTCCTTGCTCCTGCTTCCGGAAGCGGAAAGCCCGATCCCGCATCGACTTCCCCTTCAGCGGTCATGGTATGCCCGGTATACACGGGATTCATCCATTCTTCCGCCATCTCATCAAACAGGGGACGGAAAATCGGAAAGCCTCCCCCTGAGTCCTCCCGGTTGAGATAATACTCATAAAATGCCCAGGCGCCTTCCCTGCAATCGGATTGGCTTAAGATGGTGCAGAGCTGACTGGTTCCTCCCACCTCAAACCGTACTCCCCCCGTGCCGTCAGCAGTGGGCAGACCGATAAACTCTATGGAAGGATCCCTGGAAACACCCACATCAAAATCCTGCAGATAAGACAAATGGAGCGGAGCCGCCTGCCAGATCGCATACTGCTCCTCCTCAGAATCTGTCGAAACATCCTGCAGCGTATTCAGCACCTCCAGAAATCTTTTACACTGTTCCCCGTCAAACACCGTTTTTTTGTCCCGCTCCTCCAGGAACATATCACCGTTCACCAGCGCATCGCAGAGCGGATAAAACATCGTGTCTCCAAACAGTCTCTCTCCCCGGTGTTTTTCAGCAAAATCCAGAAATTCATCCAAGGTCCAGCCCGTCCTGTCTCCCAGCTGCGAGACATCTCCCGAGATACAGATCATACAAAACCTCTTGGGAATGCACACCAATCTGCCGTCCACCATAAATGCCTGTAGAACAGGCTCAAACATATCATCCCGGCTGATCAGGGTACTGCCTTCCAGATACGGTGTCAGATCTTCCAGCGCGCCCTGCCTGGTCAGAGCATCCGCATCCAGATTCTGCATACAGAGAATATCCACATCGGAGGTATCCAGCACCGCGTCCCGCTGCAGCTTCTCCCTGGCGATCTCAAATTCTTCCTGGTCGGTGGAGGTCTCATCCAGATAGGGAACCAGCTCCACCCGATAACGCTTCTGGGAAGCGTTAAAGTCAATGGCCGCCTCCTCTATGTCACGGGGGATCCACATGCCGGCAACCCTGATAACGTCAGGGCCATTCTCCCTCAAATACGCCATCTCCTCATCGGACAGGGGCGAAAGACGATACATCCTGGCAGGTTTCTGTCCCGTTCCGCCTGTAAAGATCACAGGAGCATTTTCCCCGCCCGTAACGCCCTTCACATCCGTGCCGAGCATTCCCTGATTCACCCATTGGAATACTTTTATCTTCCGGCCGCTTTCCCAGTCATACAGGATGAGCTCCGTATCCGTGACACACCAAAACCCTGTCCCAAAACAGGCAAAAATCTTCCCTTCCTTATTGTTGCTGCAGTCCGGAAAACCCTGCCCGACATCCACCGCTCTCTTTTTTTCATAATCCAGTCTTGCCAGCATCTGCTTCTTCCCGGAAAGATATGCCGTATAGACTTTTCCGTCCCCGCCTCTTGCCAGCATCCAGCCCGCGGCGCCGTCCTCTAAGACGATCTCTCCCTGATAACTGCCGGACTCATCAAACAGATAAATCCTTCCGTCTGCCAGAAGAAACACCCTGCCCTGATCATCGCTCTGCACCGGTATCACCGTCTCGCCGTCGCCCAGCGATTCCCCAAGGACATTCAGCTGCGTCTCAACAAGAATCTCTCCCGTGCCGTCGAATAAAAACAAACGCCAGGGCGTCCCATCCTTTGCGGTGGAGACACAGATACTCCCGTCATCCCGTACACAATAGCGGGCGCTCAAAGCTCCTTCGCCGCAGGGAAGGGTCAGCGCCTCCTCCGCCTTCCCCTCCGCGGATATCCGGGTCACTCTGCAGCTGCACAGATCCGTCTCCTCATCGTAGGAGACGGAACCGGAATACAATTTATCCCCCGAAAACTGCACCAGCCTGAATGTGATGTCTTCCGAAAGCTCAGTCACTTCTCCCTCATAGACCATTTCAGACTCGACATTCTGAACGGGCGCAGGAGCGTCCTCCTCTCCTGCGGACAGACCGTTTCCCTCTGCCTTCCCCTGACAGCCTGCCAAAAACAGAATGGCGGCAGCCGTCATCCAGACTGCGGTCCGACTCAGGATCCGCTTCCCGTCAAACCAGGTGCTCATATTTCCTCACTCCTATTTTCTTCCGCAGCACTGCTTATACTTTTTGCCGCTGCCGCAGGGGCAGGGATCATTGGGATAAATCTTGGCATTGTCCCGCTTTTTGGGCGCCCTTGCCGCAGTGTCGTCCTTGTTCGTTCCGGTGACCTTCGCCACCTGCTCGCGCTCCACTTTCTGTTCCACACGGATATGCAGGAGCATGCGCACGGTCTCCTCTTTGATGTTCTGGGTCATCTCGTCGAACATCTCAAAACCGCTCATCTTGTACTCCACCACCGGGTCTCTCTGCCCGTATGCCTGCAGACCGATTCCCTGGCGGAGCTGGTCCATGTCATCGATATGATCCATCCACTTGCGGTCAATGACCTTCAGAAGGATCACTCTCTCCAGCTCACGGATCGCCTCGGAGTCAGGAAATTCTGCCTCCTTTGCCTCATAGAGCTTGACTGCCTCCTCCTTGAGCTGTTGCTTTAAGCTGTTTTTCCTTCCCTTCTGCACCCGCTCTGCGGTGACAGGCTCCAGCGGGATCGTGGGCAGAAGCAGGGTATTCAGCTCATTGTAATCCCAGTCCTCCTTATCCATATCGTCATTGATGCTGATATCCACGCAATTCTCCGTGATATCCGTGATCATCTTATAGATAAAGTCGCGCATGCTCTCACCGTTCAATACCCGGCGGCGTTCCTCGTAAATGATCTCTCTCTGCTCGCTCATCACCCGGTCATATTCCAACAGGTTTTTGCGGATCCCATAGTTATTGTTCTCAATCTTTTTCTGCGCGGACTGGATGGCATTGGTCAGCGCCTGATGCTCGATCTCCTGCCCCTCGGGAATCCCCATGGCATTGAACATGCTGATGAGGCGCTCTGAGCCGAACAGCCGCATCAAATCATCCTGCAGTGAGATATAAAAACGCGCTTCCCCCGGGTCTCCCTGACGTCCGGAACGCCCCCGGAGCTGGTTATCGATCCGCCTGGACTCATGGCGCTCGGTGCCGATGATCTTCAATCCGCCCGCGGCTCTCGCCTCCTCATCCAGTTTGATATCCGTACCACGTCCTGCCATATTCGTGGCGATCGTCACGGCGCCGTGGATCCCGGCATCTGCCACGATCTCCGCCTCCATCTCATGGAATTTTGCGTTCAGCACCTTGTGCGGTATTCCGCGCTTCTGAAGCAGGCGGCTGATCTCCTCACTTGCCTCGATGGTGATGGTGCCCACCAGCACAGGCTGTCCCTTGGCATGCGCCTCCTCCACGGCGTTCACGATCGCCTGGAGCTTTTCCGCCTTGGTCTTATACACTGCATCCTGCAGATCCACACGGGCAACGGGCTTGTTGGTGGGGATCTCCACCACGTCCATCCCGTAAATATCCCTAAACTCGCTCTCCTCCGTCAGCGCCGTACCGGTCATGCCGCATTTTTTGTCAAACAGATTGAAGAAATTCTGGAATGTGATGGTCGCCAGCGTCTTTGACTCTCTCTTGACCTTCACATGCTCCTTCGCCTCGATCGCCTGGTGCAGCCCGTCGGAATAACGGCGCCCGGGCATGATGCGTCCGGTAAATTCGTCCACGATCAGCACCTGGTCGTCCTTGACCACATAATCCTGATCCCGGAACATCAGGTTGTGGGCGCGCAATGCCAGAATGATATTGTGCTGGATCTCCAGATTCTCGGGATCGGCAAAGTTGTCAATATGAAAGAAACGCTCTACCTTCTCCACGCCGGCGCTGGTCAGATTGATGACCTTGTCCTTCTCGTTTACGATAAAGTCGCCGTTCTCCTCCTGCACCACACCCATGATGGCGTCGATCTTGGAGAGCTCCTGTACATCGTCACCTCTCTTGAGCTGTCTCGCCAGGATATCGCACGCCTCATACAGCGCCGTGGACTTGCCGCTCTGCCCTGAGATGATAAGCGGTGTTCTCGCCTCGTCGATCAGCACGGAATCCACCTCGTCGATGATGGCGTAATTCAACCCCCTCAGGACCAGCTGCTCCTTGTAAATGACCATATTGTCCCGCAGATAATCAAATCCCAGCTCATTGTTCGTCACATAGGTAATGTCGCAGCCGTATGCCGCCTGGCGCTCCTCGCTGGTCATGCCGTTTAAGACCACGCCAACCTTCAGCCCCAGGAATTCGTGCACCTGACCCATCCACTCCGCGTCACGCTTCGCCAGATAGTCGTTGACCGTCACAATGTGAATCCCTTTTCCCTCCAGGGCGTTCAAATATGCCGGCAGTGTGGACACCAGCGTCTTACCTTCACCGGTTTTCATCTCGGCGATACGCCCCTGGTGCAGGACGATCCCGCCGATGAGCTGCACACGGTAATGCTCCATGTTCAGCACCCGCTTTGCGGCTTCCCTCACCGTGGCAAATGCCTCCGGGAGCAGATCGTCCAAAGTCTCCCCCTGTGCCAGCCTCTTTTTGTATTCCTCCGTCTTCCCCCGCAGTTCTTCATCGGACAACGCCTGCATATCGGGGCGGAGAGCTTCGATCTTATCCACCAGCGGCTCGATGCGCTTAAGTTCTCTGCTACTGTGTGTGCCAAATATCTTTTCGATCAGTTTCATATGATATCCTTACCCATCTGCGCCCTTCTTTTTCCGTATTTCCAAAGCCCTCTGCAAAATAGGGGAGCAAAGCCCATCCATCCCGGAAGATCACGGCGCGAATTTGCTGTGGAAACCATTTCTTTTTCTACACAGCCTAAAAAATATTTTAACAGATTTGACCTGTATATTCAACACTTCATTCTCAGGAAGCTGTAAATAAATTCTTATAAAATTGTTAAAAAACAAAAAACACCCAAAATCCGCATCCCATTTCACAAATAGATTTGACAGCCCCCGCCGTCCATTATTATAATGGGAATAGATGTCTTATCGACAACAGGCAGAACATCCGTACAAAGGAGGATAACCACGATGACACTTCCAAACCCTCTGCACCTTTATGTCCATCATCCAGACTGCCCCGCCGGTTCCACCAATTTCTCCACCATCTCGGAGGCGCTCTCGGAAGCAGACAGACTCTCACCACTCCCGTATGGAACGGACGGCGCCCTCCCATGGCAAAACGGCAGCTATCCGGCGGATGAGTATTGTATAACACCTGTTATTATACATATTGGTCCCGGCACCTACCGGGAGAGACTGACAATCTCCCGTCCCCATGTGACCTTTCTGGGCGAAAACAGGTCAGACACTGTGATCGTCTATGGTCTGGGGGCCTTTGAGGAACTGGAAAACGGGGAAAAGCGCGGCACCTTCCGGACGGCGACAGTGTTTATCGATGCGCCGGACTTTTCTGCCAGGTCGGTCACTTTCCAGAACGATGCGGGATTCGGCCACACCGTGGGTCAGGCGCTGGCGCTCTATGTGGACGGAGACCGCTGCTGTTTTGAGAATTGCGCCTTTCTGGGCAGCCAGGACACCCTCTTTACCGCACCGCTCCCCTTAAAGGAGGCAAAACCCGGAGGCTTCAAAGGTCCCGGAGAATTCAGGAAACGCGTTCTGGGACGGCAGCTGTACAAAAACTGTTTTATCCAGGGAGATGTGGACTTTATCTTCGGCGGTGCCGTGGCATGGTTTGAAGAATGTGAAATCTACTCCAAAATGCCCGGGGACAGAAAGCCCTCCGACAGCCCGGACGAGGAGAATATATACGGTTATGTGACCGCTGCATCCACCTTCGAGGGCCGCAGATACGGCTATGTCTTTCACCGCTGCCGTCTCACCGGAGACTGCCCTCCCCACACGGTGTATCTGGGGCGTCCCTGGAGAGAATTTGCCAAAACCGTTTTTTTGCACTGTCATATGGGAGAGCACATCCATCCCCTGGGCTGGAAGGACTGGAACAAACCCCACGATCACTTTTTCTATGCGGAATATGACTCCGCCGGTCCCGGCGCCGCCCCCGGTCAGCGGGCAGATTTTTCCCATCAGCTCACTGAGGAGGAAGCCGCAGAATACACCATGGAAAATGTGCTGGAAGGCTGGAGCCCGGAGGCGTAAAAAGACAACCGGAATATCAGATGTTCCGGTTGTCTTTTTTTCTCAAAAGCTGAGAAGTATCCAGTGTCTGCTCTGTCTTTCCCGTCTTCGTCGTCTGCACCGCAGGATCGGTCTTCTCCGCGGGATCGATTTTCTCCACGGGATCGATTTTCTCCACAGGATCCATTTTCTCCACGGGATCGGTCTTCTCCGCCCCTCTAAGCCGGCTCGTCAGGCGGCTCCACCGGGGCTCATACTGAAAGCGCCGCATCGCTACGTCTGCCAAAAACAAACAGAGTGCAAAGGCAAGCAGCCAGCTGCCCAGAGACCGCCTCTCCACCGACCTGCCCGCCCGGGTGCCCCAGATCTCATCCTCGGGCGAGATCACACGCCCGTACTGATTTACAAAATTAAGGTAAGGATCTTTACTCACGTCATATTTATACTCATAGGAAAACTGCACCGCAGCGGCAGAGGTCATATAGCTGTGAATCTCTCCGTTTTCCATGCGTCGGATATTAAAGTGGTACAATCCCGTCTGGGGAGTGGCGATCTGCGCCTCATAATTGCCCGGAGCCGTGGCATGGAGTTTGATCTCCTCCGACTCTCCGTCCGGCCCGATGACATTGGCATAGATTTCCGTGCTCCCGCTGTAATCCTCTGTCCTATAGGTTATCTGTGCCGTCTCGCCCACCGTCACCACATCCACCCGGTCTCCGCCCAGATTGACATTTCCCGTGGAATAATCCACGATCCTCTTCCAGAGACGCACATAGTCTTCCTCTCCCGCGAACGCCCCGCTCCACTCGCCTGTCACATCGCTGTTCCACGCCACCGTGCGACCCAGCCCATACTGCCAGACCGTGAGAACGGGATCCTCCTTCCCGGCGGTGGTGATGATCATGTTGGAAGCCGTCTTGGGAGATGACGCCACATAACCATAGAGCAGAGGCCATCCGTCCGGGAACAGATTCTCCGCCAGCTCATGCCCCGTTCTCACGGACAGGGCAAATTCCCCGTTCTGGAGATAACTGTCCCCGCCTAAGAAAACCTCCTGGGCAAAAATCCTGGGAATATCGGTGGAGATGTCGGAGTAATAATATCTTCCCCCGCAGCTTTCCGCAAGATATTCCAAAAGCGCCGTGTCGGAGCCGTCCCCCACCGCAACGGTGGAGAGCGTGATCCCCTCCTTCGTATAGGCATCCACCACACCGGAAAAATCATCCGTCTCCCCGTGGCCGTCCGTGAGAAGCACCACATGCTTCACCGCCGCATCACTATTGGAAAGTGCCAGTCCCGCCTCCATAAGCGCCGGTTTGATAGTGGTGCCGCCCCCTTCGCTGATCTGTTCCAAAGACTTCTTGATGTCCGATCTCTCATCTGCCCGGCAGATATCCACCTGCCATTCATAGTTGTCGTCAAAGGTCAGCACACCCACATAATCCGTATCCTTTAGATTGTCCACCGCCACCGAGGCAGCGCGGATCGCGATGTCCAAATTGGTGCCCTGGGAGCCTGCCGCGCTCGAGACCATACTGCCCGAGCGGTCAATGACCATGACCATCGCCATGGGCGGCATCTCATCCACCCCCCGCAGCTGCATATCCACGGGGAGTACCGTCTCCAGCGCCGTGTCGCGGTATCCTCCCAGGGCAAAGCTGTGCTCTCCGCCGCAGCAGACAAATCCACAGCCATAATCCTTCACATAAGTCTCAATATTATCCAAAAATCCTTTCGGAAGTTCATCGATAAAAGTGTTTACCAGAATGATGGACTTATATTCCAGCATGGAATCAATATCCCCCGGCGCATTTAACGGAGAGACCGCGCTGTAGTCACAGCCTGCCGCGTCCAACAGGGAGGTAAACCCGGATATTTGGGTGTCTGCGCCGGAAATGACCAGCACCCTGGGCGATGCCTCCACCGCAAAATAGGCGCTGTAGGAATCATTCTCCTCACAGGTGTCCCCCTCGGCATACAGCCTCACCTTCAGGCTCTCCATGGCATCTGTGTGCGCCTCCTCATCCACCTGGCGGCTGAACACGAAGCGATTGCTCCCTCTGTTTAAATGCACCCCCGCGGAATCTCCCAGACTGCTGCCGACATAAAGCTCGAGCACGGCATCCGTCTCATAGCTGCTCTCCACCAGCACAGTGACAAGATACCGGTCCCCGGGATGCAGATAAGAGGGAAGTTCCACCTTCTCCACATAGGCATCCGGCGTCTCCTCCTCTTCATAGATCAGGCTTAAAAATTCCGTTCCTCCTAAAGTGAGTGCCTGCGCCATATGACGCACGTCACCCCCCGTCTCTTTTCCGTCAGTCAAAACCACCAGCCTGCCGCCGCTTCCTCCCGGTATCAGCGTAAGCCCCTTGGAAATGGCGTCCTCAAAATCCGTCGCCGCCTTCTCCGGCAGGGTCATAATGCCTCCAAACCGCTTCTTATCCGTGACGACCTGCTCCACCTGGGCATCTTTTCCGAAAGTCACGATACCGTACTCGTTCCGGGACGGCATTTGGGAGATCACCCGCTCCAGATATTCCTCCATCTCCTCCAGATGCCCGCGGTTGCTGTCCGAGACGTCCACCAGAAAAATCGTCGCCGTGCGGCGGCTGCCCAGTCTGAGCTGTATCCCCAGAAGCGCCAGCAGGATACACAGTACCACCACCCCGCGCACTGCCGGGTAGAATACGCCCTTATATCTCATCTGACGCAGATAGATCAGCCACTCCGCCGCCAACAGGATTAACGCCAGCACCAAAAAGACATTGCGGAGCGTGCGCCGGGTCTTCTGCGTCTGAAACTGTCCTGTGTCCGTGACAGATTCCGCCGTTTCCCTTCCGTCAGACTCCGTCGTCTGAAAACGCACCACATAGGGCTCCTGATACTCCTCATTGCCCACCTGGTACAGCCCTGCCCTGCGGGGTCTGCTCTCAAACTGCGTCAGATCGGCATCCGCCCAGGGCTGCAGGGCAATCTCCTCCCCCGCATAATAGCTGTTGGAGGCAAGCCAGGAGGTATCTGACAGATAGATCATGGCATTTGCCAGAAACAGGGGAAATTCCGCCCTGAGCGGGAAATCTGACTCCCGGATGTCAAATCCCGTCACGATCTCCTTTCTGCCGTCCCGTTCCCCGTAATAGCCCACGCACTTTCCGTTGTATTCCAGAAAACTCTCCGCCCCTTCGGGCAAGTCAAAACAATATGCCTTATTCACACCGATGGCAAAACCGGACAGCCCGGATGTCAGATCACAGTCCGCCACGTCCAGCACCACATTCTCCAAAGTCTCCACCGATTCCCCATAGGCATTCCCGAATATCAGCCGGTTCCCTTCCTCCGCCTTTGGAGCAGCCCCCGCATCATAAATCACCACATTGATATTTCCTGCCTTCACGGCAGCGTCGTCCGCTGCCCTGGCGATGCTCTCTCCCGTCACCGCCCGATATGCCTTCTCAAGAAAGGTATTGCCGTCCCCCACCAGCAGACCGCTGATGAGATTATTCCTGTTCTTCACCGCCCGGGAGATATTGTCTGCCTCCAGGCTGTCTCTCTCACCTCCGGAAAAGGAAATGCCGCTCAGCCGGGACTCTATGCTTTGACCTTCCCAGTCAATCTGCTCAAACAGACAGATCTTACTCTCCTGCGCCTCAAGGCTGAGGGAACTTAGCGCAATCATCTTGTCCCCGTCATAGAGCCCCACATCCATCGACGCCGTACCCGTGCTGTAGTTGACCGCACTGACCATCACATCGTACAGCCCGTCCTCCCTAAGGGTGAAGACCGTGTACTCATTCGCCACATTGGCACAGACCTCCCCCATCACATAAAGCTCCATGCCTCCCTGATTTTCCAGATCCGCAAAAGACGCCGCACCCGCCCCGTCCGTATACACCAGAAGCTGTGCCGCGCTCTCCTCATCCTCCCCGCCGAGCGTATCCAGGACACTCTGCACTTCGCCGCGGTCTCCGCCGCTGTCACTGCACTCCAGCCCGCGGAGCAGCTTTGTGAGATTCTCCGTATCCGTGCTGTCCACCGCCAGCAGCCTGACCCCTGCTCCGTCCGCAGTCACAAGGGAAAAACGGCTGCCCTCCATGGTGCGCACATAATCGCACATCTGCTCCACAGCCTCCTCCATACGGCTTTTGCCCGACGCCCCCTGATGCTGCATACTGCCGCTGGTGTCCAGCAGCAAAATTTTCCTGCCGCCCTGTCTGTCTGCCCTGATAAAGGGCGACATCAGAGCGATCACCAGAAGCGCCACGATCAGGATCTGCAAATACATGAGGATATTGTGTACGAACTTTTCAAAAAAAGTCCGGGAATGCTCATTTTTCAGCAGCTTTTTCCAAAGCAGGTTGGAAGAAATGAGATGATCCACTCCCTTAGGTTTTAACAGATATAAAATTATGATCACCGGGACCGCCGCGAGAAACAGAAGCGGCCATAAACTCTCAAATATCATATAGCATCCTTAAATTCTCAAAAATCAGACGGTTAAAATCCATCCTGGTATCGCACACGGCATAAAAGGCGCCCGCCCCGCCGCAGGCACGCTTTAAGCCCGATATAAACTCCTCAAGCGCCCTCTCGTACACCCGGATGCTCGCCGCATCCACTGTAAGATGCAGGGTGCTTTTCTCCTCCATATCAATGAAGTTTCTGGTGCCGGTGAGATCCACGGAAAGCTCCTCCCCCGCGAGCACATGCAAAAACACCGCTTTCTGCCTGTGGTAACTTAAAAAACGCAACAGACGCTCCGCCGCCTGTTTTTCACCGTCCAGAAAATCCTCCTGCAGAAAATCGCTGATCAGGATGGTCACGCCCGGACCTTTGACCTGCATCCGCTCCACGGCTTTGCGGATGTCTGCGATCCCCTCAGATTTTCTCTGCTCCAGCCAGTCTGCCAGCCGGGGAAACACGCGCTTCCCGCCGCCAGCCACAAAGGGCGCCTCCATCTTCTGCATATCATACACCACGACCCGGTCCATATTGTTGAGCCCCAGATATGCCATCGCCGCCGCCAGCCTGCAGGCAAGCTCACTCTTTTTGTTCTCCCCGTAGTCCATGGAAGCGCTGGTGTCCAGCAGAATGGAGACCACAGCCTCCTTCTCTTCCATATATTCCTTCACATAAAGCCTGTCCAGCCGCCCGTAAGCATTCCAGTCGATACGGCGTATATCGTCCCCGGGCATATACTCCCTGAAGTCCGAAAATTCCGTGGAGGAACCCTTCTGTACCGATTTGCGGTTTCCCGTCAGATTCATGGACGATTTATGTCCCATCGCCAGACGCAGGCGGGACAGACTGTCAAAAAATGCAGCATCCAGTTTCAAACTTATACCCCCTGCATATCCTTAAGGCTGCTTCGCCGCAAGAATCTCCCTGATAATATCATCCTCCAGGATTCCCTGACTGATGGCGTCAAAGCTGGGAATGATGCGGTGTCTGAGCACCGGATATGCCACTGTCTCCACATCCTGGAAAGAGACATTAAATCGTCCCTCCAGGAAAGCCTTCGCCTTCGCCGCCCGGATGAGCGCCTGTGCGGCACGGGGGCTTGCGCCCTCCCGGATATGGGGATTTGCCGCGTGCGTCTCCATCACCAGTTCCAACAGATAATCCATCACCGCGTCCGCAATAGGAATCTGACCCACAAGGGCGCGTGCGGCAAGAAGCCCCTCGCCGTCCATCTGTCTCTCAATGAGAGGCTGCCCGCTCCCCTCCGTCAGCCGGACAATTCCCATAAGCTCCTCCTTGGAGGGAAATTTCACAAGGATCTTAAACATAAACCGGTCCAGCTGCGCCTCCGGCAGAGGATAGGTTCCCTCGTTCTCGATGGGATTCTGGGTGGCCAGCACCAAAAACGGCTCCTCCAGCCTGTGGCTGTCATTTCCCACCGTCACCGTATGCTCCTGCATCGCCTCCAGCAGAGCAGACTGTGTCTTGGGCGTGGCACGGTTGATCTCGTCCGCAAGGATCAGATTGGCAAAAATCGGTCCCCGCTCAAAGGAAAAAGAACTTCCCTTGTCATTTTTTACTATGATATTGGTGCCGGTCACATCGCTGGGCATCAGATCCGGCGTAAACTGAATCCTCTTAAAGGATAAATCAAACACCCTGCTGATGGTGGCAACCAGCCTGGTCTTACCCAGCCCGGGCATACCCTCCAGCAGCACATTTCCCCCTGTGAGCATCGCCATCATCACCTGACGGATGATCTCCGTCTGCCCGACGATCCCTTTCTGAATTTCCCTCTCACAGTCGCCGATTCTCTCCGCCATATAGGCGGCGTCCCCCAGCCTGCTTCTGTCCAACTCACTCATTGCCCCACAGCCTCCCTCTGCTCATAGATCGATCATGACTTACTCATTAAAGCTGGAAAAATATTCCTTGATCACCTTTTCCATACCGCTGGGATAACGCCCGGAAGCGATTCCCTCATAGGCATTTTCCTCATAACTTCCGATGACTGCCTCATGGGACATATGCTGCCCCTCCCAGCTCAGCCCGTTCTGGGTCCGGAAAAATTCCGAATTGTCGTGATTTACAAAATTACCGGAAAGGTTCCCACTGTCCGCTATGGCATTGGGGATACTCACATAGTCATGGTCATTGTGAACGCTTCCCGTACCTCTTCCCATACCGTTTCCGCCCTGTCCGTTTCCGTTCTGACCACTGCCGTTCTGCCCGTTCCCGTTCTGTCCGTTCCCGTTCTGCCCGTTCCCGTTCTGTCCGTTTCCGTTCTGTCCGCTTCCGTTCTGCCCGTTCCCGTTCTGTCCGTTTCCGTTCTGTCCGTTCCCGTTCTGTCCGTTTCCGTTCTGTCCGTTCCCGTTCTGCCCGTTCCCGTTCTGCCCGTTCCCGTTCTGCCCGTTTCCGTTTTGGCTGCCCGATGCAGTCTGTGCGCCGGACATCGACTGACCGCCCATCTGCTGCATTTTATCCGCCATCGCCTGCATGGACTGTGCCGTCATCGGGGACACCGCCGCATTGTTCTGCATACTCTGCGCCAGACTGGAAAGCTTTGCCCCCATGCTCTCATATTTGTAATTCAGCTTGTCCTGTGCCGCCGCTAAATCCTCCGCCGTGGCAGCCTGCTGGTATTCCTCCATGGAAGACTGCAGACTCTCTGCCATCTCCCGCAAAGCTTCCAGTTCCTCCGGGCGCAACTCCTCACCCAGCTTGTCAAGCTCCTCCAGCTCCTCTAAAAGCTCCTTCACCTCTTCTTCCTTTTCCGCAGCCTCCCTGCGGATCTCATGCAGCTCCCTGACCTGCCGGCGTGCCGCCGAGGGAAGCACCGCGAGGACAGCCGCCGCTGCCAGGAGCGCCGCGCACAAAACGATCCTCCTCCGGCCCGGCAAAAGAGGGATCCGGATAGCGTCCCCGCGGCGCGAGAGCTCCCTGAAGGCATCCTCCCGCTGGAGCCGGATCATCTCACCCTGTTCCCCCCGGTGCTCGTATGCCGTGATGATGCGTTCCTCAAAACCGAAGCTGTCCATCTTCAGCGCCGCCTGTTCCATCGTATTGGGTCTGATACAGGACAAAAAGACTGCCGCTGCCAGAGCCAGAAGCAACGCAGTCACTGTGTATAAATCAGCATAATACAGGGGTGTCACAAGGGATGCCGCCTGCAAAAGAACTCCGGCAGCTCCCCCCACACCCAGTGCAAATACCAGATTTTTCAGGAAATCTGCAAAATCAAGCCTATGTCTGCAGGCTTTGATTTTTCTCAAAAATTCCCTCTCTCCCATAGGAAACCTCACTTTTTCTTCCTGACGCCGGTGCCCGAATGCAAGGGATTCACTTTCCATGCCGCCATGAGCATGAACAAAAACGAGACAAGCAGCATACATCCCGCGGACACATAGATCCACAGATTGTAGTGGGACAGCATATATGTCACGATCCCTGCATCGCCTTTGGAGATCGTTCCGTTAAACATTGTCTCCCCCGTCATCAAAAGCATAAAAAACTCCTCAAAAAACACCACGGGATTCAGCAGAAGAAACAGCGCCGACTCCCCCATATTCCTCCCCATTCCGAAGATCATACTGATCAACGGAGGCAGCGCCGTCAGCACATAGAAACCGCCATAAATAGAAAAGGACAAAAGCACTGCCACAATGGATTTGCGGCACAGAGAAGACGCAAAGATCCCGATACTCCCTGAAAATACCGCCTGTAAAAGGATCGCCAGCAGGAAATAAAACAGATAACTCCAACGCATGCCTCCCACCACAAAGGACAACGCCATGACCGGCGTGCTTGCCGCCACAAACAGCAGGATATTGATCACTGCGGACATCACTTTCCCAAACACAATGGAGAAGGGCGTCATGCAGGTAGTCAGCATGAGGTCAAAGGTCTGTCTCTCCTTCTCACCGGAGATGGCGGATGCCGTTATGATGGGGACGATGAGCGTCACGATACACACCTGTACGACCGCCAGCACGGGAAACAGTACCACCAGATAACTGTAAAAATTATCACTGTACCAGGAGTCTGCCTCCTCCTGTATGATCGCCAGCACCAGCAGGAATGCGAGGGCAAGCGCTGCCTCATAGGCAAACAGCCCCCAGCTGATGCGCATACTGCGTGCCGTCACCTGCAAATCTTTCTTTACGATAGGATTCCATCTGATCTTCATTCTGCCACTCCTCCCGTCAACTGCATGAACAACGATTCCAGGCTGCCTTCCTCCCTGTGGAAATCCGTGACAAGCACCTGATTCTGCAGCAGCATTCCCAACAGCCCTGCCAGACGGGTCTCTTCCCCGTCAAACAGGATGATGACCTCGTTCTCCCTCACGGATTCCACACGGACCTGCGCCTGCTCACGCAGCAGACGCAGCGCCGGCTCCATATCGGAGAGCACTCTCAGATGGATACGTCTCCCGCCGGATATTTTTTTCATGATATCCTCTATCCGCCCCGCAGTCACCAGCTGCCCTCTGTTCATGATTCCGATGCTCGTACACATCTCCGAGAGCTCGGAGAGAATGTGGGAACTGATGACAATGGTCTTTCCCATGGCGTGAAGATTTTTCAACAGTTCCTTCATCTCCACCCTCGCCCTCGGGTCCAGACCGGAGCTGGGCTCATCCAGTATCAAGAGCCTGGGATTGTGCAAAAGCGCCCGCGCCACACACAATCTCTGCTTCATACCGCGGGAAAGCGTGTCCACATAGACCTCCTTTTTGTCCGAGAGATTCACCAGCTCCAGCAGATCATCCGAAAGCTTTGCAATGTCCCGGGAGCTCATCCCGTACATGGAGCCGTACATATCCATATATTCCTTCACTTTCAGATTGTCATACACCCCGAAAAAGTCCGGCACATAGCCGATCAGCCGCTTCATCTTCCGGCTTCCCACTGCCGCCGATATATTGCCGATCTGCACCGACCCTGCGTTTGCCCGCATCAGCCCGCAGACAATGCGTATGGTGGTGGTCTTGCCCGCCCCGTTGGGTCCCACAAATCCGAACAGATCTCCCTCCGGGATGTGGAGTGTCAAGTGATTCACCGCAGTATAGGAGCCATATTTTTTTGTAAGATCATTGATATACAGCATGCTGCACCCCCTTATTGAATCACATAGAGACATCCGTAGGAAGTCTCCTTACAGTCATCATCCACCGCAGGGGTCCAGTCTTTTGCCGCGCCCATGACGCAGATATGCCCGTCCGACGTTTCCGACTGGACAGAAAGCATACCCACGCATAATGCCGCCAGGCTTTCTGCCTCCTCATACTTATCCTTGCTGTAGTAGTCCCTTAAGACCGTATTCGCATAATTACTCATGCTTCCGCTGATACCGGTCATCAATCCGGTGCCAAGCGGCGTCCGTTTGCCCAGATCCATGGAGGCGCCCGCTTTGAGCTCTTCATACAGATAGAGCTGCCCGTTGACAACTACCGCCACATTTTCAAAGTCTCGGTCCGTGTTGTTGGTGACTGTCCCGGTGACACCTCTCCAGCCCTCACTGATATTCTCCGCGAGAATCGTCCCCTCCGCTTCCTGACCGTTCTTCTTTAGATAGAAAAAGGAGGACGCAAAATTACCTCTGGGATCGATCCCGATATAGAGATCCTCCCCGTCCCGCCGGATATGGTACGCATAAGGTTTATTGTTGTCATATATACCATTGTAGATGTTTCCCGCGTACTCGTACCCTTCCGCCGTCTTCAGACTCCACTCATCGTTATCGGCAGCAAAGCCATACAGATAGGTACCGCTTTTCTCAGGATGCTCCATCTGTTCCAGAGTGACGGAATAGACCCTGGCATTCATCACCTCAAATCCTCTTCCTGCCAGAAATACAAGGAAAATCCCCACCACGGCAGATACAGGCACCGCAGCCCAGTACCACTCCCGTTTTTTGACAAAACGCAGGATCAGATAAAGGAGAGGACCCACAAAAATCACATATAATACCACAAGGATCTTCAGCAGACCAAAGTCCGGCGGCTGCGACTTTCCGTACATTTTTAACATCCGCATGACATCATATCTTGTGTCAACATAGGAAATGTTTGCATATTTCCCTCCTGCATAATTGCAGGCTTTGTCAAAAATCGTTCGCACAATGTCGTCCCGTAAATACAAGTCAGTATCCGGCAGATCCAGGGCAGCGAATTCCTCCAGAGAGTATGGCAGCACACATACGCTTCCGTTGTTTGCCGACCAGTATGTGCCATAGGTATAGGGGTCTTGGGAATCGGTGAGGAGGACATCGGGTGCCCACTCCAGATCCGCCCAAGTCAACAAATTCAGTTTTTGCTCATATTGCTCATATGCACCCGCATCCATACCGGTACCCGCATTGCCTGCACTGATATCTTCCGACACGCCGGTGACCTCATCCGCAGGCCGGATGATCTGCCTGCAGCTTACGCCCAGATAGTCGGAAAATCCCCCCAGCGTATCCTCCGCATAGGTCCCGGTCCCCACGATCAGCATACCGCCGTTTAAGTTCCAGTCTGCAACCGCCGCTTTCTCCTCCTCCGTAAGGATTCCGGTGTTATAGGAGTCGATCACCAGAAAAGAGAGCTCCTCCAAAGAATCCTCCAGATTATCCTGCGACAATTCCACCAGTCTGACGGGATAATTCCTTCCGTAAAAATAGAGTTCGGTTCCTCCCATATCCAGATAGGTGAGGGAAGCATATTCATCGCTGAGGATCCCCATGGTCAGGCTGTCCATCTCCTTGAGAAGAAGCTTGTAAAACTCTTTCTGCGCGACTGCCTTGGACTTTTTATCCAAAAGTTCCAACTTAACTGTACCGTTCGTATCCTCGGCGCTCTCTTTCGGCACCCTGAGCACAAACTGTTTTTTGCTCCCCTGGGGCAGGGAGATCGCGGTGTCATAGGCGCTGGGCGTGTTGTATATCTCCGTCAGCGTAAGGCGCACCGTCCCTTCCCAGTTCTCCCCCAGATTCTCCACCGTCACCCTGACTCCATAACTTCTTTCATCCTGGGGAAGCGCCTCCGCCTCAATCATAAATGAGCTGTTCATCTCCTCCTGTATGGCTCTTTCCATCGAGACCCGCTCCTGCGCCTTTACCGCCATACTCCCCCGCAAAATACCGCAGAGAAAAATAGCAGTGAAGATAATCCAGATCTTTTCTTTCCTCATCTCTTATCCTTCTTTGTGTCTTTTATCAAAATTGTCCGTTGATCTATACTCTGATCTACTATGGTATACTATAACAGATTCACGCATTCCACGCAATGAAAGCAAAGGGATTTAAGGAATTCTTCATAAAAAATTAAATCCTCTGCCGTGGCGCGGCAGAGGATCTGCAGTTCCAAATCTTATTCATTTTCTAAATCTTATTTAAACAGCGTATTGAGGATTCCCCTCTTTAAGACCTGCATTCCGGTGTTGATCAGCTGATTCTCGATCTGCCGCTTCCTTCTCTCCGTATCCTTTTCCTTCTTTTTCTGGGCAGCCGCCTCCTCTTTCTCCTTCTTCCTGCGGGCATCCTCCTCCGCCTTGGCAAGACGCTTTGCGGCTGCCTCTTCCTCCTTTGCCTTCTGAGCCGCGTAAGCCTCCTTCTCTTTCTCGAACTGCTCCCTTTCCGCCGCTAACTGTGCCTCCTGGGCTTCCTTCGCCTGCTGCCCGGTGAGCACTTCGTAGGCGGATTCGCCGTCGTATACCTGATCATATTTACTCATGCCGTCCCTGCTCATCAGACTCTGCCTGGTGGCCTCACCCGCAGGTCCCATCAGACTTTGGGGACAGATGATGGAAGTGCGCTGCACCATGCCGGGCACGCCGTTTTCGTCCAGGAAGGAAGTCAATGCTTCGCCCACGCCCAGCTCCATGATCACATCCTCCGTCTTAAACGCAGGATTTGCGCGGAAGGACTGCGCCGCAATCTTCACCGCCTTCTGCTCCGAGGGCGTGTAAGCGCGCAGAGCATGCTGCACCCGGTTGGAGAGCTGCGCCAGCACGGAATCCGGAATATCTCCGGGGCTCTGCGTCACAAAATAAATGCCCACGCCTTTAGAGCGCACCAGCTTTACCACCTGCTCAATCTTCTGCACCAGCACCTTGGGCGCGTCGGCAAAAAGCATGTGCGCCTCGTCAAAAAAGAAGACAAGCTTCGGTTTGTCCAGATCTCCCGCCTCCGGCAGCCTCTCGAACAGCTCTGCCATCATCCACAGCAGGAAACTTGCATACAGCGTGGGATTCTGCACCAGTTTTACACAGTTTAAAATATTCACCATACCTTTGCCGTACACATCCGTGCGTATCCAGTCAAAGATGTCCAGATCCGGCTGCCCGAAGAACAGATCGCCGCCCTGGGTCTCCAACGGCAGCAATGCGCGCACAATGCCTCCCAGAGACTGGGTGGACATAGATCCGTAGGTCAGGGTATAGTCATCCTTGTGCTCCGCCACATAGTTGATGGTGGTGCGGAGGTCCTTTAAGTCAATGAGCAGAAGCCCCCTGTCATCGGCAATCTTAAAAATGATATTCAGCACACCCTCCTGGGCAGGCGTCAGCCCCAGTATCCGGGAGAGGATATCCGGTCCCATATCGGACACCGTAGCCCTGACAGGATGACCTCCCTCCTGATAGATGTCCCAAAAACATACGGGATAAGCCTTGTAGGAAAACTCCTCCCTGATGCCAAACTTGTCGATGCGCTTCTCCATGCTCTCCGACTGTGCCCCCGGCTCGGCAAGCCCCGACACATCGCCCTTGACATCGCACAAAAACACCGGCACTCCCGCATCCGAGAAGGATTCCGCCATGGCTTTCATAGTGATGGTCTTTCCGGTGCCGCTCGCCCCCGCGATCAACCCATGGCGGTTGGACATATGAAGCTGCATATTTACCCGCCCGCCGTCCGCAAGACCCATATAAATCTGACCGTCTGTATACATTTTCCTCTTTCCTCATTTCCGAGCGTCGGACGCAGGCGTCCCGGCATACTCTTACATCGATCTTTAATCCTCAAAGACAATCTTCAGATCCGGGCATGCGGCCATCGCGTCCTCACAGATGGATTTTAATGCCTCCGCATTTCCCGGCGTCCAGTGGAGAATTTCGTCATAACCATGAAAAACTACCTCCCACCCGCTGCCCTGCTCCGTCAGCACATCGTAGAGCGCATCCAGATTCCTGCCATAATAAGGCGGGCAGGGAAGGGTTTCCTGGATCAGATCATGAAACTGTTCCTTGTTTTTCACATCACCCATAAAGATTTCGTATTTCATACCGTTCCCTCCGTTTTTGTTCCGGGCTGTTTCTAATCAGGATATGGTCATCCTAATCATACAGCAGTGTAAAAGATGTATAATGATCATCCGTGTAGTAAATCAGTCCATCGCTGGAGAATACGATCCTCTTGGCTCCGCGGCTGTCCTTCCCCAATGTATCAATATCGCACTCCCAATAAGTACGTCCGTCCGCCGCGGGCAAAAGCCCTTCATAGTTACCGAACTTATCACCCCCTATGCACATGCCGGGTGCGTAGGGCTCCAGCGAACCGCCCTCCCAGCCCAGCGCCCGGGCATCACTTTTCGTTATGAAATTGCCCGGAAGTTTTCCGTAAGTGTCGATATACAGTGCCACATCTTCCTTGGAGCTGTAACTGCCTTCCTCGTCAATACCCGGCGCGCTCTTACTCTGTTCCTGCGTACTCTCGCTCTGTCCCAGCGCGCTCTCCGGCTGCGCTGACATTGCCTCTGTCCCGTCCGGTATCACGGTCTCCGTATACCCGGGCATTTCCGCATCGTCTATGATTTCATAGGCGCCATACGCGCCGCAGCCCGTCATCAGGACGACCAGCGTCACAAGAAATGCCGCCATCCGGCAGACGATTCCTCTGCCGTTTCCGTTTCTTCTATGCTTCCTCATATAACTTCTCGACAAACTCCTTCACCTTCAGATTGTTCTCCGGTGTGGTGTTTTCCAGGGTGGCGTGGATGAACGGTTTTCGGTTCTTCATGAATTTCATGACGGCAGAGTAATCCATCTGCCCCAGACCCGCGCCCACAGACGTAAGCTTGCCGTCCTCCGCCACAAAATCTTTCAGATGCACCATCGCCACATCCTCGCCCAGCACTTCCACAGCCTCCTCCACGATGGCGGTCTGATCCCTGTAATTGCTGATATCCAGAAGGTTCACCGGATCCAGTATGATCTGCAGATTGGGGGACGCGATCTCATCCAGAACCCTTCTCGCCCGGGCGGGATTGCACACGATATGTTTCCACACGGGTTCGATGGCCATCACCACGCCCATCTGTTCCGCATACTTCACCACGGGGCGCAGATTGGCGATAAAGGTCTTCAGCGCCTCCTCGCCGTGACACTCCGGCACATAGGTATAGGTCTCGTTGGGGGCTCCGGTCTCCGTTCCCACCACGCCGCAGCCCATCCAGGACGCAAACCGGATATGCGCCATGTAACGGTGGGTGATCTGTCTCAATTTCTCCGGATCGGGGTTCGCCAGGTTCAGATAGCATCCCAGCACAGCAATGTCCACATGGTTCCGCGCAAAGACGTTTTTGATGTACATCGCCAGCCCGGGCGTCAGCGCTTCATCCGTCGTGGGGAACTCACTGATCACCTTTGCCAGCGCCAGATGCCCGCATTTGAAGCCAAGACGGCTGACATCCTCGATCCGCTCCTCAAAGGGCAGCTTTTTGGTATCGTGTAACCGGATTCCTAACTGCATTTTTACCCCTCCTCCGCTCAATCATACTGTTCCAGATCGTCCACGCCGATCAGCTCATAGGGCTCCCCCGACTGCCCGGTGATCTTCACATGATCCAGGGTCAGCTTCGCCACATTCCTCGCGAAAAGCCCTCTCCTGCAGCTTTTCTCCACACCCTCGGACATGGCGGGGACATCGCACTTCGCGTCCTCGGCATAGCTGATATTGATATTCTTCATATAGATTTCTTCGATCTTGGCCTCCGGCAGCCCGTCAAAATACCCCGCCGCCACATGACAGTTGGTGCATTCCATATTCTCAAACACCATCCTGCGGATGGAGGGGGTCCTGTCGTCCACGGGATAGGGCTCCCTGGACTGCACATAGCTGGTCTTGCCGTCGGGATCGCAGAAGTAAAAAGCGTTTACCACCAGCGGTGTCATCACATGATCCAGCGTCAGATTGCGGAAGACGATATTGCTCAGGATGGCGTCCCTGCCGCGGCCCCGCCTGGTCTTGATGCGCAGCCCTCTGTCCGTGTGCCGGAAGATACAGTCCTCCACGGTCAGGTTGACCACTCCTCCCGCCATCTCGCTTCCCAGCGTCACCGCCCCGTGACCGTTCTCCATGAGGCACTGACGGATGTGAATGTTCTCGGAGGGCGTCTTGTGCTTTCTTCCCATATAAATCTTGCCGCTCTTGACCGCGATGCAGTCGTCTCCCAGAGAGAACCTCACACCCAGGATCTCCACATTTTTGCAGGACTCCGGATCCAGCCCGTCGGTGTTGGGCGAATCGGAAGGATTCTGCACCGTCAGACCGATAAACCGCAGATTGTCGCTGAAATACGGATGCAGCGTCCAGGAAGGGGAATTGCAGAACTTCACTCCCTGCAGCGTGATATCCTTACATCTGCTGATAAAGAACAGTCTGGGGCGGAACGCGATGTTCATCACCTTGGGATTGTTCCACCAGTTTTCCCTGGAGGCATTTCCGTTGATCGTTCCCCTGCCGTAGATCACCACATCCTCCACTCCGATCCCACAGATGATCCCGGAGAACATGGGCAGGGGATTCCCCTCCCAAGTGCCCAGATTGTATTCGTCCGTCTCGTCATAGCTCTCGATCATCGCCGGAAAGACAGGGAATCTCTCACGCTCGGTAAAGGCCAGAAGCTCCGCTCCCTCCGCCAGCTCTATCCGGATATGGCTCTTTAAGAACAGGCTGGTGATCCGGTAGGTCCCCGCCGGGAAATACACACGGCTGTCCGCGGGACACGCCATGATGACCGCCTGGATAAAATGGGTGTCGTCGTGTTCTCCGTCGCCCTTCGCCCCGAATTTTTTCACATTGAGGGTGACAAACTCGCGATCGGTCTTAAAGCTCACTTCGCCGAGCTTTGCCCCCTTTGTCCCCTTCGTCTCGTCCTCGCACTCAAACACTTCCACAAGCTGCCCGGCGTCAGGGATCAGGTCAAATAACGAAGTGATGGTTTTGTCTGTCACGCCATGGCTTGCGCCGTTTACATATACCACATAGGGCTTTTTTGTAAAATGTCTTCCGCCGTCCGCGATCTCGATGACCGCGCTCCTGGCGGTACACATAACCTGTCTGATCTCCATATCCGTTCTCCTATCCCTCACACTCTGTTTTCGTATTTCTCAGCCAGCAGAATATCCGCCCCGCAGGCCCAAAGCACCGCTTCCTTAAACAGCTTCGCGCTGTCCGCGTCCCTCTGCGCGTCGTCGCCGCCGTAGAATTTCGCCAGCGTCTCTCTCACATTTTCCTTGAAAATATCCACAAGCTCCCGATAATACTCATAAATTTCAGGGCTCATGTACTGAATCGTATGTATCCACATATCCGCCGCCTTAGACGCATTCGCGAAGGTGTAGTCCGCCTTCAGCATTTTGTTCCACGCGCGCATCTGCCCGATCAGATCCGGATACCCCTCCTTCTTGTTGCAGGAAGTCTCATACGCCACATACACCGGATAGGCAATCCCCGCGGCGCTCCATATGTCCCCGTCCACACTTTCCAGGTCAAAAACCCCCTCCCCGGTCCTGGGCAAAGCCTTCAGCTCGTCCACAGCCTCTTTCGCCGACGCTGCATCCCCATTCTGCACCGCCCGCAAAGCCGCCTGCAATTTCCCTTTCAGTTCCATGCTCATACCTCTCTCTCATTCTGATTCGCCATACCTTACGAACACCCGGAATAAACCTATATAATTAAAGTATATTTAGGAAAATTGGCATAGTCAAGTGTTATTTTTGCCGGGATCCCCTCCGGTCAGAAAATCCTCCGCACGGTTTCCGTGTCCGCCCCGGGAACCTCCCACGCCCTCGGGCAATCCTCCAGGGCGTCGTCCGTATGGCGGGCGGTCTAAGTACGCGCTCAACTTCGATCCGGTCCGTATTGTCTGTGCAGGGCTGCTCCCTTTTCTCAGATGCCAGCTTCTTTGGAATTGATCTCCGGAATAGAATCAATTTTTGCGCCACCCGGTCTCCACCGCCAAAGGAACATGATAGGACTCGTATTCATCCCCAAATCCTTCCTGCCGGATGCGGCATTCTTTCCCGCCGGATCTTTCATAAATGTACTGCGCCCGTCTGACGGGCGGTGAATAGTATTTAAAATACACTTCCCCCGCTTCCGCCCAAAGTTTCCTGTCCAGAATCGCCGGCTCCCTGCCGATATGGCGACCGTACAGCCTGTTTTCCTTCGTTTTCCATGACATCACATCATCGTCCCCGCAAAACAACGTCCAGACCACATCGTTTCCGGCAATTTGGGGAAAATACTTTTGCCGGATCAAAGCTCTGAAAACATCGCTGAATCGGGTATCTTTGCCGATCGGCAAGGTGATCGTATGATCCTCCATGTCATCGGCAAGGCAAACGCTCTGGCGGCTGATCTTAATGTCCATACTTTCCCTCCCGCATTTTCCTGCGTAATATGCTGCCCTGCGATCGTTTGATACGTTTGATATAGGAAGCCGCAAGCTGCGAAAAGTCTTTGTTGCCCACGCCGAAATAACCGATCTCTTTCTCCTGACAGAGCGCCAGCGCCTTTTCATATTTCCCCTGATGAAGAAGCACGATCACCTCGATCACTTCCTGTTGATAGACAAGGCTGTGACACTCCGCAAGAAAATCTTCCTCTCCGTAGCTGTCCGCAAGCGCCGTCAGTTCCTCAAAGGTCTCCCCAACGGCTTTGTCGATCTCCTCCGTGCTTTCCGCGGTAAATTCCTTTTCCCTTATCATGGAATGTATGGTGAACGCGCCCACACTCCGCAGGCTGATGGGTTCTTCTTTATTGCTGCTCATATCCAGGATATCCCACAAAATATCGTCCAGCCACAGGGGTTTTGCGTAAAAATACGCCGTGAGCTTCTTCTGGCGCAGATCCAGCATCGTCGAATAAAACATATCTCCCTTTGGAAGATAAAACATATAGTCTTTCTTTTTCAGATGGTATTTCTTAGCTTCTTCCTTTGCCTTCTCAGCCAGATACCTGGTCATTTCTTTATATTTTCTTTGTTCTTCCCGCGTCATAACCATTTCTCCTGTGAAGATTTTCTCACTTGTGATGATTTTGTCACTTACTCCTGCGCTGATCCTTCCGTCTCCCTGTCGATATCCTCCGACACCTGCCTGTCCGTCTCCCGGCTGCTCTGCAGCAGATTCCGAAACTGTCCGCGGCTTAAGCTTTCCGCCTGCCAGGAAGCGGAATCCTGCCGATGCTCCCAGAAAATTTCCGTCTCCAGCCCGGCGCTGTCGCACTGGCGAAGCAGCTTTGCCATCCGCTTTATGCCGTCGTATCTGTCCCTGTCGGAAAGATATATATAATCCCGGGTCATGATCTTCTCCCGCAATTCTCCGAGAGACATGTCCGGGAACTGTTTCCTGAGCAGTTTCAGAACCGCCGCCTCCGGGACGGCGCTTTTTAATTTGATGCCGTATCTGTGTTCTGCCATAGTTTACTCCGTAATCTCCACCGAATCCGCCACCCGTTTGAATTCTCTGCGGAATTGTTCCTTTTCCCGTGCGGACAGCTCACTGCCGATCTGTGCCATCAGCTCCAGATGATCCTCTCCGTCCTGACAAAAATAGCTTTTGAGGAAAACCTTTTCCGTCACCGCGCTGACGATTGCTTTCCATATACCGTTTTCGGGTTCCCGGTAACGGTAAGACTTCAGACTCCCATACTGCTGCTCCCAGCGTTCTCTGACGCCCCGGCTGCTGATCTGCGCATAGCCGCTGTCGATCAGAAACGCAATGCAGCTTTCCTGATCCTCCTCATACGCATAGACCTGATAGGCGTCCGTATGACCGTCCCCCGCATCCGTATAGGCATCCGACGGACGTTTGTATGTCACAGCACTTCCATGCACCGTCTGAAACGATGCCAGCTCCTCTTTCCCGGGCGTTTCCCTAAAATCATCCGGCAGCTCAAGCTGCAGCAGACTTAATACCGCCTTTCCGATGTCTTTCCCGGAGACGGTCACGCTCACTTCCCTGCCGTTTTCGTCTTTCGCCCATACATAGCCTCCGTCGGAAACCCGCTTTAGCCTGACTGCTTTGAACGACTTTCCGCACAGCGCCACATCCACATTCCTGTATTTTTTACTGAACGCCGAAAACCCCTTGATCCCCGATATCTGCCAGAATTTATAATCCGGAAATGCCCCGCTGTCCACAGGCTTCGCGTTCTTTGACCTTTTTAATCCCGCAAGTATGACCTTTCCCAGTTCTTCGGCGGACACATTGCTCTCCAGCGTGCCGACCGGAGGCATCGCCTTATAAAATGCCGCATCCTTCACTCTTGCATGCGATGTGATGATATAGCCTTTTTCGGCATGATAATATACAGCGACGCTTGCCGATGTTCTCCGTTTCTTCCATGATTGAAACTTTTCCCATAAGCTCTGTCTCTTGTCCGGCATCCTTCGATCCTTCCTGCCCTCATCCCAACAGTTCCCGCGGCAGCCCCAGCCGCCCGATCGTCTCCTGTATCATGGCGCTTTTTTCCTCTGTCCCATTCACCGCCGCAAGCCAGCCCCTGCTGTCATATCCGCAGGATGGGCTGCGCCCGTCTTTCCTCAGTCGTTTGATATAAAAAGCCTCCTCGGAAAAACGCGCAAACCACGGCAGAAGAAACTGCAGGACCGCATCGGCGACATTTTGAAAGCTCCGCCCGGCCGCCGCATCATCGGCAAAGTCCCACCAGACATCCCTGCGGGCGATCAGCTGCCCCAGTCTGTCCCCCAGCCCAAGCTGTATGCTTTCCTCCGGGACATACAGCGGCATCAGCGCAAAATTGACCGTAAAAGTCCTGGAACCGTGCTGTTCCTTCTGCAGATCAATGTACTCCAGCAATCCTATGCTGTTGCGGCGGACATAACTGTTGGTTTTCCATTTACAGAATCCCTGTTTTTCCAGACAGCTTTCCAGAATTTCTTTCCTGTATTTTTTGAATGCCGCGTCTGCCGCCGTTCGATCGACCCGCAGCATTTCTTCGTCAGACCGGATACAGCTCCGGTTTCCCTGCAGCGCAAATCTCCGAAACATGATCCCCTCCGCAAATCAACCGTTTTATTTTTTCTGCGAAAACATCCCCCGCAGCCGCGCAAAAACGCCTTTCCTGTTCTCTTTCCCGCCCTTCTCATAAGACTGCAGATATTGACACAGCGTATCATCGCCAAACTTCTCCGCGAACTCCCCGGCATACTGAAATACGTCTTTCCCCAGCTCATTCTTATAATGCACATCCGCGCCGCTTTCTACAAGGAATCCCACCACTTCCGTCTCGCCGTACCACGCCGCGTCCAGCATGGTTTCCGACAGCACCGCGGTTTTCTCATTCCCGGGGATATATGGTATCAGCGTCTTTAAGATCTCTATTCTTTTCAAAAGATACTCTTTGCGCTTCTCCTGCCCCATGACGCTGTGCTTCATGTAATTCTGAATATCCCGCACTTTGCCCAATCTGCCGAGCAGATATGCGAGCACTTCGGTATTTTGATTGCCGCATACAGGGATCAGGAGTTTTTCCCAGTCTTCCTCTGTAAGCGGCGTCTTGTCATTCACCTTTTCGATATGAGCGACGATCTGCTCCGTGGGCAGCTCGTCCGTGCTTTTGCCGATATATCGCTGGAGCTTTGACAGTTCCTCTTTCGTCAGCCCCGCCGGGCTCCCCTGTTCCGCCTCTTTCATATCTGCTCCCATAATCCGCTTCTCCCCTGAAATTCATACCATAATTTTGACGAATATTTCTATTGTTTCTGCATAGCTTCCCACAGATCGTCCGGAAGGATCAGTCTGTCATCGCTTGTGCGAAGCAGCACCCTTCCGTCCGGTCTCTGCGCCAGACCTGTCAGACACGCCTTCCCCACAGCCCCATAAGGAAGGCTCCTGCACTCTTTGGTCTTTAAGTCAAAGCATTGCAGTATGGGCGCTTTCAGGGCGGCGCTGTCCACATAGGGCATCACGCAGACACGCTCGTCCCAAACGCTCAGATTCCCCACGAGACACGGTATCGTCCGCACCTTTCCCGTCTCCACATTTAAGACCGCCATATCTGTGGACGGCGCCCCCGTTCTCGGTGCCGGAGTCACCCTGCCGATCAGCGCGATCTCCTCCTCCCCGATCAGAGCGTGTTCCACAGAACCGTTACCGGAAACCGTATAGATCTTTTTTTGAAAGCCTTCCTTTTTGAGAAATCCTTTTTCCTGCCACCGGTAGATCTCATGCTGTATACAGAGATATAACCGATCGTTTCGGATAAAGAAAAAGGGGAACGTAAGGTCTCGCTTTCCGGAGCGAAAAATAATCTCCGGCTCGCTTATGCCATTCACAGCGTTTCGGATCACGGCGGCATACGCCCTGCCTGCCAGGAACAGATCGCCGTGATACCATTTCAAGGTCGTATATTCCATGCCCAAACGGCTGACGCAGACGCTTTTCCACTCCTCAGGCCTGTCCAGGGCGTTTCCCACCGCCGCGTAATCTTCTGTCTTCGTTCCTTCGCCCCGCTTCTCGTAAAGAATGCCCAGGGCGCCTCCCTCCGCATCCAGCCCGGACACCGCCTGCGGCAGCGCGCAGATCTTGGGCGGCCATGCGGATATGTCCACTCCGGCAAAAGGGGCCGCCCCATGATCTGCTGCCTTTGCCCACACACTTCCCAGTTCCATATCCATCCCATAGGAAAATCTCCAGCCGGGATCCAAACGCCATTCCTGTCCTGCAAGACGTTTGCCGGGATCGATCCGTTTTGCCGCAGTGCCCGGTTTCTTCCCTCTCTGGAGCAGACGTTTCCCACTGCGCTTCCCTGCGGAGAGTTCTTCCTCAAACTCCCCGGTCTCCTGTTCTTTTACCAGCACAAGACCGTAGGAATCCCCATCCGTTTTCAGACTATAAAGAGCGTATTGCATCGCGGACAGTTCCTGTCCCAGGGCTTTCAGGCTGTCTTCTGTATCTTCCCCTCTGTAATTTTCACACAAGGTATCCAGTCTTTCCTGACGAAGATCCGGATAAAGGTCCTCATATTCCTCCCTCAGAGAATACAGCGCGTCCTCCGCCTCACATGCCCAATCAACGAAAACTTCGCGTCTGTGTGTCTGCCCCATGGCATTTCCTTCCTTTCCCGCTGCCGCGAACCCCGCGGCAGAAACCACCAAGCCCCCGCACAGTCTCAAAACCATGCGGGGGCAGCCTGTTCTTATGTTACTGTGATGCAGGGCATGTTACAGCGTCACTCCCTGCTTAAAGATCGCCATGTCATGGAAGCCCGCCGCCTCGCTGCAAACCTGTCTGCCGCTGGCGACTTCCACCACCAGATCAAACAGTTTCTGCGTCTCATCGTTCATGTTGCTGTCTTCCACCAGCACGCCCGCGTTAAAGTCGATCCAGTTGGACTTCTTTGCCGCCAGCCTGGAGTTGGTGGCGATCTTCATGGTGGGCACAGGGGAGGCGAAAGGAGTTCCGCGTCCCGTGGTAAAAAGCACGATGTGCGCGCCTGCTGCCGCCAGAGCGGTAGCCGCCACCAGATCGTTGCCCGGCGCGCTCAGAAGATTCAGCCCGGGCGTCTTTACCGTCTCGCCGTAGGCCAGCACGCCCTTCACCGCCGCGCTGCCGGACTTCTGGGTACAGCCTAAGGACTTATCCTCCAGCGTGGAGATGCCGCCCTTCTTGTTGCCCGGCGACGGATTCTCATAGATGGTCTGGTTATGGCTCTTGAAATAGTTCTTGAAATCGTTGATCAGCGCCACGGTCTTCTCAAAGAGTTCCTCGTTGGCGCAGCGGTTCATGAGGATGGTCTCCGCGCCGAACATCTCGGGCACCTCCGTCAGAATGGTGGTTCCGCCCTTGGAGATCAGCAGATCGGAGAAACGTCCCACCAGAGGATTGGCTGTGATGCCGGAAAGACCGTCACTGCCGCCGCACTTCATGCCGATGACCAGTCTGCTCACGCTGATGGGCTCGCGCCTGAAAGTTCCCGCATAGGCTGCCAGCTCCTTGATGACTTCCACGGAATCCGTGATCTCATCGTCATGCTCCTGAGCCACCAGGAATTTTACACGCTTCTCATCGTAATCGCCGATATAGGGTTTGAGAACATCGATATTGCTGTTCTCACAGCCCAGTCCCAGCACCAGCACACCTCCGGCATTGGGGTGATTGATCAGATCCGCGAGGATGGTCCTGGTATGCTCCTGATCGTCCCCCATCTGGGAACAGCCGTAAGGGTGCGGGAAGGCAATGACCTCCCCCACCGTCTCAAGACCTTCTCTGTTGGCATCAAGCCACTTGTTTGCCATCTTCACGATGGCTCCGGCCACATTGTTCACGCAGCCCACGGTGGGGATCACCCAGATGTCGTTGCGCACGCCCACCTTGCCGTCGGGGCGGTTAAAGCCCATGAAGGTCACATCCTCCGTCTTTTTCTCCTCCACGGGAGTGGGGTTGTAACTGTACTCCAGCAGATCCCCCAGAGCGGTCTTTACGTTGTGGACATGGATCCAGCCTCCGGTTTTGATATCCTCCTTGGCGTTGCCGATACGGTAGCCGTATTTGATGACCTCACCGCCCGCAGGAATATCCTGTATCGCCATCTTGTGTCCCGCGGGAATCTCCTCCAGCGCGGTGACGGACCTGCCGTCCACCGTGATGGTCTCCCCCGCGGGAATGGTGTTCAATGCCACCACTACATTATCGTTTTCGTTGATCTTTAAGAAATTCTGCATAATGCCGCCCTCATACCATTTGATTTAATATCGTCCAGATAAGCCGTCACCGCGTTGGTGAGCCCGGGTACCTTGTTCAGATCCTGACCGTGGAAATCCTCTCTCCCCAGATAAGCGGTCACAAACTCTTTGGTGTCTTTGCCGCTGTTGTCACGGAAGAACTCCAGCACGGGCATATCATCCTTCACATTGTACTCCTCGCCGTTTCTGTGGCCGATCAGCGCTCCGTCCCGGATCTCGGTTCCGGTGTAGAATGCCATCAGCGCGGCGATGGAGAAGGTCAGGTGAGGAGGAAGCTTGCCGAATTTGTCCACATAGCCGAGCAGGCTGGGCATACATCTCGCCCTCCACTTGGAAACGGAGTTCAAGGAGATGGCAAGCAGCGCGTGATCCACATAAGGGTTGTTGAAGCGGTTCACCACTTCGCCCGCAAATGCCTTCAGCTCATCCTCGGGGAGCGTCAGGGTGGGGATCACCTCGTCAAAGATCGTCTTGTTCATAAAATCGCGCACATCGCTGTCCTCCATGGACTGTCTCACGATGTCGTTGCCGCACAGCCAGGACGCCAGTACGAAGGACGTGTGGGCGCCGTTTAAGATGCGGACCTTTCTCTGCTTGTAAGGATGGTGGTCGTCGGTGAACACAACGGGCAGCCCGGCGCCGGGAAGATCAAACTCTTTGCTGATATCCTTGTCGGACTCGATCACCCACAGAGCGAAGGGCTCTCCGGTCACCATGATGTGATCCTCATAGCCCAGCTTCTCCCACTCCTCCTTCTCGGTGGCGCGGGGATACCCGGTGACGATGCGGTCCACCAGCGTCGCGGTGAAGATGCAGGCCTCATCCACCCATTTTCTGAACTCATCGGACAGCCCCCAGAGCCCGATCAGCTGCATCACGCATTTCTTCAGCATGATCCCGTTGTCATCGATCAGCTCCACGGGCAACATCACCAGCCCCTTGGACATATCGCCCTTAAAGGTCTCGAATCTATGATATAAGAACTTCGTCAGCTTTCCGGGGAAAGTCTTGGGAGGATTTGATTCAAACTTATCGGTGTCGTCATACACGATGCCCGCCTCCGTGGTGTTGGAGACCACAAAGCGGAGGGTATCGATCTCGGCAAGCCCCATGAATTTGTCATACTCATTAAAGGTGTCCACCGCATCCGCCACGCTGGTCACCACGCGGTTGATGATCTTGCCCTCGCCGTCCACATTGCCGCGGAGGGATACGGTATACTGGCAGTCCTGCTTGTGGAACATGTCCAGATTGCCGAACTCGATCGGCTTGATCAGAACGATGTCGCCGTCAAAGGTTCCCTTCTCGTTGGCGATGTCGATCATATAATCCACAAACGCGCGCAGGAAGTTGCCCTCGCCGAACTGGACTACTTTGATCGGTCTCTCTTTCTTGCCTGTCATTGACTTGTTTAAGATTTCCATTCACTAATCCTCCATTCTGCGCTCCCCGCGCATCTTAAGTTTCCGGCGGACGCCGGCTTTTCCGATCTAATAAGTCTACTATAACATATCCGGCAAAGATTTTCCACTACAAAAAAAGTACAAAATACGCAACTTCAAAATATCTTGAAAAACCGTGCCGGATTGGGTATAATCGATAATGAACATTCTTGGTTTGTCTTTACTTTATACGCGGTAACTATTATAATGACCTATATATCATTCAAATGGAGGAACCAAAATGAAAGCATTTATGGACAAAGACTTCCTGCTTGAGACTGAGACCGCCAAAAAGCTGTTTCACGACTATGCAGAGAAAACCCCGATTCTGGACTACCACTGCCACATCAATCCCAAAGAGATCGCACAAGACCGCCAGTTTGACAACATCACCCAGGTATGGCTGGGCGGCGACCACTACAAATGGCGTTTCATGCGCTCCTGCGGAGTGGACGAGAAATACATCACCGGAGATGCCTCCGATTATGAGAAATTCTGCAAATGGGCAGAGTGCCTGGGCAAGGCTATCGGCAACCCCCTCTACCACTGGAGCCATCTGGAGCTGCAAAGATACTTCGGCTACAACGGAGTGCTGAGCGCCAAAACCGCCGATGAAGTGTGGAATCTGTGCAACGCCAAGCTGAAGGAGCCCTCCATGAGCGTGCGCAACATCATAAAGCAGAGCAATGTAACCCTCATCTGCACCACCGACGATCCCATCGACTCTCTGGAATGGCACAAAAAGATCGCCGAAGATGACAGCTTTGACGTCATCGTGCGCCCCGCCTGGAGACCCGACAAGGCAATGAACATCGAAAAGCCCGAGTACCTCGACTATCTGGCTAAGCTGACCGAGGTGTGCGGCATGGACGAGATCATCACCTTCGCCGCCCTGAAGGAAGCCCTGAAACAGAGGATGGAATTCTTCGCTTCCATGGGATGTAATGTATCCGATCACGCTCTGGAATATGTAATGTATGTTCCCGCAAGCGATGAGGAAGTGGAGCAGATCTTCTTAAAGAGACAGAACAGGATCCCCCTCACCAGAGAGGAAGAGATGAAGTTCAAGACGGCATTCATGCTCTTTGTGGGCAGAGAGTACCACAGACTTGACTGGGCAATGCAGCTCCATTACGGATGCAAGCGCGACAATAACACCCTGATGTACGAAAAGCTTGGTCCCGACACCGGCTACGACTGCATCAACAACTATGCGCCCTCCGCTCAGATGGCAGATTTCTTAAACGCCCTGATCCAGACTGACGAGCTTCCCAGAACCATTCTCTACAGCCTGAATCCCAATGACAACCAGTCCATCGGCACCATCCTGGGATGCTTCCAGGATTCCACCGCTGTCGCAAAGATTCAGCAGGGCAGCGCATGGTGGTTCAACGATCACAAGACCGGTATGCAGGATCAGATGATCTCCCTGGCAAACCTGGGCAACCTCTCCGGCTTTGTGGGCATGCTGACCGATTCCAGAAGCTTCCTCTCCTACACCAGACATGAGTATTTCCGCAGGATCCTCTGCAATCTCATCGGCAACTGGGTAGAGAACGGTGAGTTCCCCGAAGACTATGATATCCTGGGCGAGATCGTGGAAAACATCTCCTACAACAACGCGAAGAATTACTTCAAATTTCCCTTAAAATAAACCGGTTTTAAAACCACATTAAGGGACAGCGCACAGATCTGATACGAACAAGACCTCCTGAGCAGACAGGGAAGATTACCCAAATCTACTCAGGAGGTCTTTTTATGTCTAATATTTTTTATGTCTAAGGTCTTTTTATGCCTGCAGAAAATATCCGCCGCACATAATCCCCTTGGGGCGCAAAAAGCCTGCCGGCAGACTACACCATTGCCTGTTTGATTGCCGCCATGAGTTCCTCATAGGTCTCAAAAGCGGGAAACTGCGGATAATCCGCTTTGATCCGGTCAGTGCTGCGGAACAGAAAGCCCGCCTTGCTCGCCTGGATCATTGCCAGATCGTTGTAGCTGTCGCCACTGGCAATGGTGTCGTAGCCGATGGACTGCAGCGCCTTCACCGTGGTCAGTTTGGATTGCTCGATACGCATCTTAAATCCTGTGATCTCCCCATTGTCCGCAACCTCTAAAGAGTTACAGAAGATCGTGGGCCATCCCAGCTTTTCCATGAGCGGTGTGGCAAACTGTGTGAACGTATCGCTGATGATGATAACCTGCGTAAAGCTGCGCAGCTCGTCCAAAAATTCCTTAGCACCGGGAAGCGGATCGATTTTTGCAATGGTATCCTGAATTTCCTTCAGCCCAAGCCCATGCTCCTTCAGCACTCCGATGCGCCATTTCATGAGTTTATCGTAATCGGGCTCATCCCTCGTGGTTTTCTTCAACTCAGGGATACCGCTCGCCTCCGCAAAAGCGATCCAGATCTCGGGCACAAGCACGCCCTCCAAATCCAAACAGGTAATATACATGACAGATCTCCTTTTCCAAATTACAAACTGCAGATCTCCATCAGTATAAAGCATTTTCCAATCAATGTAAAGTATCAAAAAATTTTCTCTGCCGTTTTCAAAACAGTATTCTTTCCAGACATTTTGTGCTATGATAATATAAATTTCATCGCATCCCAGGCACCTGTAATTTCTTAAAATGATTGGAAGGTAGAACCCCATGAACGATCCAACTGCTTTTTCGTCTTCACCCACACGCGGCGCCGGCGCCCACAGGGACATCCGGCATATCGAGATCGTCCGCGGCAAACGGGGCGATTTTTCCCCGCTGCAGGCGGATCATTACCACAATTATTACGAAATATTTTATCTTCTCTCAGGGCAGTCCCGCTTTCTGCTAAAGGACAGCATCTATCGGCTGGAAAAGGGGGATCTGGTCTTCATCGTCCCCGGTGAGCTGCACCATTCTCTCTACAATGAAAACTGTGAGATCTGTACGATCTGTTTCAAGCAGGAACATCTCAAATGGGAATCCCTGTCCCCCCAAAAAGGAGATGCCCCCCATTCTTTCATGGGAAGCATCCCCGCCCTTTATCAGGAAAATTTCACCGCCCTGATCTCGCGCATGCTCGCCGAGCAGGCGCATATTGATGAATATTCCGAAAGCTTTCTTGGCGTCTATCTGCACGAAATCCTTCTGATGCTCATGCGCCATTCCGTCATGGCAGAGAAAGAACCGGATCTTCTCAACTTCCGGGATGCCGAAATCCTTCTCGCCACCAAATATATTTACAAAAATTTCCGCAAGCGGCTGACGCTGGAAGAAGTTTCCGCCGCGGTCTCTCTCAGCCCCACCTATTTCAGCAGAAAATTCAAACAGACCACCGGAATGGGATTCAAGGAATATTTAAATTATGTGCGGCTCAGGCATGCCCAGACGGCACTTTTAACTACAGACAGCACCATCACCGACATCGCCTTAGAGTATGGCTTCAATGACAGCAATTATTTCAAGGATCTGTTCCGGAAAGTGTACGGCAAATCCCCCCGGGAGTTCCGCAAGAATCCAAACTAAAACCCTGAAACTAGTATTCGCAGACCTGCTCCTCTCCGTTGAGTACACGAAGCGCCCCCTGGACCAGCGCCAGAAGCTCATCCTCCCCGGGGTAGACAGTGAAAGGAGCGATCCACTCCGCTCTTTCCTTCAGGGCGTCTACCACATCCCCGCCGTAGGCGATTCCTCCGGTCACAATGATCCGGTCCACTTTTCCTTTCAGCACACAGGCCATGGAGCCGATATCCTTTGCCACCTGATGCACAAATGCCGCCTTGGCAAGCCTGGCATCCTCGTTTCCCTCATTGGCCATCTTTGTCACTTCCCGCATATCGTTGGTGCCAAGATAGGCATTGAAACCACCCTTGCCCACGATCTTGCTATAGACTTCCTTCTCCGTATATTTCCCGGAAAAACACATCCGGATCAGCGCGCCGCTGGGCACCGCTCCTGCCCTTTCGGGAGAAAATGCGCCGTCGCCGTCCAAAGCATTGAACACATCCACCACCTTGCCGTCAATATGAGCGCCCACGGACACCCCGCCGCCCATGTGAACCACGATCAGCCGCAGGGACTCATAAGGCTTACCGATCTCTTTCGCGTATCTCTTTGCCACAGCCTTCTGGTTCAGCGCATGGAAAATGCTGACCCTGGGAAGCTCCGGGACGCCGGAAAGTCTGGAGACAGGCATGAGTTCATCCACCACCACAGGATCCACGATATAAGAGGGAACCCCTATGGAATCGGCGATCTCCCGCGCCAGGATCCCCCCCAGATTGGAGGCATGCTGCCCCTGTACTCCCACTTTCAGATCCTGCAGCAGCGCGTCGGTCACCGCATAGGTGCCGCCGGGGATCGGTTTTAACATACCGCCCCGTCCCACCACCACATCCAGGGAATGGATATCGAAATCTTTGGAAACCAGCAGATCCATAATGATCTTCCTGCGAAAATCTTTCTGCTCCACAATAGAGCCAAACTGCGCGATCTCCTCCGTGGAGTGCCGCAGTGTCTCCTCAAAAAGCAGGTTCTCATCCTCAAACACTCCGATCTTGGTGGAGGTGGAACCGGGATTGATGATCAGACTCTTGATCGCCATGACATTCTCTCCTTTTTATATTTTTTCTTTATATTCCTTTATATTTTGATGCTGCTTTCGCTCTTCTGCCCAGGGATTCACCTTCCTGTCCACGACTGCTCCCGCGATCTCACCGACAGCCTCCGCGACGATTTCCGGCAACCAGACCATGTCAGTCCGCCTTTCTCATTTCCTCCGCGACCACTGCGGCAAGCGCGATGGAATTCACCTTGGTCTCAAAGGTATCGGAACGGCTTGTCAGAATGACCGGCACCTTGGTTCCGGTGAGGATACACCCGTTCTTCACCTGTACCATATGCACGATCGCCTTGTATACCAGGTTTCCCGCATGGATATCCGGGAACAAAAGGACATCCGCATCGCCCTGAATCTTTCTGTCGGTAGCTCCCTTATGCTTTGCCGCCTCCGCGTCAATGGCAAGATCCAGCGAGAGCGGTCCATCTACGATACATCCCGTCAGCTCTCCTGCCGCGCACATTCTTGTCAGTTCCGCCGCCTCCACGGTCACAGGCATCTTGGGGTTTACCACCTCCACTGCGGCAAGCGGCGCTATTTTGGGCATCTCTACCCCACAGGCCTTACAGACAGGGATGGTATTTTTTATGATATTCACCTTATCCTCCAGCGTGGGATAGGTCATGAATGCAACATCCGTGAGAAAAAGCAGTCTGTCAATGCCCGGGATCTCAAACACGCACACATGGGAAAGGGTACCGCCGGTGCGAAGCCCCACCTCTTTATCCAGCACACTTCTCAGGAAATTTTTGGAGTCGATCAGCCCCTTCATATACATATCCGCTTTGCCGTCATGGGCAAGCTTCACTGCCGTGAGAGACGCCTGGATCATATCCGGCTCATGAATGATCTCAAACCCGTCAAGGTCCATGTGCAGCCCGTCCGCGATCTCCCTGATTTTGGGCTCATCCCCCACCAAAATAGCGTCTGCGATCCCTCTTGCCTTCGCTTCCTTCACTGCCTCCAGCACTGCGGAATCCTGCGCTACGGATATGGCTACCTTTTTCATGCCGCAATTCTTCACCTTTGCCACAATGTCGTCAAACTTCTGTCCCATCCGTCTCTCTCCTATCTTTTCTTAAATATTTTACATCAGAATTAAAGTTACCTTCTTTTTTTCACATCGTTAAAACAATAACACAAACAGTCATAAAAATCAACCCGTCCAGCCCGCGCGGAGCGTATGTCTCATCCGTCCACCCCGATCAACGCTTTGATGTCCTTTAAGGTATCCACCCGGGCATACAGACATTTCTCCAGCTGCCTATCGGGCATGGTCTGATCCGGCACCATGACGACTCTGCACCCCGCCCGGTACGCGGACATAACCCCATTGGGGGAATCTTCCACCGCCATACACTCCTGCGGTTTTCTTCCGAGGCTTTCACAGGCGAAGAGATAAATGTCCGGAGAAGGTTTGCCCTCCTTTACCTGTGTGGCGCTGATGACCCGGTCAAAATACCCCAACAGCCCAACCTGTTCCAGACATTCGCACGCCCGCTCCCTCCCTGTAGCAGTGGCTACAGCAGCCAGGATCCCGCATTTCCTCAGATACTCCAACAGTTCCTGCGCCCCGGGCTTGACCCGGATCCCCTCCTGTTTTAAAAATTCCTCCATCAGCCTCTTCCGCCGTTCCCTCACCGCCTCATAATCCAGTGTCTCACCAAACCACTGCCGAAGCTGCATGGGGGCAAAGGGTCTGCCCAGACTCCTCATCGCCAGCGCCTGCTGATCCGTCATCTCAAAACCGAACTCCGCAAGCGCCCTGGGCCAGAACACCCGGTAATATTTTTCCGTGTCGATCAGAGTGCCATCCATATCAAACAGCACCGCCCGGATCCACGCCATACCCGTTCCTCCTCTTCGTCTTTCCCTGTTGTTATTCCACTATAACATTCCTTTTCTTCTTCGTAAAGTACAGAACCGGTTTCCCGCAAAATACTCTAAAATACTTGTCCCTGGCTATTGATTTTGCTTTTGGCATTTAATATAATTAGTAAATAGCAGTCCTATCTTCAGCCACACAGGAACGGAACCAAAAGGAGGTATACCATGGGCAGATACCGCCATGTAGAGACAGCGCGGGAAGAAAGAAGCTTTGAGGCGAGAATATGGTGGGCATTCTGGGGGATCTCGCTGGTCGTGCTGTGTTACACGGTCTTTCATCAGGTGAAGGAATACGATCTGGTGCACAACGGGAACTCTTTCGAGGCGAGCTATGAGGTATATAAAGATCAGGAGCTGGTCACCTACTATGACGAAAACAACCACTACTACTCCTATAATGTGAGCGGGATGGATGCCGTCCACGGGGAAGACACCATCATGATGTACTACACAGACGACATTGACCGCGCGCAGCCCCATATTGACCCGAAAATATGGATCTTTCCCTATACTTTGTTTGGCATAATGTTTGTAGTCAGTTCTCTTCGGCTGAGAAAAATCTATCACCAGAAGAATCTGCCTTTATACGATGAAAAATCCGATTAAACTTTTTACCTGAGGGGGTACTCAAATGTTAAAACAGCTAAAGAAAAAATCGTTTCTACGTTCCCTGTTTTTTTCCATCATCCTGCTGATCGCCGGGACGGCGCTGGCTCTCTTCCACCTGCAAAACGCTTTCTACTCCGCTTTTGGTTATGACAACTTCGGCGACCTTGCCCCGGAAGAGATCCGTTCGCAGCTGGTGGACGTTGAACTGTGGGAAAATTACGGGTGCTTTATGGAATCCGGCACCCAGAATACCTCCACACGCAAGGTCAGCATCGACAATTATTATTATATTATTTACACCGGAAATATGGACGATGAAGGCATAGATTACAAATATATGGCAATCCGCGTTCCTGCCAAATATGGGGATCAGATGGATATCATGGCGGAGAACACCTGGAACTATATGATCACCAGCCCCCTTACCTTCTCCGGCAAGATCAAAAAGATGGATTCCGACGAAATGAGATATTTTAAGGAATACTGGCAGGATGCAGAGCTCACCGATGAAGAAATCGAGGAAATGACCCTTCCCTACTACATCGAATCCGTCGAGTACAAAACGGCGCAGCGCGTACTTTATCTCGCCCTGTTCGGAGCCGGTATCCTGATGATCCTGTGGAGCATCTTCCGCACCGTCAAGGCAGCGGGTGGAGGATATCTCAGGAAATTATATCAGGACATGGCTCAGATCGGCTGCAGCGAAAAAGACTTTGACGAAGATTTCCGCACGGCGGCATCCTTCGCCAAAAAAGATATGATCAAGATCGGACGGCTCTTTACTTACTATAATGTGAATACCACCGTTCCCAGAGCCATCCCCAACACCAAGATCATCTGGGCATATCAGACTACAACGACACACCGCACCAACGGTATCAAGACAGGGACCACCTATGGGGTAGCCGTCTATACCACGATCAGCAAGGCTGCCATCAACATTCCCGTGGAAAGCGAGGCAAAGGCGCAGCTGATCCTCCACAGACTGAGCTCCTGTTTCCCCTGGATCGTAGCGGGATACTCCGACGATCTTGCAAACTTATTCAAACGGGATTCCGCGGGCTTTTTAAACCTCAGGTACAACACCGTGGATCATGTGCTGCCGGATTATATGCCGCCGGACAACGACCCCTATGGCGCACAGCAAGAAACCGTCACGAAATAATGCAAAAACCGGCAGCCTGCGGATTTCTCTATCCCCGGAAGCTTGCCGGTTTATTCTTTGCCTTTCTGACGCTCTCTTAACCCTGAAACACGATATCCGCAAATACCGCGTTGACTGCTTTGGCTAAATCTCTGGGATTTATATGAATCTGAACCCCCAGCTGCCCTCCGCTGATGATAATCTTATCGAACTGTTCCGCGCTTTCATGAATGAATGTGGGAAACAACTTCTTCATACCTACAGGCGTACAACCGCCCCGTATGTATCCGGTCACCGCGTTAATATCTTTCACATGCAGCATCTCTACCGACTTCTCCCCCGCGCACCTTGCTGCTTTCTTCAGATCCACCTCTTTATCCACAGGAAGCACGAACACATAATGACCGCCGCTTTTTCCCACCGTCACCAATGTTTTGAAGCTGATGTCATACGGTTGACCAAGCTGGTCAGCCACATGGACTCCATCGATGAACTCCTCACAGTCATAGGTAACCACCTGATAGGGTATCTTATTTTTATCTAAAATGCGCATGGCATTGGTCTTTCCTTCTTTCTCCTTCTTTGACATCTTAAGTCTTCTCCCTTCCTCTCTTACAACGCTCCCTGCCCCGGATGTTCCATACAATATGTGAGCAGCCCCTGGCACCCTGCCAGCACATCCCGGTAAGTGTCCTCAAAATTCCCGGTATACCAGGGATCCGCAATATCTCCCCGTCCCCCTGCAAAATCAGACAGCTTATATAGCTTCCGCCCCGGGTCCCCTCCTGCGATCTGCAGCATATTGCGGATATTGGCGCTGTCCATGCCGATAAGATAATCGTATTTGTCGTAATCCTCCCGGCACATCTGCACCGCCCGGTGAGGCACCACAGCGATCCCCTCCCGGCGCAGTTTGTCCACCGTGCCATGATGAGGAGGATTGCCAATCTCCTCGCGGCTGGTCGCCGCAGAGTCGATGTGAAACCGGTCAGAAAGATTCCGTTGGCTGACCAGGTGAGTCATTACACTCTGGGCCATGGTGGAACGGCAGATATTGCCGTGGCAGACGAAAAGTATTTTTATCATAGTTATTATATCCCTTCATAAGCCTGTAAACCTTGATTTTTCAAGGGGTTTGGCGTTTTACTCTGATTTTGGTTTTTGCCTTGATTTATGTAAATCTTCATAAATCTACGCAAATTTACGGGCAAATGGTGTAGTAATTGGTGTAGTAAACTTCTTAATTTTTAACCTGATTTTCTCTGTTTCCTCTGCGCTCCATCATCTTTAAAATCAATGATTTTCGCCATCTGCTCCGCCGCCCTGTCAAAACTCGCATGAGTATAAACATTCAGCGTAACGCCTACATCGGAATGTCCCATAACGTACTGCAAGGTCTTAATATCCATGCCCGCATTTGCCATGTTCGTACAGAACGTGTGCCGGAATACATGAGGCGTGATGTGAGGAAGCGGCTTGTCGGGATAAAGTTTCTTATATTTCTTCATCGCCCAACGCATCTCATTCTCGATATGCAGCGCCACCTTTGGCTTATCGTCCTTGTCCAACAGGAGAAAACCGCTGTATCCGTCAATCACCGTTTCCGTCTTTAGCCGCTTTCGGCGGGCAAAAATATTTTTCAGACTTTGACAGACTTCCTCTGTCATCGGAATGAAACGACAGCCGCACTCCGTCTTTGTCTTTTCCACATAATATTTTCCGCTCCGCTCTCGGACAAGCTGCTTGTCAACACGGATTTTTCGGTTTATGAAATCAAGATCGCTTTTCGTCAAGCCGCAAAATTCGCTGACACGCATCCCCGTTCCCAGAAGTACAACAAACTCATCATAATACTTTGCATAGGTTTTGTCCTCACGGATAAAGTCCATCCAAAGCGTCTGCTGTTCCTCCGTCATGGCAATCCGCTTTTGTGAATCATTGGGCACAACATCGACCAGTTTGAAATCAAAAGGATTCCTGCGGATAATATCCTCGTTGTATGCCATCTGAAACGCCGGCTTGACAACACCCCTGACACTCGTGATCGTGCTGTATCCTTTCCCGTCATTGTGCAGCTTCATGATCCACTGCTGGGCATCGGACACTTTAATATCCTTTATCTGCCTGTACCCAAAATCTTCTTTTTTGATCAGGTTCAGCACAAAACTGTACCCGACTTTGGTATTGTAGCGCACTCCCTGTTTCAGACTGATATAGCGCTCCAAAAGGGCAATCACGGTAATCTTTCCTGCGGCATAGTCAATCCCGTCATCAAGCTGCCTTTGGATCTCCTTTTCTTTCTCCCGAAGTTCTTTCAGATCGGAAGAATAAATGGTCTGCCGTTTCCCTCTGGTATCCGTATAACGATATTGATAAATCAGGTCTTTTCTCTGGCTCTCTCCTGTCTTTAAGATTCGTCCTTTATGGTCTTTTCGTTTCTCAGACATTTTTCAAACTCCTTTCCGTAATGGAAAGAGCCTTGATATGACGATATGCGGCGAACGTAAAAATGCGGGGCAACAATGACAGCTTGCTGTCACATTGTTAACATTGCATTTTTATGTGAGTGTAACGACAGCGAGAAACATCGTTTCGAGCTGCCGTTCGCCGCATTCCCATTGTACCATATCAAGACCAACATTACACTACAAGATTCACAAAAACCGCAAGAATTTAGATAACTATGTCAAATGGAATACTCTTGCTCAATGTACTGGTCAAACAGACGGCGCTTAATCAAACGCTTGTTTCCAACCCATAATACAAAACGGCAGTTTTGGTCATTCGTCAGCTCACGCAGCTTATTGATGCCAATGCCAGAATAGGCAGCCGCTTCTTCCAGACTTAAATTGCTTTTCTCCCAGATTGGGACTTCTTTCACGATTTGCCCTCCTCTCCTAGGTGCTTAAAAAGCACAAAAAGGACAGCCCAGGCTTTTCCCATAAGCCTGTGACTGCCCTTGCGCTGTGTTTGATTTCCAATCCCTTAAAAATTCCTGCAAACAGTTGGGAAGAATTGCAGGATGCCATGCGGGATTCTTTTATTCACTTGTTTGTTGCCGGGCATTAAAACTCCAGCTTGTCTGCCCCGTACTTGCGGATAATGCGATACAGTATTTCCTTTTCTTTCCCCTCTGCCTTTTCATACAGCCCGCACAGCGTTTCCGTTTCTGACTGCGTGAGCGTATTGCCATAAGGCTTGTAGCTTGCCATGATGAAAACCCCGCCTCCTTCCCCCGGTTTTGTGTAAATCGGATAGCCAAAAGACAGATAGGAAATGTCATTCATGATCGTCCGCCTGTGGACGTTTAAGTCCTGCGCAAGCTCGCCCGTGGTTGCGTGTCCCCTTGCTGCCAAAATGCTGATGATTTCCGCACGCCGTTCCGCTTTATCCAAGCCGTTCACTCCTTTCCGCCTGCCAGCCCAAAAAACATATAAAACGCTTTATATGCTTTACAAGAATGGCAGACACTTTCTATGTATTCTTTTCGCAGTAGGGACCAAATTCATGTATGATCGACAGGATTGTTTCCCTGTCCTCTGTCCCACAGAAAGCAGCAACCTTTTCCAAGCATTCCAGTTGCTCATGCGAGAGGGAGTTCTGGTGCTGCCCTACGCCGTCTATCAGAAAATAGCCGCCGTCATATCCCTGCTTTGACACCACGGGAAGTTCTTCGCCGATAATGTCAAAGTCCCTGCGTATGGCGTTCCTGCCAACGCCGTACCTTGCCATCATGCCCGATGTCGTAAGCCTTTTCCCCGACAGCAGCATACGCTCGATTTCACGCCGCCGCTGGAATGCGTTGTCCAACATAACCCACCTCCTTCCTCTGCTTTATTCCCTGTGGTTATTTTAGAAAAAGGAATATCCTCTGTATGGGTACATTCCACTGAAAAATCCCATTGTTTTTTCCGGTTGCCGGAAAGACGCAGGCGCTTTCCGTGGAAGAATAGCAAGCACTGCCTGTGTTCCCTCACAGGCTGGATTTTTTCAATTTTCCCAAAGACGGAAACTTGAAAAAATTGCTTGCAGGGGAAAGCTTCCCCCTAACCCCCCTCTGCGCTCAAAAATCCCAAAAGCATCCTGCCGGAATTTCTGATTTTTTCACTAATTTTTTTGCACGAATATCCCCCGTAACGGGACAGAAGATTGTGTAAAATGCTTTCATCAATCCATCACAGAAAGGTTGCCGGACAGGCGCCAGTGGCGCCTGTCCGGCAACGACCGAAGCGGAGCGGAGAACACAAAAATGGCAGAGCGAGAACGAAAGAACGAGCTGAAAATCTATCTCAGTGACGATGAGCAGTACATACTGGAGCAGAAAGTAAAGGCGTCCGGCAGGAAAAGCAAATCCGCCTTTCTGCGCCACCAGATTTTGTACGGCTATGTCTATGATGTTGACTACTCTGACCTGCGGGAATACAACGCCACCCTCGGCAGGATCAGCGGCAGCCTGAACCAGATCGCCAAGCGCATGAACGCCACGGGGAATGTCTATGCCGCCGATGTGAAGCAGGTAAAGGAGCTGATGCAGCAGGTATGGGAAACGCAGAAAGCCATGCTGTCAAACCAGCCGTATATCAAGCAATAAACTGAAACGAGATTCTTGCTGGAATAGGGCAGTGCTAGCCCAAATTTTCTCCGCAAATCTGTATAGGCAAAAGACATAGTAAATTCTAAAATCAGACAAATTTCATACCATTAAAAAAGGTGTATCGCATTGAAGTTTTTATACCTCATTCCGATACACCTTAATGTGTAAAATAAATTATTAACTTTGAAAATTTTTTTAGTCTATATTTATTGATTATCCACTTTATATTCATTATATGGATCTCCAATCTAAATATATTTTGATATACTTTTCCATACAAAATACAATGCAGTACCTTTAAAAAGACCTACATTGTAGCGTAGTTCCTTTCAATCGATTTTATCAAAAACAAAAAACCGATAACCGCAATTTAAAATCTGCATGTTATCGGCTCTGCGTCTGTGCGTCTGGCTCTTTGACAACATTTATATGTAAATTTTTTGCTTCAATCAGTGTTTCTCGCTTACATTTTGGACAATAGAGAGGAAAGTTTTTCAATTCTGTATCTTCTCGCATTCGGCTGCGAGTTTTATTGCCACAAATAGGACAACATATCCAATTTATAAGTATTTTTCTATTCTGCATTGTTCAACGACCTCCTCTCTCAAAAGCGTTATCGCTTTTTGGGGACATCGGCTGATGCAACGATAGCACATTGTACATTTATTTCCGGAAACGGCTTTTCCGTTTTTGATAGAAATATTTTTCATCGGGCACAGAGATGCGCATAAACCGCAGCCTATGCAGCCTGTATGTATCTTCAGTTTGTCCGTGTATCCTTTCGTCTTCCCATAAAACCAAAGTCGTTGTCCCAAAAGACCGATCATATGAGAGCTGAAATTTAGGCCTTCTTTTGGATATTTCCCTTGTTTTATCTGCTGTGCGGTCAATTCAATTTTTCTATTGGCTTGTGCGACAATCTGCTTATTTTTCTCGATGCTTTTCTTTAAAAGCGCGCTGTCGCAAACGGAATCAGGCATTTTAATATGGCTCCCGCCGAGGATAACCGCACCGTACTTTTTGAGCAGCCTTGCCGTGCAGCCGGCGCCGTCACCACTAAACGCTCCCATCGTAGCCATACATAAAACTTTTTTACCGTTCCACAGTGTTCTATTTCTGCAAATAAAATCTCTGACCATATACGGCGCGTTTGAAAACTGTATCGGATAAGCAAGTATTATAGTATCATTTTTTTCAATTTCCTTAATGACATCATCACTTTCTAACGGTATGATTTTTGCCGAAGGATCGATCAAGGAGGATAATTTTTCAATACAGTATTTTGTATTACCTGTCCCGCTTAAATATATTCCAGTCATACATAATTCCTTCTAAAAATCAACAGTGAAAATAGATATTAAATCTTCCAGCTTATTTTCCCACCCCATTGTATAATGTACGTTTTCCATTGTCGCTAATGAGGCCAAACCATGGATATATCCAAAAAGCGCGATCATCCAGTCTTCTTTTTGATCCAATGACATATCTGAATGCGCAAGCATATTCAATATCTGCTCTTTGTATATAACAAATGGTTTATAATTTTTCTCATTCCCGTCACGAATATCTAAATTGATCAGTATATTTTTTCCATGTTGGAACAAAAAAGTAAAGTATTGCGGCTTTTCCATAAAAAACCTTATGTAAGCCTTTCCAAATTCCAACAAAAAATTGGGTTGATCTTTATATACCGCAATGACTTCTTCTAACATATTTGAAAACTGTTCCGTGATAAATAACTGCATTGCTTCAAACAATTCCTCTTTATTTTTAAAGTGGCTATATGGCGCAGCATGACTAACATTACAAGCCTGGGCAACTTTTCGCAGCGATAATTGATTTAAACCGCTTTCGCTGACCAATTCTATGCCTTTTTCGATCAGTTCATTTTTCAAATCTTTATGATGGTATATCCTTTTTTCCATATCGGCCTCCAACTTGGCAATGTAAACATTATATTGCATAATCTTTACATTGTCAAGTTTTATGCAAAATTGACATCTATTTTATATTTCAACATTCACTCTTTTATTAAAAAGCAAATAAAAAAAGCCATAACTGTAAAACACGCTAACTGTAATTCCATTCCTAACTTCCAAACAAAATCGTATCATATCAGTAAATAGGTATGAAAAAAGACAGACTGCCACAATGGGAAATGCATCTCATATGCGGCGGTCTGTCTTTTTATTCTTTTTAACAACATATGTATTATAAATTTTGGTAGCTTCTGTATCTTTTCTTAAACTCACTAAATGTCACTTCTACTTTTTTTTGAAAAGATTCACGGTCTTTTATGCAGGGATTATTTATATGTTTCTCTAATATCTCCAAATCCTCCAGTAATAATGGTTCTGTCGTTCCCCTAGCCTCCATTAACTGTAACATAGTCACAAGGTCAACCCGCCACAAATAATAATGTTCCCTCAATCCACTCTCAAAATGCCTGATAAACGCTTTCAATGTATTGACCCAGTCTTCACTCCCTGTGTCTTTGAATGGCAGTTCTCCTTCATCCTGCATATCGCCATAATAGGCCAGATGGTATCCTCTATTCGCCACGCTATACTCCTGGTTCTGACATAATAAATCATAAAACTCCTGCTCTTTATCAAGTTGCCCCATTTTGATAGCTCCAAAAAATAATGACAACCTCACAGGAATCGTTTTTTCAATTTCAAACGCCCTCTGAATGTACTTTTTTCTTTCCGCGCATTCCAAACGTGTAACATGATAAATTGCATGTACTCTAATTCGTACAGCCTCATCCTCAAAATATCCCTGTTTTTCCATATATATATCAAAGATGTTTTTTGCAACGTTTGCTTTCTCTTCCTCCGTCCCTTCTTCCCATATTCCCCTAAAGTATTTATTAATCTCCGGCCTCACGACATATTTTAGAAACGTCGGATATGGCTCACATTTATTCAGACAGGCATAATTCAAGGTATTGGCTATCAGGAACTCAAGGAACTGCTCATGAAATGTTCCAAATACCGTTTCTTCATTTGAATCAAAAACAGCCTCAAAAATACTTTCATTATAACCAATCCCATACTGGGAAAGGAAAACTGTCTGAAGTTCAGAAAGAAGATGTTTTACCTTAGCAGATTTTCGTTGCAGTTTTTTTTCATAAAATAGCCATGCATAATAGGACCATATAAGGAGCAACTCATTCTCGCCAAGATTACCCATCCTTCCCTTTCCACACTCTCTTCTGGCCATCAGCTTAAGGGATTCCCGAAAAAGCTCTACCCTAGTAGTAATCGTTTCCGGAATACTCATACGGTTCTCTTCGATTATCCATAGTAACATCGTAATCAAAAGAGGATTGTCAAGTACATTACTAAGATCGCTATTACCTGTTAACAACGCATACACCTTAGCCTTAAAATTCTGATCCACGTTTCGAATCCTACAAAAATTATTAATATACTTCTGTGCTTTCGGCCGACTCCATTTTTTTATTTCCACATGAACATTAAATTTATTTACCAGGTCGAACTCATGCAGATTGCGCATCGCATATTGATGCCTACAAGTCAGTAACACTGGTTTTCTGAATATTGACGACTGTCTGATTCTCTCGGTCTCTTCTGGGCTCAGCTTCTCCGCAAGCTCATCCATACCATCTAAATAAAAATATGGCTTAACAGATTCAATACTCAAATACGGATAAGGTTCTCTTTCCCAATATTCTGCAAAACATTCCTGTAGATATTTCATAAAGTCAAAGTGATACTGGCTGTCCTTATTTTTCAGCCAGATATAGAAGGGAATATCATACCCATCGTCCTGAAAAAACTGATCAGCATGATCCAGAAAACTTTTTGCCAGAATGGTTGTCTTTCCATACCCGGCCTCTCCATAGATAAGGATGGATTTGTTCTGACATAACTCGTCCACCACTATATGCTCTAATTCCTTCGTCTCTTCGAAAACATCACCGGAGTTTATTTCATACTCTGGATTTAAATAGTATCCCTTCTTAAGCACATCACCAAGAGACATACCAAAACAGGTCGAAGTCTTCCTTGCTTTCAGAGTCTTGCACTGCTCTTCAACAATCTTTCGCAGCCAGAATCGCGACAAACCTCGCAGTTTTCCCTCAATTATTGAAATCAGGGCAGGAATGTCATCATAAAAGCTAATCCATCCGCTTACATTTTTCTCATCATATATCTTTCGGAGACGCTCCACGAATTGAAGTGTTTCTACCTTTTCTACATGCTTGCAGGTATATTCCTTTTTGAATTCTTCCTCCGTCTTCCCACTTGCTTTTAGATCTGTGTAATAAAAATGCCTTTCATCCCAAGTCTTTTGATTAACAAAAATCAGACAAGGTATTACGCTTTTGATTGTTTCCAGATATTCCTTTTCTGTAATGGACTCTTTTTCTGAAGCATAATATATTCCGCCATATCTTTTATCTACAATAAGAAGCGCAATATGCGTCCTTTTCAAAGCGGTCAAGCAGGCATCATGACTATGCTCATCCGTTTCCACCGGAAAATCAGGCAGTTCAAACGCCGATGGAACCGCCCCAGCTTCCTTTATACTTCTTATAACAGCCTGTCGGTAATCATGAAGATCATAATCCGTCGACAATACTCCAATGACCCATGGAAAACTCATCCCTTTCCCTCCCGCTTTCTCTTATGAAAAACAAAAATTTCCTCATTGTCCACGCCGCCAATCCGCACCATCTTGTAGCTAATCCGCCGTACCGTCTGAAATACCTTATCAAATCCATGCTTTTCAACCGCAATATCGACAACCGCCTGTACTGTATCATACCCGTCAGTTATCTTTCCTTTTCCTTGACCGATAATCAAGCAGAAATACCCATCCTCTTTTAGTACCCGCCACAGTTCTCCTATTACCCTGTCCAAGTCATCATAAAAATTCTGAACAACCGTTTCTGATTTCTTTCTTCTCATGAATCTGGCACCAATCTCCTTACTGATAATATCCTGGAGATTCTCTTCTGGGAAAAATAGATTAATTAATCGCATTGTTTTCACATAGTCCTGGGCACAAAGATACGGTGGTGATGTAATCACAAGATCAACGCTTTCATCCCCCAACCAGTCAAGTCCCCGGGCGTCTCCACAATGAATGACAGACTCTCCGATCAAATGATGCAAATTCCCCCCGAAATTCACCGCTGAGAACTGTTTCCGAAATTCCTTTACAGCGCCGTCCACCCGCTCCAGCATACTGCAATAAGCCGCACTCGCATTATAATACCGTATCGTTTCAGGTAGGCAATTGTCTGTAACATATGTAAAATGACCTCTCTGAGAACTGACCCCCTTCAGGATTGCTGCAAACGCAAATTTCCTCACATGGTATGAAAAATCTTTCTCTCCCCCAGTTATCGCATCATATATGGCAAGCATCTCCCGCAGAGTATCTTTGTGGTACCAATAAACCACGTCCCGATTTATCCCATTCCGATCAAGCCTGTTCCAAAAATCCTGCTCATAAAGCTGATTTATAACCGTCTCATCCTTCCCTACATACTCATCGTCCTCACACTGGCGCAACTTGTCCTTTTCTAGCATTTCCCTGTCAGACCGAATAATCTTAGTAATCTGCTCACCGTCCTCAAAGCTACCCAAAAGAGTACCCATTATATTTCTGGCAATATCTGCCGCAAATGGATTCAGGTCATTATACACAAACTTTCGTCCCTGTTTCAGGGCCTCCACAGCCACCGTCCCTTTTCCACCAAAAGGATCCAAAACCACGCTCCCCTTACCAGACAACAGCGCAATCAGGAATTTCGGTATCAGTGAAGGGAATGTAGCTGGATACCATGGTATGGAATTGATGTCCAATGGAAACTTTACGCTGCTGTAATCAGAAAAATCCCAGTTGATTCGTTCCAGTGTCTGAATCAGCTTCTCCATTTCTGCCTTTTCCTCCTTCATAAATCATTACTTCAAAATCTTTCAGAAGTTCCTTTTTCAACAACTCCCTCACTTCCTCCAACTGATGCCTCCCAAAAGATACTCTTTTTCTGCGTAGCATGTCATCTTCCTGCACATTTCTATAATTCTCATTCGCAAATGGTGTAAAAAATCCCAGTAGAGCACCAGGTATGAACGCTGTTTTATTGATTGCGTCTTTTTTTACCCATACAACCTGGTTCAAAATAGCACGTTTCCGTTTATCCGGATAAAAATTGGCAACCACAGCCGGTACACCTACGGATAGCAACTGTTTTTCGGACAAACCCATGAATTTCACAAAATATTTCCCAACAACACACCCGATGTCCTTCAAATGCCTATTCACATAAGACACGACATTGTTTCCTCTCAAGTACAAGATTCCCAAACATGTATACGGTTGGCAAAGGAGTACCCGACGCATAATTTCCCGGCTTTTCGTATGTAGAAGAAGATAGTTATTTGTTATCTCCGAATCCGTCAACCTCCAGGACTGTTTGTCCAACTTTACGTTCTCATCCTCCTCAAACATCATACCGATTGCCTCTTTCACCATTGTTTGATAGGCAAAATCATCCACGCTTTCAAATATAGCCGTATACTGAATATCACGAATTCTCTGCCAGTCCCGAATATGATCTAGGAATAATCCATCAAGACAAACTTCCCCGTCTTGAATTCGAAATGCACCGGCAAGCATCTTCGCCATTCCGCCGCAATCTCCCTGTATAATCCCCATGGCGGATGAGGCGCGGAATATGTTGTCAATGTTGTCCAAATCCATTCCCTTACTATTTACCAAGCCGGACAACGGCTCCTCCGGGTCACCGACAGCCATTAAGGCAATCCGCTCGAGGTCAAGCCTCAACCTCCTAGCCCTGGCATTCTGACATATACTGCGCAGTTTTAAGCTCTGCCCCTGATAAACCTGAGCCATCTCGCCATCAAATTCACCCGTTGTTCCCATAATCAAATCCTTTAAATTCTTCTCATGATTAAATCCAAACTTTGCCTGTAGCACCTCCTCCATCGCATGAGCGAAAGGTGGAGTTCCAACATCATGATACAGGCAGGCCATCATGAGTTCAGTCCGACTTTTTTCATCAAGGTCGAGTTTATCTGCACATATCCCTGCCAGATAGCATACACCCAGAGAATGTTCATACCTTGAGACTGTTGCAAATGCTGGGAATGCCACAAACTGGTTGTTCGCCATCCGCACATCCCTGAGTCGCAACAGTCCCGGACAATTTAAAAGTTCCATAATGATTGCTGGGAATTTCATCTCATGGTATAAACGGTCATAAATTTTCATTACATCGTCCTTTCAGGTTAAACCTATCCGTCACCATACTTTCCTCTTGACATGGCGAGCCTTCATAAAACTTACTATATGCTATATTAATTAGTCCCATTAGCTTATTCCGATTCACGGCAGGTGTCTCATAGACCACCTCGCCCCATGGCCAGCTATCTTTCATGATGCTTTCTACCCAAGCTGTTGCACCGGCGCTACCGAAATATTCGTCATAAATTGGCGTCCCTGGGTATACAAAAAGAGGACTATAATGTGCAAAATCAAGATTCATCTCCTTGGACCCCTGAATAATATGCAGAATATCCTCCTCTGTTTCATCCTTTCCACCCAGAATAAATGTTCCAGATACTTTCATCTCTGAAATATCTTTTATGAGTTGAATCTTCCTTGAGCAATCAGTAAGGGTAATATGTTTCCCAAGATACTTAAGTGCCTCGGATGTGGTTTTCTCAACACCTAAGTTCATCTGCCGGCACCCGGATCGGTACAATAGTTGGATATCCTCATGATCGATCTGCTGCAATAAATCACATCGTATTTCCATCTGCCATGTCATATCCAAATTCCGTTCCAAAAGTGCAGTACAAAAATCATAGATATCATTATGAGCCTTCGCCGGCTTAGCAAAGAAACAATCATCATAGAAAATTACGTCTGTAATTCCATAAGTTTTTTTCAAAACCGCCATTTCATCCAAGATATTCCCGATACTACGCTTTCTGAAATGTTTATAGAATAGATTGCCAGAAACACAGTATCTGCAATTATACAAGCAGCCCCTAGATGTAACCATCGTTGCCGTAATCTTCCCATCGCCCCGACGTCTAGTAGAAATAATATTACTGAGCATATCCGGTCTCTGAGGGAACGAAATTTCATCAATGTCATCAATCTCATTATACACTGTCCTATCAGACGTTGTAACGCATCCGCACGCATTCAGACAACTTCCGTTCTTCAATGTACGAAGCATTTCCACCACCGCCCGTTCCCCATCCCCCTTGACGATGTATTTAAGACCCAGAAAATCAAAAAAGAACCACTCTTGCCCGTCAATGGACGCAAGTGGACCCCCGCAGTATATTCGTTCCTCCCCATATACTTCCCTGCAACATTCTGCTATAATCTTAAGTGCTTTTACTTGCGTCGTTATACAAGGGCCTATTCCGACAAGGACAGGGTTATATTCCTTCAGTCTCCGCAGAAGCTCTGCCCGCAGCCATACCAAATCGCTTTGCCAAAAAGCACCAATCAGCTTACAGCAGTCTATGAAATCGTATGTGAAACCATTGTCCATAACAGAGGACATAATATATCCCAAACCCAACGGAAAAATTGAGCCGCTTCCATTGCGCCGGTGGAAGGGCGGATTAATTAAAAGTAAGTCTATGTTCTTCATAATTATTCTTCCAGCACAATATCCTTATGCTTTTAATGATTTCTCCCTGTTCATCTGACAAAAAGCGAAAACTATGTTCTTGACCCAGTACCTGTGGTATTTTTTGCCTCTTTTTATAAGTATCGCTATGCTGATTCCAAGTGTTGCTACCAAACTAATTGTAGGGAGTATCCAGTCGCATCTTCCTTGAATCAGAAACTCCGATCCGAACATAAGTATCAGTCCTAAGTTCAATATTAATGTGACCGACAATGTAAGACAAGTATTATGTATCACGTTTAGTTTTACATACTGTCCGGATATTTTTCTGCTCTGGAGTGCCGCATTCATTATGTGGAACAATTTCTGACTTTTAAACAGAAGCCTCTCTTTATCATCTTTATCATCTTTATCGTCATTGTTAACAGATGTCTCCATTAATTCCCTATAAACAGCTTTCAGCTGTTTCACCTCTTCTTCACTAAAAAGTCCCCTGTCGCTTTCAAGCAGAAACTCTGTCGGTTTTCCTGCACTATATAATACTCGATGCTTAAATATGCTACTAAGTTCATGCAGAATAGAACCTACTACATATGACAACATGAAAAATACTAGTAGTTCGTTTAATGTACTTGGCACATATATGCGCGCTCTATATACGAGCAACAGCTTTGCCACAACGCTGTCAACACCAGAAAGTGTGTCCTGTAAGGTATTCATAAAATCATAAAGAGTTCTTGCAAGTATCAGAAAAACTCCCCCGGGAAAAATTGTTGCCCAGATATCATACAAGCCAAGTTTCTCAATTAATTTGTCCATGTGTTCACCTACTGAACTTTTTCATATTTAGTGTCTGCTCATTAAACCTCGATGCAAAAGCATGGCTCTGACACCGTGTTTTCCAACAGGTTTTTCTGCCA
>CANPWA010000012.1 GCA_947581865.1 uncultured Acetatifactor sp. | reverse complement strand
CAAGGTTCAAATATATGGGAATCGCCAGTAAATGGCGGTTCTTTCTTTTTGTGGTACTCATGGTTGAGTATTTACCGTTTTTGGATTGCCTGTTCCCGACCGACAAGTTTATAAAATTCATAATATCCCGCTATATTTTTATTGGTCATATATAGGTGATTGATTGGGAAGACAGATATCTATATTGTAAATAGACTCGGAATCTTCTCCTTCTACTCCGAACTCATAAATAGGGACCAGGTCCCTCATCGCCACTCTCAATGCGATATCTTAGATAGTGTGAAAAAGGGGGGCACCCTCCATTTTGGTGAACCCCTTGACGCTCAATCTTTTTTAAGCCATTTTCACTTTATTTCGTCAAATCACATCCGACCTCAAAAACTCATTTATTATTGATCGCCGCCTGTGCGGTGAGGTGACGGAGTGGACGAATTACCCTCATGGTGGGCATTTTATCCCCTCCCGCATGTAAAATGCCCTTTAGAACATAAGGAAATAATATATTTTTCAGGTCTATATAGTAATAGTAAAAGAAATGCCGTATTTTCGGGATTTGTGAGTTTTCTGCGGTCTTATTCCACCGAAAATCAAGACACCTCTGGGTGACAGAGTTATTGCTCCTTTTCATCCCGCCTCTCTTTATAAAAATACCAGAAAATAGTATATATGACATCTATATATAAGAAAAATAATTTTGCCACTAACATACTATTTAGGTCCCTGTTTCTCACCCCAAGCCAATGAGCAAGATTATTTCTATAATTCATTCCTAACATCAAATTTTATTACCTGGCGTAACAATTATCCTGCTTTATCAAAAATCATGCAGGAAAGCAATGTATTTGTTTATGCTTTACCATTTACAAATGCGAAAATATATTGTCCTATTGACAGCTTTCAAATCATCATTCGTCAGAATTTGTCAGCCTCTGTTTTCTTCTTTACACTTCTTCTTATCATTTACGCGTCCTCAAATAGATTGAGCATTACTTTCACACTGTCCGTCAATCCGAAGCCTGACCGGTCATTGAGATCCGTATGTTCATTAGGATCTGTAAAAAAAGATAACGAGCAGACCCTTACTCATGAAGTGTACTGTTTTTGCGTCCTTCCGATATGGCTGTATTTAATTTTTCCTGTAAATTCCTTGCGCATTCTTCAGGAGTGACCGCAAAATTACCGTCCGCATCTTTGGTCAGAAGCAACGCTATTTCTTTGTAAAATACACTCCTGACAGAATTTTCACTTCCCTGCCAGTTCGGGAGATTATGTGTATAATCAACTGAATTTACGGCATTCTGTGAGAACGCCTCCAAAAGCAAAATATCATCTTTATATTTTTCCATGACTTTTTTGCTTACAGGGATGCTTCCGGCGGAACATTCAAGCCATTTATCGGTTTCATAGAAATATCTTATGAAATCTTTCGCTATTTCTATTTTTTCGCTGTCGCCGTTGTCGAAGATCTCAAATCCCTCGTTGAAGATCGTACAGTGATTACCGGGGTAATTAACAAAGCCGTATTTCTTAAAAGTATTTGTTTCCGCATTGTAATCTTCTATTACTCTGCTGTACGTGGAACTTCCCAGATTAAAGTTATAAAAAGTAAGCTCGTCCATTTTGAATTTACTGCTGTTATCGGACATTGTTTTGTAATACGGAACAGGCAGATACCAGCCTGAATCCACACCGTTCTGAAGCCACCTGAGAGCAGAAATAACATTGGGATCATCTGCAAGATCAAAATTATTGCTGCTGTCAAACAGATCACCGCCGAAAGCGCGAAGCATCGTCATGATATGGGTATCGCCCTGATTATCTTTTGCGTACATCATCATGGGGACTTTCCCTTTGCCTTCTTTTGCAAATCCGTCCGCAAGCGTATTCAGTATCTTAGTCCAGTCCTCAATGCTCCAGTTTGAAATCACTGCGCCCTCGTCAATGTATTCGCTCAAACCGTATTTTTCAAGCATTTCCCTGTTGTATATGAGAATGTTCTCGGAACTCATATAGGGCAGCATATAGAGCTTATTATTAAACCGTCCCTGTTCCAAATAAGCAGGAGATATATCCTCTTTCATTTCCGGTGTAAGGACATCGTCTATAGGAACAACTTTTCCTGTATGGATAAACGAACTCATATTGAAAAATCCGTCATATAATATATCGGCCGCATCGCTTTTACCGAAAGAATTTGTTATTGCCTTAGTTTCCGCGCCGCCATCAAATTCTATGACTTTTATTTTAACTTTTTTGTCATATTGCGCTACAAAATCTTCGCTTGCAAGTTCAAGCAGAGTCCGGACGTTTTTTATATTTTCATTGGAAATGCAATTCATGGTGCTGGTATGAGGCACTTTTATAATAATTTCTTTTTCCGGTTTTGTTTGTCCAAAACAGCCGGAAAGGCAGAATGACGCCGCCAGGATGAACTGCAATAAAAATGCCGTGATTCTTTTTTTGATTTTTTTCTTCTTATTGACTGTTACGTTTTTCACGATCGATTTCCTCCATTTTACGGAGCAGGGTATTGATATCTATCGGCTTTGTTAAAAAGTCGTTCATTCCGCTGCCTAAAGCCTTGACCCTGTCCTCCTGAAAACTGTTTGCGGTACAGGCAAATATGGTAACAGTTTTGGCATCTTCACGGTCAAGTCTTCTGATCCTTGCCGACGCCTCACAGCCGTCCAGGACAGGCATACGCATATCCATAAGGATGATTTTGAACTCGTTTATCTCTGAGCTCTCAAAGATCTCCACAGCCTTCTGACCGTTCTGGGCGTGTACAGGAACAAATCCGAACTGGCTCAGTATCTCCATCAGGATTTCCGCATTCAGTTCGTTATCTTCGGCGACAAGGATTTTCGTTGACTTGGCGCCGTTGCCGGAATGATCCGCTGTTTTTTCAGCATCCTCCGAATGGATCTTCAGATAGTCAGGAATATCACAAATTTCAGCAGGGATTTCAACCGTAAACGTACTGCCTTTATTTAATTCGCTCTCTACACTTATTTCTCCTCCCATTGCATTTACCAGCAGCTTGCTGATAGCCATTCCCAAGCCTGTGCCTTTGGTGGAGTTGGGGATGCTGTTGCGGTCCTGGGTAAATTTATTAAAGATTTCATTCAGAAATTCCCTGCTCATTCCGCAGCCTGTATCCTCACAGACAAATGTAGTCATAACGTGATTTTCGTCGATCATGCTCTGATGGACCGAAAATTTTATAGATCCTCCTGCCGGAGTAAATTTTGCCGCGTTGCCGACAATGTTCATAAGCACTTGTTTTATATGTACCTCATCACACTGTATACACGGGACTGTTATATGGATATCTTTTATAAATTCAACTCCACGCCCTGTAATATTATCGTACTGCATCGAATAAACAGACTCTGACATGGTTTCGACAAACATCGGGGCACGGGTAATTTCCACTTTCCCCTCCTGAAGTTTGGAGATATCCAGCACATCGTTTATGAGCGCAAGCAGATATTCTGCTGTATTCTGCGATTTCTTCAGCCACTCTTTTATCTGCAGATGTTTCTCCGGAGTGTCGATCGCATTCATCATCAGATAATTTAATCCCACAATACCATTCAAGGGCGTGCGGATCTCGTGGCTCATATTGGACAAAAATTCGCTTTGTGCCTTTTCCTGAGCGTAGGCTATCTGAGTTTTTCTTTGCATGATAATGGTCAATACGAACGCAATGATGATGGCAATGATCGCCGCGCTCATTGCTGCAATGATAAGCAGAACAAATAATTTCGTCTGGTCTTTCACCACCTGATCGTTTACCGACATGATAAAATACCAGTTGACGCTGCTGCTGTTTAACGGAGCGCAGTAGTTCAGTTCGCCAACGCCGTTCTTTTCCATATAGAACCAAAATTCTTCGCCCGCAAGCATTTTTTCCTGCACTTCGGAAGGCGTGAGGTTCGATCGGTCACAGCGTTTCACGATATCAAACAAATTATCGGAAACAGAACTTGCCGCATCTTTTCTGTCCACCACATATTCGCCTTTTTTATCGACTACCGAACTGTAGCCCTGCGTATTGCCTGCTTCATCAACATAATTTTCAATTACAAGACCGTCCACAATAGAAGACCTCTTGCAGACTCCTATCACGGCATAAACCTCTTTTTGATCTTCGCCTATTTTGATGCCGGATAATAATTCATCCTTTGGATTGTCCGGCAATTTATAGCCATAAATCACCACTTTATCGGAGCCCATTACAGGAAGCGAATCATAACCGATGACTTTGTAACTGTCAGTATCTGCGAACAGATCCATATACGGATAATAATCCGGATCTTCGCTGCCTTTTCTGTAAGTGACATCGGTATAATAGGAACCGTCTTCCATAAGCAGATAGACTTTATCGAAGGTTGATTCATACGCTTCAACTCCCAGATATTCGTTTATCTGGCTTACGGTTTTGAGATTCTGGCTGTTACGTTTCAGCCTTTCGCCTATGCGCTGCTGGTTTTTCCAACTATATTCAATAAACATAGTGATCGTATTACGGTCATGCACAGCAACTTCCCTGATGTTGTTGACTGCCGCATCTTCGAGGATATTTCCCGTCACGATGGAATATACATATATCGCTAAAAGAAATACGATTATGATAAAAAATATCAATAACGCATAGAAATATTTGCTTTTTGATCGTTTCATAAATTCACAGCTTTCTAATAATATACTGCGCATTTGCGCCGCATAAATAACTTCTTTATCAGGCAGCTTCCTTTTTCTGTTCCTATTACAACATATAATGACATAATTTGTCAACAGCCTGTAACCATCCTGAGATCTGCTTTTTACATAAAAAAGAAGTCTGCAAAGTTCCTAACAGGCTTCTCTTTTGGCAATACATTTTGATTAAGATAAAATCTCCTAGTTCCTTATGTGAGAAACATAAACACTGCGTTTTCAGAGATTCTTCTCATTTTATTTCCATCTTCAGTATCTACCACCTGATATTTTTTGCCTTTTCATCAACATCAAAAATATAAACGGTGCTTCCATCTTTTAGTGCAACAATGTTTCCTGCTTGATACTTCATCTTACCTCCTAAAAATTTTACACAAGTTCCTGCGCGGTTTTGTGCATAAGAAAATTATGTCTTGTTGCAATTTGAAAATACTATATTTTGTAGGTGCTGTCAATAATTTTCATACATTTTGTGGCTTTTTTGCCAAAAGGAGCCTGCCAAGTTTCCCTAGCAGACTTGAGGTAACATATGAACAGAAATGATATCATTCAAGGACAAATATTCGTCTAAAAACTTCTTATTTATTTTGGTCTTTTCCCCATATATACTTGACTGGATTTTGTTCTCCGCGAGAGAACAAATCAGCCACCGACTTTCCAACATATAAATCTCTTACATCTGCATCCGCAATTTTTCCAACAAACTCATACCTCTGTTTACATCTTTCCTCCGCAACAAGTTCCTGCCTTGTAGTAAATGTTGAAAGACTTGGAAACCACTGCATCGGTTGATATACCTCAATGACCATACCATCGTATACAGAAAAAGCATATTCAACTTTATCTGCCTGTTGCGGATTGACATGCCAATATCCTCCAAAGAAAGTTTCTTACATACATACCTGGCCTCAAGCATTGATACTTCAATCTTTCCGTATGTACTAGAGTCGTGCCCTCTTTGTTGATTTGTAAGATGATCAATACCAATGAGGTCAATTGCCGCCGCCTCAACCTTTAATGCTGTTTCCTCATTCAAACCATGAACAAGGATTTCTATCAGCGGTTCTTTGCCTCGTGCTTTTATTTCAGCAATTTTCCTAACCTTATCATTTTCCGACTGATCATCGAGATGCTGGAATGCTCTATTTCCCTTACCTTTACCCACATAGAACGGTTTCTTCGTATCGGGATCGGAATATACATAAACATAATAACCCAGAGCTTCCATTGTCTTAGGAGAAAAATTACGTATCATTATGCTTTACCTCCGAGAATGATCATTCCAAGTTTATGGGATTTCAACCTGCCATTTTGCAGTATCTCCGATAGAGCAGAAAAGGGCTCACCAGTCACCCCGGTGACCCCCCTGAAACTCATTTATCCTTGATCGCCGCCTGTACCGCCACGATACTTTATGGACTTTTACCCCTCTTTACCCCATTTACCCCACCCAATTCGACATTCGACAAACGGGATTCGACAAAATCCCCTTGCTTTTATGCGGAATTCAGTATAGAATGATTTCAGCAGAACGCTCCGAAGCGTTTGACAGATGCGGGGGAATCTGCTACAATAAAAGCACAAAAGGGAATACTGCCGATAGACGGTCAGTCCTGAAAGTTAGTTACAAAAACAGTAACCGCATTCCGTGGCTGGGGGCGGTTACTTTTTTGTGTGGTTTATGTAAGCAATCAGGATTGACACGATGATCCCAAGAATCATCAGAACAACCGTCAGCAGTTCATAGTCACTCATCAAGCATCCCCCCTTTCCCGGTTTTACCCGTAGTCAGAGGGGCAGTCCCCTCTGCGTTTGCATCGAAAGACTGACCGCCTATCCCGTTATGGCAGTACCCCATGTGAATATATTATCAGAAAATGTCGGACGCTACAAGAGTTTCCGGCTTTTTTATTTTTCCCCTTGCTATCCTCCCAAACCAGAGTTAAGATACGACACCACGGAAGGAGGGATTGGATGGAAAAGGATTCTGCACTGTACCAGTTGATGGACACACGCATGAACGGTGTCATGAATGACATCGTGAACAGTGACGGGGAATACCAGGAGATTCTCCGGAGGTCCGATGAATACTCCGGCAAGCTGGAGAAGATAGGGCTGCCGGTGGATATCCGGCTGCTGATTGACCGCTATGTCAGCGAGCAGAACGCGCTCGGCTCAAGATATGGGATGCTCGCATATCTGCTTGGTTTTTCCGACTGCAGGGCGATGTTTTTGGGGAAATGCCTGCCAACAGAAGCAAAAGAAATGACCGCAGAATTGTAACCGCAGAGTGCCGGAAAGGGTGGAAAGGCTGTAGCGCAGCCATTCCGCCCTTTCCCTCTTTCGTTTTTAAATATAAATCCTTGCCTCCAGTTCGACGTACTTATTGGACTTTGACCATTTGGGGTGTTCCTTGAACCACGCCCTCTCGTCATCCGGCGTCACCGTAATCGTCTTAAAATAAACAGGGGAACCAGCATCATCCAGTTCCCCGCGGGCATCGGGATTTAAGTTCATCAGCCACTCGAAGTGGTCTTCGTAAACCCTTATCCCGTACACATATTTATCGATATCGTCTGCTGTAAACTCCCCGTCCTCCGGCATGGTGAACTGCCCCATGAGCCTCTGCAGGGCTTCCAGCTTGCCGTTTACGTCCGCCTCCGTGGCGGGCTTCACGTCACGGTACTGCGCCATCTGCTGTTCCAGCTCTCTGATCCGCTGCTCCACCTCCTGCTGTTTCCGGCTGAATACCTCTTTCGGAATCTCATTGTTCATCCTCATGTCAAGGAGCGTTTCATAGCGCCCCTGTTCTTTTTTCAGGCGTTCCTCTATGATGGATTTGTCCCGCAGGACTTCCGTCTGCTCCACACCGGCCACACCGCCGCCAAGCACTGCCGCCGCACCCTTGAGCGTCCCCTCCGGGTCATCGAAGATGTCATGGAGGACTTTCTGCGCCGTTGCGTTCAGCTTCCAGTCCTGCACCAGCGCCACCGGGCAGATGCCCTCGGTACTCAGCCCGTTTTTCCGCCTCGCCGAGACCGTCCCCGTCTGGTTCTGGGAATAGCACTTATAGGCGTAGGTGACGATGTCCGTCTTGGTATGCCACTTCACTTTCCCGAAGGAATGGCCGCACTGGCAGCGCAGCTTCCTGCGCCAGAGGTCATCCGAATAGACGCCCCGGTTCTTCCTGCACTGCTCCATCTGTGAGCTTTTGTCCTCCAGCAGTTTCTGCACCTGCTCAAATTCCTCTTTGGTGACGATGGGCTGGTGCTTCCCCTCCACGATGATCCGGTCAAGCTCGCCGCGGTTCTTCGCCCTTTTCTGTTCGAGGTAGTCCGGCACATATTCCTTCCGGTATTCCAGCTCCCCGCAGTAAAGGCGGTTCTGCAGGATTTATCACACTGTACCAACTGGAACCTATGATGTCCTTTATCCATTCGCTCTCCTGTGAATAAACAATGGACTGCTTCGTGTCAATCAATCTGCCCGACTGGAAGAATATGCTGAGTTTCATATCCACCACATTGTTCCAGCCCTTCCCGGAAATCTCTGAAATCATCCCACATATCCACTGCTTTACCTGCGCCTTGTAATCGCCCGGAACCGTGCCTGACTTATCCACTGCCGTCCTAACCAGCTCCTTTATGTCCTCTCCGCCCTTTGTATAATAAGTTCCACCCCTCTCCTCCAGTTCATTCAGTTTCAGCCCGGTATATTCATACACCTGCTGGAATGCCTGGAACTTCAGCTTGGAATCCGCAGAAACCTGCGAACTGTTGCACCCGTCCTGTGTAGAGCAGGTGAGGATGTGCTTATACAGGTTCTTACCATTGTTCCCCTGATTAAGCGCCTGTTCCATTGACTGCTTCAGCGAATCGTCCACGCCATCAACTGAGATATAATAGCTGTATGGATCAACCGTAAAAGTGCAGGTGTCCGGAATCCCTGCAGTGTCAATCCCCGCGCCCGACAGGATATTGGATATCTGCCTGTTTATAGTCTGGCGTTTAAACATAATCCTGTCATTATCCTTCACATCCCCATATATTTCAACTCTCCTGAAAAGGGAATCCTCATAGCTTACGCCGATTATCTTTCCGTCCTTATACATCTGCATTTCATAGTTATAGGCAATCCGGCGCTCCGTTTCTGTCAGGTTCGTTTCATAATACTGTGAGCCTTTGTCATAATACTTCCCGTAGATATATTCTTCCGGGTTGGAATGCGTCTTTGCCTCTGCCACCAGCTTGGAATATTTATCCGTCAACGCCGCCCGGAACGCTTCGGAACTGTCCGTGTATGAAACAGCATTGACATCTATCTCATTGCCCGCATTTTCCAATGCCGCACTGTTGCTTTCCCTGGCAGCATCTATATATTTCTGCAGGTCAATCGTGCTGTCTACGCTCGTGTTCCGCGTCCTGCCCGATATGCTTTTCTTCATAGACAGTTCCTGCGCCTCGCTGCTTATGGTGACGGTATCCCTCCTGCCGGACTGCACATTTTTATTGGTTTTCGCGGTCTGTACCTTTCTGCCAAACATGATGTCAAGCAGTGTCCGGTTACGTTGAATCTGATTGTTAAGAAAAATACTCATTTATACCTCCTTTTTTCGCTCCCCCGCTATGGCATTCGCCTACGCCCTCGCGTCAAACCCGCCCTGGACTTCCATCCCGGAATTTATCTCCTGCCTTGCCGCATGGTACGCATCATAGTAGGCAGCCTTCAAAGCCCCATGCACTTCCGTTTCCGCCTTCGATTCCTTCTCATGCCAGCCCACGCCCGCAGTATACGTCAGTATCTCATCACCGTTCCTGTCATACACATGGACGGCGGAACCCGTCCCTTCGGACTGGAACCTGGCTTCATACGGCTCACCAAACAGGATGCGCAGCCACCGCTCGTCAGCCTCCCATATTTCTTTCATATCAGCCGTGTACTGACCGAGTTTCCCCATCAGCGCAGCCCTGTCCGGCGCTACTTTGGCAACCTCGCTTTTCCGCAGGGCGAGGAACTTATTTCCCATATAAACGTTCTGCGCCGCATCCTGTTATCTTCTCCCGGAGGGAATCTGTCAGCTTGGATAATGCCTTTCCTGCTGCCAGATGCCCCGCCTTAATTCCTGTTATCTCCATACTAAAAATGTCCTTTCTACGGCGAACCCAATTCCCCTATCCGCCAGAAACCGGGGAAACCTGCCCCGTCCTTGTCTGGCTGTGGCTTATTGGTGATACAGGGCTGAGGGTGTTTTTCATTATTGAAAAATTGTTCCAACAATTAAGGGAAAGCACCTTTGTCTTTCAATTGCTTTTTATTATTTATGGATAACCATTCTCATACCACTACCACAAAATTCATGTGGAATTATTTTAAATCCCTTTTTTTCATAAAAAGATTCTTTCCCTTTTTCCGCAATTAACTGTATACTGGAACGTCCACCAATCGGTGTTTCCTCATTAACATAATCAATTAACATACTGACAATTTTATTGCCGATACCTTGTTGTTGATAATCCGGCTGTACTACAATATCAACCATCATGTAATACATTCCGTCACCTATCAATCTTCCCATTCCAACAATTTGATTATCTTGCACCGCAGCTATTGTATATAAGCTATTTTCAAGAGATTTCTGTATATTTGGAAAATTTAACCATCCGACACTTTCTCTTAACCTACAATAATCTTCATAAGCCAAAACATTTTCTTTGTATTCCATATTTTTATCCTCATTTTCAATTTATAATGGTTCCTCTATCCAGAACCGCCCCTGCTCCCCGATTCCCCAATCTGCCGGAAACCGGGGAAGCCTGCCTATTCCTTATATCCTAAAACCGCAATAACTTTCCCATCTTTCAAAATACAGGCAACATCCCTGCCTTTTTCAATCAGCCTTGCACTGCTGTTGAGGATGTTCTTATCTGCACTATCCGGCACTTCCAGCAATACCTTGTACTCCCCTTCATATGTCCCGTTGAGATGCTCTATAAATATCTGTTCCAATTCCTTTATGCTTATCTCCTTTGCAGGCAGCCATGAAAACACATCTAAAACTTTCATTCTATCATTCCTCTCCGTATGTTAGCTTCATTTGTGCTAACACATCCCAGCTCCCTGATTCCCCTATCCGCCAGAAACCGAGGAAGCCTGTCCAAGCCCTATGGGGTATTGGCGATATGCTGTCCGTGGGGTTCTTGAAATCCGGTTAGTTATTCAGATACCCCTATTTATGCCTTCATATCAAAAGACGGCTTCTCTTCCAGATAATCCGGCAGTTCCTCCAGCTCTGCCCCTTGGCCATTTTTTAGGGAACGGTACTCATTAAAATAGATTCCATAAAATTCCCTTTCTTTTTCCCGTTCAGCCGGAGTCCTCTCACAAGCCCATCCGTACCCTGAACCAAGATAAGTCAGCGCCTTTGTTCCTTGACAGTAAATGTCGGCACCATGTCCCCCGCCTGTCAGAATCGGGCAGGTAAGCGTACCGCCCCCTGCCAGGGCAAACTTCTTTTCAGCAAGATTGCTGATCCTCCCCTCCGCCGCTTCCAGAAAGTCAAGCAGTGTCAGCTCCCCGCTCCCGTGGCATTTGGGATTGCCTCCCTGTCCTTTCAGTGCATTTTTAGCCTGCTGGTATAGCGCCTTCCTGTCGGGCGATACATCGGACATATACTCTGCACACAATTCCGTCCTCCGCCTGTGGATATACTCCAATTCTGCCTTGCTTGTAGTATTCGCGGCTTTCCGTGCCAGTTCCTTGATCTCGTCAGTAAACTCTGCCTTTGTTTTACTGCTTTTCCCGGAACTTGGAATTATAGACCAGTCAGGCCCGCCGCTGCTTAGCGGCATATGGTATTTTGTATTGGCAGAATTTACTGTACTTGAAACCGAAATTCCCATGAGTCCACCTCACAATTTATTTTAATCCAGCGGCCCCTCTGCCGGTCAGAGCCGCCCCTGCCCCCTTGCAGCCCGCAGAGGCAAAGTTTTATGCGCCTCTGCGGAATAGGGTGTAAAGATTATACCTGTATATCCATTGAACTGCCTGAAGAAGGTTTTTTCACGAACGTATTGCCACTTTGTACCAGAGTGCTTTCAACGGATTCCCTTGTAACACCGTCTAATATTCTTGGATCGAATGGCTGTCCCGGCTGCCATTTGGGATTAGCCGCTTTCACCGCCGCATACATAGCAGAACAGTATTTGCCTTCGTACTGCTGCAAAGTCCATGTTCCTTTGGCACGGTCTTCCTTCTTTACGCTTAATTGGTATTCCCTGAATATTTTAGACCTTTTCGTTGTGTCGCCATTGGCGATTCCATTCTCCTGAATGAACTCCCTTTTCACATTGTCGAACATCTTCTGCCGCATATCTTCGGAAACATTTATGATCTGCTGCCATGTTGAACGGTCTACAGAGCCAGATCTTCCATGATGCATACCGGGAACAATAAGTCCTCCGGGGCCAACATAATCCCCATCCGAATTGTAATTGCGCATCATGTTTTTCATGTGTGCTTCCCGCCCGCCCATCAGTTCATACATCATCTTCTGTTCGGGTGTCATCATGGCTTCCTCCGCCATAACATCAGCTAAAACCTGTTCTTCTGCGGCTTTGTACTGTTTGCTGTTTGTGTCGGTGCTTTTGTAAGAATAATTGTTACCTGCTCCAAATCCACTAATGTTCATTGACATAATCATTACCTCCTATGCTTCTAAAAAACTATGGAACCTCTTTACCAGTTCATCCAACTGCGACTGTTCCTTGTCTGTCCCCGTAAATATCTGTACTTCGCCGCCTGCATAATATTTCTTGAAACTGTCAACCGCTTTCGCAAAACTGATCACGAACTTTTCCTTACTGCTCACATCAAGATTGGAGAACATCTTATAAATGTCACTGTTCGCTTCCCTGTTCAGCTCAACATTGGTCATTCCGGAAGCACTTTTATTCACGAGGCTTTCCTTTATCTCCTCTGCGCCTTTTCTGTAATTGGGCGTCCCATGCTCCTTATAAAATTTTTCCTGCTCAATTTTTACCTGCTTTGCAGCAAACTCAATCATACTGTTTACTTTATTGATTTTTTCCTCCGCCTGCTTACCGTATGTACTTGTTACCTGTTCTGCCGCTTCATCAGACAGGCCAATTTCCTTGCAGGCATAGGAGAGCTGTGAAACTTTAAGCCCCAACTGCGCATAGGCTCCAACATTCCACGAATCACCCAAGTTCCCATTCGGCTGTTCTTCCAAGTCCTTAATCACGCTTTGGAGTTTGTCGCTCTGCTCTCTTGTCACGCTTGCACCATAAAAACTTACCATTCCGTTTGCACCGTTTCCGACCACCCTATGCTTTGCATTGGCATATTTTCCACGTTCCCCATTCTGTATCCTCTGCTGAACCGCTTCCGATAGCTTCTGCGCTTCAGGGGTGTCCTTTGAAATCTCAACGATCACGCCTAAGTCCTTTATTTCGGAATCGGGCGTGTTCCTGACTTCCTCCTTCAGATCATTTGCTGTTTTCGGCTGGTACTGATAACCGTTTGCCGCTCCTACATTTACAACATCCATAATGTCATCCTCCTTGATAAAAATATTTTTTTTCGCCAACCTTGGCCTGCATACAAAATATACCTCTTCATAAAATCTGTCGGCAGATAAAGCCCATTTTTCTACCCGGACTGCACCAAGTGACTATAAATTGCACGAAATGACTATAAAGTTTATAACATTACCACCGCCTGGAACTTTTCTTCATCACAGGATACGGCGAAGTCACCGCCGTATTTATCCACCACCGCCTTTACGTTCATAAGTCCGACACCATGCATCCCTCCATTAGAATCCAGCACGATGCCGTCCGTGACCTGCACCTTTTCCACTACGGGGTTCTTTACGGAAAAAATCAGTTTTCCATCCTCCTGCACCAGCTTAATGTGGATAACGGCATTCCTCCCCGCCCGCACAACCTTCACGCACTCATGGATGGCATTGTCCAGCAGGTTGGAAAGCAGGATCACGGTTTCCTCCCCGTCCAGCCTAAGCCCCTGCATATCGCCGACCTTGAATATCATGGACACGCCCTGCTCCCTTGCGGCATGGAACTTCTGGTTCAGCACCGCGTCCACGATGGAGTGGTTCGTATTGACCGCCGCCATCTCCACCGATATGCTCTCCGTCAGCCGCTCCGCAAGCGCGGCGGCGGCCTGCGTATCGCCCTCCTTTAACAGCACCTGCATCGTCCTGATCTGGTTCTTATAGTCGTGCATCTTCCGCCCCTGCCGCTCATAGACTGCCTGCATATCCCGGTAATGGGCAAGCTGGCTTTCCTTCTTCTGGCCTGTCAGCGCATTCTCCCGCAGAAGTTCACCTTTTTCAAGGATGTCCTGCATCAGCATCATCACTAGGAGGTTTATCACTATCAGCCCCGCTGCAAGGAAAAGGTAGACGGCCTGCACCTTTTTCTCGCCGCTGTAACAGAAGTACATGAGCAGTATGGATGCCACGGTGAACAGAGGCACCATGCCGAATTTCCGCCATTCCCGGTTGGAAAGTGTGTCATAGCTGTTCTTCCCTTTCCATATCCTGCATAGTACAAAAAGCAGGAAAACACGAACCATTTTTATAGGCAGGATCAAAAAAGGATTCTCTAAAGCATACAACTCATCTTTGGAATTCATAATATTATTAATCAGCAATGAAAAAATATCTGTCAAAAGTAACAGTGAATAATTCAACATAGAAAAGAAAATGCACTGCTTCAACTTCGCTCTATAGAACACCTCGCAGAATGTCATGTACACCAAAACTGCTATCAATACCTTGATTCCCATTGAGACCCTGTACAGGTCAAGTAACGCAATGACCACACTGTCAAAATACAAAACTATATACCTGCACTTATCCAGACATCCCGTCCTTTTCCGCTCCATGAATATGTCGAAAAAGTACACGCTCCCCCATACCTCTATCGCAATGATGCAAAACGAAAGTATCCATGTTCCTATTCCCATAATCACTCCGCCCCCTTAAACAGTGTGTACTGCCGCTTCACTTCCGGGTATCTTGACTTCGGCACGGATATCTCCTTCCCCGTGGTCAGGATCATGACATAGTTGCTGATCTTCTCTATATACTTCATGTTGATGAGGAAGCTCTGGTGTATCCGCACAAAGCCCATTCCCTTCAGGTCTTCTTCCAGCTCATCCATCTTTTTATAGATGCTGAACGTCTGCTCCTGCGTGTAAAATACATTCTTGTGCTTGCTCGTCTCGATATAGATGATGTCATCCACCTTAAGCCGTATGTTCCCCTCCACGAAGCCGAACTCCACCACACGCTCCTCCTGCCGGATTTCCCGCAGGATGTCGTCCATGCATTCCTGCAGGGTCTGCTCCAGGTCATCCTTTAAGAGGAAGCGGCTCGCCTTCACCTTGTACCCGTCCAGCGCATAATTCACATAGGCAGTGACCAGCACGATATGTACTTTCGGGCATTCCGCCTTTATCTGCCTGGCAGTTTCCAGCCCATCCATGCCGTCCATGTTGATGTCAAGGAAGACGATCCCGCATTCCCGTATAAATTCCGTATCCCCGCACAGGCCGCTGCCGGAGCCGTATTCCCTGATTTCAAAATCCTGCCCATATGCTTCCAGCAGCGCCCTTAACGCTTCCCTGTCATTTTTCCTGTCATCGCAGATTGCTATCTTCATTACAATTTCCTCAATTCTGAATTCTTTTCCACCATATATAATATCGGATTATGGGGTATCCTATCAAATCCCATTGCACGAAACTCCCATAAATTGCACCAAACGACTATAAAGCCGTGTCAGCATATTACCTCTAACCTCCCTGGTTTTCCACTAAAAGATTTCATTGGGCGGACCGCAAATAAATCCGGTGTGTATCCCGGCTGCTCTTGCCGGAAGAAGGATGGCGGGAAGATTGCGTTTTAGGGAGAATGGCAGACCGCCGCTGTGGGGCGGTTTTCCCATAGCGGCGGTTAGCTTTTGTACGATTCATGTATTCTTCGCAAATGTCCATTATATTTTCACATACGCTGCTGATTATGCGAGGATTTCCCCGCATACGGAAACAATGGGTCTGCCAGCCGGAAACTGAAATCCTCCCTGTCTACCAGCCCCACCACTTTTTCACTGTCATACAGTTCAAGCAGAAATCCGGCTACCTGTTTGCTCGTGTGGTATGTTCCGAAAGACTTGTCATAGTCATATTCGCTAACATCATTTGCCACCATTCCAAACTCCGTCCTTGTCGCTGCGGGTGCCAGCACCTTCACTTTCATTTTTGCTCCTGTTTCTTCCAGTTCCCGTGCCAGCCCCTCCGTAAATGTGCTGACATAAAACTTCGCCGCACAATAAGTCACTGCCGTAGGGACAATCGTATAGCCCCCGCATGAGGATATATTGATAAGCTGCGCCCTTTCTGTATCCTTGTAATCACGGACATACAATGAGGACAGGATTGTCAGTGCCTCTATGTTCAGATGCAGCATCGCCCCAATCTTTTTCAAGTCCTGATGCGCCACGCTGTCGTAATTGCCGAATCCCGCATTATTGATCCACGTTTCAATTTCATATTCCTTTAGCCCTTCATAGAGCTGGTATACATTTTCAGGAATGGATAAATCGGTACTTCTGATGACAATATCCAAGTCCGGGGATTTTTCTAAAATCTCCCGTTTCAGCCTTTCAAGATTGTTCCCCCGCCTTGCTATGATAACCAGATTTTTGCCCCGCTCTGCAAACGCCTTTGCCGCCTCATAACCGATGCCTGAACTTGCCCCGGTAATGACCGTATATTTTTCCTGAACCATTTGAAAATCCTCCTTTGATTTGGTATAATCCAACCATACAATGTAGAGTAAACTCTATGTCAAGAGGATTGAGGTGATTTTTTATGGAATATTCCATCGGGGAATTCTCAAAACTTACAAATCTTGGGATACATACCCTCCGCTACTATGAACACGAAGGCTTGATAACACCGGAAAGAAATGCCAGCAACCGCCGCTGCTATTCCGACAAAGACCTCACATGGATTGAATTTATCAAACGCCTGAAAGATACCGGGATGCCCATTAAGGAAATCAGGCGCTATGCTGAACTTCGGGCAACAGGCGATCCCACTCTTTCTGAAAGGATGGAAATGCTGGTACAGCACCGCCAGGCACTTAATGACCAGATATCGCAGTTGCAGGAACACAAGACTAAATTGGATGAGAAGATAGAATTTTACAGGAAAGAAATTGAACGTGTGAATAATACGAACTTATGAATACGCTGGCACAGGAAAGTGAATAGCAGAAAAAGAGTATCACCCCTTTCCTGCTTTATGCTTTCATTCCATCTCCTTAAACGTGCCAGCCATCCCTCCCACAAGGCTCCACTGGCGCTGCATATAGGATTTCAAATTTTCCGTGCTTTGCCGATAAGCCTCACAAGCCATTAACGGGTTATCAAAATGTTCCATGATTGCACAGGCGGCACAGTATCCGCTCTCCATTCCGGCAGATATCCCTTCACCCATAGGGTTCAGAAACCCGGCGATCTCCCCGGCAAAAAGGACACGCCCCACACCGTAGTCCACACGGCATCCCGGACGGATATGCGGCATCAGCCACTTTTCGCTCTTGGTCTGCCTGCTGATACGCAGGTGATGATTTTCTTCCATATAGGCAATGAAACTCCCATAATAATAGTCAATCTTATCCATATCCTTCACGGACACGCCAAGCACCAGCAGGTCATCCTTTACGTTGAACCACGCATCATATTCCGACAGCTCCGGCTGCAGGTACGCATAGAAGTAATGCGGGTCTAAATCTATGCTGCCTTCGTTGAATGTCTGGAAGGTGGTTATGTATCCGGGAACCTCCCCGGTGACCTTCCGCTTCAATGTCCCGACAACGCCCTCGCCGTCCAGAACATACCTTGCACTTTCCGTATAATTGTTCTCCCCATGCAGGCTGACTTCCACAAATCCGTCCCTCTCCGTGCATGAAAGGGCTGCCACTCCATCCCTGACCTCTGCGCCGCTCTCACTTGCCTTTTCCGCAAGCCACCCGTCAAAATGGCTTCGCCATACATTAAGCCCTTCCTGTTCAAAGCGGTATTCTTTTCCTTTGTCATTTGTAAATATCATGCCCCTGTTATCTGTCGGGGTACACATGGCAGACTCCGGCACATCCTCCCCGAAATATGACTGCACAAGCTCCATTGATTTCTTTATCAGAACGCCCGAACAGGACTTATACCTTGGCATCCTGAACTTCTCCACCAGAAGAACCTTATAGCCTTTTTCCGCTAAGGCCTTGGATGCCGTACATCCTGCAGGCCCCGCCCCAACCACTATCACATCATACATTCGCATATCATCCTCTCTGCTGTTTCCTATTACTTCGGCAGAATACCGTTCCCGCTAAAGCAAAAATCTCCATTGATTATACCATAGAAATTTCCTTCTTTTTACCAGATGGCATGAAACGACTATTTCCCGGGAATAAAAAGCAAAAAATTCCTTATCATTTTCCCATTATATTTTTACCGTTTTACCCATATACTATTTGGCAAAACTACCAGCTTTTGCCAAAAGGTTTCACTTTTGCCAAACTGTATCAGATTTTCGCCATTTTCCCATATTCCAACAGCATTTTCAGACAAAGTAATACATCTTTCAGCTAAAATCCGTAATATCCAATCCCTTTTTACCTTTTCCCGACATACGATTGCGGAAACCCCTGACTTTTGCCAAATTGTATACTTTTGCCAAATTGTGTCAATCGCCATGTTATCAGCGGTATCAAAAACCCACAAAAAGAGGAGCCCACCGGCCACCCCGGTGAACCCCTCTACGCTCAAAATCCCTTGATTTCAAGCCATTTCTATACACTTTTGCCAAATCGTTCAAAATTCCTATGGCATCAATTATTGATAGCCGCCTGTGCTGCAGTGAAACTTAGAGGATTTTTAACCCTCTTTACCCCACCCGATCTGCGATTCGACAAACGGGAGGCGCCAAATTGTGCTTTTATGACAGAACATTTTTTCTTAATCCTTTTTATATAAATGCGACTATTCCTAAGACAACCGAAAGAAGACCGAGACCTATTGATACATATGTAAGTATTGTATTCTTTTTCTTTTCCTTATTATTTTCATCCTGTAAATTAGAAAATTGCTTTTGCAAGTCCTCATTTCCTTTTTCCAAAATTGCTATTTTCTGATCTAATTCATCTTTCTCCAATTTCTCCTTCTGCTGCAATTTCTCTGTAATTGGCAAATTAGTAATAATCAATTTGTATACTGTTGCATATTCGTAATACGCATCTTCATATTTTTCATATGACTCAATAACATCATCTGCCTTTGCCTCTACCATTCTTGCATTTCCAGCCTTTACAATCGCAGATGCATGGACCTTTGATAATTCATTTATAAAGTCACCATTATTTACATGAGATAAATCCACATTTTTATACAGCTCACGGAATTCAATATAATATTGGTCGAAAGCATAACACATATATTTATATGCATCTAATTGCGCTCTTTTAATATGCCCTTTCGCCTTATTGACATTTTTCCACGCAACTTCCTCACTTTCACAGACATATGCTTTAGCTATATGAGAAAAAACCGCACGAATCTCATTTAAAATTTCAACTGGAAATTTATTTTGCAAAACTTCCAGTTGACCTATAAATATTTTTATTGAATTGTGATACTGACTATATATCTCTTCCAATTCACGCTGTAACGCTCTATCTTCATAAACTTTGGTAACTTCATCCATATTTATTCTCCAAACAGTCCCTTATTCACTTCATCCATTGAAAGGAATTCATCCCTCGCAAGCAGTGGATTTCCCCTGCCAACAATCCGATTATCTGTGTTTGGCAAAAAACTACATCCTTGCTTACCTGCCTGATTCAAAAAATTTATCTCATCATCATAATCAAATTCCTTGAACGTATCGCAATTAATTCCAATAACAAATGATGCCATCTCTTTTGTTTTTTCATTTATACTGTACATATCAATCCCTACCTTTTCAGATACTATTTGAAGTATGTGTCATTTGCTTCAAAATATCTGTAACAATTAAATCCATTCTTTTACATCTTTCGAATCAATCTACCATATACTTTATAACCCAACAGTAAATAATAATATATCACTCTAACACATCATGTGCAAGATATTATCCTTTTTCATTCAAATTTATATTTTCTTATATTATATACTACTTTTGCAATAATTACCACTATTTTATCTTTTTCGCTTGCTGACCCTTATTGCCACTCTTAATGCGGTATCTCAGATAGTGTGAAAAAGGGACCCACCCTCCATTTTGGTGAACCCCCTGAAACTCATTTCTTCTTGATCGCCGCCTGTGCTGCCGCCAGTCTCGCGATCGGCACCCGAAACGGCGAGCAGGACACATAATCCAGCCCGATCTTATGGCAGAACTCCACGGAAGACGGATCTCCTCCATGCTCGCCGCAGATCCCCACATGAAGACCGGGATTGACGGGCTTGCCCAGTTTGATGGACATCTCCATGAGCTTGCCGACACCGTTCTGGTCCAGCTTCGCAAAGGGATCGTTCTCCAAAATCTTGTTGTCATAATAGGCATTCAGGAATTTTCCGGAATCGTCCCGGGAAAATCCGAAGGTCATCTGAGTCAGATCATTGGTGCCGAAGCAGAAGAAATCCGCTTCTTTTGCGATCTCATCGGCGGTGAGCGCAGCGCGGGGAACTTCGATCATGGTGCCGACCTCATACTCCAGCCGGATGCCGGACGCGGCGATCTCCGCGTCTGCCGTCTCCACGACGATTTTTTTCACATATTTCAACTCCCTGGTCTCGCACACAAGGGGGATCATGATCTCGGGCTTCACCGTCCAGTCCGGGTGGGCTTTCTGTACCTCGATGGCGGCGCGGATGACTGCCCGGGTCTGCATCTTCGCGATCTCGGGATAGGTCACTGCCAGCCGGCACCCTCTGTGTCCCATCATGGGATTGAACTCATGCAGAGAGGCAATGATGTTCCGGATGGTCTCCACGGACTTGCCCTGTGCCTTTGCCAGTTTTTCGATGTCCGCTTCCTCCGTGGGAACGAACTCATGGAGAGGGGGATCGAGGAAACGGATGGTCACGGGATATCCCTCCAGCGCCTCATAGAGCTGTTTAAAGTCGCTCTGCTGGTAGGGGAGGATCTTCTCCAGGGCCGCCTCTCTCTCCTCCACGGTATCGGAACAGATCATCTCGCGGAATGCGGCGATCCTGTCCTCCTCGAAGAACATATGCTCCGTGCGGCACAGCCCGATCCCCTCAGCGCCCAGCTCCCGGGCTTTCTTCGCGTCCGCGGGGGTGTCGGCATTGGTGCGCACCTTCAACTTTCTGTATTTGTCCGCCCATGCCATCACGCGGCCGAACTCGCCCGCGATCGTGGCGTCCACGGTCTGAATCTCACCGTCATAGATGTTTCCGGTGGTTCCGTCGATGGAGATCCAGTCTCCCTCGGTGAATTCCTTTCCGGCAATGGTAAATCTTCTGTTCTCCTCATCCATGGCAATATCGCCGCAGCCGGATACACAGCAGGTGCCCATACCGCGGGCAACCACCGCCGCATGGGAAGTGATGCCTCCGCGCACGGTGAGGATCCCCTGCGCCGCCTTCATTCCGGTGATATCCTCGGGCGAGGTCTCCAGGCGCACCAGAACCACCTTCTCTCCTCTGCCTGCCCATTCCTCGGCGTCCTCGGCGGTAAACACGATCCTGCCGCAGGCCGCGCCGGGGGATGCCCCGAGCCCTCTGCCCACGGGGGTTGCCGCCTCCAGCGCGGCAGCGTCGAACTGGGGATGAAGCAGGGTGTCCAGGTTGCGGGGATCGATCATCGCGACCGCTTCCTCCTCGGTCCTCATGCCCTCGTCCACCAGATCGCAGGCGATCTTTAACGCCGCCTGAGCGGTTCTCTTGCCGTTTCTGGTCTGCAGCATATAGAGTTTTCCGTGCTCCACGGTAAACTCCATGTCCTGCATATCTCTGTAATGATGCTCCAGGGTTTTGCACACCTCTTCAAACTGCGCAAACGCCTCGGGGAACTTGTCCGCCATCTCCGCGATCTTCATGGGGGTGCGGACACCCGCCACCACATCCTCGCCCTGGGCGTTGGTGAGGAACTCTCCGAACAGCCCCTTTACGCCCGTCGCGGGATCGCGGGTGAAGGCAACTCCGGTACCGCAGTCGTCACCCATATTGCCGAACGCCATGGACTGTACGTTTACCGCCGTTCCCCAGGAGTAGGGGATGTCGTTGTCCCTGCGGTAGACATTCGCCCGGGGGTTATCCCAGGAGCGGAATACCGCCTTGATCGCACCCATGAGCTGTTCTTTGGGGTCGCTGGGGAAATCGCTGCCGATCTTTTCCCTATATTCCGCCTTAAACTGTCCTGCCAGCTCCTTCAGATCCTCCGCGGTCAGCTCCACATCCAGTTTTACGCCTTTTCTCTCCTTCATGGCATCGATGAGCTGCTCAAAATATTTCTTTCCCACCTCCATCACCACGTCAGAGTACATTTGAATAAATCTTCTATAACAATCCCATGCCCAACGGGGGTTGCCGGATTTCTCCGCAATGACGTTCACGACCTCCTCGTTGAGCCCCAGGTTCAAAATGGTGTCCATCATACCGGGCATGGATGCCCGCGCGCCGGAGCGGACGGACACCAGCAGAGGGTTTTCCAGATCCCCAAATTTTTTGCCGGTGAGCTCCTCCATCTTTACAATATGTTCATTGATCTGCGCCCGGATCTCGTCGTTGATCTCTCTGCCGTCCTCATAATACTGCGTACATGCCTCAGTCGTGACGGTAAAGCCCTGGGGCACCGGGAGACCGATGTGCGTCATCTCTGCCAGATTTGCTCCCTTTCCCCCCAGGAGTTCTCTCATGTCCGCGTTGCCTTCGGTAAATAAATATACCCATTTCTTCATGATCTCGTTCTCCCTCTCATTTAATAAAGACCTTTTTTATTATGCCCTGTATTATATCAGTATGTGAAAAAAATATCAACCCATATTTGATATTTTTTTCACAAGCGGTCTGCCAGCCCTTTTCTTCCCTAACCGGGCAGAAAACCTTCAAAGATAAATATATCAAAATCTTTTTGTGCCCGGTCCAGTTCTTCCTGGCTCTTGATGGTCCAGGCAACCCCTGTCGCCCCCATGGTATGGCAGCACAGCTTTCGTGACAGCGTGTGGGGATACTTGCTGTGGTAGGCAATGAAATCGGGTCTGCCGATGAAATTGGCAAGAAGGTTCTGCAGGGCAAGATACAAAAGCCCCTTATACTCTCCCTCCTGCCAGAAAGCGTCGGCAAGCTGCCCGCGCATCACACGCCTTCGGTGGCGGCGATACCACCACACCCCCAGCGGATTAAAAGATTCCATACAATACATGCCTTTGTATTTACGCAGCAGCCTGTCCGCGATAGGGCACAGGGACAGGTCTTTAAATTCAATCTTAAACTCCACGATCAGAGGCACCCTGCCATCCACAAGTTTCAGCACATCCTCGAATCTGGGGATCCGTTCATCGGATTGAAAAAGCCGGAATTCCTGCAGCTCCTCATATGTGTAATCCTTCACTTTTCCCTCCACGCCGCAGACTCTCCTGAGCGTGAAATCATGAAACACCACCGGGATCATGTCCTTAGAGAGCTGGATATCCAGTTCAATCCCATATCCGGCCTCCACTGCCTTTTGAAAGGCGGGGAGGGAATTTTCCGGGGCATCGGAAGCATTGTCATGCAATCCCCTGTGGGCATACAGCCAGTTGCGGAATTTCGCCACATCCGGTCTGCCCAGCATCCGGGGCATGATCATCAGAAAATATAAAACTACCACTGCCAAAAAGACAGCTGCCACTATCGCAAGTATTATCATTTTCCCATCATCTCCCAAACGGCTCCCCGTTTCTTTATCCCGGGAACCAACTACAATTTACGCCTCCGCCCCTTCTTTTGCAAGGGCTCTTCAAAAAATTATAAAAACTTTAATAAATCCTCCGCGGTACTGTCCACCGTGCGGTCCCCCGAGAGGCTTTGCCTTCGCCTGCAGTCTAGTCTTGGATTTATCCGGGTATCTTATTCTTCCGGGGCGACATTTCCTTCTCCCCGTCCGTTACTTCCAACAGTCTGATCCGGGGCACTCCTGTAGGAGGATCCGTTCCGATAATAATATCTCCAATAGGCTCCTTCCTCCATTTCTCCCGGGAAGACTTCCCGGGTCAGCCATTCCGTTACTTCATTGTACTCGCCGATGGAAAAACTGCCGTCAAAATATTTCACCACGACCACATCGGGATATTTGTCCGGGTTTTCCTCCCAGTAGGTAAACAGCCGCTCCGAATAGGTAGGAGTGGAGATCGTGGAATCCGTACAGATTTCCACTTCCTGATTCAGATAGATCGCGGCGGGCATCGTGGGATAACTGACCACCAGGACACGGTCACCTTTCTGTATCTTCTCCTGCCACTCCAGATAGGTGACGTCCGCCACATAAGCGCCCGCATCGTTTACAATGCCCTTTAAGGGTCCCTGCCGGGCTGTCCAGGTCACGCCAAATATGCTGTCTTCATAAAAATTCCGGGGTGTGGTCATACAGCCATTCCGGTAGATAAAATTCCGGAACATCATCACACCGCAGAAGAGAACCGCCAGTACACAGCATTTTTTCAGGGCTCCCTCCTTCTTTCCTCCAGCCTCCCAAAGCTTCCCCAAGGGCAGAAAACAGACACATATGCCGGGGATCAGGTAGGGAAGAGCCGAGAATATCCCCATATCGGACAACAAAAGCGTGGCGAGCCCTTCCCCCAGCCCTATGAACTGTCCGATCACAAAGATCCTCTTTTCCACGGCATTTAAATAGCCTGCACCCGCCCATGCCGCCGCCTCCACAAACAGATACAGAAGGAAAAAATGATACTTTGTCCCTGCCTGTTCCGTCCCCAGATGCGCCAGGTATCCCAAAATATAGAATGTCAGAAACCAGCAGCACACGGCGTAAAACAGCCTTGTCTTACTCCATATATCCCCCCTGCGTTTCGAGAAACTCCGAAAAAGCCCTGCGGCCAAAAGCGCACACACTGCCGTCGCCAGGATATATCTCATATCCGAGGCCAGCACAAGGAGTTCCTGTCCAAACACAGCCAAACGCTCTCCCAAGCCTGTCGCATGGCTTTCATCACCCGACCAGATGTAGTAAATATACTGCAAAAACTGCCGGGGATTCCCGCGCATAAAATAGAGCAGGTACAGCATGCCGCACGCGCCGCAGATTCCGGTAAAAATCCCGATATCCCGCCATTTTCCGGGCGCATAGCGAAGGAACAGGATCACGCACAGCACCCAGAGCAAAGCACAGCTCGGATAGACCAGAACTTCCAGGCACAGGCACAGCGCACTGAAGATCAGCCATCTCCTCCTGCGGCTTTCCACATACCAGATCAGGCAGCACATCAAAAGCGTCCCAAACCAGACCTGCAGATTGGCAAAATCCGGCAGCACCACATCCTTGGGATATGCGTTCAGCAAAAAGAGCAGCGCTGCAAAGGCCATCTTTCTGTCCGCAAATTTTTTTAGTGTCCCATAGGCGCAGAATGCCACTGCCGTCTTACAGAGAATCCCCACCACATTGGCATAAACCAGTATGCCCGTAGTGGAACCTGTGACCTTTAAAAAAATCCACTCGAAAAAAGCAAGAAAGAATGCCGAGGTCTGGTGGGCTTCCCACATCTGGGAAAACATATGGTCCCCCTGCAGGAGCCGGTAGGCCATTGCCACCTGATATTGAGCATCCACTTGACAACTGGTCAATATGTTTTTATAATTGATCAAGAAGGAGCACAGCACCAGCGCTGCAGCTGCCATCCTTCCCGATAGTCTGTACTGCTTTTCTTTCATCCCGTCCGCCTTTTTATCCGGAACCCATTGACCCACACATTTTCGTCATCTCCGAAACCATATAATAGTATTTTACCATGATTCCCCACTTCCCGCAATTACAAATACGATCACTGAAACAATTGCATTGTTAAATATTATTGAAAAAATCATTCTTTTATGTATAATAATAAGGTAACGCCAAATTTCAGGAAAGATTCTATAGATATTTCTATAGGAATGAGGTTATAAAATATGATCAGTGCAAACAATGTGACTTTACGGATCGGCAAAAAGGCATTATTTGAGGATGTCAATATCAAATTTACGGAGGGCAACTGTTACGGTCTGATCGGCGCAAACGGCGCGGGTAAGTCCACCTTCCTGAAAATCCTCTCCGGCAGACTGGAGACCACGAAGGGCGATGTGACCATCACCCCCGGTCAGCGTCTCTCGGTACTGGAGCAGGATCATTTTAAATACGACGATCAGGTGGTGATGGACACGGTGATCATGGGCAATGAACGCCTTTATCAGATCATGAAGGAAAAGGACGCCATCTATGCCAAGGAAGATTTCTCCGATGAGGACGGCATCCGCGCCAGCGAACTTGAGGCGGAGTTTGCCGAGCTGGACGGCTGGGAGGCAGAGTCCAACGCCGCCATGCTCTTAAACGGTCTGGGCATTGACACCGCTCATCACTACGCCTTGATGAAGGATCTGGAAAGCCCTCTCAAGGTGAAGGTGCTGCTTGCCAAGGCGCTGTTCGGCAATCCCGATATCCTGCTTCTGGACGAGCCCACCAACCATCTGGATCTGGATGCGATCGCATGGCTGGAAGATTTCCTCATCGACTTTGAAAACACGGTGATCGTGGTCAGCCATGACCGCTATTTTCTGAATAAGGTCTGCACCCACACGGCGGACATCGACTACGGCAAGATCCAGCTCTACGCCGGCAATTATGACTTCTGGTATGAGTCCAGCCAGCTTCTCATCAAACAGATGAAAGAAGCAAACAAGAAAAAAGAGGAAAAGATCAAGGAGCTGCAGGAATTCATCTCCCGCTTCTCCGCAAATGCCTCCAAGTCCAAGCAGGCGACTTCCCGGAAACGTGCCCTGGAAAAGATTGAACTGGAGGAGATCAGACCCTCCTCGAGAAAGTATCCCTATATTGATTTCAGACCGGAGCGTGAAATCGGCAACGAGGTGCTGACCGTGGAACATCTCAGCAAGACGATCAATGGGGAAAAGGTGTTGGATGACGTTTCCTTTGTCATGGGGCATGACGATAAGATTGCCTTTGTGGGCAGCAATGAGATTGCAAAGACCACGCTGTTTCAGATCCTCATGGGCGAGCTGGAGCCCGACGAGGGAAGTTACAAATGGGGTGTGACCACCTCCCAGGCATATTTCCCCAAAGACAATACGGAGGAATTCGACAATGACCTGACCATTGTGGACTGGCTGACAGGTTACTCCCCCGTTAAGGATGTCACCTATGTGCGCGGCTTTTTGGGACGCATGCTCTTTGCCGGGGAGGACGGAGTGAAAAAGGTGAAGGTGCTCTCCGGAGGTGAGAAGGTGCGCTGCCTTCTGTCCAAAATGATGATCAGCGGGGCGAACTGCCTGATTTTGGACGAACCCACTAACCATCTGGATATGGAGTCCATCACCGCACTGAACAACGGGCTCATCAAGTTCCCCGGCGTTGCGCTGTTCGCATGCCATGACCACCAGTTCGTGCAGACCACTGCCAACCGCATTATCGAGATTCTGCCCGACGGATCCATCATTGACAAGATCACCACCTACGACGAATATCTTGCAAGCGATGAGATGGCTAGAAAACGCACGGTATTCACCGCTGACAAAGAGGATGACGAAGACTGACGGAAGGGAAGGACAATGAGCGTTACTTTGTGGAAAGACAGTTATCAGATAGGAGAAAAGGAAATCGATCTGCAGCACTACCAGCTGTTCCAGAAGATTTCCCGTCTTCTCGAGATCTCCCAGAACGGGGATTCCCAGCAAAAGAAGGATGAGTGTCAGGATCTGGTAGACTACCTGATCTTCTACACTCTGGAGCATTTCGAGACGGAGGAGGCGCTGCAGAAGCGGATAGGCTATGTAAGTTATGCCCAGCACGCCCGGATCCATGCCAAATTTAAAAATACCGCATTCGTCTATCATAAAAAGATTCATGAAGAATACTCCGATGAGCTTCTGCAGAATTTTGTGGGCACGCTGCTGACCTGGCTGGTGACACATGTATGCGGATGCGACCAGAAAATCATGAAGGGAGATCCACTCAAACCGGATTACTCCTCCCTGCGGGCAGAGGTTTTAGTCCCCACGGTGCTGAAGAATATTTTTACAGACTTATATGATATACAGATCGGTGAAGTAAAACCCTGTATGTATAAGGGCTATGTGGAAGGCAGGATCCTGATCCGCACGGTGGCGATCGCCGGAGAAAAGAAGTACTCTTTCGTATATGGTCTCTCCGCGGAACTTGTCACAGCGCTCTACCGTGGTATCAGCGGTATGGAGATCGGGAACATGGATCATCTGACCGAGCTGGAATCTTCCGCCCTGACCGAGCTGGGGGATATCATCACCTCCTATATCCTGTGTACAGATGAAAAGACGAAACTGAACAATCTGAAGATGCAGAATCATCTTTTTACCAGCGGGGATTCAATGGAACAGGCAAACTCCCGGGAAAATCTTCTCTTAAACATCCAGACCAGCCAGGGCTGCCTGGAAGTACTCTGCTGCATCCTATAGCAGGTTCTTTTAAAAAGGAGAGCTTTATGCCAGAACAAAAAGACATCGTTGACCTTCATGTACATAGCACCCGTTCCGACGGAACCTTCTCTCCTGCCGGGCTGGTGGACTACGCTATGCAAAAAGGGCTGAAAGCCTTCGCACTGACGGACCACGACACCGTGGACGGTCTCGAGGAGGCTTTTTGTTATGCCGAAGAACTGCGAAAGACACATGATTCCGTTCCCGAGATCATTCCCGGCATTGAACTCTCCTCAGAATACCGGGGAAGGGATATCCATGTGGTAGGGCTGTTTATCGACTACCGCAGTCAGGAATTTCAGGATTATCTAAGACGGTTTGTGGAATCCAGGGACCTGCGCAACCAAAAGATGTGTGCCCTGTTGAGGGACGCAGGGATCGAGATAGACTATGAGGGGCTTCAGAGGGAATTCCCCGGCTCCGTCATTACCCGTGCGCACTATGCCAAGTATCTGTTGAACCACGGGTATATCCGAAGCATGAAAGAAGCCTTTGAACGCTATGTGGGCGATCATTGCCCCTGTTACGTCCCCAGAAAAAAGGTCTCCCCTGCCCAGGCGGTGGAACTGATCCTGAAAGCGGACGGGGTGCCCGTTCTCGCCCACCCCATCCTCTACGGCATGAATGCCGCCGGGCTCGAGGAGCTGGTAGCGCAGTTAAAAGATGCCGGGCTCATGGGCATCGAGGCGCTCTACAGCACCTACAGCCCGGCGGACGAGCGACAGATCCGCGCCCTCGCCTGCAAGTACAATCTGTTGATCAGCGGCGGCTCCGACTTTCACGGAGCAAACAAACCGGGGCTGGATCTGGCAACGGGATACGGTAAACTCTGCGTCCCCGCCTCCATTCTGGAGGATATCCGGGCTACCCGAAGAAATCTCCTCTTTACGGATATGGACGGAACGCTGCTCTTAAACGACAGCACCATCAGCCCACGGATGCGCGAGGCGCTGCGCTCCATGACATCCAGGGGGCATCACCTGATCCTCTCCTCCGGCAGACCTCTGCCCAGCATCCTGGAGGTGAGGGAAAAAGAAGAGATCTGTTTTCCCAATATGCTGATTTTGTCCAACAACGGCGCACTGGTGTACGACTGTGACAAAAAACGCAATCTGCTGGAATACCGTATCTGTCCCGAGGATATCCGCCACATCACAGCATGTGCCGAGTCCCGGGGGCTGCATATCCACGGATACACCGCCTCAGAGATTGTCTGCCATGGCATGAATGCGGAGCTGGAATTCTACACCCGGCGCATTCACATGCCCTTAAAATGTGTGCCCGATATCGCTGACGCCCTCCCCGGAGGCTGCTTTAAACTCCAGGTCATTCACCTGACAGACAGATCCGCCCTGGAGGCATTCCGGGAAAGTCTTATGGAGTATTGCAGAGACCGGATCCAGATGATCTTCTCCAATGATCAGTATCTGGAGATTCTGCCCGCCGGCGCAGGAAAGGGCAATGCGCTGCGTTTTATCGCAGACTTTCTGCACGCTCCCCTCTCCCACACCTTTGCGGCGGGAGATGCGGAGAACGATCTCTCCATGCTGAATGCCGCCGGTACCGCTATCGCCATGAAAAACGCCGCCGAATCCGTAAAAAAAGCCGCCCGCATCATCACTGCAAAGAGTAATGATGAGAACGGTTTATTGGAAATCATAGAGCGATATTTTTAACTTTCCACGATCAGATATCTTCCGTCACCGATGTCAAAGACCTCATCAGCCTCAAGGATTTCATCATCTACGGCGCCATCCATATCGATGCCCTCATCCTCAAAGAATTCAATCACCTCGTCCACGGAGTCAACTACCACAGCCATACATTCCTCCAGAAAATCCTCCGCTTCTTCCATGGTCTCCGCTACAGGTTCGGGAAAAAGCTGTTTCTGATTGTCCAGAAAACACTCCAGTACCGCGTCATCAAATTCCCGCATACACCCAACCTCCTTTACTTTCTGCATAACCATTATGCCTTCATCATAATATGCTTATGCACATACGTCAATAGCGTTACGCATTATTTTTCCAAATATTGTATCAGCTCGTCCGGACGGGCAATCACTGCATCCGCATGACTTTCCTCCAACTCCGCCCTGGTGCGGAATCCCCATAAGGCGCCCAGGGTAAACGCTCCCGCCGCTTTTCCCGTTTTCATATCCGTGGCAGTGTCTCCCAGATACAAAGCATCCTCCGGGCGGAGGCGCAATTGTTTCAGAATATGAAGGGCTCCCGCCGGATCGGGTTTGATGGGAAGATCGTCCACCTGTCCCTGAAGCACATCAAAGGTCTCCTTGTCAAAAAGCGTTTCGATCACGCGGACAGTCTCCGCATGAGGCTTGTTGGACAACACCGCAAGATATATCTTTCTCTCCTTCAGCGTCTTTAATAGTTCCGGAATACCGTCATAGGGTCTCACCTGATACATACAGTCCACGGCGAACAACTCCCTGTACCGGGCAAGCGTCTCTTCAAGGTGTATCCCCTCCGTGTCCCCGCCTGCCGCCAGCACCCGTTTTATCAGGTTCACCACTCCGTCTCCCACGAAATATTGATACTGTTCCACGGTAAAGGGTCCGTATCCCAGAGGCGCCACCGCTCTGTCCGCACAATATTTAATGCTGTGGATGGAGTCCGAAAGGGTTCCGTCCAGATCAAAGATCACTGCTTTCCTCATACCGGTATTTCTCCTTTAATTCCTGATACAGACGTCCCACGGGCAGCCCCACCACATTGTTATAATCCCCACATATACCGGTGATATAACGGGCGCAGAATCCCTGGATGCCATAAGCGCCCGCCTTGTCGAGCGGATCCTTCGTCGCCACATAACATGCGATCTCCTCCTCCGTCATGGGAGCAAAATTCACCTGCGTACACTCACAGAAGGTATGCACCTTTTCCTGACCGCCCTCCTGCCTGCACACCAGAGTCACTCCGGTGTATACTTCATGGCTTCTGCCGGAGAGCAGGCGCAGCATCCTCCGCGCATCTTCTTCATCGACCGGTTTTCCCAGGATCTCCCCATCGCAGGAGACCACCGTATCCGCTCCGATGACCAGCGTCCCTTCCTCCGCCACAGCGGCAACCGCAGCCGCCTTTTGCCTTGAAAGCTCCCGCACCACCTCCGAAGGGCAGTCAGACTCCACATGCTCCTCCACATCGCTGACCTGTATCTCAAATTTGATCCCGATTTGACTAAGCAGCTCCCTTCTGCGGGGAGATGCCGATGCCAGTATGATTTTCATATCCGTTCTCTCTTCTGCCATATAGTATAGCTGCCATATGATATAGCTGCCATCTTGTGTCTGCCGCGCTATTCGTGATGCTCTTCCGGCGTAAACGTGCGTCCGGGCACCGTTGTCTGCGCTGCCTGCGCTTTTGCCCGGGCAACTGCCTCCTCCGCAAACTGTTCCTGGGCGCAGACCGCCTTTTTCCCTCTCCGGTCCACTCTCTCATAGGAACCGTCAGGCTGCAGCACAGATACTTTCACCGTGTCCGCAAGCTGCACATTTAAGATATGCAGAAGCTCCTCCTTGAGGGCAGGCGCTTCCACAGGAAACAGGATCTCCACACGGCGCTCCAGATTCCTTGGCATCCAGTCCGCACTGCCGCAGTAGATCTCCGGACGCTCGTCGTTTTCAAAGTAAAAAATCCGGCTGTGCTCCAGAAATGTTCCAACGATGGAGCGTACGGAGATGTTCTCGCTTACGCCGGGGATTCCGATCCGCAGACAACAGATCCCCCGGACAATCAGATCGATCTTTACCCCCGCCGCGCTCGCCTCGTAGAGAGCGGCGATGATATCCTTGTCGCAGAGGGAATTCATTTTGGCGATGATGCGGGCAGGGCGGCCCTCCTGCGCATATTTTTGTTCCCTCTGGATCAGATACAGGAATTTATCCTTCAGCCACAGAGGCGCCAGCGCCAGCTTGTTCCAAAACAGCGGCTCCGAATAGCCGGAGAGCATGTTGAACACAGCGGTCGCATCCTCACCGATGGGTTCGGAACAGGTAAACAGCCCCATATCCGTGTAGAGTTTTGCAGTGGCATCGTTGTAATTGCCCGTGCCCAGATGAACATAACGGCGGATGCCGTCCTCCTCCCTGCGCACCACGAGCGTGATCTTGGAATGGGTCTTCAATCCCACCAGACCATAGATCACATGGCATCCTGCCTTCTCCAGCATTTTCGCCCAGACAATGTTGTTTTCCTCGTCAAAACGCGCTTTCAGCTCCACCAGCACCGTGACCTGCTTGCCGTTCTCCGCGGCCTGGGCGAGCGCGGCGATGATCGGCGAATTTCCGCTCACACGGTACAGGGTCTGTTTGATGGCAAGCACCCTGGAATCCGATGCCGCCTGACGGATAAAGTCCACCACGGGGGTGAAGGTCTGATAGGGGTGATGCAGGAGAATATCTCCCTTCCTGATCTCATCAAATATCCTGCAGCCCGCGGGAAGTTCCGGCACCGGCTGGGGCACATATTTGGGCGCCTTGAGATGTTCAAAGCCCTCCAGCCCGCAAAGCTTCATGAGCACCGTCAGATCCAGGGGGCCGTCGATGGCATAGATATTTTCCTCCTCGATCTTCAGTTCTTTCTTCAGGAATTTGAGCAGGCGTTTGTCCATACCCGCCTCTGCCTCCAGACGGATCGCCTCCCCCCACTGGCGTTTCTTTAACTGTTTTTCGATCTCCTTGAGCAGATCCGCCGCCTCGTCCTCCTCGATGGTGAGATCCGCATTTCTCATAATGCGGAAAGGATGGGCGCAGATGATATCATAATTTAAGAACAGCCGGCTGATATTGCGCTCTATAATCTCCTCCAGAAAGATCACGCGGCGCATCCCCGCCTTCTCCGGCAGCTCCACGATACGGTTGAGGACACCCGGCACCTGGACCGTGGCAAATTCCAGTTCTTCCCCGTCGCCCTTTTTGCTGCGCACCATGGCGCCGATATTGAGGGTTTTGTTTCGGATCAGGGGGAACGGTCTGGAGGAATCCACTGCCATGGGCGTCAACACGGGGTATACGTTTTCCTCAAAATAACGGTCGATGAAGGCTCCCTCTTCGGCTGTGAGCTGCTCGTGGCTGCGGATGACAGTGAGCCCATTCTGCATAAGCGCCGGGGCCAGCGAACGGTTATAGGTGGAATACTGCAGCTCCACCAGCTCGTGGATCGCCTTATCCAGCTCCGCAAGCTGCCGCTTGGGCGTCATCCCGGACAAATCTTTTTTGACATATCCCGCATTGACCATATCCTTTAAAGAAGCCACACGGATCATAAAGAATTCGTCCAGATTGGAGGCGGTGATGCTTAGGAATTTCAATCGTTCAAAGAGCGGATTGTTCTTATCCCTCGCTTCCGCCAGCACCCTGTGATCAAATAAAATCCAGCTCAGCTCCCGGTTGGTATAATATTTGGGATCAGTAAATTTGGTGCCATTCTCTTTCATTTTGACGACCTCCCTGTGGTTTAAGATCCTGCGTCTAAAACTGTTTGTGCTGCTTTAACACCGGCGTGACGCTGAACACCTCCTGGAAGAATTCCGCCCGCGAGGCAAAGAATCCTGTCTCCAGCGTGATGTCCTCCATGGTATCTGCGCTCAGAAACAGTTCGTTGTCCCTGAGCAGGGCCTTCAGCCCTTTCAGCTTCTGTTTATGGCTGCGGTCCATGCTGGCGGCCAGTCTGAGGATCGCGGTGAGTTTTGCAACGATCAGATAGGTCTCCTGATCCAGCGATTTATAGTCCATGCTCTGTTCATAATAGACAAAGGGGCTGTGGTTGAACCGCACCACACTCGCCACGATCTCCCGCTCTCTGTGGGACAGCCCGATGATCTCCGTGGCCATGATGATGTCGTAGGAAGTCTCGCCGATGTTCACAAGACTGATGTATTTGCCGCAGTCGTGCAGGATCGCCGCCAGCCTCAGATACAGTCTCTCCCGCTTTCCCAGACCGTGTACCTTTTTCATACTGTCAAAAATGGTCGTGGTAATGGTCTCCAAGGTCTCTGCCCGCTTGCGGCTGCCCATATAACGCTTGCCGATCTCCATGGCGCAGGCAACGATGTCCTGTTCAAAATCGTGTTCCTCCCTGAACATCTTGATGCTCTCGCCGTACTCGTAGGCGATGCCGTCACAGAGCGTCACCCCCGGCGCCCAGATCCGGGCCGCGCCCATGATCTGTGCGATACGTCTTGTGAGAATGGCGCTGATGAAAACGAGCGGCACTTTTTCTTCCGCAACCCCCAGCGTGCGGGCAAGCCCTATCGTGTTGCCGGTGCGCAGAAGATCCACAAATTCCTCGAACTCCTGTGCTCCCAGCATCACATCCTCATCCTTTTCTCCCGCCCGGCGTACTGCCCAGGGGGAGAGGTAATCGTCTACGATAATGATGTTCTGGATTTCCCTGTCCTTGAGATAAAGTTTTTTGTAGGCGGAAAGCTGCGCCGTGACCATCTCATCCACCAGCTGCTCCATATGACCGGGTCCTGCATTTAAATGGTTCACCACCTCCTGCACCCTGAGAACTCCCAGGCGGAGATTTTGTGTGGAAACCAGCGTATCGTTGTCAAACAGGGAGATCTGGATGCTTCCTCCCCCAATGTCCAGAATCGCCGTCTTCTCCTCAATGATGCGCCGGAAACTCTCTCCCTTGGAGGCGATGGACTTATAGTCCAGAAAACGCTGTTCGGAGTTGCTCAGAATATCCACCTTCAGCCCCGTCCTCTGGGCGATCTGATCCAGCACGATGGTGGAGTTGCTTGTCTCCCGCACGGCGCTGGTGGCATATGCTCTGTATCCGTCCACCTGATAGGATTCCATTATGGCAGAAAACTCCTTCAATGTACGACAGAGCTCATCCATTTTATCGGCACTGATCTTTCCTGTGGCATAGGTGCCGCTGCCCAGATCGAGTCTTCGTTTCATGCTGTCGATTTCCCGCATGGTCTTTTTGCCGGACAATTCAAATATTTTCATGGAAAGTTCATAGCTTCCAACATCAATGGCTGCAAATGTCTTAACGCTCATAAGCTGCCTCCTGCCTTGTGCCGAGAAGATGATCGATAAACTGCTGCGCCGTCCTGCCGGAGCGTCCCCCATGGGAAAGCTCCCATTTGTTCGCCTCTAAGAGCAGCTCTTCCTCGGGCAGACGGATCCCTGCCCTCTCTGCCAGCGCTTTCACGATGCTCTGGAACTCTTTCTTGCCGGGCGCGCCAAAGTAGATGGTAACGCCAAAACGGTTGACTAAAGAGAGCTTCTCCTGCACCGTATCCCCGGTGTGCATATCCTCCCGGATCTCCTCCCTGTCCCTAAAGTTTTCCCGGATGAGATGCCGGCGGTTGGAGGTGGCATAGATCAGCACATTCTCCGGTTTTTTCTCCAGCCCGCCCTCTATGACGGCTTTGAGATATTTGTATTCTGTCTCAAACTCCTCAAAGCTCAAATCATCCATGTAGATGATAAACTTGTAATTGCGGTTTTTAATCTGGGCTATCACATCGTTTAACCCCTGAAACTGGTGTTTATAAACCTCTATGATGCGTAAACCCCTCTCATAATATTCATTGGCGATGGCTTTGATACAGGAGGATTTCCCCGTGCCCGCATCGCCAAACAGCAGACAGTTGTTCGCCTTTCTGCCGCTCACAAATGCCTCTGTGTTTTCGATGAGTTTGCTCTTGGGAATTTCGTATCCCACCAGATCGTCCAGCTGCACATGGGCAATATTCAGGATCGGTTCCACCCGCACTCCTGTCCCGTCAGGACGGAGGCGGAAAGATTTGTGCAGCCCAAATTTCCCCACGCCGTACTCGCGGTAAAATTCCGTCAGGGTATCTTTCATCTGGAAGGGTGTCTCGTCATGGCAGAACTGTTCCGCCAGCCCGCAGATCCTCTCACAGATCCTGCGGTTATAGACCTTGCTCTCCTGACTGCTCGGCTTGTAGTCTTCTATCAGGGAAAATTCCCCCACTTCAAGCTTTTTCAGCATGGGCGCAAAATCATAGTCATAGAATTCCTTGAAGATGACGATATCGTGGAGCACAGCCTCGTTGATGCTCCCCTGCACCTGCCCCCTGATCTCACAGGAGCGGCTGTAGCTGTTCTCATTGTTCACCAAAAGATTTGCCAGATAACAATGCCAAAGATTTCCGTGAAAACCGTGGCTGCCCGCAAGTTCCAACAGCCGGTGGAGACATTGATACAACAGCCCCCTCAGCTCCTCCCGGTTCCCGCCTTCGTCCTCATAATGTTCCATCAGCCATACCATGTCATGGAGCAGATCCCCATCTTCAAATTGCCGGTACAGCAACAGTTCCTGTTCTCTCATCGTTTCCTCTTGACCTCTCTTAATAATTTCCCAGTATCTTCATATTTCTCGCCTCATCCCGCAGCCCCCGCAGCGCGTTCTTCACGGAGCTGTCCGCAAGATTTCCCTCAAAGTCCACAAAAAAACGGTATTCCCAGCTGCGGTCCTCGATGGGCCGGCTCTCGATCTTGGTCATATTCAGATTATTATAGATGAAGTGGGACAGCATGTGATAGAGGGAGCCGCTCTCGTGGGGCACCTCAAAACATATGCTGATCTTGCGGGCATCCCTGCGGAAAATCTTCTGGTTGGTCACAATGATAAAGCGGGTGGAATTGGCGCCCGAATGGTTCACCCCTTTCTTCAGCACCTCCAGATGATAGATCTTTCCTGCCAGTTCCCCGGCGATCGCCGCCTGGCTCCTGTCGCCGTCCTCAGACACCTTCCTGGCCGCAAAGGCATTGTTCTGCATGCTCACCTGCTGCCAGGGATGGTCTGCCAGATATTTCGCGCTCTGCATCAGAGACTGGGGATGGGAATAGACCGTCCGGATGTCGGAAAGCTTTGTTCCGGGCACCCCCAGAAGACAGTGCTCAATGTGTATGATCTGTTCCCCCACGATATAATTTTCAAATTCCACCAAAAGATCGTAAATCTCGCTGACGATCCCGGCTGTTGAATTCTCAATAGGCAGGACCGCAAAATCCGCGCTGCCCTCATCGATGGCGCTCATGGCGTCCCGGAAGGTATCTACATGGAAGCAGTTCACGTCCTCACCGAAAAACTGCAGCATCGCCGCCTGGGAGTAAGCGCCCTCCGCCCCCTGAAAGACCACCCGCGCACCATCCGTGTCCAGCCGGTCCACGCCGATAAAGGGCAGTCTTCCCTGCCCGCTTTTGTCCGTGAGCATCCGGTACTGGAGTTTGCGGCTCATGGACATGATCTGTTCAAAAAGCTCCTCCACTCCCTGGGCATTGAATTCATTATGGGTCAGAGCTTTCACGCCGGCAAGCTTTTCCTGCTCCCGCACCCGGTCATATACCTTTTTGCCGTTTTCAATCTTATAGGCCGCCACCTGACCACAGATATCCATACGCCTCTCATACAGTTCCACGATCTGTCCGTCAATTGCGTCGAGCCGTGCCCGCAATTCTCCTAAGTCCATAGTCATACTCCTTTGTGCCGTATCGTTTTATTCTACCTATCCTATCTTATAACAAAACCTGCTTGATAGCAAGTAAAATACAGTGTATACTGCTCTTATAAGGTATGGGAGGTATTGACATGAAAAGGAAATCGAAGAAAGGGCAGCGTCCCATTACATATATCGCAGTGATCGGCATCTGTACTCTGCTGTTTGCCGGTCTTTACATATCCACGTTTGTGTCCGGCAAAGTCAGGATGAATCCCGCAGGAACGGTGGGAAACACCGCGGGGAACCTGAACAATGCGGGGCTTTTCTGCGAGTACAACGGGGTGGTCTACTTCTCCAACCCCTGGGACGGAGGCTCCCTCTATGCCATGAATCCGGATGAGACCGAAATACGAAAACTCAATTCCGTGAAGGTCAGAAATATCCTTGCCGGGGGAGAATACCTCTATTATTTCCAGCTTGCCTCTGCGGACGATTCCGGCTTCGGCACCGTGACCAACACCCATTCCTTTAACCGCTGCGATCTGAACGGCGAACATGCGGTGGGAATCTCCAGAGATGTGGTGGTAACCGGGCAGCTGGTGGATAATTATCTGTATCTGCTCACCGCCGGAGCGGCGCATCCGGTATTTTACAAGATCCGGATCGACAAGACGGACAAAACCCAGCTGGCAGAATACACCATCAATCCCGCCTGCGCCTCGAACGGCATGATCTATTACAATGGGACATTGGACGACCACGCGCTGTACCGCCTCAATACCGCAAACGATACCACGGAGCCCTTGTGGAACGGAAATCTGTGGCATCCCGTATTGGAGGGCGATTATATCTATTATATGGACTTAAACGCAGATTACAGACTGTGCCGCTATTCTCTGTCCGCCCGGGAGGCGGAGATCCTCACGGAGGACAGGGTGGACTGCTTCAATGTGGGTTATGGCTATATTTATTATCAAAAAAACGATGCCGCCCACCCCCAGCTGAAGTGCATGTATACAGACGGCACTAATGTACTGACAGTTGCAGACGGCATTTATACCAACATCAATATGACTTCCCAATATGTATATTTTCAGGAATTCGGCGTGGAGGGAAGCCTGTACCACGCAAGACTCGGGAGCGATAACAGCAGTTTCTTCGGAAACTGAACTATTCCTCCTCAATGTGATCCAGACCCTGGCTTAAAATGGTCACGATATGACTGTCTGCCAGGGAATAAAAAATTGTCTTGCCATCCCTGCGGTTTTTCACCAGATCCATCTGTTTGAGCACGCGGAGCTGGTGGGAGATGGCAGACTGGGACATGCCCAGAAGGTTGGCGATGTCTATGACGCACATCTCGGAACACAAAAGCACATACAGGATCTTCAGCCGGGTCACATCTCCGAACACCTTAAAAAATTCCCCCAGATCCTGCAGTTCCTCCTCGGGCGGCATTTTGTCGTCTATCTTTTGTATGATCTCCTCTTTCAAATGAAGATAACTGTTTTCTTCCATGATCTTTCCTTCTCTTCTACTCTACTGAGGCAGCGCTTCCAGCATCTGCAGCACCGTCTGCCCTGAAATCGGGTGGCGGAAATTCGGAGCAAGTTCACTTAAGGGTTTCAGGACAAAATAACGGTTTTCCATGTCCACATGGGGAAGAACCAGGTTGTCGTCCTCATACACCAGCTTGTCGTAGAACAGGATATCCATGTCCAGGGTTCTCGGACCCCAGTGTTCTTCGCGGGTGCGCCCCGCCCTGTCCTCAATATCATGCAGCAGTTTCAGCAGTTCCAGCGGCGTAAGCAGGGTGCGCAGCTTTACCGCGGTATTCAAAAAATCTCCCTGCTCCACGCCGCCGTAAGGTTTGGTCTCGATGAGAGATGCCACTCTCTGTACCTGAACCTGGGGATTCACGGAGAGCTGGTCGATGCCGTCTCTGATGTATTTTTCCCTGTCACCCAGATTGGATCCCACAGAGAGATACACCTGATGCCAGCTGCGCCGGATGCGCACGGACACCGACTGAAAGGGCAGCCCCACAGGCGCCTTGGGTTTTCGGATTTCCAGCACCAGCTCACCGATGGAGCCAAAGTTCAACAGAATCTGCTCCGCCAGTGTCTCCGCCACCGTCTCGATCAAGTCATACATATTATCCTTCATCCAGTTGTTGATAAAGTGGCAGATTTCTCCGTAGTTGGTGGAGAGGCTCAGATCATCCTCCAGCCCCGCAGGACGGATATCCGTATAGAGTACCGCGTTTACGAAGAAAGGTTGTCCGTTCTCCTTCTCCTGCGGAGCCACACCGTGGTAGGCAAACACTTCCAGATTATCGATCCTGATCTCATCTCTGTTCATTCAAAGCACCTCCTAAAATCGCTTCCGCCATGCGCACCGCACGGCTGTTTTCCTTTACGTCATGAACCCGCACAAAGCTGCATCCCTTTACCACACTTAAGACCGTGGCGGCAAGGGTTCCCTCCATCCGCTCATCGGGAGGCAGATTTAAAGTAATGCCGATCACCGATTTACGGCTGCATCCCAAAAGGAGGGGACAGCCGAACATATGCAGCCGCTCCAGAGAGCGGAGTATTTCCAGATTTTGTTCGTAGGTCTTGGCAAATCCCACTCCCGGATCCAGAATGATCTTGTCCGGAGCAATGCCCGCCTGCGCAGCCAGCCGAAGGCTGTCCTTCAGATCCGCAGCCACATCCTCCCAGAAGCGATCGTACGCCGCCTGCCGCCGGTTGTGCATCAGACAACAGGGCAGCCCGCTCCGGGCGATCACGGCAGCCATATCCTCATCAAATTTCAGCCCCCATATATCATTGATCATATCTGCCCCCGCCGCGATACCTGCCTGCGCGACCTCACTCTTATAAGTGTCCAGGGAAACAGGGATGTCAAATCTTGATTTAATTGCTTCTATCACAGGAACCACCCTCTCCATCTCCACCTGAGGAGAGATCATGGTATACCCGGGTCTGGTAGACTCGCCGCCCACATCGAGAATGTCCATTCCGTCCCCGATCATCTCCTCCACATGGCGCAGGGCAGGATCCAATCGATCCCATCTGCCTCCGTCCGAGAAAGAGTCCGGCGTCACATTCAAAATCCCCATGATATAGGTCCTGCCGTGACGGTCAAAAAAGCGATTCCCGATCTTTAATCTGTCTGTCCCTTCCGCCTCTCCCATCGCTTTTTCCTCCCGCATTGAAGTTCCTTTTGTTTCAGTCTTTTGCATCACGATTTAATAACGTATGTTTTTATTCTTTCTGTCGCCCTTCCAGCTGCACTCCGCCTCCGAGGGGCAGGCAAAACATGGTCTGCTGGCTTTGTCCGCACAGTACAGCACACCGCTTAAATTCCTCTCCTTTGCCACCGATTCATCCCGGTGATTTCTGACCGCGCATACAATAACATCCGTTTCTGAATCTTCAAACCCACATTCTTTCAAGATCTCTGGCGCAATCTCTGCGCTCGCCAGTTCGTGGGGCGTACCGTCCTCATACTGAATGTGTTTCCCCAGATCATGGAGCAGCGCTGCGGCATAGATCCATTCCCGCGGGATTCCGAGATTCCTTTCCAGATTGATGAGCTCCCCGATGCGCGCCACATCCAGAAAATGAGTCATCCCGTGGCAGCAGAATCTCCTGTCCCTCTCCGCATGCTCATTTTCTCTCAGGTGAAAGGCGAATAAATCATGATTTAATATTTTATCTATTCTTTCCATAGGCATTGCTCTTCTTGTCCTGTTACTGTTATGCTTTCAGCAGCCGGAAAAACTGCTCCTGCATCGCGGGATTCTCCGCAAACACTCCTCTTGTGGCGATACTGACAGTCAGGCTGCCGGGCTTTTTCACCCCCCGCATGGTCATGCACATATGTTCCGCTTCCACCACCACCATCGCGCCCCGGGGGGAGAGATATTCCATGATGGCATCCGCGATCTGGGCTGTCATCCGTTCCTGGATCTGCAGCCTTTTGGCATACACCTCCACCGTGCGCGCCAGCTTGCTCAGCCCCACCACTTTTCCGTCCGGGATATACGCCACATGGGCCTTTCCGTAGAACGGGAGCATGTGGTGTTCACACATGGAATAAAACACAATATCCTTTTCCAGCACCATCTCATTGTTGTCCACGGCAAAGACTTTGGAGAGATGCTCCCCCGCATTCTCCTCCATTCCGCTGAAAATCTCGGTGTACATTCGCGCGATCCTGGCGGGCGTCTCTGCCAGCCCCTCCCGGCTGACATCCTCGCCGATGCCCTCCAGCAAAAGCTTCACCGCTTCCTCTATCCTGCTCTGATTTATCATCTTGTCATCCTTCCACGATCCTGATCAGCTTCCCCAGAAAAGACAGGGATCCAAACGCCAGAATCACATCATCCTCCCCCGCCAGAAGCCGCGCCATCTCCACAGCCTCCTCTAAGCTGTCCACCGCCGTCGCCCGGGGATGGACCTTTAAAACCGCCTGCGCCAGCTCATATGCGGGCAATGCCCTGGGATTGTCCGGCGGCGTGACAGTGATGATCTGATCCGCATAGGCGTGGGTCAGCCCGATCACTTTCTCATATTCCTTGTCCCTCAATACCCCTATTATATAGATAATCCTCTTATTTGTAAAATAAAATTCCACGGACTTTGCAAGTTTTGCCGCCGCGTCCTCATTGTGCGCGCCGTCCACCACAAACAAGGGTTTCCTGGAGATTACGGAAAACCGCCCCTTCCAGACTGTTTCAGCGAGCCCTTTCCTCACCGTCTTCTCACAGATCTTATATCCTCTCTCCGCGAGTGCCCGGGCTGTCTCAATGGCAGTCAGCGCGTTCTGGGGCTGGCAGCATCCCGCCAGATGAATCTCCATCTGCTTCCACACCGTCCCATCCGCACCACAGTAATCAAAACGCTGGCACTCCAGCTGCCTTCCCGTACCGCGCTTTAGATGGCGCAGGGAATTCTCCCCGGCCACCCTCAGCGCGCAGCCCTTTTCCCGCGCCGTCTTTTGGATGACATCCATTACCTCGGGCGCCTGTCCGCAGCTGATGACTATGCAGCCTTCCTTTATGATCCCCGCCTTGTGTGCGGCGATCTCACCCAGGGTTGTCCCCAAAAAGTTCATATGATCCATGCTGACGGAAGCGATCACCGCCGCTTCGGTGTTTCGGACGATATTGGTGGCGTCATACAGCCCGCCCATCCCCGTCTCCAGCACCACGATATCGCAGCCCTTCCGCTCAAAATACCAAAAGGCAAGCGCCGTCTCCACCTCAAAGGGGGTGGGATGGGTCCCGCCCTCCCGCACTATTTCATAACATGCGTTACTTATTATCTCCACACCCTCACAGAGGGCTTTTTGCGTGATCATTCTGCCGTTTACCTGGATGCGCTCCCGGTATTCAAAGATGGCGGGGGAAAGATAACGCCCCACGCGGTATCCGGCCACAGTGAGGATGGTGGACAGATACGCCAGTACGGAGCCCTTACCGTTGGTTCCGGCAATATGTACAAATTTTAACTTATCCTGGGGATTGCCCAGTTTTTCACACAGCCGTGCAATACTTTCCAGCCCCGGCACAATCCCGTACGCCTGAAGACTGTCGATATATTCCAGCGCCTCACGGTATTTCACCCACTCATCTCCCTTCTGTATAATCTTTTGTATTCTGCCCATACTACGCATATGGACAAGCAAAATCTACCATTTCACAAACTCATACACAATTTCCTTTGCTGCGGTCTGTTGGGCTGGTGCCTGGAGATCATCTTCACCGGGCTGAACGCACTGCGCCGGCGAAACCTAAAGCTCACCGGCACTACTTCCCTGTGGATGTTTCCCATCTATGGCTGTGCGTCGTTCATGGCGCCCCTGTTTCGACTAATGGAAAAGCGTCCCCTGCTCCTGCGGGGCTGCACCTACATGTCCCTGATCTTCTCCGCGGAGTTTCTGTCCGGGCGCTTTCTCCAGAAGAGAAAGCTCTGCCCCTGGGACTACAGCCGCAGCAGATACCATATCGGGCGCGTCATACGGCTGGACTATGCCCCCTACTGGTTCGCCGCCGGTCTGTTGTTTGAACGTCTGCTGTGCCGCACACAGCTGCGGGACGAAACGCCCAGGATTTCGTCCCGCCCCGTCAGACATCATTGAAGTTATCATCCACATCATCCATCGCGCCGGAACCGATGTCCAGCATATTGACGGTACGCCTCTTTAAGCGCGCCTCCTCGGACTCTTTCAGGATAAAGTCCTTGATGGCTTTGGAATTTTTGATATGTTCCAACACCAGCTTCGGATGTGTGGTGTCACCGGTAAAACAGACGACCGTCCCTATCTTAAATATCTTTTCCACCAGACTGGCCGAATGCTCCACATCCTGTACCTTATACATATAACAGTCGTTTTCCACCGTCCGGAGCAGCCCCGTGCTGACAGTGATCATATCCTCTTTGACCGTGTACTTGGTGAATGTAAAAGGCAGCCCCAGAAACAACCATCTCTTTCTTTCCACAAATTCGATCATTGCACAATCCCTCCTGAATACAATTATAATTCATTCCTCTCCGATATGCAAAACCTTTCTTTCAGAATCCGACATTTTTTCCCTATAAATTTCCGCTTTTTTCATTGAATCTGCCGTCCGAAAGTGGTATCATAGAACAAGAAAATTGACAGGAGGATTTCCTATGACCGCAAAAGAATGTATCATCGGGCGCAGAAGTATCCGCCGCTTTACCCAGCAGCCCGTTCCGCACGAACTGTTGGAGCAGCTGATCGAGACGGCTTCCTTCGCTCCCAGCTGGAAGAACACCCAGGCTGCCCGTTATATCGCCGTTGAGGGTGAGAGGAAGGATAAGCTTGCCGCCTGCACCACCATATGGGCGGGGAACAAAGCGATCATGGACAGCGCTCCCATGGTCATCGCGCTGACTGTCGTGACCGGGCGCAGTGGTTTTGAGAGAGACGGTTCTTTCTCCACCGGAAAGGGAACCGGGTGGCAGATGTTCGATGCCGGCATTGCCAGCGAGGTCTTTTGCCTTGCCGCCTACGAGCAGGGGCTTGGCACCGTGATCATGGGGCTTTACGATGAGGCTGAAGCGGCAGAATTGTTGGAGATACCGGATGGTCAGGAACTGGTTGCCCTGATCGCCATCGGTTATCCCGCACAGTCACCGGACGCTCCCCAGCGCAAACCGGTGGCAGATTTGTTAACCTATAAAAAATGATCGGAAAGTCGAAGGATTTCATTTTCCTTCGGCTTTTTCAGGATTGGAGGAACAACTATGCGTCATTTGATCAGTCCCCTGGACTTTACCACGGAGGAATTGGACAAACTGTTTGACCTTGCCTCTGCCATTGAACAGGATCCCCAAAAATACGCCCATGTGTGCGACGGCAAGATCCTTGCCACCTGCTTCTACGAACCCAGCACCCGGACGCGCTTAAGCTTTGAATCCGCCATGATCCGGCTGGGTGGTCAGGTCATCGGTTTCTCGGATGCCAACTCCTCCTCCGCGGCAAAGGGAGAGAGCGTATCCGACACCATCCGGGTCATCTCCTGCTACGCGGACATCTGTGCCATGCGTCATCCCAAAGAGGGCGCTGCCACCGTCGCCGTGGCAAAATCGCGGATTCCCGTGATCAACGGGGGGGACGGCGGGCATCAGCACCCCACCCAGACCCTGACAGACCTCCTGACCATCCGGAGCCTGAAAGGAAGGCTGGGCAACTTCACCATCGGATTGTGCGGAGATTTAAAATTCGGGCGCACCGTACACTCCCTGATCCACGCCCTGGTCCGCTACCCCGGCATACGCTTCCTCTTTATCTCCCCCGAAGAGCTGCGCATACCCGACTATATCATTGAGATGCTGAAGGAAAAAAAGATTCCCTTCAGGGAAGTCATCCGTTTAGAGGACGTGCTCCCCGATCTGGATCTCCTCTACATGACCCGCGTCCAGAAAGAACGCTTCTTCAACGAAGAAGATTATGTGCGCCTGAAGGACTTCTATATCCTCACCGCGGAAAAACTAAAGCTTGCCCGGGAAGACATGCTCATCCTTCATCCCCTTCCCAGGGTCAACGAGATTGACGTGGAGGTGGACGACGATCCCAGAGCCGCCTACTTCAAACAGGTTCAGTACGGCGTGTATGTGAGAATGGCTCTCATCATGACGCTTCTGGAGCTGGCATGACCGTATAGGAGCAAACGCAGAACAAAAAGGAGGACATCCGCATGTTAAATGTTGGCAAGATTGAAGAGGGCTTCGTACTGGATCATATCAAAGCCGGAAAAAGCCTGGATCTATATGACCATCTGCAGCTGGACAAGCTGGACTGCACCGTGGCGATCATAAAAAATGCCCGCAGCAATAAAATGGGTAAAAAAGATATTCTCAAGGTAGAGTGTGATATTGATATGCTGGATCTGGATATTCTTGCGTTTCTGGATCACAATATCACTGTAAATGTCATCAAAAACGGCGAGATCGTCGAAAAAAAAGACCTGATCCTCCCCAGGGAGATCAAAAACGTCATCAAATGCCGCAATCCCCGCTGCATCACTTCCATTGAACAGGGGCTGCCTCATATCTTCTTTCTGTCGGACGAGCAGAAAGAAATCTACCGCTGCAAATACTGCGAGGAGAAATACAATGCCTGACTGCCGCCTGCCGGCAATAATTTTTACAGCGCCAACGCGCGGAAAGGGAAAAAAATGAGTGAAGAAAAGAAAATTCCTTACAAAATTTATCTGGAAGAAAGCGAAATGCCTGACAGCTGGTATAATGTCCGGGCAGACATGAAGAACAAGCCTGCCCCGATCTTAAATCCCGGCACCCTGAAGCCCGTGACCTTTGAAGAGCTGCGCGGCATCTTCTGTGACGAACTGTGCAGACAGGAGCTGGACGACACCACTCCCTATTTTAAAATCCCGGAGGAGATCAGAAACTTTTACAGGATGTACCGCCCTTCCCCTCTGGTGCGGGCGTACTGTCTGGAACAAAAGTTACAGACTCCCGCTAAGATCTACTACAAATTTGAAGGAAACAACACCAGCGGCAGCCATAAGCTGAACTCCGCCATCGCCCAGGCATATTACGCCAAGGAACAGGGGCTTAAGGGCGTCACCACCGAGACCGGCGCCGGGCAATGGGGTACCGCGCTTTCCATGGCATGTGCCTATCTCGGCATAGACTGCCAGGTTTACATGGTAAAATGCTCCTATGAACAAAAGCCGTTCCGCCGTGAAGTGATGAGGACCTACGGAGCGAACGTGACCCCTTCTCCCTCCGACACCACGGAAGTAGGCCGCAAAATCCTGGCTGAATTTCCCGGCACCACGGGCAGCCTCGGCTGCGCCATCTCCGAAGCGGTGGAGGCTGCCGTGACACAGGAGGGCTACCGCTATGTACTCGGAAGCGTCCTGTCACAGGTGCTTCTGCATCAGTCCATCATCGGTCTCGAGACCAAGACCGCCATGGACAAATACGGAATCCACCCTGACATCATCATCGGCTGTGCCGGCGGCGGTTCCAACCTGGGCGGACTGATTTCCCCGTTTATGGGTGAGAAACTGAGAGGCGAGGCGGATTACCGCTTTATCGCAGTAGAGCCCGCGTCCTGCCCCAGCCTCACCAGGGGAAAATTTGTATACGACTTCTGCGACACCGGAAAGGTCTGCCCTCTGGCAAAAATGTATACGCTGGGCAGCGGCTTCATTCCCGCTCCCAACCATGCCGGCGGGCTGCGCTATCACGGAATGAGCTCCGTGCTCTCACAACTCTACCATGACGGCTACCTGGAGGCTGTCAGCGTAGAACAGACCGCGGTGTTCAAAGCCGCGGAGGAGTTCGCCAGAGTGGAGGGCATCCTGCCCGCGCCGGAGAGCTCCCATGCCATCAAGGCTGCCATGGACGAAGCGCTTAAATGCAAAGAGACCGGCGAGGAAAAGACCATTCTGTTCGGGCTCACCGGCACAGGCTACTTCGACCTTGTGGCATATGAGAAATATAACAATGGCGAGATGAACGATTATATTCCCAGCGATGAGGATCTGGCAAAGGGCTTTGCCGGAATTCCCAAATTCCCCGGAAACGAGATATGATTCGACTCTGAAAGGGGCGCCGCAAAACATTCCGTTTGCGGCGCCCCTGATCTTTGATGACTCTTACGGCATATCTTATTGCTTTGCCTGAAAATATTTCGACTCGAAATCCCGGATCGGCATCGGTCTGTCAAAATAATACCCCTGAAAGACATCACAGCCTGCCTCTGTCAGGTAGTGCACCTGCTCCACCGTCTCAACGCCCTCCGTGACCACGGTGAGCCCAAGATTTTTCGACATATCGATAACAGCATTCATGATGATCCTGCTGCGCTCCTCATGACTTGTCTTGCGCAGGAAACCCATATCAAGCTTCAGCACGTCCACCTCAATGTCCTGAAGCGTGTTCAGCGAGGAATATCCGCTTCCAAAGTCATCGATCTCCACCTGGAACCCGTAATCTCTCAGCTTTGCCAAAAGATTCATATGCTTCGACAGCTCTTCCATCAGCGCCGTCTCCGTGATCTCCAGCTTCAGATTGGATGGGTTGACACCATACCGTTCCACCAGGGAGGTAAACGTGTCATAGAGATTGAGCAGGTAGAAATCCTTGGGCGAGATATTGACGGAGATATGCAGTTCCTCTCTCCCCATCTCTTTCCACTGGCGCAGCTGCCTGCAGGCAAGCTCCCACATATATCTGTCCAGCCTGGTTATGTAGCCGCTCTTCTCGAACACGGGGATGAACTCCGCCGGCGAGATCATTCCCCGCACGGGATGATCCCAGCGCACCAAAGCTTCCGCTCCCAGCAAATGATACCCATCCACCGCGATCTGCGGCTGCAGGTACATCTGGAATTCCCCCGCGGAAATAGCCCGGTCAAATTCTCCCACCATCAGCTTTTCCCTCTGCACGGAATGTCCCATATTCTCCGTGTAATAAGATACGATCTGCTGGTAGCTGTCCTTGATGCGGCGGATTGCCACAAACGCCTTGTCACACATCACGGATACACTCATAGACGGATCGATGATATGGTAGACCCCCACATGCACATGCATTCTGTATACACTGCTCTTGACAATCTTCTTTAAATCTTCCAGATAATCCGTGTAATCTTCCTCGACAAAATTATCCTCACGCATACACATCGCAAAACGGTCTGCCTCCAGCCGGGCATACAGAGTATCGGCGCTGGCATCCCTGCGCATGAGCCCCGCGATACGTTTCAGGATACGGTTGCCGGTCTCCTCCCCGAACAGATCGTTGACAGTCTTAAAATCTTTGACATCGATGCACACCATCACCCGTTTCACGTCGGGATCCCGCCGGATCATCTCCTCCACACACTCGAAAAAACGCTCCCTGTTATAGATATCTGTAAGATAATCATGGGTCGCGCTGTAACGCTCCATCTCCAGCGCCCTGTAATCCTCCGTCCTGTCCGCTATGGAGAAGAAACTTCCCACATAATGCCCCTTGTCATCCAAAAGGAATCGGAAATGCGACTCAAAATAATGAGTCTCACCGTCGATTTCGTGCTCTTCCTTCCAGGCTTCCTCCTTGAGCTCCTCGCCTCTCTCACTGCGCCATCGGGCAAAATATTCCTCCAGCGGAGCCAGACTGCTGTCGACATTAAAAAGCTTCTTGCTCACTTCGTTGGCATAGACACATTTTCCTTCCCGGTCAAAACATAAAATGCCGTTCTCCATATCCTCCACGGAAAGGGACAGCAGCTTGACCACAATGCTCTTTGGCACATAGAACAGTGCAAAATAGGCGCAGGAAAGCGCCATGACAGAGTAGAGCAGCGGCGAAATATCTATGGGGTAATCCACGAAACGGTATCCGATGTTCGCCGACAGGATCAGCACAAAACTCCAGACGAGCGCCTCATATTTCCTGCGGTACAGCCGCACAGTCCTGGCGATCTTAAGCCACAGCGTCACCATCACCAGGATGACCAGTATATAGACATATACCAGATGCAGCCCATACACCGGCACATTGGAATTCACATCGGAATTCACCGCATAGATTACTTCTCCGTCGGAAAGAGTCTCCGCCACACTGACAAACACATGATGGGTAAAGGTATTTACCACCATGGAACAGGTATCCGCCACAGCGCCCGCGAAAATCAGAATCTTTGCAGGCAGCCCTCCGTCCTTGGACTCCGTATAGTCGCGCGTATAGTTTAACAGCATGATGACCAGCCAGTCCGTGGCGGCAAAATACAGCCCATGGAAAAGGGTAGCCATGCGCACATCCGGCATGATCACAGCCAGCGCATTGAATAAAATAGTGATAAACGCCGTCACAAAAAGATACTGGAGGGATCGCCTCACCGGATGCTTATATTTATTTAGGAAAAAAACGCCCGCCACGAGTCCCAGCACGATCAATACGGACAGCCCAAAGAATACAATTGCCATAGTAAACCCCAATCTGATACATTTGTTATGATTTTACCATAATTCTTGGTAAAAGGGAATAGAAAAAGTCGTTTTCCCAAACGACTTTTCCTAAACCCCGGCAAATTATTCTATAATGTGAGGTCTATCACGATGCCCTGCAGCCCGGATGACACTCCCTCCTTTGGTTTCTCTGTGGCGGCTGCCCCGGCGTCTGTCCCGGCATCTGCCCCGGCATCTGTCCGGGAAGTCTCCTCTTCCGGCTTTGACTGTGGCTCTTCACCGCCCACAACTCCTTCCGCACATCCGTCCTTCGTCTTATCCAAAAGCCCTTCCGTGTCATCCCGTCTGCCCTCTTTCGCATCCTCTCTCTTTTCGGGCAGTTTTTGATACTGAAGACTCCTTTCAAACTCCAGATGCTCCTTGGTGACGGCGCCGGTGATCCGAAAGATCTTCTCCAGGAGCTGTTTCTTCATCCCCTTGGGAATATTGGGATTGCTGGAAATCTTCTTTGCCTGCGCGATCAGCCCTCCCATCTTCTGCAGCTTCAGCTCCTCCACTTCCTCCTTGGAGCGACAGTTTCTGAGAGCCTTTTTGTATGCCTCCCTCTCCCGTTCGACTTCCTCATATTCCTTGAGCGCCTTGGGATCCGTCCTTCTCAGATACTCGATCTCCTCCGGCGTGAGTTTCTGCCCGGAGCCAAGTTTTGCATCGATCTCCGCGCGCTCCCTGCTCTTGCGGATATCCTCCGCCTGCTGCCGGAACAGGGCAAGCTCCCGCTCCTGGGCACTGAGCTCCCTGTTTCGGTCCTTCCCAAACAAAGCCCCGGATTCCTTCTTCTGCTGCCACTGACTGTCCAGAGCCGCAAGCTTCACCGAATTTCTGACGGTACCCACGATCATACGCGCACCTCCTATACGGAAAAGTCGATGCTCTGACCAACCTTTGTCTCCTCCTCCGACCAGATGCGGTCTGCCCTGTCCTCATATACCCAGTCCTGGACCTTCCGCACAAGCTCGTCCGCAGAGGAAGCCGTGATCACTTCTTCATCCTCACGCCCGTGGACGCGGTCTCTCTTATCGCCGTTAAGCCGCTCCTCAAAGGCTTCCTTTTTTGCCTTTTTCTCCTCGGCGCGCTTTGCCTCCTTCTTTTCCACGGCCTTCTTCTCAATGCGCTCTCTCTGCTCGGCCAGTGACTTGTCAACCACCGCGAAGAAGGACGCATTTCCTCCGTCGTCAAACTGCATGCCAAAGCTCTTTACACTGGCTCCGGAAGCCTGGAGCTTCTTCGCCAGGGTGGCAACCTGACTGCCCGCATTGTTCAGGATCGCCTCATACTGCCTGCGGAAATCCTCATCCACCGCCATGCGCTCGATCTTTTCCTCGTCGATGAGCACCGCCAGCTTATTGGGATTGGCAAAGCTTCCCGCGTGCGCCTTGGCAAATTCTTTCATGTCGGAGCTGACCAGAATGAAATCCATATTGGAATACCTCTTTTTCAGCTCCTCGTAATACTTTGCCGCTTCTTCACTCAGTTGTGGGGTTCCGATGGTCTTGCCGCTGACTTTTGTTTTCCCTGCGGTCTTCGATGTGTCCGCCGTCCCGCCCGTCTGCTGCACCTGGGCAGACTGCATGCCGGCGCTTACTTCCGATACCATACTCATAGACATCTCCTCCTTGATATTGAGTATTTGGCCAAAATCCTTTTCAGCCATACCTATACGGATAATATATCGGCAATTTCACTCCGGGAATTTAGCCTTTTCCCTCCTCCAGCACAGGAAATCTCAAAATGACCTTAAACAGATCTCCGTCCGTAAGGATTTCCATCTCTCCCTTTTGCAGCTCCACCAGGCTCCCGGCGATGGACAGCCCCAGACCGCTCCCCTCCATATGCCGCGAGGAATCCCCTCTCACGAAACGCTCCGTCAGTTCCTGGGGGGATACGTTCAGCTCATACTTGGACATGTTGCGGAAAATGACCTCTGCCTGTCCCCCCTTTTTCTCCATATTCAGATACACCCGGGACCCCTCCTGGGCATATTTACAGATATTGTTCATGAGATTGTCAAAGACTCTCCACAGATGTCTCCCGTCCGCCAGGATCCGTATTTCCTCCTCCGGCTTTACGACATGCAGCTCCAGCTTCTTTTCCCCCAGTTTCTCCTCATACTCCCCCGCCACCTGGGTGAGCAGCACACCCAGTTCACAGGGGATGAGCGTCACCTCAAGGTTCCCGGTGTTCGCCTTGGACACCTCCACCAGATCATCCAAAAGCTTTTTCAGACGTGCGGACTGCCTGAGCAGCACCTCCGAATACTCTTTGATCTGCTCCGCCCCCATATCGGATGTCGCATTGCCCAAAAGATCCGAATAATTGATGATGGAAGTCAGCGGCGTCTTTAGATCATGGGAGACATTGGTGATCAGCTCCGTCTTGAGCATCTCACTCTGCAGCCTCTGTTCCACCGCCCGGCTCATTCCCTCACCGATGCGGTTTAAGTTCTCACCGTGCTGTTTAAATCCCAGGATCAGATATCTCATGTTGACCCTGCCGGACAGATTCCCCTCCGCCAGTGCCCGGCTTTCTTTTAACAGTTTCTGAAACGCCATGGCGCAGTACAGCACCACCGGTGTCAACACCAGCTTTTCCACAAACCAGCAGGCTATGAGCAAATCCCAGTGCCTTCTCAGATAACAAATGCCCAGAAACTCGCCGCAGATGATAAAGCTCACTCCCGCCGTCACCAGCCAGACCGTGGGGAGATACCGGATAAATTTCACTGACATTTCAAACAGCCTTCTCAGGTTCCGCCACAGCGCCCTGCACACCACATAGCACAGGCTGTGTCTCCACCATTTCCCCAGCTTCAGCCGCAGGGCAAACTCCCGCAGCCATGCCGTCCACCAGAGGATCTCCAGATCCCACACTAAAAAGAAGGCCAGCTCCCAGGTGTCGTCCCGGTTCCACTCCCACAAGACGATCAAAATTCCAAGCATGCCGATGGAGATCACCGCCCAGAATCCGGTCAGCACATCCAGATAGACATCCGAAAGCACCCCCGGAACGATCCCTTCCTGTGCCTTCCGGTGCCCGGCATTGCACAGGATCCAGATAAAGCTGATCAGCCAGAGCAAAACGCCCGCCACAGCTCCGGCAAGAAAATAATAGCGCATATCATACGCATTGCTTAAATTTATGAAAATATACTTCAGTTCGTCCGCGGCGGGAAAGGAGGTATCCACATGGACATTAAGGCAATAACTCTCCTCCACATATGTCCCCAGGGTCCTGTCCCAGTATTCCCCCCGCCGGAACACCAAACCGGAAACCAGCTCCGGGTTCTCCTCCCCGCCCTCCTTCCGGTTGCTCCAGATCAGCTGTCCGTCACGCTGCCGGACAATGTCAAAAGTGACATTGCTTCCCTCGGACTCCGCCATACAGCCTGCCTTGATCTCCTCCAGCGTACCATACTCATTAAGGTCATGAAGGAGATAGCTGTAATGCCCCGGTGTGATGCTGTCCCATCTCGTCTGCATATAATCCGTGTAACTGCAATTGTACGCCCCCGTCTCCGTCAGCCATATGACGGCATAGATACAGAATACGCTCATCAGAAAACTGAGCGCCAGCGTCAGATAAAGTATCACCTGAAATACCGTTCCCCTTGTAAACTTTCCCTTCTCATTCCGTTTTTTCATCCGTCCGCTCCCTTTCCCTGTCTTTCTCACATTTGTACCCCTGTCCCCAGACTACCTTGATGTATCTGGGCTCCGCGGGGTTGATCTCCAGCTTCTCCCGAAGGTGCCGGATATGCACCGCCACCGTGTTCTCGCTTCCGTAAGGCAGATCGTTCCAGATGCGCTGATAAATCTCCCGGGGCGAGAACACCTGCCCCGGATTCTGCATCAGCAGCTTTAAGATATCATACTCTGTCGGCGTCAGGCTCACAGGCTCCCCGTCCAGACTCACCGTCTTCTCCACATCATCCAGCTCAATGCCTCCCACCCGCATCACATCCGGGCGGACGCTCCCTCCCCCGAGCTGCATGTAACGCCGCAGCTGGGATCTGACCCGCGCCGCCACCTCAATGGGGCTGAAGGGCTTGGTGATATAATCGTCCGCCCCCACGGTGAGCCCCAGCACCTTGTCCGTCTCCTGACTCTTTGCCGTGAGCAGGATCACAGGCACATTGCTCTGTTCCCGGATCTTCACCATGGCAGAGATCCCGTCCATCCGGGGCATCATGATGTCCATGAGCACCAGATGGATCTCTTGTTCCTCTATGACCCTGAGGGCTTCTTTGCCGTCAAACGCCTCAAAGAGCCGGTAATTGTCGTCGTGCAGATAAATCTTAAGCGCATTCACAATGTCCTGTTCATCGTCACATATCAGTATATTGTACATGATCTCCCTCCCCGTATCTGTTCCCAGTGTAACAGAATCATTCTTAACATAAAATAGGAGAAATTGTTAAGAATTGTTTAAGACGGCGCCGACACAAAAAATCCCTGCCGGGCAGTTCTGCAACTTCCCGGCAGGGATCCTTTCAGGTCACAGCAGCGTGGCGAACGCTTTCACCACCGCTCCCATCGTCTTTACCGTCCACTTCTCATGCCGCACGGTCTCCTCCGTAACCTCCCTGCACTGCTCCAGCGTCTTTCCGAAATCCGCCTCGATGTCCGCAACACAGTCCGTCCGGTACAGATATGCCGCGCATTCAAAGTGATGATACAGACTGCGGTAATCCAGGTTGATGGTTCCCACCACCGCCCGGCAGTCGTCGCTGACAAAGAGCTTCGCGTGGACAAAACCCGGAGTATATTCGTAGATCTTCACCCCGGACTCCAGAAGCGAACGGTAATGGGACTTCGCCAGCGCATAGGGCACCGATTTGTCCGGAATCCCCGGCAGGATCAGCCGCACGTCCACCTTTCTCTCGGCGGCAAATTTCAGCGCCGTCTCCAGCTCTCCGTCCAAAATGAGATAGGGCGTCATGATGTGGACATATTTTACGGCGCGGTTGAGGATGTCCATATAGACGCGTTCCCCCACCTTGTCCCCGTCCAGCGGGCAGTCGCCGAAGGGAACCACATATCCCCCGGCTCCGGAAAGCGGCAGGGGCTGCTCTCCCACGCCCAGATATTTATCAAATTCCGGCTGCCTCTCCGTGATGCTCCACATCTGCAGAAACATCAGCGCAAAGCTCTTGGCCGCCTCTCCCTCAAGCATGACGGCAGTATCCTTCCAATGCCCGAATTTTTTGACATGATTGATGTATTCGTCCGCCAGATTCACTCCCCCGGTGAAGGCAACACGTCCGTCGATCACCAGGATTTTCCGATGGTCACGATAATTATAATGGGTGGACAAAAAGGGAGACATAGGTGAAAACATTTTGCACTGAATCCCCAGCTTTTTTAATTTCTCCGGATAGTTGTAGGAGAGCGTGGAGAACTCGCAGGTGCCGTCATACATGACCTTCACCTCCACCCCTTCCTGAACCTTCCGGGCAAGGATCTCCAAAATCTGCCCCCACATCAGCCCCTCTTCTATGATAAAATATTCCAGGAAAATATAATGTTCTGCCTTATTAAGCTGACGGAGCATCTCCGCGAACTTGTCCTCGCCCAGAGGAAAGAACGTCGTCTTCGTGCCGGAATAGACGGGAAAACAGCCGCTGCGCTGAAGGTAGCGCACCAGCATTGCCTCCCGGGGCTCCTCCCGCTCCAGGGCAGCCAGCACCTCCTCGTTTTGGACCAGCTTATCCCGCGTGGCGGCGAGAAGATCCTCCAGCCGTTTCTTCACCGCCCGGTGCCCCGTCTCGCTCTGGGTATACCAGAACAGCAGTGCGCCGAACACCGGAACCAGCATGATCACGATAAGCCATGTGATCTTCGCCGTGGGATCCAGCGGGCTGTTGATCAGATACAGCACCATGCCTACGGTAAAAAGCACCGTCCCTCCCAACACATGGGGCAGGAAATCCCTAAACCAGTTGAACAGACTAAACAGAGCGAACACCTGCAGGACCAGCAGCAAAAACATGATCCCCACCCGGCTGAAAAGCGCGTACATAACCCCTTTCTGTCCTTTTTTCAAAAGCCGTATGCCGCTTCCCTGATTTACTGACTCCATAACGACCCAACTCCCTTCCTGTATTTCTGACTTCCGTCTTTATCCTTTTTTCGCAGTCTTCCCGCGAATTTCCGTCTCAAGCTTCTCCTGCAGCTCTCTCAGGGATTCCCCAAATTTCACGGAGATCATACTCGGATTGGAACGCAGCATATCCCGCTGCAGCAGATCCCGGATCCGGGTCATACGCTCCCTGTCCAGCCCGCGGATCCGGTACTTCTCCCGAAGTTCCGCCAGTTCTTCTTTTACCTTCTCCAGCTCCTCTCCCGTGAGGGCGATCAGCACATCCAGGCGTTTCTGCATATGAGTCATCTCCCGTTTTGCCTGTTCCAGCCCCGAGAGCAGCTCCTGCAGATCCATCGCCGCCTTGAAGGACAGGGCAAAATCCGCCGCAAAACACATCAGCAGTCCCAGCGTGACCACAGACAGCACACGCCCGGGAATGGCAGACACTGCCTGCTCAATGGGACGGTGTATCAGCTCCGTCATCAGGATGGTGAATCCGCCCCAGGCGAGAGTGGACTCCAGACAGATATACCCCTTTAGGTTGAAACGCTTATGGGAATAATCCCAATACCGCACCTTAAACAAGGTCTCCATGACCACACCCGTCACATATTCCAGCGCCGTGGCTCCCACACAGCCCGCAAGATAAATACAAATATATTTCTGCGGCGGAAGAACACTCTGAAAGGGCGCCGACACCACCAGCATCATCACCGCGCCGCAGCCGTAGATGGGCAGAAATGTCTCGCGCAAAAACCCTCTGTTTACAAAACGCCCGCTCTTGACAGACACATAGGCGGACTCAAAACACCATCCCAGAAAAGAATAGACAAAAAAGAAAAAAATCCATTGAGTAACAGAATAATCGTTCATGTGCTTCATCCCTTCCACCGGCAGACCAGCTGCCCGCAATTTTCATCGCCGCGCCGAAAGCCTTCTACCGGTATACCGCGATCTTGAGCGCCTTCCTGCCCTTGCGCGTCTCACGGGGATCGCCCAGAACCTCAAACTTGCCGAATCCACGGACATTTACCGTCTCCCCCGCCTTTAACTGCCGGGAATTATTCTCGCAGAGCCTTCCGTCCACATAGACTTTCTGCTCCCGGAAAAGCTCCAGACAGCTCTCCCGGGATTTATTGTAAACCTTTGCGATCACCGCATCCGCCCGCAGAGAAGCCGCCTGCACGGTGACAAGCTCCGGCTCCTCCCGGGGCACCTCCTGCGCCGCCTCCACCAGGCTGCATTTCACGGGAGTGTGTTTTACCTGTGTCAGCTGCTCACAGATAAACTCCGCCATGGGCTCCAGGCAGAACAGATATGCCTCCCTGTCGCCCACCCGGATATCCCCCAGCGCACTCCTCTCAATGCCAAGATTCATCAGCGCTCCCAGAAAATCCCTGTGGGACAGCGCCTCCGCAAATTTTGCCGCCGGCGGACGGATGTGGATACATGCGATGGGAAAATCCATCTCATATCCCATCTCATCCGCATTTCCAAAGCGTATGACCTTCCGGTCCGTCTCCTCCGCGCCGCCAAAGAGCGTATAGCCCGCATAGGACAGCTCCCTTTCGATCTGGCGGAATACATCCAGCCCGCTCAGTCCCAGAAAACCCGTGAAGGTAAACAGATTTTGCCGGAATGACTTCTCCGCCAGATCCCGCAGCCTGTTTTTTAACTGCTGTACTTCTTTCTCATTGTCCATCCCGCTTTCCTTAACCTGATCCGTTTATTCCGGTTCTTTTTTCCGGTTCTTTTGTCCCGGTTCCTTTGTCCCGGTTCCTTTGTCCCGGTTTTTTGTCCCGGTTTTTTATTCCGGTTCCTTTGTTCCGTTTTTCCCGGGCCGTTTATCCACATCTCTTTGTGCGGCTTCCCTGTCCGGGCTTTTATCCCAGTGCCACGTCCAGCACCATCATCAGCGCAAATCCAATGGCAAAGGCGATGGTTCCTATGTTGGAATGCTCCCCCTCGCTCGCCTCGGGGATCAGCTCCTCCACCACCACATACACCATGGCTCCGGCCGCAAAGGCCAAAAGATAGGGCAGGATGGGAGTTACGATGTTCGCCAAAAGGATCGCCAGCAGCGCTCCCAAAGGCTCCACCGCACCCGACAGGGTTCCCAGCACGAAGGATTTAAACCGGCTGTTCCCCTCGCTTCGCAGGGGCAGGGATATAATGGCTCCCTCCGGGAAATTCTGGATCGCGATCCCGATCGCCAGCGTAACTGCCCCTACCATGGTCACTGTACCGTCACCCTTTAAAACGCCCGCAAAGATCGCTCCGCAGGCTGCACCTTCCGGCAGATTGTGGATGGTCACCGCAAGCATCATCAGCGCCGTTCTCCCCAAACTGCTTTTCGCTCCCTCCGGTTTCCTGCTGCCCACATGAAGGTGTGGTATAAAACTGTCCATGAGCAGCAAAAAAAATACACCTGCAAGCAAACCCGTCAGGGCCGGAACAAAGCCCATCCTTCCCATGTCCTCACACATTTCCATCGCAGGGATCAGCAAAGACCACACGGATGCCGCGATCATGACACCCGCCGCAAATCCGGTGAATATCCTTTGTAACGTGGGGCTGATCTCTTTTCTCAAAAAAAACACACTGGCAGCCCCGATGGTGGTTCCCACAAAGGGAATCAGCAATCCGATTGCAATATCCATAACCCCAGTCCTTCAAAACTTTACTTGTCAAAATCCCGCCAGATCATTGCCCTGCAGCGCATATAAAAGGAAATTGACGCCGCAGACCAGATGACAGGCGAGCACCGCCCACTCCGCCAGAAGCAATACCGCCTTCCGGCTTTTTATCCACTCCATGGTATTTTTCAAAACCAGAGCGAGGGTCACAAAGAACACAAAAAACATCCCGTGCATATATCCCCAGGAGAAATTGGCATGCAGCATGCGGAATCCTTTCTCATAGAGACACAAAAAACTTACCGTGGCGAACAGATAATTGTACCAGGCAAACCGGTAAATGAACTTTTCCTTCAACATTTTCCGGTTTAACACCGCCACTCCCAGCGTCAGCGCCATACCCATCACGATGCTCAGAGGAATGTTTTTGGAATAATTGCTCCACACTTTGGCAAAGGCAAATCCGATCCCCGTCTCCTCCCCCCTGGCATTCGTCCCCGTAAACACACCGAAGAACTGCCGCAGGAGGTCTAAACCTGTGGGGATCATGGTCACGCACAGACAAAACGCGTTCCGGAAACTCTTTCCCCGGCTGCGAATCAGATCTGCCAAAAGCAGGATCCCCATCAGAGGCACCAGTACCAGCGTATAACTGGGCTTGGTGATCGTCATGAGAAAAAGACTCACGGCAAAGGGCATACATCCCTTCCAGGTAAAATCGTCCCGATATCGTTTTAATACATTTGCCGCCTCGAAGAAGCATATAATGGTAAAGGGCCGGACCGCCAGATAGGTAGCATTCCAGATGGGATTGGGCGTGTAGATCCCCATGCAGCGATAGGAGTAATCAAATCCGAAAAACGCCGTGTTCTTGGGCGAATACAGATTGCCCAGAAGGAACAGAACAAACACCATGCCCGTCACGGCAAGATCCAGCGCCCCCTCTCTTTCTGCATCCGCCCGGGGAGTCCCTTTGCGCACTTCCAAAACAGAAAGCTCCCGCACCAGCCGTCCCATATAATATTTGGCGGCACAGACTCCCAAAGCGTTTAAGAGCGCCGTAGTGACGGCTACCCCGAGGGGCGCTCCCGCCACCAGGGCGATTCCCTCCGCCAGCACAAAAAACAACGGGTAGGGAAACTCATATTCCCCCTGGATGCCCCGTACCTTATTCACATAATCCGGCATATCCGAGCGGAACACCGGCACCTCATAGCACTGCATCACAAACAGATACAGCATGACACCCGTGTAAATTATAAGGAGCGTCCAGAAAACGATCCTGTCAGCCGTAATGCCTGATACCCGGATCCGTCCGCTTCCCTCTTCCCTGCACACTCTTTTCTTTTGCTCCGCCTGATTACGCAAAACTGATGATCTCCTCTTTCGGTGCTTTGGTCTTCTCCACGCTCAGCGCATGAAGAATGGGACCCTCTCCCTGATAATCCTCCCAGTATTCCTTCGAGACCGTCGCAGTGACCTTCACCCACTCCTTCTGCACCAGCTTTTCCGCCTCCTTATACTCGCAGGCAAAGCCCAGAAATGCCATGTCATCCGCACAGCAGGTCATCGCCATGCGTCCGGGCACAAAATATCCCTTTGGAAAGCCGTCGGGCTTAAGCACCATCGCCGTGAACCGGAGCTTTTTCCCAATGTAGCGCTCCAGATGGTCCAGGGAGTCCAGATACCAGATCCCATACCCCTCATTGTCCAGCTCGATGGTTTCCTGCTGCAGATCGTAGGGCAGATCTTCCTCAAAGATCTCATCGATCTCTCCCTCGGATCCCTCGAAGATCACATCCGCAGAAGGATTGACGGCTTTGATATTGCGCTTATAACTACCCAGATCCTCAATGCCGTCACAGCGGTTGAAGATGATCATTTCCGAATTTCTAAACTGCTCCGCCAGAAGCGAACGCATATTGGTATAATACATGGGGAAGGTGGATGCGTCTATGGTCGTGATCTGCTGCTCGATCTTCCAGTACCAGGGCAGCTTCGCGTTCTTGTAATTCCACATGCCATTATATTCTATGATAATGCGCTCGGGTTTGTGCTTTTTTTCCAGCTCCGTCAGGTGGGCCGGGTTGAAATCGGTCTCCTCTTCTATGAGCTCCACCACGGAACGGCTCCTTTTCAAAAGCTCCCCGTCATACTCATTTTCGCCCTCCTCACAGAGGATGATCAGCGTTTTCCCTTTGATCTGAAAATATGGCTGTGCCAGGGTAAAGCAGATAAATTCCGTCTTTCCGCTCTCCAAAAATCCATTGATCACATATACAGGTTTCATAATTGCCTCTCATTCCTTTTTTCGGATGCCGCGGTCCGTTACCGTCCGCCGTTTACTGCTGCGCAAACAGCTCCGCAAGCTTATCCTCCCTCAGTCTCGCGCCGATGACACAGATCTTGCCTGTCACCTCCGGTTTGCCCTCCCGGATCTCATGCTCTCCGGGCACATAGTCATAATATGACCAGGTGCCGTCCCCTGCAGGCACCATGCCCTTGGCGCGCAGGATATCTCCGTACCAGCCGCTGTCCAGTTCTTCAAAGATATGCTCAAGCTGCTCTTTTGTATAGGTTTTGGGAGTCTCCATTCCCCAGCTTCCGAAAATCTCGTCCGCATGGTGATGATCATGGTCATGACAGCCGCAGGTACACCCCTCTCCGTGGTCGTGGTCATGGTCATGGTGATGTTCATGGTCATGTTCATGGTCGTGGTCATGATCATGGTGATGTTCATGGTGATGTTCATGGTCGTGATCATGATCGTGGTCGTGGTCGTGGTGATGATGTTCATGCTCATGTTCCTCATGGGCATGCTCCAGCAGTTCCTTCATCATATTCTCCAGGCTGTCTGCCCCCTCAATGGTGCGCAGCACATCTTTTCCGTCCAGATCGGACAGCGGCGTGGTGATAATGGCCGCCTTGTCATTATGCTCCCTTATCATCTCCACCGCGGTCTGGATCTTTTCGCCGCTCAACTTATCCGTTCTGCTCAGGATGATCGTCCCGGCGTACTGAATCTGATTGATGAAAAACTCGCCGAAATTCTTGATATACATTTTACATTTGGAAGCGTCCACCACTGCCACAGCGCTGTTGACCTGCACGTCCAGCTCCTTTGCCACATTCTCCACGGCTCTGAGCACATCGGACAGCTTGCCCACACCGGAGGGCTCGATCAGGACCCGCTCCGGGGCATATGTGTCGATAACCTCTTTCAGCGAAGCGCCAAAATCACCCACCAGAGAACAGCAGATACAGCCGGAATTCATCTCCCGGATCTCAATCCCTGCCTCCTTTAAGAATCCGCCGTCAATACCGATCTCACCAAATTCATTCTCGATAAGCACGGTCTTACTTCCATCCAGCGCTTCCTTCAAAAGCTTCTTTATCAGAGTTGTCTTACCGGCTCCCAAAAAGCCTGACACCACATCGATCTTTGTCATTTTCACCATTCCTTTCTTTTCTCACACAACAGGCTGCCACAGACCATCCCGGAAAATTGACCTGTTTGTGCCTTTCTATATTTTCCTCCAGTTTCCCCGGAATGTCAAGAGACAGCATGTTGCAAGACCAGATCCTCAAACTCCGCCTGCACTACATGAAGGGGCACCGCCACAAGCTCTCCCGCTTCGTTTCCTCCGCAGGCGATCCCGATCAGATCGCCGTCCCCGTCATACAGCCCGCCGCCGGACATTCCGGGTGCGATCTCACAGTCCGCTACCATCATATCCTGTGCAAAATCTTCCACATAAATCCAGAATTCTTCCAGGATCCCCTCAAACGTGATCAGTTTTTCCTCATATCCCCACACGCAGACCACATCCTGCCTGTGCATCGCATCATAGCGCTCCTTGTCCGTCACCGGAAGGATTAGTTTCTCACATATTCCATCCGGAAGTTCATCCAGGGGGAGACGTAAAAAAGCCACATCCGCACTTTCCGACCGCCGGAACATTTCGCATGTCACCCATGCCTCTCTGCCGTCCTCATCGCCAAAATCCACCCGGACCGTGTGATCCCCGGCATGCTCCAGCACATGCCCCGCCGTTGCGATCCAAAGATCCTCACCCAGCACAGCATAGACTACACCGCTTCCCGCAGCGGAAAGCACATTTTTCTCCCGGTTCTCCACGCAGACACGCACGATCCGTCCGTCAATATGATATTCCTCCCCCGGTTCCCGCGTCCGTTCTGCGGGCTCCTGCAGCGTTTCCGTCGTTGTCTCTTCCGCTTCTCTGACAACGTCCTCCGGCTTGCAGCCCCCGCAGCCGCACACTCCCAACCACAGAACCGCCACAAGCGCCACGGCAGTCCCGGCGCAAAATACGGGCTTATCCGCTTTTTTGTCAATCAGCCTGTCCAAAACAGCCTCCAAATGTAAAACAGACCGAACGCTCCTGCTTAGAGCACGGTCCGCCTTCTCCCTATCATCAGGCACAGCTTTTTTCTGTCCCTGCCTCTCTCCATTTGTGTAAGCAAGACGATAAGCCGGGTTATGTCATTGGACGGTCATCTATCTGGTACGGCTGTCGCCAGCCGTCTCAAGCGACCCACCTGAAAGCAGGCCGGGCAGACCTTTCGCTTTCCTTTTGGTCTTGCTTCGGATGGGGTTTACATGGCTCCGCCCGTTACCGGACGGACGGTAGTCTCTTAAACTGCCTTTCCACCCTTACCAAAAATGCTGCGCATCTTGGCGGTATCTTTCTGTTGCACTTTCCTTGGAGTCGCCTCCACCGGACGTTATCCGGCATCCTGCCCTGTGAAGCCCGGACTTTCCTCACCCGGATGCTTGCGCATCCGGCCGCGACCGTCTGTCTTACTTACACTTCGACTATTATATCCTTTTTCGCCGGGAAATACAATAGATAAAATTTCGAGATGCCGGCAGGTTCCCGGCAGTCTGTTCCTGAAATAAGAACATCCCGCCAAAATCTAATATTTCACCCTCAGGTCCATCATACAGCATCCCCGGATCGTCTGCGGAATTTCCCCATCAGCCCGATCAGCTCCCCGTACCCCAGCGCTGCCATGGGAAACATCATCATATAATAGGGGAACACATACCGGGTCTTCGCCTCCCACAGCACACTGAACAAAAACCCTCCGATGACCGTGACTGCCAGAAGGTGCCGGACCGGATCGCTGTCTTTTTTTACACAGAGCACAAAATACAAAAAAGCTCCCAGATAAATTACAAACTGCAGCCTGTCCGCCCCCCAGAGCAGTTCATCAAACAGATCCCCGCTGAGCCTGTCCAGAAATGCCGTGACCCTTTCATTGTGAACATCCTCATGGACGTAATTAAAATACATGGACTGATACAGGGGCGCATTCCACTGGGAGAGGATCTTCCCTTTGAAAAATGCCGTCAGATACCCCGGGCGGGACTGCATCTGTTCCAGCCGCGATACGATCATCTGCGAATATGCCTCCCGGGTGAGGTCCGTATCCCTGCCGTTCTGATAATAAGGCTTGTTGGAATCCAGATAGTCCCAGCCATATCTTCCCTCGGTCTCCATGAGCCCGATATGGATGTAACCGTTTGCAGGCAGCCCCTCCGCATGGGCATAGCCGGAGCGCAGCTCATACATTTTATAGATTCCGCCGTAGCACAGATTCGGCACCAGCACGGCAAGAAGGATTGTCAGGGCAATTCTCTTATCCTTCCTTACAATGGCATACACACCGCCTGTCAGACAAAAGGCGATGACAAGGATCAGCATATTCTTTCTCACCAAAACACCCAGAGTCACTGCCGCCACAAATCCGGCCAGCGCCCCGCTCCTGCCCCGCTTTAAATATCTCGCCAGCATCCACGCCGCCAGCAGTGCAAAAAAGACAAAGGGCAGCTCTCCGTACACCCAGCAGGTGTAAAAGACCGGTGCCATACATCCCCCGGCAGACAATGTCCCCAGGATTCTCACCATCCTGTGCTTTGAGGATTCCTTTAATATCCCATAGACAAAACAGACTTCTCCCACAGCCATCGCCACGAAGATCAGCTGGATCACATGATAATCCGGCTTTCCCACAATGCGGAAAATGAGTTCCTCCAGGGAGGCCAGCCCGAGCTGATGGGGATAGATCTCGCAATACCCGTTTTTGCCCAGCGCATGATAGTCTCCCGCCAGAAATCCCGCCGCCGCTTTGAACACGGATTCCTGATCACCTTTCGGACAGCGGTCTGCCGCCGAGACCCAAAAGAATCCCCACACGCCCTGCCAGAGCATAGCGATGCCCAGCACGGTCCGCTCCACCCATGTCCACACCCGCTCCTGCAGACGCTTCTCCAGCCAAAAACCTGCTGCCGCCGCACCGATGACAAGCATCGCCGCCAAAAGGTTCATCCATTCCGAGTCTGCGGTATCCACGGGATACTCATAACCCTGCATCGGCACCATATACTGCGTAAAACGCAGGGAGTACCACAGGAGCACAAAAAGGATGGCGCCGCCCACAAGCCGCACCACCCAGTTTGCCATCCCTGTCAGCTTTTTTCCGGTCTCATTCCACTTCATCCGCCCGGAACCTCCTGCATCCGGTATCATACTCTAAAACAGCTCCCTCCCACAAATTCCCTGCAGATGGAATTGTTGGGAAGGCTTTCGCTCGCCACATTCAGAAAATAACTCAGAAACTTCAACAGCCGTTTTGCTTCATAATATTCCGGTACATCCTTGGGGATCTGGAAGAGCAGCGGCTCCGCAAACTGTTTCAGCACCGCCAGCTCGTAAATCATGGCAGAGTTAAACATGATGTCGGCATCCTCCTGGAAGGGAAAGATATTTTCCTCCTCCCCCCTACGCACGGAAGACCACATCTGGATCGTCCGCCTCGCATCGCTTCCCCTGGTCCTCGCATCCCGCACCATGCGTCTGAGAAGCCTGCCGTCCGTGGTGGGAATCCGGTTATGTCCGTCTATGTTCAGAGTCGTCAGCGCACTGATGTAAATCTTAAATTTACTCTGCCGGGGCAGCGCGTAAGACATTTTATCGTTCAGCCCATGAATGCCCTCCAGCACCAGGATATCGTCCTTCCCCAGCTGTTGGTAATTGCCCTGATACTCTCTTTTTCCTATCTTAAAATTGAAGGTGGGAAGCTCCACCCGCTCTCCCGCCAAAAGCCTGCACATATCATCGTTGAACTGTTTGATATCCAGCGCTTCCAGACACTCGAAATTATAGTCCCCCTTCTCGTCTCTCGGCGTCAGCTCCCTGTCCACGAAATAATCGTCCAGCGCGATCGGATGAGGCGTCTTTCCCAGCGTCCTGAGCTGAATGGACAGCCTGTGGGAGAAACTGGTCTTGCCGGAGGAAGAGGGGCCTGCGATCATGACAAACTTCACGTCCTCGCGCCCTGCGATCTCCCGTGCGATCTCCCCGATCTTGCGCTCCTGTTCCGCCTCCTGCATCAGGATGAAATCGCTCATGGATCCCCTGCAGATCTCGTCATTGAGATCCCCCACATTCTGAATGCCGATCTTGCTCCCCCACTTCTCCGAGGATTCCAGCGTGTAAAACAGTTTCTTCTGCTCCCTGAAGGGCTCCACCTTCAGAGGGTCATTCTTCGTAGGCAGAAGCAGCATGAAGCCATTCTCATAGGAAATCACGTCGAAACTTTTCACATATCCCGCATGGGGCATCATATATCCGTAATAATAGTCGTAATACCCCTCGATCTCATAGATATTCACCTGGGAATTCATGCGGTAACGGAACAGTTTTTCCTTGTCCTTCATCCCCTGCTCTTTAAACAGATCCATCGCCTCATCCAGCGGGCAGGTGCGTTTCTTAAAAGGTGTGCGCGCCTCCACCAGCTCCTTCATACGCATCCGGATCCTTGCGGCATTCTCCTCTGTGGGTGCGATGGAGTCCCCGGGATTGACAAAGGAACCGTTTCCCACGGCAAACTCCACTCTGCAATTTTGTGCGCACTCCCCGCCGAACACATCAAACACCGCCTTAAAAAACAACATGGTTGCCGTCCTGACATAGGTTTTATGCCCCACATCGTCCCGCAGGGTAAACATTTCCACGAGGCAGTCCCGGTTGATCTTCTTAAAAAGCTCCCGGATGCGCCCGTTGGCGGCGACCGCCACGATCATATTGTCATGCTGGGGCTGAAACTCCTGCACCAGCGCCTCATAAGTGGTACCCCTCGGCACCTGTCTCTCCACCCCGGCGATCGTGACCGTGATCATATTTTTTTCTTTTCCGACCATATCCTCTTTCCCTCCGCTCATCCTTCCCCGTACAATGCAAGCGCGCACTCCAGATCCTCGATCTCCGCCTCGTTTTCCCTGAGCCTCCGGTCCAGACGCGGATTGCCGCCCGCCTCTCCTCTGCGGGTCAAAAGCGCCTCCCGGACGGTCTGCTGATCCGACAAACATTTTTCCAGATAATCCTTCAAAACCGGATGTCTTCTCCCTAACAGCCCGGCTCCGTACTTGTCGCCCAGCAAAAGCATCCGGGCAGGATCCGCAGATCCCGTATTTTCCTCCCCACGCTCTGATGCCGTTTTGACACGAAACAGAAAATAAAATTTCCCTTCCTCACACAATATATTCTCTTCTGCCACCGTCCATCCCTGTTCCCTAAGGAACACCCGAAAACGCCAAAGCTCCGACTGCGGCTGCAGGATCAGCTCCTCAAAACCAAGCGTCACTTCCCTGTTTTCCGTCAGGATCCTCTGCATCAGCCTGCCGCCCATACCGGCGCAGACCAGGGTTTTCGCCTCACCGGGTCTGTATCCGGTCAGCCCGTCAGACAGTCTTGTCTCTATGTATGCCGAAAGCCCCCGTTCCTCCACATGTTTTCTCGCCGCCGACAGCGGACCTTTCCGGACATCCGTGGCGATCACTCTGGGAGCGATCCCCCGCTCCACCAGATAGATGGACAAAAACCCGTGGTCACAGCCCACATCCGCAACCACATTCCCCGGTCTCACCATGTCCGCCAGAGCGGTCAGCCTCCGGGACAGCGGCTGGATTTTTCCAAAACGATCTTTCTCTCTGTCCATGTTGTTCCGTCAATCCAGAAAATCTTTCAGTTTCCGGCTCCTGCTGGGATGTCTTAACTTTCTCAGGGCCTTTGCCTCGATCTGACGGATCCGCTCTCTGGTGACATTAAACTCCTTGCCAACCTCCTCCAGAGTGCGCGCCCTGCCGTCATCCAGCCCGAAGCGCAGCCGCAGCACCTTCTGCTCTCTCTCCGTGAGCGTTCCCAGCACCTCCACCAGCTGTTCCTTCAACAGAGTAAAGGCAGCCGCCTCCGCCGGTACGGGCACATTGTCGTCCTGAATGAAATCGCCCAGATGGCTGTCTTCCTCCTCGCCGATGGGCGTCTCCAACGACACCGGCTCCTGACTGATCTTCAATATCTCGCGCACACGCTCCACAGGCATATTCATTTCCTCAGCGATCTCCTCGGGGGAAGGCTCCCTGCCCAGCTCCTGCAAAAGCTGACGGCTCACGCGGATCAGCTTATTGATGGTCTCTACCATATGCACAGGGATCCGGATGGTGCGCGCCTGATCGGCGATGGCGCGGGTGATCGCCTGGCGGATCCACCAGGTCGCATAGGTGGAGAACTTATAACCCTTGCGATAGTCAAATTTCTCCACCGCCTTGATCAGACCGAGATTCCCCTCCTGAATCAGATCCAAAAAGAGCATGCCGCGTCCCACATAGCGCTTTGCGATGCTGACCACCAGACGCAGGTTTGCCTCTGCCAGCCGCTTCTTCGCCTCCTGATCCCCCAGCTCCATGCGCTTCGCCAGGTCGATCTCCTCCTCGGCAGACAAAAGAGGCACCTTGCCGATCTCCTTCAGATACATGCGCACGGGATCCTCTATGCTCACGCCGTCGGGTACAGACAGGTCGATATTTTCCACATCCACCTCATCCTCATCCGAGAGAATGATCTCCTCGTCGTCGATGTCGTCCTCCTCAGTGATCCGCAGCACATCCACGTTGTTTTGATCCAGAACCTCTAATATTTTCTCAAACTGCTCTTCCTCCAGCTGCATATCCGCAAAAAATTCGCTGATTTCCTGATACTCCAGCACATTTTTCTTTTTCTTGGCGGCAGCGAGCAGTTCCCTTACTTTTTCCTCAAATTTTGCCTGTGTGTTTTCGTCCATTTTGTAGCTCCATCCTTCCTGGAATTTCTATTCTTTTCGTATATCTGGCGCCTGATTTTGCACTTATTCTTGACCCTAATCCAGAGAAATATGCGTTTTTGCCAGTGTTTCCAACGCTTTCTTGCCCTCTACCACCTTGGTCAGGGCATTCACATCCACGCCCAGTCTCGCCGTATAATACTCATAACTTCCTCTCTTGACCGCGAGCAGAATATCGTGAAACGCCTTCTCCCGCTCCTGCCGCGTCTCCAGATTCGGAAGCGTGGTGTTAAAGAGTTCCGCCGCCTGCCGCTGCTCCTCCTCATCCTCAAAGGTACTGATGATGCCCGCCGCCTGAAACCCGTCCTGTTCCAGCCCCGCAAACAATTTTTCCGCAACTCTCCGATACAGTTCCTCCGTAAAATCCTCCGGCGAAACATATTGTTTTATCTTCTCATACACTCCGGGTTCATCCGCAAGCCATGTGAGCAAAAGCTTCTGGGAGCGGCGGATATTGTCCTCGGGCGCCTTCTTGGGCGCAACTCCCGGCTTTGGCCTCTCCATGGGCCGCGCTGTCCCGCCTGCTGCCGCATAGCTGATGACAAGCTTTCGCAAATTATCCACGCCGATAAAATACTTTTCCGCAACAGCCTGAAGATAATTCTCCCGCTCCACATCCTCGGAAAATTCGCAGAGTTTTCGTGCAATCTCCCGGTGGAACCGGGTCTTTTGCTCCGGATCGCCCATATCATACTGCTCTGAGAGCATTCGGATCTCAAAGAAAAAGCTGTTCTCCGCCTGATCGATCCGCTCCTGAAAGGCGTCTCTCCCCAGATTTTTCATAAACTCATCCGGATCCTTGTAAGGCTTCATATTGATGACCTTCCCCACAAGCCCTGCGTCGCGGAGGATCCCTATGCCTCTCAGCGCCGCCTTGACACCCGCCCCGTCGCTGTCATATGCCAGCAGCACATTGTCCGTGTACCGCCGGATAAGAATTGCCTGCTCAGGGGTAAACGCCGTCCCCAGGGAGGCGACTGCCTGGGTAAATCCCGCCTGATGCATAGCGATCACATCCATATAGCCCTCACAGAGAATGATATTTCCGCTGCGCGCCGTGCGGGCAAAATTCAATCCGTACAGATTGCGCCGCTTGTCAAAGATCGGCGTCTCCGGGGAATTGAGGTATTTGGGCTCCCCGTCTCCCATCACACGCCCGCCAAAACCAATGACCCTGTGATTGATATCCTGTATGGGAAACATGACCCTGTTCCAGAACTGGCTGGACAGCCCATGCTTTTCAGAATGGGTGGCCAGCCCCGCCTCCCGGATCAGCTCGTCCTCAAAGCCTTTGCTGCGAAGATACTCCACCAGCGCGTATCCGCTCTTGCCCGCATACCCCAGCCCGAATCGGTGTATCGTCTCCGGGGTGAGCTCTCTTCTCTGCAGATATTTCATCCCCGTCTCCCCATGGGGGGAACGAAGCTGGAAATAAAAGAACTTTGCCGCTTCCCTGTTCACCTCCAAAAGCCTTGCCCGCCTGCCGGCGCGTTTCTTCTCCTCCGCCGACTGCTCCGCTTCGGGCAGGTTCACGCCGGCTCTCTGTGCCAGCATCCTCACCGCCTCCGGAAAGGAATAATTTTCATACTGCATCACAAAAGTATACACGTTCCCGCTGACACCGCAGCCGAAACAATGATACATCTGCCGGCTCTCGGACACTGCAAAGGAAGGAGTCTTCTCGTTGTGAAAGGGGCAGCATCCCCAATAGTTCCCACCTTTTTTTTGAAGCTTTACATACCCTGATACCACACCCACTATATCGTTTTTCAGTCGGATCTCTTCCACCAGCTCTTCAGCGTAGTACATACTGTCTCCCCGCTATTTAAATCTGCCAGGACTTGGGCACGAAAATATCATTGTAAACTGCAATGGCAAACCGGTCCGTCATGGCGCCCACATAATCGCAGACGACCCGCTCTCTGGGCTCTCCCTCCGACAGCAGCTTCAAAAATTCCTCCGGCAGCTCGTCCACATGCTTCATATAATGATGATACAGAGTCTCCATCAGAGCCTCTGCCTTCGCCTCCTCGCTCTTGGCAATGGGATTCGTGTATACCTCGTCAAACAAAAACTGCCGGATCTTGGCCATGGCATTTGCCACCCGCTTTGACATGATGATATCATTCTTATCCATACTGTTCGTCACAATATCATGGATCAGGCAATCCAGACGCATTCCGGGCGTGGAGCCCAGCACCTCGCGGATCTCCCCGGGGACATCCGTCTCCGTGAGCAGCCCTGCCCTCACGGCATCGTCCATATCGTGATGTATGTATGCGATCTTATCGGACAGACGCACCACCTTGCCCTCCAGGGTATGCGGTCTGCCGCTGGTCTGATGGTTCAGGATTCCGTCCCTCACCTCATAAGTGAGATTCAGCCCCTGCCCGTCCTTCTCCAGCCTGTCCACCGTGCGGACGCTTTGCTCACTGTGTTCAAATCCCAAAGGGCACACCCTGTTTAAGGCGCGCTCCCCGGCATGTCCAAAGGGCGTATGCCCAAGATCATGCCCCAAAGCGATCGCCTCCACCAGCTCCTCGTTCAATTTCAATGCTTTGGCGATCGTTCTCGCATTCTGGGAGACCTCCAGCGTATGGGTCAGTCTGGTGCGATAGTGATCGCCCTCGGGAGTCAGAAAAACCTGTGTCTTATCCTTCAGCCTGCGGAACGCCTTGCAGTGGATGATACGGTCTCTGTCCCGCTGAAACACGGGACGTATATCGCACTGCGCTTCCTCTCTGAGCCTTCCCTTTGAATTTTTACTCTTCGCCGCATAGGGACTCAGATAATCCTCCTCCCACTGTTCCAAACTTTCCCTGATCGTCATACTGCTCTCCTTTTGCGTCAAGCCTTCTCCAAAGATTGCCCTAATAAATGTATTCTGCAATTTTTACAAAAATCCTTTTTATTTTTCTGTCCGGAGAAAAAATATAAAAATATTTTCTGACATCCCATTCGCAGCTGCTCTGCCCGGTCCCCTCGCCTCGCGTGAACATGAAAAAAGCGGTAAATACGGCTTTCCCGCCATATTTACCGCACCATATAACACTGCGGAAGATGGGACTTGAAGTGCAAATTTTCCGCTGACTGCCAAAAGAAAAGGGATTATAGGGCACTGGCTTGGGGTGTGTAAAAAAGTGTAAAAGCCAAAATCTTTCTTTTTAAGCAAGAAAAATAATGCCATAACGAGGGCAGACAGCAGAATAAAATGCAGAGCAGGACTAAACGAAGGGAGGAAGATTGAGGTGAAAATTTCACGAAAATTACAGTTTTCAAAAGGTATTATCCGATGTATAATAAAAGTGGCAAAAGAAGGTGATATTGTTGAATACAACGGAGCAGATACATCAAGAGGATTTAGAGCGTTTGAAATCACTCCGATACATGGACGATGATTTTATGACTGTCTGCCTTGCAGATAATTTTGAAGGTGTGGAGCTGATATTACAGATTATTTTAGGAAAAAGGAATATAAAGATTAAGTCAGTCCGGACGCAGGAAACGCTAAAGAATCTACAGGGGCGTTCCGCTACCTTAGATGTTCATGCGGTTGACAGTGACAACAGGGAATTTGACGTGGAAATTCAAAGGAAAGACGCAGGAGCTGGCGCAAAAAGGGCAAGGCACAACAGCAGCCTGCTGGACGCACATATATTGAAAGCGGGCGATGATACGGAGGATATTCCAGACAGTTATGTTATTTTTATAACGGAAAATGATGTAATGAAAGGAAATCAGCCGATCTATCCAGTAGAGCGATATGTTGCGATCGGGGAAAATAAAGTATTGTTTGGTGACGGTTCGCATATCCTATATGTGAATGGCAAATACAGGGGCGATGATGAAGTCGGTAAGTTAATGCACGATTTTTCATGCACTAACCCCGATGATATGAATTATGAAGCACTTGCTAAGAAAGCAAGGTATTTCAAGCAGGACGAGAAAGGAGTGGCGGCCATGTGTAAAATTATGGAAGATATGAGGAAGGAAGCGGCACAAAAAGCGGCACAAGAAGCGGAGCAAAAAGCAAATAAAAAGACAGCAGTACATTTAATAAAGTTAGGTAAAATGACTTTAGAGGAAATAGCAGAAGCTACGGAATTATCCCTTGATGTAGTTAAGGAGTTAGAAAGCCAGTCCATGCAGTTGGCATAATCAATATCACAGTTTCCTATCAAAACAACAGCGTAAAGGCGCATGGAACAGTAAATTGTAAACCATGCGCTTTTTTTGCGCCCAAAAGAGGAACATAAGCGACAATATACAGACTGACACCGCGGGGCAGACACCGCCTTGCTTGCAGCAGCAGATTAAAAAGACAAAAAACGCGGTAAATACGGCTTTCCCGCCATATTTACCGCACTTAATCCGACTGCGGAAGATGGGACTTGAAGCGCAATTTTACCGCAAACTGCCGAAAGAAAGGAGATTGCGGGGCACTGGCTTGGGTGTGTTAAAAAAGTGTAAAACGTAATTAAACTATAATAGTCTTTGTTATTTTACTATCGTTCCAGTTGTCTACATTTATGCCAACATCTATACACATTTCCTTGCATAAAGTAATGAATATATCGTTTTTATCCACAGTATCATTTGCTAGAACAAATTTATCATATGCTGTCATAACTTTCTGATTTTTATTAAAAATAATAGGAATCCTATTTAATGCTCTGTTTAGTAGACTAGTGTCTTGTCCATCAGTTTTTGAATTATCTGTTAGTAAATATCTATATCCAAAAACATCATAAAGTAATTCTCTCTTTATCCTCTTTGTTTCCATGTGGTGATTCACACATAAAGTGATAATTGTTGCCAAAATTCCTGATATTATTGCAGATACTAATGTAATCACTATTGTCATACTAACATATCCTTTCTAAGATAATTTTTATGTCAATTACACATATAATCTTAATTATTAATATCTAGTCATATTTTTCTTTCAAATACATATCCACATTTTGAACACACAAACTTTGTTTTTCCTCTTTTACCTTTTATACCTGTAGCAGTTCCAACAACTGCACCCAGCGGACCACCTAATACACCTCCTATTGTATTTCCAACAATCGCTTTTCCAAAAGAAAATTTCTTTTTAGTATCAACGGGAATACCAACCCCATCACACCCTCTATTCGGGCATTTAACATTTGCCATATTTTAACTCTCTATACTTTCTTATTTATTTTGCACAAAAAATCCTTTATTTTAGGCACTTTGTGCAATTGGGTTAAAAGTTACAACAATGACTCAGCTCTTTTATATGGGCGAAAACTGTATCTTTTCTGGTTCAAAGTACTCATTTTCCGGTCAGAAAGGTACACGAAATACAACGTCATCCTTTTTATGAAGGCGAATCCCATGTCCCATTCTTCCTATGGCTGCTAACCTCTCATGTCTAACAGGATCATCTGATGCAAATGCACAGAGTCCTAAATTCCTTCGTCCAGCCTTCCCATAGTGGGTGCCGCCACTGCTCCTTATCAGGGTCTTGCCCTATAAAACATGTTTTAGCGGCTTCGCTCTGCTTTGTCATTGCCAGAGAGCACTCCTGTAATCCAGCAACAATTGAACCTTGGCGGACGTACACTGTTACAGTGTGCTTTATTGTTCTTTACGCTGCCTGTGGTCGGATGATATCTTTTCTGAACCGTTCTTCATCAAAGTCACATCCTGTCTGCAAAATCACAAAAAATACTCTGATAGCCTTGCAGGCAACCACTATCTTACTTTGCATTCCTCCCAATGGTCTCATCTCACGATGCCTGTAATACAGGAACACATCCTGAAATGCCGGATTCCATGTGATGAGCGACCTTGCCGACTCATACATCACTCTCCGCAGCTTACACCTGCCCCTCTTGCTGATTCCCGGCTGCCCTTTTCGTTTGCCGGAACTGATTTTGGTTATCTCCAAACCTGCCAGCTTCTGAATCTGTCTCGGGTCTGTGAAACGTCCGTTTTCACCCACCTCTGCGCCAAAGCCTATCACGGTACTCAGCCCTACTCCTTTTATGGCGAGCAGTTTCTCCACATTTGGTACTTCCATTACTTTCTGTGCCAGATATTCATCCAGTCGTTTTAGCTGTGCTGCCTTGGCAATGTAGTCTTTTACCAGTATCCAGATTTCAAGCCTTGCGGCCTCTCCTCCTTCCAGTCCGACACTGTTCTGTGCAGCTTCTATCAGGGTCATTGCCCTCTTTATTCCCGCTGCACGTACCCTGGCATTTCGCCATATCTTATTGATGCCTCCGGCACCGATTCTTATGATATCCTGTGGTAATGGCGCATGTTCCAGCACCATTAGTCCACTGGTAGAATCCCAGTCTTTGTAGCATTCAAAATATTCCGGAAAATACTTCTGAAGCCATCCCTGTATCTGATTTGACAGCCTTACATGCTGCTTCATGATCTGCTCCTTACATACGAAAGCCTCTCGGATTTCAGCATAAACTCCTGTAGGAAGATACGAAGTTGAAAATCTTCCATCCTTTACCAATCCCGCAATCGTTTTGGGGTCTTTCAAATCACTCTTTTCAGGGCTGTTATCATCAAGCTCCTTGCACTTCTTTACACTGTATGGATTTACTGTTACCAACAATACATCATGGTCCTGCAGGAATTTCTGAAAACCAAGCCAGTAACAGCCTGTAGGTTCACAACCCACAATGATTTTCTTCATGCCGGTTTTACTAAGTGTTTCTTCCAGCAAGCGAAGAAAAGAACGGAAACCAACATTTGTATTGCCAAACTTAAAAGCTCTTTTACTGAACTCAAAACCTCTCCAGTCAAAGGCTCTGGCAAAATGTTCCTGTGAGCCAATATCAACTCCCACAACTAAAGTGTCACATGTTACTTGATTTAATCTGTCATTCTGTGTTAAATTCATTTTGAACCTCCGGTTTTGATTGTTTTGTTTACATCCGCCAAGATGCAACTCAATCATACCTTGAGGTTCATTTTTATTCAATTGGCATTATTTCTGAATTACAGGAATGCTCCTTAATCAAGCACTTCAATATATCTTGGAATAAACAATAACTGATTATATCCCGTCCAAGAATTTTGTGAATAATGTATCACTTTTCCGTATGCAATAATATGCATTCCACAATCATAGTCATCGGGTACTAACTCATAATCTTGCGTAAAAAGAACATCTATTTGTTCTCCCATATAACTATTCGTATCTTTTCTTAATACACAACATTTATAAAAATCCGTATAAAGGTTATTGTCATTATACAATGTATATATTGAATCCTTATATAAGTCTTCTTTTGTAAAATAATATTTTTCAGATACAAATAAATTAAGCTTTAAATATTCTCCCGTTAAATCAGTATCTCCAAAGAAAACATCATCATAAAACATTTCCTGACAATTATCTTTATACTCATCTTCTGTCGTCATGGTCATATCAAAGTCATTGATATTTTCATTTGCTGGTACTGTTTCTTCTATGTCTATATTTTCAATATCCTCTTGCGTCTGTTCAATGTTTTCCTGTTCTTCCGATGTCATTGTTTCTTGATCTTGTGATTGCTGCGATGGCACCTGATTTTCATTTTCATGCTGTAACTGTTCTCCACTTTCATATTGTGCCGACGCTAGTTCTGTAACATTATCACCTATTATTATCGAATAAGTAACACCAATAGCTATAAAACTCATTGACAAAACAGCACTTACTACTAAGCAAATTAATGATATTACCCATTGTTTCTTTTTCATTACTAAAAGAACAATCATAATTATCAACGATATTGGACAGCATATAAACAATGTAATTATTGTTAAAATGCCCATAAGCGCGTTCACATTCATTATTTTATCCTCAAATACTTTTTTTTAATTTTACCATATAATATATTATTTGTCATCTAAAATTACATAATTGCGGCTTAGAGTATAATTTTCATTGGCAAAAATAAAAAGAAGAGGTCGAAGCCTCTTCCCTATCATACAGATCTGCCTTATGATTAAGTTGCGAGACTAAACGCAAGGAGATGTATGATAGGACTATGATAAAGGATAATGGGCTGAGTTTCAAGGACTTAGAGAAAAAAGTTTGTGTCAAGTACTCGTTGGCACTTTTTCCATTTTCTTTATGAGTTCTCGTTTTTATGCAATAAATACTGCC
>CANPWA010000011.1 GCA_947581865.1 uncultured Acetatifactor sp. | reverse complement strand
AGGCAGATCTGTATGATAGGGAAGAGGCTTCGGCCTCTTCTTTTTATTTTTGCCAATGAAAATTATACTCTAAGTTGCCACCTCCTGGGTTCTGTCAGCCAGAGCAATGGTAGAAGGTCTGTGTGCTATCATGAGCAGCGTCCTCTGCCCGTGAAGCCCCTTCAGCGCTTTGTTTACCAGTTGCTCCGATTCATTGTCCAGGGCGGAGGTCGCCTCATCCAAAAGAATGACCGGAGCCTGCTTCAGGATGGCTCTGGCGATGGCAACTCTCTGTCTCTGCCCGCCGGAGAGACGGTTTCCCCTCTCCCCCACCTCGGTATCATAACCCTTTTCCAGGTTTACGATAAAGTCATGGGCATACGCGAGCCTGGCTGCCTCTATGATCTCCTCGTCCGCAGCGTTGGGTCTTCCCACACGGATATTGTCCCGGACACTCCCCAGAAACAGGTAGGGCTCCTGTGGTACATAGGCGATCTGCCTGCGGAGTTCCTCATTGCTCAAGTCTCCGTAGGGTCTTCCAAAAAGACGGATCTCACCCGACTTTACGGGATACAGCCCCAGCAGAAGCTTGGACAGTGTCGTCTTTCCGCAGCCTGAGGAACCCACGATCGCTACACTCTCCCCCGCCTCTACGCGCATGGAAAAATTTTGGAGCAGGGGCGTATCCTCCCGATAGGAAAAGTTCACATCGGTAAGCTGAAATACCGGGTTCGCACTATAGTCTGCCGTCTCCTTCTGTTCCCAACGCTCCGGCTCCTCCTGCAGGGCAAGGAAGCAAAAGATATTGTCAGCGTTTGCAAGGCAGCCCACCAGCTCCGGCAGGTATCTGCCCAGCTCTAGGAACTGGTGGGAGAAGTTGCTGTATAAAGTGTAGATTGCAGTCAACGCACCAATGGTAGTCTGCCCCTGTCCCACAAAATAAATTCCCAACAGGAGAAAAGCCAGTGAACAGAGCAGGTCAAATCCCGAGTTGGCACTCTCGAGAAGCGCGGTGTAAAGGATCCTGCGCCGGTATTTTTTGGCATAGATCCGGTTTTGTTCCACAAACTCTTTCACTGTGTCTTTCCCGGCGGCATACATTCTCGCCTGCTCCATTCCCTGCAGCAGATCGGAGAGTTTCTCTGTCATTCTGACGTTGATGGAGGCAAGGGTTTTTGCCACCTTCTGCATGGGAGAGATCAGCAGCCCGTTGATACACAGAAGGCATAGATTGACTCCCACCAGACAAAGGGTGATCTGCCAGCTTAAAAAGAGCATTGGGATCAGATAGACCATCACCTGGAGGACCGGCGCCACCGTCCGACGGAGTCTGGAGCCGTAAATGCTTCCCATTTTTTCCAGATCATAGGAGAGTTTTGACATAAAATCACCACTGTGGTGTTCTTCATAGTATGCGTAGGGAAGGCGCACTTCATGCGCGTAGAGAAGCTTGCAGAGTTTCCCGTAGGCACGCTTTGCCTCCACATTGTAGACCACTGCCGCCTGGCGGTAGACCAGCATGGATAGCAGCCCTCCCGCGATATTTCCCAGGATCACATTCCGCATGCGCACCACATCGCCTGACTGCGCGGCATCCACCACATTTTTCATCAGGAGGGAGGACATGACGGTGAACATTGACCAGCCGGTGCTCATGAAAAAGATTCCTGCCAGATAGATAACGGACCGTTTTCCCATGATCTTCATGGTTTTGAAAAAGAGTTGTGCCGTCTTCATTCAGAATTCCTCCCTTCCGTACATAGACGTATAGATACCGTTTTGTCTCATGAGGGTCTCATGGGTGCCGGACTCGGCTATCGCACCGTCTTTCAGGACAAAAATCGTATCCGCATGCTGTACGGTGGAGAGTCTGTGGGCTATGATCACACAGGTTCTCCCCTCAGCGAGCCGCTCCATCGCCTCCTGGATGATCTTCTCCGTCTCCAGGTCCACAGCGGAGGTTGGCTCGTCCATAAGCAGGATGGGGGCGTTTTTCAGAAACGCCCTGGCGATGGAAATACGCTGTCTCTCCCCGCCGGAGAGCAGTATGCCGCGTTCTCCCACCTGCGTGTCATATTGATCCGGCAGGTTCATGATGAAATCGTGAATGCCCGCATTCCTGCATGCCTGAATGATCTCCTCCTCTCCTGCGCCGGTGTCGGCATATGCCACATTGGCGCGGATGGTGTCGGGAAAGAGAAATACATTTTGGGACACCAGCGCGATCTGCTCTCTTGCCGCCTCCGTATCCCACACATTGAAATCCCTGTCATACAAAAGATATACTCCCTCGCAGGGGCGATAAAATCCACACAGGATGCGGAAGATCGTACTCTTTCCCTCTCCGGAACCGCCCACAAACGCCACGGTACTGCCCGCCGGAATCGTGAAAGACAGATTTTTCAGTACAGGCGTCTGCGGCGTGTAATGAAAGGAAACCTGTTCAAAGGCGATCGCCGTTTTGCTATTATGCACAGGCATCTGCGGCCTATAGCTCCCGCTTTCCTCATCCTTTCCGTGCAACAGCTCCTCCACCCGGCGGATACATACCCAGTGCTCCCTCGCCTCCACAAGGTCGAAGGGCAGCCCCACGAAGGCATCCACAAAGCGCCCCAGGATCAGAATAAATGTCAGCAGCCCTCCAAGACTGATATCTCCCCGGCACACCAGCACATAAGCATATACCGCACAGAGTATATTGGGCAGCCATCCCAGGATTCTCCTGACTAAAATCGCATTGTTGGAAATACGGGTACGTTTCTCTTCATTTTCCACCAGCTCGTCCGCGGCAGAGGAAAGTTTCCCGCCAAAATACTGCTCCGCCCCGAAAGAGCGCAGCACAAGGATACCGCTCATACAATCCTGGGCGATCTCGGTGATCTTATCCGATTTCTGGCGGAACACTTTCTTCAGGCTGGTCAGCTTTCTGACCACACGCTCACTCATCCAGAGTACCAGCGGATAGAGCAGACACATGATAAACAAAAGCTTTCGGCTCGTCTGCGCCACGAACACCGCATAGGTCAGCACTTCTACCGCCTCATCGCAGATAAAGGAAAGATTTTCACCCAGCAGCGCATCCGCCTCAGCGATATCGGAATTCATTTTATTGATCACAGCAGCGGATCCGTTATCGTCAAAATATCGAAATTCCAGACGATAGAGCTTTTCCGCAACCAGTTTTTTATACAAAGTCTGGGACTTGATGCCGAACAGGGAGGCAGATACACTCTTCAGAAATGCAGCCGCGAAACCCGCTGCCGTGAGCAGTAAAAGGGTTGTGAAAAAAACGCCGTATTCTATGGCGCCCCCTGCAAAGAGAGTGTCAACCGCCGTGCCGATCAGACGGTTTCCCTCCACTATGGCTCCCGCCAGCACCCAGACCAGCCCTGTCTCCAGAAAAAATAGCGGACAATAGTGCAGTACACAATTTAAAAAGATGTTTCGGCTCTTTGTTTTCTTCATAAGTACCTCTCCGGCTGCTTTTTGCTCTTATATTTATCTATCTTACCCCCCCAGCCGGATTATGCAACCATTTTTTATCTGCCCGCGCTCTTTTGCTGCGATTTGCTCTCGGCGATCAGTTCCTCCAGCGTTCCGAAGGTGTAACCCATATCCTCCCACTTGCCCAAAAGCTCATCCAGAATCTCACCGTTGGTCTTGGAGGTGTTATGTAAAAGGACCACTGCCCCGGGATGGATGCGTTTGGTCAATTTGGAAAATGCCTCCTCATGGCTGGGCTGGGCATCCACATTCCAGTCCACATAGGCCAGGCTCCAGAAGAAAGTGGAATACCCAAGATCCTTTGCCATCTTCAGATTTTGGACACTGTATTTTCCCTGGGGCGGGCGGTAGTACATGGGCATCTCTTCTCCCACCACCTCCCGATAGAGGCTGCGTACATCGTCCATTTCCTTCTGGAAGGTAACCGTGTCCGAGATTTTGGACATATCCGGGTGATGATAGGTATGGTTCCCCACGGTATGCCCTTCCTCCACCATGCGTTTGACCAGATCCGGTGCGGTCTCCAGAAAATGTCCCACCACAAAGAACGTCGCCGGTGCGTCATGCTTTTTGAGCGCGTCCAGGATTGCCTCCGTATTGCCGTTCTCATAGCCGCAGTCGAAAGTCAGATAAATTTTCTTTTCCCCGGCAGTGCTCACATAATAGGCATTGTACTTCGCCAGCTCCTCCGGGGAACTGTTGCCCGTGGGGCATTTTCCGGATTCTCCGAACCCCAGTCCCCAGTTCTCCGTAAAGAGCAGTCCCCATATCTGAGGGGAAGCCGCACCGGCGGCAGTCTCTCTGTCCGCAGTCTCCGATCGTCTGTCAGGCTCCGCCACGGTGCGGGCAGATGCCGCCTGCGCATATTCCTCCCTGGACTGTCTGGTATCCTGTACGGCTCCTGCCATGCCTTTGCCCAGCAAAAATGCCGCGGCAAGGAAGCAGAGCGTGGGAACAGATTTCCTGAAAAAATCAGCATTTTCCCGGACATATTTTTGAAAAAGATTTTTCATATCGCTATCCATCTGTGTTCAACTTTGTTTGGTACAATATATGACAGGGTCTGTGGGTTCATGCCCACAGAAATGTCACACTCCCGTCAGCGCCTCGAACGTACCCGCCACATCCAGCCGGCCGTAACCCCACTCCCGGTTGGGATATGCCAGATACGACGTGCGCTCCGCCCCACGGATCAGATAACTCTTAAGCTCCCTGCTCTCGGCAAAAGGGCTGCGCCATTGGATAACCGCCCACTGAAAAAGCTGTGCCACCGCTCCGGCAGCGAGTGCCGCAGCGAGACTCGAACCGCTCTGATATCCCTGAATCGTATAGATATTCTCCCCCGGCGCGGCCAGATCGGGACGGATCGCTCCCGTGCGGGAAAACCCTCTCCCTGAATCGATGGAAAAACTTAAGTTTGCCGGATTGTAAGATGTCACCGTGATGACATCCTGCGCCATACCGGGCTCCGTCAATGTGATATAGGGATCCGGGCGTAAAAAATATACCTCCGCATCCAGAAATTCCGTGATGGGCAGCCACATGTCAAAGGTGCCGTTGTAGACATCCCCCGGCGAGATGATCTGAAAAGACCAGATACCGGGAGTGGGATCCTGCAGCCGGAAGCGGAAAAGCTGTTCTCCCGACGCAGGTTCCACCAGCGTGGAATCCAATGTGATCATGGTGCTCTCATAAACCAGTCGATAGCTTATACTCTGACCGCTCCCAACGCGCTGCGGCGGAATGGTTTCCCCTCCGGGAGAACGCAGCCCGATCTGCAGTGTGTCCGGCAGACTGCTCCAGCACTCCAGGGCGAATCCGCTGCAGTTCTCCCCCACGCGGATCTCCACATTGTTGTCCGGGATTCCCGCGGTTGTGCCCGTCCCCTGCACAGTCTCCGTCTGGGGGAGCCTCCCCCTATAGTGATGGGCGGCATTTCCCTCGTTCCCGCCACAGACCACCACCGCCCGGCTGCGTCGCACCGCCACGGCATCGATATATCTGGACAGAGCGGAATTGCCCGCATGGTCTCCCATGTTGGTACCCAGCGCCAGACAAATGATCACCGGGCGGCTCAACACCTCCGCAAAAGAATCCGCATACTTCACCGCAAGCATGATATCATTCTCCTGATAGGCGGGCACTCCCCGGGGAACAAGATTAAGCTGCCTTAGATAATCCTTGCACTCTTTCAGCTTCACCACCACGATATCGGCATCCGGAGCGGCGCCCAGAAAGCGGTTGGTCCCGGTGGTGGCACTGCCCGCCGCCAGCGCCGCCAGGGTGCTCCCGTGACCGATCTCATCCCTGCTGGGTACGATCTGGTAAGGGTCTTCTGAGCGGATCGCCCGGTTGATATCCTCCCTGGTATACTCACTGCCATACAAAAACCCCTCCGGGGGCGTGCCGTCCTGTATGGTCTGGTCCCAGATGGCAAGCACGCGGCTGTTGCCGTCGGCATCCCGAAACACATCCATTGTATAATCAATTCCCGTATCGATAAAGCAGATGACACATCCCCGCCCCGTAAGACGCAGGGGCTGTCTCTGCGCCTGAAGGATGCCGCTGGCGATCAGCGCATCCGGATTAAAGGTATCGTTCCCTCCCATGATCTGCATCAAGCCGTAAAGTTTTGGGATACTCTGATACTGGAATCTGCCCACGGGGGAGTCGGCGGTTTGGGAAGCATCGAGATAAATGACATAATACAGACCGTCGATATCCGTATAGCAAAAGGAATCCCCCAGATCAGAAAAACCGGACAGGGGAAAATCAGTGATATAATCATATGTGTTTTCTGAGAGAATTTCCTCGCGACAGTTCGGAACGCCGTTTCCTGCACCCGCGCTCCGCGCCGAAAAAAAAGCATCCATTGGAGTACACCTCTAAACCGCACTTGTTTTATAGTATGAGGTGTGGGAAAATTATTTCCTCCAAAGGATGCCAAAATAAATTTTGTATCAATATTCCACGCCCTTGCGGGCGGCAATTCCTTTCTCAAAGGGATGGCGCACACAGCACATCTTTGTGATATAGTCAGCGGCATTCCACAGAAAATCCGCCGCATCCCTCCCCGTACAGACCAGCTCGATCTCCCTGCAGGAGAGAATTCTTTGCAGCTTGTCCATATCCAAAAGTTTCCATTTTACAGGATAGGTGATCTCATCCAGTACCACGAGAAAACATCTCCCCTGATCAATCTCCTCCAGAATGCTGTCCAGGATCTGATCGTGCATCTTTGTGATCCTCTGCTTGTCCTCTTCACTCATGCAGGCGTAAAAGCCAAAGTCGTGAGTACATCGCATTACCCGGATATTTTCCAGCCCGGCAAGACTGTGCAGCTCTCCCGTGTCCTGACTGCCCTTCATAAACTGGGCAAATATCACGGGCATCCCGCTGCCCGCCGCCCGCAGGGCAAGCCCCAGCGCAGCCGTTGTCTTTCCTTTCCCGTCCCCGGTGTATAAATGAATCATACGGATCGTCCCTCTCCCTCCGTGCGGTTTGCACAGCCCGCATTGCCGCAGCCCTCACAGATCCCCTCACAGAAGGCATCCCCCCCGGTGGCAAGCTCCGCGTAAAATGCCACGCTCTTTTTAGGCAGCATGCAATATGCCGCGGTGCATCTGACAGGCATCTCTAATTCATCCAAAAGCCCGGGCAGCACTTCCAGGGGACAGTCCGCCCCGCTTCCCAGAAAATGATATCTGCGCACATGGCATCCGCCCTGTTCAGCCACCCATTTATTCCACTGCGGGTAAGCCCTGAGCAAAAGTTCACTCGCAAGGGACTCCACCACATACGCCTCCAAAAGCAGCTCCCTGTTTAAGTACATTTCCTGAAGGCGGTCGATACCGGGACCGAGAGTGATGCACACCGGGCAGTATTCCCCCTTCCGGGTCGTAAACCTGCCCCAGTTCCAACCCGCCCTTCCTTCCCGGCTATCCTGCAGGATAGCCGTCTTCATGGCATCTGCCACAGCGGCGACTGCCGGAAAATGCGTCTCCTCATAATGATATTTTCTGCCAAATTCCCGCAGGAACGTCTCTTCGGTCAAATTCTCCGTGAGCGTCTCAAAAAAAGGATGCAGCATATCTTTTCACCTTTTTGGTACATACAGACACCGGATGGCATTGAGCACAGCGAGGACCATAACCCCCACATCCGCAAAAATCGCCATCCACATATTCGCGATACCTATGGCACCCAGAATCAGACAGACCCCTTTCACTCCCAGGGCAAGGGCAATGTTCTCATAGACAATGCGTAAACATTTCCGGGATATCCGGATCGCCTGCACGATCTTCAACGGATTGTCATCCATCAGCACGATGTCCGCCGCCTCGATCGCCGCATCGGATCCCATCGCCCCCATGGCAATGCCGATATCCGCACGGGACAGCACCGGGGCATCGTTGATACCGTCTCCCACAAATGCAAGTTTCTCCTTCAACGACTTGGCTGCCAGAAGTTCTTCCACACAACCAACCTTGTCTCCCGGCAGCAGTTCGCTGTGTACCTCGTCCAGCCCCAGACCGGCTGCCACATGCTCGGCTACCGCGCGGGCATCGCCGGTGAGCATGACCGTACTCTTTACGCCGGAATCTTTCAGCGCGGCAATGGCTTCCCGGGCAGATTCCTTCTCCACATCCGAGATCAGAATATATCCCGCATACGCTCCATCCACCGCCATATGCACCACGGTGCCGATCTCATCCGGTTCTTCAAAGGAAATGTTTTTCTGGCGCATGAGTCTGGCGTTTCCGGCACATACCTCATGCCCGTCCACCTTTGCCGTTACGCCGTGCCCGCCGATTTCCTCCAGTTCGGCCACCCGTCCGTTATCCACAGGTTTTCCGTACGCTTCTCTCAGGCTCCTGCTGATGGGATGTTCGGAATAGCTCTCCGCATGAGCCGCATAAAAGAGCAGCTGTTCCGCGTCCATGCCTTCCGCCGGCGCCACCTTTGTGACTTCAAACACCCCCTTGGTCAGGGTACCCGTCTTGTCGAACACCACATAGCGGGTCTGGGCAAGAGCTTCGAGATAGTTGGAGCCCTTCACCAGGATTCCGCAGGAGGAGGCACCACCGATGCCTCCGAAAAAACTCAGCGGGATTGAAATGACAAGCGCGCAGGGACAGCTGATCACCAGAAAGGTCAGCGCCCTGATCACCCAGACATTCCATGCGGCGGGATTGCCCGCGATCATATTGAATACCGGAGGCAGGACCGCCAGCGCCAGGGCACCGTAACAGACCGCAGGAGTATAATATTTTGCAAACTTTGTGATAAAATTTTCCGAGCGGGATTTTTTCATGCTGGAATTTTCCACAAGATCCAGGATCTTTGACACCGTAGACTCGCCAAAAGCTTTGGTGGTCCGGATCTTCAAAAGCCCCGTGGTATTCACCCATCCGCTGATCACGTCATCTCCCACGCCTGCTTCCCGGGGCATGCTCTCGCCGGTCAGCGCACTGGTATTTAAGGCAGAACTTCCCTCTACCACACACCCGTCGATGGGTACTTTCTCGCCGGGTCGGACCACGATCACGGTGCCGGGCTCCACTGATCCCGGGTCCACCTGTCGAAGCTCTCCCGACTCCTCCACATTGGCATAATCCGGCCGGATATCCATCAGCGCACTGATATTGCGTCGGCTCTTTCCCACCGCCACCGCCTGAAAAAGCTCACCGATCTGATAAAACAGCATCACCGCGGCTCCCTCCTGGTATTCGCCAAGAAGAATGGCTCCCACGGTCGCCACCGCCATCAGGAAATTCTCATCAAAAACCTCACCGTGCAAAATTCCCTTCACTGCCTTGCGCAAAATATCATACCCGATGACCAGATAAGGGATCAGATACAGCACAAGCTGAATATAACCTTCTGCCGGAACAAATTGCAGCGCGATCAACAGGATGAACGCTGCAAGGATTCTGTACAGAACCTTTTTTTGCTTCTTGGTCATAGCGGTCTCCTACAGATAAATCTCACAGTCATCTTCCACTTTCTTACAGGCTTTCAGTACCGCCTGCATTACCGCTTTGTCATCGGCTCCGTCGGCAAACTCCACATTCATTTTCTGACTCATAAAGCTCACTACCGCGTCCTTTACGCCTTCCACGGTCTTTGCTGCCTCTTCCATCTTCAGCGCGCAGTTTGCACAGTCCACTTCGATTTTGTAAGATTTTTTCATTGCAGTTTCCTCCTGATAAAGAAATGTCCTCATTCATATGATAATAATATCATATGAATAAATGTTCATATGTTTATCATATCACGGATTCTGCATTTGTCAACCACTATTGTCAAATTTTTCTGTTTTTATTGCAGCGCGGAGGCGTCTCCGATAAGATTGCTGCGAATATCGATGATAGGGCCGCCTGTGCCCTCAATATATTCCCGGGTGATGGTGACAGTCCCTATATTGTCGTCCTTGGGGATCTCATACATGATATCCAGCATAAATTCCTCAATGATGGAGCGCAGCGCCCGCGCCCCCGTGTCACGCTTCATGGCTTTTTCCGCAATGGCCTCGAGCGCCTCATCGGTGAACAGCAGCCTCACCTCGTCCAGCTCAAGCAGCTTTTGGTACTGTTTGAGGATGGCGTTTTTGGGCTCCTTTAAAATTTTCACCATCATCTCCTTGTTGAGACCTTCCAGGGTAAAAATGATGGGAAGACGTCCGATAAACTCGGGGATCATGCCAAATTTCCGAATGTCCTCCACCGTCACTTTGGAGAGGATCGTCTTATCCTTGTCATACTTATCTTTGAGCTCCGCGCCAAATCCGATGGACGCACTCTTGCTGAGACGCTCCTTGATGATGTCCTCCAGATCCGGGAAAGCGCCCCCGCAGATAAAGAGGATGTTGCGGGTATTCACCGTGGCCAAGGGTACCATGGCATTCTTGCTGTTGGCGCCCACGGGCACCTCCACCTCGGCTCCCTCCAAAAGCTTAAGCATCCCCTGCTGTACGCTCTCACCGCTGACATCCCTGCTGTGAGTCTCTTTCTTCTTGGCAATCTTGTCAATCTCATCGATGAATATGATTCCCTGCTCCGCTCTCTCCACATCGTTGTCCGCCGCTGCAAGGAGTTTGGAGACCACGCTCTCGATATCATCGCCGATGTATCCCGCCTCGGTCAGAGAAGTGGCATCAGCGATGGCAAGAGGCACATCCAAAAGCCGCGCCAGGGTTTTTACCAGATAGGTCTTTCCACATCCGGTGGGACCTATCATGAGCATATTGGATTTTTCAATCTCTATGCTGTCCATGGAATTCGTCGCCACACGTTTGTAATGATTGTATACCGCCACGGAGATCACCTTTTTGGCATGCTCCTGTCCCACCACATACTCGTCCAGACTGGCTTTGATCTTGTGGGGGGCAGGAATATTGCGGATATCCAGCGCCGGCTGCCCCTGTTCCTTCTGTTTTTTCCTTTTGATCTTTTGTTTGTTGGGAATCCCGCCGTCCCCCTGAAGGTCAGCCAGATTCACAAAACTGATGGACGGAAAACCATTCTTGCGGGAAAATTCATCCATCTCCTTCTGAACATCGGGATTGTTCAGCATTCCCTGATAGTCAAACTGGCTCACCGTCTCCATGGTCTTGTGCATACAGTCATCACAGACACAGATATGGTTGGGAAGTTTAAACATTCTGCCCGCCTTGGACTCCGGTCTGCGGCAGACAAAGCACACGTCCTCGTACTCGCTGTTGTCGCTCTTACCCGCATTCGCGGTGGTGGAAGCATCCCCTTCTTTCTTCTCCGGGGTCTGCTCCTTTCTGTCCTCGTCGTCTCTATCCATCCTATCTGACATGGTATTCTCCTTTTCTATCGTAACAGATAGTTCCATTATACCCAATCCTGAGGTCAAGCACAACTATATTATGAAACTTTCCGTCCGCACACCGCAGCAGACTGCATCACATTATACAGGCTATTAACCGGCAGCAGACAGACTGCCGCCACTGAAAACCGGTGGCAAACAGACTGCCGCCACTGAAAACCAGTGGCGGCAGTCTGTGAGACAAAAACATTCATGAAGATCTTAGATCCTCCAAATCCGGTCAGTTTGCGGAAGCAGGCTTCTCTCCCAAAGTCAGAGACAGCTCATGCTCCACATACTCCCCGTTCTGGGGGCGCATTACGGTAACCTTGACGGTATCCCCTGCAGCATAGTATTCAAGCAATTTGCGCAGCTCGGCGTGGGAGGAGATCCTGGTTCCGTCAAACTTCGTGATGACATCTCCCTTCATCATACCTGCCGCCTCGGCGCCGGAATCCTCAGATACGGAAGCTACATATACACCCTTGGGCATACCGTACATCTGAGCGATCTGCTCCGTCACATCCTGAGGCGATATCCCGAGATACCCCATATCGCTCTCTGCCACTTTTTCCCTGGTCTGATGCTCCATCAGGTCGGCGATGATAGGGCTGGCTGCCGTGATGGGAATGGCATAACCCATACCCTCAACAGAGCTTCCTCCGATCTTATTGGAATTGATGCCGATAACTTCTCCCGCTGCATTTAACAGTGCGCCGCCGGAGTTGCCGGGATTGATGGCCGCATCCGTCTGAATAAAGGTTCTCACCGATCCGTCTTCCAGTTCCAGTTCCCTGTCAAGAGCGCTGACATACCCCACCGTCACGGATTGTCCGTAACCCAGGGCATTCCCGATGGCGATCACGCGCTCTCCGAGTTCCAGATTGTCGCTGTCGCCTAAATTGGCGATCGCGATCGCCTCCATGGTCTTGCTGTCCAGATCCTCAAGCTTAATGGCGATCACCGCAAGATCCATCTCCGCATCCATCCCTTTGATCCTAGCGGGCACCTCTGTCTCATCAATGAGAGTCACCAAAAGTTCCTCCGCGTCCGCTACCACATGCTGGTTGGTGACGATCAAAAGCTCTGTGTCATTCTTTGCAACAATAATACCGGAACCGCTGGATGAAAGCTTCTCCCGATAGGTCTGTCCCCAAAAACTGGAAGTCTCCGTATAATTATTGATGATGGATACCATGGCGGGCATCACGTCTTTGACGATCTCAGACACCGAACCGTCCATGGATGTGTAAATCACATTGGAATCTGCCTGTTTGATCTCGGGCGCCTCTGTCTGGGTACTATTTTCCACCACATCCGTCTCAGGTTCCACCACCTGGGTATCCCTGTTCTGTATCAGCCCGGTCACCTGCTTCACACTGTAGAATCCGATTCCCGCAAAAATTCCGAAAAACAGCCCCAGACTGATACTGAGAATGATCTTGCGCCCCACACCCATTTTCTTTTTGCCGCCCCTGTTCGGCTCGGGGGCAGAGGAGCGGGCCCTGTTTTGTTCCGACCACATCTGCGGATCATTTCCTGCAGGACGGGGCTGTGAATGCGTCTGCCCGGATTCTCTCTCGTCAAGAAGGTTGAAATAACCGGTGCCTGCTTTGCTGAAATTTCCCGTCACTTCACCTTTTGTGGAACGATCGCTGCTGTCATGACCATAATTCTCATTGTCGTACATAATATCCCTCTTTTCTGAATTCTATCAATCCTATATAATGCCTCATTTATTTTTGATAAAACCAGTATAGATATAATTTGTGATAAATCTGTGTTTAAAAAATGAAACAAAAGTGAAAAAAATCTTCTTTCCTCTTTTAGCAGCCTTCACTCCACCGTTACGGACTTCGCGAGATTTCTCGGCTTATCCACATCGCATCCCCTGCCTACAGCCACATAGTACGCGAAGAGCTGCAGGGGAATGATCGCAAGCGAATTGGTGAACCAGGGACAGGTCTCCGGCAGATACACCACATAATCCGCCGCCTTCTCGATCGCCTTGTTGCCCTCATTGGTCACCGCCATGACAAAGGCGCCGCGCGCTTTCACTTCCACGATATTGCTGATGGTCTTCTGAAACAGCTCCTCCTGGGTGGAGAGAGCAACCACCAGAGTCCCCTCTTCGATCAGGGAGATGGTACCGTGCTTTAACTCTCCCGCAGCATACGCCTCGGAATGGACATAGGAAATCTCTTTGAGTTTGAGTGACCCTTCCAGGGAGATCGCGTAGTCGATTCCTCTTCCGATAAAGAAAATGTCCTTTGCTCCCACATAACGGTTGGCAAAGTGCTGTATCTTCTCTTTTTGCGCCAGCAGCATCTCGATCTGGTCGGGCAGACAGCACAGTTCGGTCAAAAGTTTGTCGAATGTCTCCTGCCCCACCGTTCCTTTCAGTTTCGCCAGCTTCATCGCCAGCAGATAGAGCGTCACCAGCTGCGCGCTATATGCCTTGGTGGTAGCTACGGCGATCTCCGGCCCTGCCCAGGTATACATCACGCTGTCAGATTCTCTAGCGATGGAACTGCCCACCACATTCACGATCCCCAGCACCTTGCATCCGCGCTTTTTTGCCTCTCTCAGCGCCGCCAGGGTATCCGCAGTCTCGCCGGACTGGCTGATGACGATCACCATGGCGCCTTCCTCGAGAATGGGGTTGCGATAGCGGAATTCACTCGCCACATCCACCTCCACGGGAATGCGCGCCAGCCCTTCTATGACATATTTTGCCGTAACTCCGGTGTGATAAGCGGACCCGCACGCCACAATATGAATCTTTTTGACGGAGCGCAGTTCCTCATCGGACATATTTAATTCCTCAATGACAATGTCGTTGTTCCTGATGCGCGGTGAGATCGTGTCTGTCACTGTCTTGGGCTGCTCATACATCTCCTTCAACATAAAATGCTCATAGCCCGCCTTCTCGGCAGCCTCTGCATCCCAGTCGATGGTCACGGCGCTCTTCTCCACTTCCTCTTCGTCCACGGAGTAGAATCGAAGGGCATCCGCCTTCAGACACGCCACCTCCTGATTTTCCATATAATATACTTTGCGGGTATATTTCAGGATGGCAGGAACATCCGACGCGATAAAACACCCGTCCTCGTTCTGACCCACGATCAGCGGGCTGTCCTTCCTGGCGGCATAGAGTTCCCCCGGAAAATCCGAAAACATAATGCCCAGCGCATAGGAACCCTCCACACGGTGCAGCACCTTCGTCACCGCCTCGAGGGGATTGCCCTTGTAATAGTAATCAAACAGTTTGGCGAGCACTTCCGTGTCCGTCTCCGACACAAACTCATATCCCTTATCCGTCAGTTTCTTTTTCAGGGAAATATAGTTTTCTATAATGCCGTTATGTACCACGGCGATCGTTCCCTCTTTATTGGTATGGGGATGGGCGTTCAGATCACTGGGGGCTCCGTGGGTAGCCCATCTGGTGTGCCCGATACCCGCAAACCCCTTCATCATCTCCCCGCCATGGGTGAGGTGTACCAGCATCTTCAGACGTCCCGCCGCTTTTGCCGTACAGATCTTCCCCTTTTCCCCGTCATAGACAGCCATACCCGCGGAATCATACCCGCGGTACTCAAGCTTTGCCAGACCGTCCAGAATGATAGGCGCCGCCTGTTTACTGCCAATGTATCCCACAATACCACACATATTCCATCCTCCAATCCATTATTTTTTCCAATAATTGGGGCTGGCGGTGCATGCAAGCACCACCCTTCCCGGAAGCATCCGGTAATGTTTTCCCAGAACATATCCCGCATACTTGCAGAAACACTGCAGATAAAAATAAGGAAGCTTTCTGCGCATATGGCTCTCTCTAAGATACGCGGCAGCGGCTTTTACCATGCGCATTCCTTCCGTCTCGGAGGGAATATCAGCAAAGATCTCCGGGTGCTGCGCCTGGGACACCCCCATATCGAAATTCCGTCTAAACTGCTGCCCACAGGTAAAATCATGGGAGTGGATGACCTGCGCCTGCGCCTCATATGCGATCCTGTATCCTGCTCTCACCGCCCCGGCGGCATAGATCATATCTTCATTAAATATCGTGCGCCGGACAAATCCTCCCAATCCGTCATAAACATCCCTTCGATATGCCGCGCAAACATTGGAACAAAAATATGTCTTGATCCCCAGCCGTTCCAGATCCTCTGACGATTTTAACGCAGATTCGGGAGGATAATTAAACTGTCTGCTGAAACGCTCCAAAATGCTGCATCCTTCCCCGGGAAGCTGGCGCGCATAGGCGACAGCCACATCTTTTGCGAGATGTGCCGTCAGGTTCTCCAGCAGAAACTCATCCGCGGGCATGGCGTCCTGGGTCATCATTACGAAAACCGGTGCATCAGAGAGGGTCACTCCCTTTCTTCTGGTCCGCCCATGGTCAAATTCTCTCTTCGAGAGATGAAAGACTTTGACATTCTGATATCTGTGGGAAAAATCCGTCCCATAGACCAGCTGTGTAAAATATTTCTCCTCCGTATTCATCAAAATGATATTTTTAACCGGAAGAGTCTGACGATTGAGTCTGTCCAAAAGCTCAAACAATTCTTTTCCCGGCTTATACAGCGGGATGATAATGTCAATTTCCATGATGTCACTCCTCATACTCTTTCCCCATTATACTTGAATTCACCCGACAACACAAGCAAAAGAAAAAGGGAACCCTTCTGCCGCGGGCTCCCTTGCTCTTACACTGCGTTTTGACCGTATCGAAAGCAATTTTTCGCTTAACGATTGATATATTTGGAAGTATCCTCTTTAATCTTTTTCCCGCATTCCTGGACGGTCTTGCTGGGCGTGTAGTCCTGATCGTCAAAGAGGAACTCGTGAAGCCATTTCACATTGCTCTCCAGATCAAGAGGGATGACACAGCTGCCCTTCGCACCGATATTACCGGTGGTCCGCATGGATTCCTCAGGGAAGCCTCCTTCCTCCGTGATGCGGTAATTGTTGATATTGGTTACCAGCTCCAGCAGATCCTTGCTGTCCATGCTGGTGAAGACCTCTTCCACGACCTGATCAAAGACCTTGGTCAGAGTAACCGGGTCTGTCTTCTTTGCCTGTTCCTCAATCGCTTTGAGTACCTCCCGCTGATTGGACGCGCGGTCAAAGTCGCCGCCTGCCAGCGCATAACGGATACGGCAGTAAGCCGTTGCCTGCAGACCGTTTAAGCGCTGATACCCCGTCTCCTTCACAGGCGTGTAACCGCCCAGATTCAGGTCCTTATTGATCGTGATCTGATAGTTGTTGATATCCTTGATCTCGTTCTTATCCACATCGACATAGATTCCCCCCAGACCGTCGACCAGATCAATGAGGCTCTGATAATTTACGGTAATAAAGTTTGTGATATCCATATCCAGGTTCATATTGAGCATCTTGATCGCCTGCTCTGCCCCGCCGCCGGAATACGCATGGTTACATTTATGATAGGTATCGGTTCCCAGATTCATATAGGTGTCACGGTAAACACTGACCAGCTTGATGTCGCCGGTGTCCATATTGACGCTGGCGATCATGATGCAGTCGCTCCTGCTTCCCTTGTAAAGCCCGCTGGGCTTTGTCGCGTCCACACCGAAGAGCGCAATATTCATATAACCGGTGTCCACGATCGTGCCGGGCTCCACTGACGGAATGTCAACCTGATCCTCACTGCCCGTATCTTCGTTGTTGATCCCCAGCTTTTCCGGATCAAGCTCTGCAATATTGGGACCGGAGTTTCCTCTTGTCATCACCAGAAACAAAATTGCCAGCATGATGAGGATCAAAAAGATCTCGATCGCGAAAATAATGATCTTACTCTTGCTCTTGGACGCTCTCCTGGCGCCTGCGCTTCCTTTGGTATTGCCTTCCATAACCCCTTTTCTCCTTCTTTAGCGTTAATACGCATTTTTATTTATAAATCCTGTAAAGAATGTCAGGAATATAATCTTTAAGTCAAAACCGATGGTCCAGTTTTCAATGTAATAAATATCATACAGGATCCTCTTTCGGATGGAAGTGTCTCCTCTGAGCCCGTTTACCTGTGCCCAGCCTGTCAGTCCCGGGCGGACCTGATGTTTGACCATATAGTGGGGAATCTCTTCCCGGAATTTTTCCACAAATTGGGGGCGCTCCGGTCTGGGACCCACCAGGCTCATATCCCCTTTGAGGATGTTGAACAGCTGGGGCAGCTCATCGAGACTGGTGCATCTGAGCACCTTTCCCACGGGCGTCACCCTGGGATCCCCTTTCACGGTCCAGGCCTTTTTCTCTTTCCCCGGTGCCTGCTGTTCCATGCTGCGGAACTTGTACATATAAAATGTCTTGTTGTGCAGCCCTACCCGCTCCTGCCTGAAGATCACGGGGCCGGGGCTGCTGAGCTTCACTGCAATGGCACATAACAGCATAATGGGCGAGGTGATGACGATGCCAAACAGGGAACCGGCGATGTCCATCACTCTCTTTACCAGTATATTTCCCGTATTGGTCAGAGGAACATAACGGACATTGATGACCGGCAGCCCCATCAGGTCTTCCGTATATGGTCTCGACGGGATGAAGCTGTTATAATCGGGGACAAATTTGGTGTGCACACCCGATTTTTCACAGATGTCCACAATTCCGGCCAGATAATCGTAATCTTTCAGAGAAAGGGTGATCACGATCTCATCCAGCTTGTTCTCCGGAAGAATGATCTCCAGATTCCCCAGGCTTCCCAGAACCTTCACCCCCTTATAAAGGGTTCCGGCAGGAATGTGATCGTCCAGAACACCGCACACCACATAGCCCCACTGGGGATTGTCCTGCAGCCGGTCAATATATTCCTCGGTAGCCCGGGAATATCCCACCAAAAGAATGTGCTTCAGATTATAGCCTTTGCTGCGCATAGTCTGAAGGCTCTTGCGAAGTATGATGCGAAGGCATCCCGTCAGGAAAATGTTCAACACATAAAAGAGCATGATCACCGAACGGGAATAGTTGATCTCCTTGACGACCATATAGAGGACGATGATCGTTGCGGCCAGCCCCACCGTGTTCGCCTGTATGATACTGAAAATCTCAAATCTGCGGCGGACGGTCCGCTTCGGCGTGTAGACGCCGCATCGGTAGTACAGCAGTATAAATCCCGGTACAATGAAGGGTACCAGCGAAAAATAATCTTCAGCCGGCAGCACGCCTGGACCGGGACCGTTGTTCAGGATATAGAATTTTACAAAATAGGCAATCATAAAAGAAGCAGCAATCAGCACCGCGTCCAATATGACCAGCAATCTGTTAAATACCTTCTGATTGTCTTTTATCATAAGCACCACCCGGTATCTTCCCAAATAAGCCTTGCACCTATTGTTTATTTTACAAGAATGCCCAAATATCGTCAACTTAAGTATTTATGAAGCTGTTTCTTAGGATTTCTTAAGAATTTGGCAAATTATTTTGTTTTTTCGTAAAATTCTCCGCTGTAAACATCCAGACGCAGGACCCCGTCTCTTGTGCCCAGCCTTGGAACCTTTACCTGTTGGAGAAGCCTGCCGCAGCTAAGATGGATGGTCTCCCCCGCCTTGATATTGAAATTGCACGCCGGCTTCCCGATCGCCTCCGCGCCGGCGTAATTTTCGCAATAGACGATGACGCTCTGCCCCGGTTCCACAACAATCGACGGAAGCGTTGACTTATTTCTCTCATCCGCACCGTCCGCGAGCGTATAATCCGACAGATCTGCCGGCTGCTGCCCCAGATTGGTCAGCTCCACATAATCGCTGCCTCCGCGGCTCTTTACGGCGGTGATCCAAAGCCCCATGTCCGGGTCGGAGGATGTCACGCATTCCAGATACAGGGACTCATCCTTCAGCATATCACCCGTAATGACCAGTGTCTCTTCATAGTAGGGCACACCGTCCACAAGCCAGTAGTCAAACCAGTCGCCGCATTTGGGATGCGCGGTCACAGTGACCGGTATCTGGGAAAAATAGGTTCCCTCGTAATCCGCGTCGTGAAAAACCGCATAGTCCACAGAGATCTCTGCCTCCCCGGGATTCTGCACATGCAAAGTATAGCGCCCGTCCAGCCCGAACGCCCTCTCCAGATCAAAGAGCGCCCAGCCGGGTCGTTCCTGCAGAAAATAATCTATCTTGTCCAGCTCGGAGAGCACATGAGCGTATTCTATTTTCTCCGGGGTCTCAAAATTATCGTCCATCATTCCGGGGACCGAATACTGATGATACAGCTCAGCCTCATGTTCCGTGTGCATCTGATACAAAAGCAGCCGTGCATCTTCGCCGAAGTAGTAATTGAGCAGGGAGAGATAGAAGCGGATATAAAGCTCCCTCCCCTCCGGTCTTTTCATGATATTGGCAAAGAGGGCATTGTAAAAAATATCGTACTCCATCCGGTTTGACGTGCTCATGACATTGGTCTCCGGCGCCGTCCGGTCCATGGACACGAACCCGAGAGTTTCATCCAGGTCATAGAGCAGGAAACGGTATCTGCCGTCAAAGACCGTCCCCTCCCGGTAATTCCCGTCCGGAGAATAGTACCGGTAGGTCTTGAAATTGTTCACCAAAACATCCGCATTGGACAAATAATTTTGGATCGCCATATAAAATATAAAATTTTCCACATCAACGGCGTCGTTGAGCGTCTGCCAGTTCGCCTCATCGTTCAGGTCCGAGTATGCCGCAAGTTCATGAAGCTGGTTGTACTCCTCTTTCAGCATACGTTCCAGCTCTCCGTCATCCTCCTGCGGCGTCAGATAGGATACCACACCCTCCATCACCATCATCTCACCGTCATATTCTCCGTATTTCTTTTCAAAATAGGAATCGTCATAATTTTCCACAAACCAGTAGACACCGTAATATTCCCCGTTGATATAAACACAGACCGGAGAGGACGCCGGAGAATCCAAAAATCCTGCCTCTGCACATACTCTGGAGGCAAATTCCGTGCGCAGATGGGCATAGCCGTGATCGTCTCCGCTGTTTCTTACGATCACACTTTTACAGCCTGTGATCAGCGCATTTTCCACGTTGTAATCCTCAAACAAAAGACACCGGAAGCGGTTCTGCTCGTCATATTCCCTCCGGGCATACAGCCGGAAAGACGGCTGGTTTTTCTCGCGGGTCGCCCCGCCGTGAATGCGCAGCCCGCAGTTTTGGGAAAACACCTGATTTCCCTCCACATCCAAAAGTGTTGCCGAAACTGCCTTCTCATATTCCCGCCCGCGCAGCATACGATTGTCCCCGGAAAAAATTCCCGTCTCCTCATCCAGAAGATCTAAGGGGCTGCCCGATACCAGCAGCACAGGGATCTGATATCTCCCTTTCACCTGACTGCCCACAATATAATTGGCAGTCTCCACCTCCGACACGCTTTCATCCCGGTGTACGAGCACTGCCCGGATCGTGTATACTTTCTCCTCCTCCCCGCACTCCAGAGAAATGACTTCTCCGGGCGTATAAGATCGTGCAGCAGCATTATCTTTTGCAGGAACAGAGCCGTCCAGAGTATAGAGCACCTCCCCCGCTTTGGAAGCCTCCAAGCGGATCTCGAGCCGGGTGTCGTAAAATCCCGGGGAAAGGGAAAAGCGGATGTTTCCCTTCTCCGTTTCTTCCACAGAGCGCCCGCTTTTCAAAAAAAGGGAAAGGGGAACTAAAAGCGCCGTCATCATCAGAAACGCCGCAAAAATCCCAATCTGGATCCTATTCAGTTTTCTCCCCGCGGTTTCTTCCCGGGGCTTGCGGTTTTCCGGATATTTCATCATAAATACACCTATATTATCTACAGTTTGGACATTCTTATTTATCATATCAAACTTGCCAGTCAACGTCAAATATGATAACATGGTTGACAAAAGCAATCGAACCTTATGGGGAGCGCGCAGAAACAGTGGAGGATTTGCCGATGGTAAAAAAGGCTTACCGGCAGGAGATCAAACAACTTTTGTCCCCTGCCCGGACCTTGCTGCTGCAGCAGCGTATCAGCGCACTTCTGCCCGCCGACGAACACAGCGGCACGGACGCAAGTTACGCCATACGAAGCATTTATTTTGATACTTTTGACGACAGAGCCTTCACCGAGAAGGATGCAGGCATCAGCGAGAGGGAGAAGATCCGCATCCGTTTTTATGATTACCGGGACAGTCTGATCCAGCTGGAGCGCAAGGAGAAACGGGAAAAACTGATCTACAAAGAATCCGTTCCCCTCTCCCGGGAGACTGCCGACGCGGTGTTTGCCGGGGACTACGCCGCTCTGCTTTGCTGCAGGCATCCGCTTGCGGACTATGTGTACGGGCAATGTGTCTCCTCCGGGCTGCACCCCGTCGTGGTGGTGGATTATGTGCGCAGCGCATACGTCTATCCCGTAGGCAATGTACGCATCACCTTTGACAAAATGCTGCAGGCGGGCAGGGCCGATATACCGCTGTGGCAGCCCGGGAATGTATCCGATGTGCTGGAGGGCAACACCATACTGGAGATCAAATTTAACCGCTACCTCCCCGAACACATCCGCCAGATCCTCGGCTCTGTTCCCGGGGAGACCATGGCGCTCTCCAAATATACATTGTGCCGTCAAAACCTCCTGCTGAAACAGGGAGATTATATAGGAGGACGATTATGAATTCCATCAAAAACATCTTAAACGAATCCATGCAGCAGCTGGGAATGATAGATTCCCTGTCCATCGAGACTGTGGGAGCTGCCATGGGGGTTGCTTTTCTCTGTTCCGTCCTGATCTATCTGGTCTACCGCTATTTTTACACGGGAGTATCTTATTCTGCCAAATTCGGGATGCTTCTCATCATGCTGACCATGGTCACCGCCTTCATCATCCTGTGTATCTCTACCAATCTGGTACTTTCTCTGGGCATGGTGGGTGCGCTGTCCATTGTCCGTTTCCGCGCCGCCGTGAAGGAACCTCTGGATGTCGGATTCCTGTTTTTTGCCATCGCAGCCGGGCTTACTGCCGGGGCAAGACTTTATGTGGTAGCGGTGTCGGGCACCATCATCATCAATCTCATTTTCATCCTATGTTATCTGGCGATCAACAAAAACAGCGCGTATCTTCTGGTCATCCGTCACACACAGGAAGCCCTGGAAGAATTGGAAGCCGCTCTGGAGGGAAGACATCTGAAGCTGAAGTCCAAAATCCGAAACGGGGACATCAGCGAAGAGACCTACGCCCTGAGCCTGAAGTCAGACTCGGAAGAATTAGTGGATATGCTCTCGTCGATCAACGGAGTGGAGAACGTGGTGCTGGTACAATACCATCAGGAGGCATAACCGCCCCGACATTTACGGATATGCGTGAAAAATGGATCCCGCGGATCTTCCGGCATCCCGCAAAAAATTCTCGATAAAAATACCCGCCTGTCTCCCATGACAGGCGGGTATCCTTACTTTATTCTTCGCTTTATTCTGCCGCTCAGATATTATGGTATCCGCGCCCGGTCAAGGGGCAGAAATATCCTCCGGACCGAGTACCTCACCAAAGCGCTGCCACACCACTTCACCGCTTTCGAGCATAATACCGGTAGGCGGCGCCTCCATGGAAATTTCCATCAGGCTGTTGACCGTGTACGGCGTGCCGCTCATATTCCGGAGAACCTGCTTGATCCGGAACGCAAACGCATAGTATTCTCTGAATGACACCGTATTTTCCGGCTTTCCGTTGTCGGTCTGATAGACGGTGTCCAGTATGCCGCCCAGCGACAGCCTGGCATCCGCCCACTCGATCTTCAGATAAGTCCCATTGGGAAACCGGCTCACTGCCTTCAGCATCTCATCCATTGTATTCCTCCCCTGCCAACGGTCTTGCCGGCACGATATACGCGCCCTCCTGTGTATAATGTATGACGCCTACGGTGGTTGACACCTTGGTCTTCGCCTCGGGATCCACATATTGACCCAAAGGCTGGTTAAAGTTGACTTTCTCTTTGCTGGTCGTTATCAGATCCCCCGTTCCCGCTTTCTCGTCCAAAAGCTTCTGCAGCCCTGCCGCATCCCTGAAAATCACGCTGCGCACATTGCCGCTGTTTCGGGCAAACTCATAGGCATCCCGCCCCGGGATAAAACGATTCTGCATCTCCATATTTAATATCACGGGAAATCCCTGCACCTTGCGGATATCCGTGGACACGGAAGGGGTATCCGCCGCCCTTGCAGCCGTCTGAAGTTCAATATAATCGGAGGAAGCAGCACCCCTGGGTCTGCGCATCCCGCTTAAGGATGCCATAAGCGCCCTGATGCTCGCATACAGGGCGATCGCGGCGATGACCGTCACCGTCAGCCCTAATGTTGTCCTGATAATATTTACATACATACTCTTACCCTCCCAAGTTATATTATGAAGGAAAAGCACGAAAAAAGCAATAAAAAGTTACTCCCCGGCAAATCAGTTCTTTCCCGCAAATCCCAGCAGATTGCGATACAAAAGCCATTGAATCTTCAGATAGTTTTCCATCCGGTCCGGACGAAACCTTACCCTGTGGGAGCGCGCCTGCACACTCCCACAGCGGCGGATCCCCTTCACAAGCCCCTTCAGGTAGATTGTTCCCATACCCTTTCTGCAGAAAAACAACCATTTAACAAAAAACCCCGCCGCCAAAAGAGGGAGATTCCATATCAGCTGAAGGAGAGGCATATTTTTCCACACCAGATACACATTGTTGGCAGAGGCAAGTTCCGTCTTGCGCGGATTATAGCGGGAACCCGTGGACGCGCTGCCATAGTGCAGCACCTCCGCCCTGGGGGCATACACATTATAATATCCATGGATGCGTGCGCGGTACCCCAGATCCAGATCCTCCAGATAGGCGAAGTGGAGCTCGTCAAACAGCCCGATCTCTTCCAGAATACTCCGGCGGTAGATCGCCGCCCCCGCACAGGCGGAAAAGACCCGCGTCTGCCGGTTGTATGCCGTTTCGGGCTTTCCCTTACCCCGGGCATACGCCCAGCCCAGCGCATTGTAATTGTCCCCCGCGTCATCTATCAGATCCGGTCTGTCCCACATCAACATCTTAGCACCGGCAGAAAAAATTTTTTCATCCCTGACAATAGCGTCATATAGGGATTTTATAAATCTTGGTTTAACTTTTGTGTCGTTGTTCAGCAGGATAATATAGGGGGATCCGGATTCTTTGATACCCACATTCACCGCATGGCAGAAACCGGTGTTTTTCTTGAGACGGATGAGCTTCACACCGGGATAATCCCGTTGGATCTCCTCCGGGCTGCCGTCCTCAGAGCCGTTATCCACAACCAGGACTTCATATTCCGGCGTCCGGGGAACCTGGGCATGGAGAGAATCCAGGCAGTCTTTCAGATACTTAATGCCGTTATAATTTGGTATAACAACTGTTATTTCACTCATTTTTCCTCCTGTAGAGAATTCGGTAGCCCTTTTCTCTGATCGCCCGGCACAGTGCAATGCTCAAAGCCCGGAAATCCGTATCCTCCGGGAGAGCGTCCGCGTCAAAACGGGATTCCCCGGGTCTGGTGCGGTAAGGCACACCCACAACCTCCTCAAAAACTCCATGGAGTTCCTCTCTCACCGCCATGTTCCGGATATCCACCGCATCTGCATCCTGAGAGAGCACCGCGCGGTGGAGATATCCGCTGAAATTTTTCGGCAGACCCTCATAAAATATCTTTCCGTTCTCATCCATCCTGCCGCTGCAGAGCTTCCCCCGCGTAAAAATCGCTCCGCCCACGGCTCCCAGATCCTTTCGCGCTCCAAAAATATCCCGCCCATAGCGGATTCCGTAAAATCCAAGATGTCTCAGGGGAACGGTCTGGGCAGGAATTTGACCAGACTCCAGATAATCCTGAACCGCCCGTCTTCCCGCCTCATAGGCATATTCCTTACTGCGGGGATTTAACGCCGTGGACTGCCCGTGGCACCTCCAGTGATAAAGAACCTTTGGCACATGGCAGATCAGCCGCTCCTGTTCCGGATGTTCATAAATTCCCAATTCTCCCAGCGCCCGCAGCACCAGATCATAATCCTGCGCGCCGTCATACTCCCTGCGAAAACCCAGTCTCTGCATCAGTTCCGTCTTCATCACCATAAAATGACATATGTAATTATTGCTCAATATTAAATCAAAATTAAACTTTTCTTTGTAGTTCGGCTCATAAAAATCCGTGGCTTCCTCATTGCATTTATCCTCATCCGAGAAGATGAGCTGCAGCTCTTTCCCCTGTTCCTTTGCTCTGCGGATGGTCTTTGCCATCTCATAGAGGGCATCGGGCGCAAGGATATCGTCATGATCCAACAGCCCGATATATTCCTTCCCTGCATAAGCCAGCGCCCTGTTGGTATTTTCCGAAATTCCCTCATTGGACTGCAGGCGAAGATAGCGCACGACACCGAAATCCCTTCCCTGCTGCGGCGCATCCGCCATCTCTGTCTCCGCAACCTTCTCCAAAGCACATCTTACACTGTCATCTTCCGTAGCATCCGCTAAGATCAGTTCCCAGAAGGGATAACTCTGGCTTCTGAGGGAATTTACCAGCTGTTCTATAAACTCAGGTCTGGTCCTGTAGGCGGGCACCACGATACTGAACCCGATCCCGTCATATCTTCCCGCGCCGCAGTCTGCCAGCACCGCCTCTGTCTGCGCTTTCAATGTTTCCCGCGAGGGCGGCTCATAGACATAGGGAAGACGCTTTCGCTCCGCCAGCCGCTCCCTGACAGCATACCAGGTATGACGCAGCCCGTTTCTCTGCATATAGTATATGGTTTTTTTAATGTCTGCAGGATTGGGCATTCCCACGATCTCTCCTTTTCCCGGTCATAAAGATAAGGAGACAGCAGATCCCCGGCGCAATCTCTGACGCGATGGGGACCGCTGTCTCCGTGACCGTAACTTTTATATCATTACAGCATCGCTTTGATGTCCTCAGTGAGTTTGGCATTCTTCTTTGCCGCATCCTCGATGCTGTCGCCCTTTACGCCCATGTAAAATTTGATCTTAGGCTCCGTTCCGGAAGGACGGGCACAGCACCAGTTGTTATCCGGCAGCTCAAAGTAGAGCACATTGGATCTGGGCAGCCCGGTGGAAGTCTTCTCTCCGGTCTCCATATTCAGGATCACGTCCTCCTGATAATCGCGGAATTTCAGCACTTTCAGGTCTCCAAACGCTTTGGGAGGATTCTGGCGCAGCTTGTTCATGATCTCGGTGATCTGCTTCGCGCCGTCAATTCCCTTCAGCGTGATGGTGTACTGGGTCTCCTTGAAATAGCCGTACTTCTCGTACATTTCCAGCATCATATCCCACAAGGTCTTGCCCTGCTTCTTACAGAAAGCAGCGACCTCGCACAGTGCCATCACCGCCACAATAGCATCTTTGTCTCTCGCATGGGTACCGATCAGGCATCCGTAAGATTCCTCCAGCCCGAACACATAATGATTGCTGCCGCTCTGCTCAAAGAGCTTGATCTGCTCGCCGATAAACTTAAACCCTGTCAGTACCTCGATCAGCTTCACGCCATAATTCTCAGCGATGGGGAAAGTCATGTTGGTGGTAACGATGGTGGTGACCATGGCGGGATCTTCAGGCATCGTGCCGGTCGCAGCCCTCTCCCTGAGCTCATACTCCGCCAGAAGCATGCCGGACATATTGCCGGTAAACGCTACATACTCGCCGGTTCTGGTATCCTTCGCATATACGCCCAGACGGTCTGCGTCGGGATCCGTTGCCAGAACAATGTCCGCGTCCTTCTCCTTCGCAAGATTCAGCGCGTATGTAAACGCCTTGGGATCCTCAGGATTGGGGTACTCCAGCGTGGTGAAATCAGGATCGGGATTCTCCTGCTCGGGAACCACATATACATGCTTAAACCCAAGTTCGGAGAGAACACGCTGCACGGGCTTATTACCGGTACCGCAGAGAGGTGTGTACACAATCTTGATGTCGTCTGCCACTGCGGCAATGATATCGGGATGGATGATCTGTTTCTTCAGCTCCACCATGTAGGCGTCGTCGATCTCTTTGCCGATGACCTGATACAGCCCGGCTTTCTGTGCTTCTTCCCTGTCCATCGTCTTTAAGCTGTGGTAGTCATTGATGTTTAAGACCTCGGTGATGATCTCCTTGTCCTTGGGGGCAGTCACCTGTGCGCCGTCTTCCCAGTAAACCTTATAACCATTGTACTCAGGGGGATTGTGGCTGGCAGTCACCATGATGCCGGCGGTACAGCCTAAAGTCCGCAGTGCAAAAGAAAGCTCAGGAGTGGGTCTGAGACTCTCGAAGATATATGCCTTGATACCGTTTGCAGCCAGACACAGCGCCGCCACATTCGCAAACTCTGTGGACATACGGCGATTGTCATAGGAAATCGCAACGCCCTTTGCCTGTGTCCCCTGCTTGAGGATGAAATTGGCAAGCCCCTGGGTAGCCTTGCGGACAGTGTAGATGTTCATGCGGTTGGTACCTGCGCCGATGATACCGCGCATTCCGCCGGTACCAAACTCCAGCTCTTTGTAAAAACGCTCCTCGATCTCAGCCGCATTGTCCTTTATGGCTGCCAGCTCCTTCTTTGTCTCCTGATCAAAGTAGTCATCCTCCAGCCAGAACTTATATTCCTCCATGTAACCCATCTTCACGACCTCCTCTTTTTATTTCTTTCTATATGCAGCGCCCTCGGGCGCAACATTTCCCCACACTCCTGCCCGGAGGATAATCCCTTCCTCCCAGACAGTTCCGATAAATTATTTTACCACACTTTTACCGTTCTGAAAAGAATTTTATGTCACCTCATACGGTTTTTGCCGCCGTCCCATTGCGGTCCGCCGCCGCCAACAGCGCCACCAGCAGAGGAGCCGCCAGAATAAAGGGGAAAACATACCGCACGATTGCCGTAGGACCCAAGAGCATCGTGGCAAAATACGACAGGGGATACAAAGTTACATGAAGCAGCCGCCTGTCCCTGGCATAAACCGCATAGAGTACAGTAAAGACCAGCAGCCAGCACCACAGCGCGGGCTTGAACAGATTGGAGACGACAGGGTAAGCATAGTAGGCATTGCCGCTCAACAGTTTCTCCATCTTCTCCTCCAGCCATGGAAATTTGGAGATATGCTGCATCCCGGGGAGAGATTCCGGGGCAGCGCTGTTGTAAGTATAGAGCAGCCCCATGCGCTCCTTGGTGCCCACACCCAGCATCTCCGCATGGGAAGTATCATCCCAAAACCAATATCCCCTTGTCAGATCCAAAAAGGCGTCTATATATTCATTGGGATACTGCATGCCGATCCGCAGCCACGCCGAGAATACTTCCCCCATATGATCCCAGCTTTTTTTCTCATTGAAATTTTTCCTCTGCACAGGCTCCTTGATCGTGTCCGCAAGAGGCGGATTGTAATCCTCCCAGCATTCCTCCGTTACATAGCGGTCCAGCATTTCATAGGTCTCTTCGGACAGATTCCCGCGCTGCATCTTTCCCACCCGCGCCATCGACTGATAGATCACACTGTACTTTTCTATCTCGCTCCCGGAATGCGCATGAAACCCGTACTTTATGCCGGCTAAAGCTCCCTTCCCGCAGGCGGCGATGAGCAGGACAAAGAGCAGTGCCCGCAGACGCTTCCTGGGACGGCTAAACAGCATATAGAGAATGCCGGACACGACCATGGCGTACAGGGCATTGTTGCGAAAAAGGATCATGAGAACCCCTGCAAGCACCCACAGCCCGGTGAGAATCCTCTGCGCTCCGGGGGGCTTTGCCCCTTCGCGCCCCTGCCCGGACAGGGCAGCGCTTTCCAGAGACAAGAGCAGAAACAATACAAAAAACGCCCCGAACAGCACATCCTTCGTGGTACACATGACAAACACCGACACCATGGGAAAGCAGCCGAAAAAGAAGGCTGACACCACTGCCGCCCGCTTTTTCCCCGTCAGTCGGAAAATAACGGCGCAGCAGTACCCCAGACACAGCGCCACGATCAACTGCTGAAACAGACTAAAACAAGCAAACCCCGTCTCGTAAGATCCCAGCGTCTCACCCAGCCTGCGGAACAGATAGATCAGCCAGGTGTGCGCCAGGGGATGGTGATCGTTGAAATACTGCGGTCCCAGCAGCGCCTCCAGAGACTGCTTGTGAAAATCATAGGACATGATCACGGGGTAATAGGCGAGCCACACAGGGATCCAACAGAGCCATATCCCGAAGAAGCTCCCCAAAAATATGCCAAAACTCCCCCTTGTCTCCTTCGGCCCACGCTCCGCGCCGTGCCGCCGGCACCCATCCAGCCCCAGAAACACTTTGTCCACCAGAGGAAACACCGCCAGCCCCGTCCAACACCCTCTGAGGAGCAGCAGCCCTTTTCCGGCAAATCCCGGATCCGTATATCCCTGCCACTGAAGCTGATAGCCGGCCACCGTCAGCACACCGAAAAGCAGGCTGAAAAACCCAGCAAAACAATGTCTCCGGCGAAAAACATTTCCGCCAGGGCCGCCCTCTCCTCTGTGTGCCTCCCTCCTGCAATTTTGGAGGGCATACCAAAAGTACACCGTCAGAAACACCCACAAAACCAATGTCCAGACGCTGTATGAAAAAACTGCCCCGCCGCGCAGATTCATGAGATAGCTGATGCTGTCCACACAAAGATATGCCGCCGCAGGGCAGACTGCCCTCTGCCCATACCGATTCCATACTTTCTTACATGCCGCCATCCTGTCACTCATATTTTCGCTCAAAAGCCTCCTGTCATTCTTCCTGCCCATTGACTTTCAGCGAAAAATCACTTCTGTCCAGGGAAAAATTGGGATTGTAATAGGGATCTCCCGCCGCCAGCATGTCCTTCCATTTCTCCCGGAATCTTGCGGATTCCTGCTCATAGCGCCGGGCCTTTTCCCCGGAGTCATCCAATCCCCGGGAGACCGACTCATAGTGAAACAATTCCGCAAAGGGAGTAAAGACATTGAGCAGCCCCTTTTTTCGCAGTTTCAGGCAGAAATCCACATCGTTTAAGGAGACGGCCAGGGTTTCCTCCAGACCGCCCGCCTCCAGGAAAAGACTCTTTTTGACCATCAGACACGCCCCCGTGACCGCGCTGACATTCTGGGCATAACACAGACGTCCCATATAGCCGAGATTCTGCCTCGACTGCTTGTAATGGGTATGCCCCGCCGTGCGGTGGGCTCCCAGACCGATGACCACCCCGGCGTGCTGAATGGTCCGGTCCCCGTAATAGAGCTTCGCCCCCACCGCGCCCACATCCTCCCGCTGGGCATACATGAGGAGCTCCTCCATCCAGTTGACGGTGATCACCTCTGTGTCATTGTTCAAAAGTAATATATAATCTCCCGTCGCATACCGCACGCCCAGATTGTTTACCGCGGAATAATTGAAGGCTCCGCGATAAGTAACAACTGTTATATTATCCTTTTTAAGGCATCCGTCCCGTGTTTTGCCCGCCTCACGGTAATCGCAGTCCAAAAGTTCCCCATAATAGTCAAAAATCTCATCCGTTTCGCTGTTGTTTTCCACAATGACAATCTCATAATTGTCGTATGTGGATTTCTCCCGGATGGATGTCACACAGCGCCGCAAATCCTCCACATGATCTTTGTTGGCGATCACAATGCTGATTTTGGGCGTCCCTTTGATCTCGTACTGTATGCGGAATATGGTCTCAAACGCCCTGGTGCTGGTGATCCGGAAATGTTCAAAACCATGGTTTTTGAGATGTTCTGCCACGGCGCCCTTCGCCGCCGCAATGGCGTAGGGCTTGGCGTCAATCCCCGAGGCGACACTGCCCGCGTGGTGTCTCCAGTAATACATCAGCCTGGGCACATGGACGATCTTCTCTGCCTTGTCCGTCAGCCTGAGGATCATGTCATGATCCTGGCTTCCGTCAAATTTGGGGCGGAACAGCTCGTTTCCGTCCAAAAGCTTTCTCGCAAATACACTGAAATGACAGATATAATTGTTTGCCCGCAGATTATCCGGCGCGTAGTCCGGCTTAAAATGCATGGTGAGCATCTTATTGATATTGCCGCTCTTAAAAGTCGTCTCGTCGCAGTAGATATAATCCGCTCCCTGTTCATTGATCGCCTTCACATATTCATATAGCACAGAAGGGTGCAGAATGTCGTCCTGGTCAAACAGCCCGATATACTCGCCGGTGGCAAGTTCCAGACAGGCATTGGTGTTGCCGGAAATACCCAGATTTTTGTCCAGCTTCCGATAGACGATCCTCCCCTGTGCCCTCGCCGCATATTCTTTACACATTTCCCCGATATAGGCATGTTCTTCGTCCGAGCCGTCGGCAAGACACAGCTCCCAGTTCTGATAGGTCTGATTCATCACGGAATCCAGCATTTCTTTCTGGAATTCTCTCTGATTGTTCCACAGCGGCACCAGAATGCTGATCTTTACCATACGCGGAAACACTGTATTCCGCTCTGCGGCCGCCCTCTCCTCATCGGGAAAGCTTTCGGTCCCATAGCTGCCCATCACGGCGCGCTCCCGCTTTTTGTAGCCCAGTTTCCGAAATACTCCTCTTATGCCTCCGCAGTTTCGGATCCGGTCCCTCTGACGGATCAGCCAGTGCATGAGATCTCGAAGCGGTTTTGAAAGCTTCCAGAGGGGATTGTTCCTGATACGGTCCAGTTTCCAGGAAAGCTCCTCATTGGCTGCTTCCAGATCCGCAATACGGGAAGCCAGTTCCGCACATTTCAGATGCTCTCTCTCATACGCTTCCTGCGGTGAAGCCGCAGGAAGCGTCTCTTTGCTCCTATTCACTGTCTCCTGATTCCATTCCTGTCTGTCCATGATCCGACAACCTCTGCCTATCCATTTATTTTCTCTGTCCGTGTCCGTTCTTCTTGTGTCCGTTCTTCTCGTGTCTGCTCTTCTTATGTCCGTTCTTCTTATGTCCGTTCTTCTCGTATCTGTTCTTCTTATGTCTGTTCTTCTTATGTCCGTTCTTCTTATGTCCGTTCTTCTTGTGCCTTTTCTTCCTTCGCCTGTGTATCCTCAGGCATCCCTTTGTCCGGGGCAGGTCCGCCCTCGATCCGTATCGAACGGCTGCTAAAGTTTAAAAGTTTTGTCCGGCCGATACGGCTCATCGCCGCCATGCCCACGCGGTACTTTCCCGCCGGCAGGGCATCCTCTGCAAGGGACACCATAAAACCGCTCAGCCCCACTTTTTCCTGATCCGGCATGTTTTCTGTCAAATCCGGCCGGTACTGTCCCTGAAGCAGAACCCCATAGATCTGTTCCCCCCGCAGGATCAGGTATTTATCATAACATGCGTTATTATCTCCTAAAACCACTCCCCATCCCGTGATCTGCAGGCTGCCGTCCCCCTCGTTCTTTTGCGCGGACTCCACACGCACGATCAGACAGGGATCTTCCCTCAGGGCATCCAGTTCCCGGGTCGTGAAACGCTCCATATCAGAGCTGTGTACCGGCTGCCTTGTGTTTCCCGCAGTCTCATAGGCGGGTCGGATACGGGTGTCCAGCCCTTCCCGGTTCAGAAAAACAGAATAGTAGGGATCCGCATCCGCGCTCCCTGTGGAAGCGTCCAGCCCGGGATGTCTTTTATAGAGTTTTTCCCGCTCTGCCAAAAGCCGCTCCAGCTTTTCGGGCGCTTCATCATCCCCTCTGCTGTAAGACTCCGCATGCCAGGCAAAATGATCACACTCACAGACATTTTCATATCCCCGCTCATAAAGCCGGAAACAAAATTCCACATCATTGAATGCGACCGCCAGCTCCTGGGCAAACCCTCCGATTTCCTGAAACTTCTCTTTCTCCACCATCAGACATGCCGCCGTCACCGCCAGGGCATTATGGCGTCCCCGATTCCACCCCATATAATAGGCGCTCTCATCCTCATCCCTGCAAAACTGCAGTTTATGCACAGGTCCCATGGGAAGATTCGTGATCCCGATATGCTGAATCTGTCTCACAGTACCCGCATCGGGATAGAGAAGCTTCAGCCCCACCGCTCCCGTAAAGGGGCGGGAAGCAAGCTCTGCCATGGCATAAAGCGTCCCCTCCTTTGCAAGCTCCACATCGTCATTCAAAAACAGGAGGAATTCTCCGGATGCTTTTTTTGCACCCAGATTACACATTTTAGAAAAATTAAAATCCATGGGTTCGTAATGATACAAGACCAACGTAAGCCCTTTCGCGCCGCTGTGCCGCACTTTTTTCAACATTTCTTCGATCCGGGCTCTGTTTTCCGGCGCGGAACCATTGTCCACCACCACAATCTCATACGACAGCTCATGAGTGGTATTCATGATGCTCAAGATACATTTCTCCAGAAGATCCGGATTGTCCCTGGAGGGAATGATCACGGAAAGTCTCCGGTTCATACCGCTCCCGCGCTGCGTGCCGTGTTTTTCTCCACCTGCCCGATCTTTAGAAGATAACTCCCCTTCTTCATACGTCATCCACCGGTCCCGGTCCTCCTCGCTCAGACAGTGAAAGAGAATCCGGGGAATATGAAGAATCGTCCTTCTGCCTCTTCCCTTCTCATACCCCCCTGCCAGACGTGCACAGTGAAGCAGAAAGCTATGGTATGCCACAATCTCATCCCGCTCAGGCTCCCCGGGCAGATTTACCTTGTTCTCCCAGGTATCCTTTGCCCAGTTTTCAAACCAGTCCCTGCGCACAGCCACGAGATTCCCCAGATAAAATCTCGTGTCCAGTAAATCGGGAGACCAGCCGGGCTTAAAGCAGGGGCTGCGTCTCTCCTCCCCCTGGGGCCAGACATCCTCATCACCGTAAACCATCAGTGCGTCCGGGTAAAGGGCAAACCATCGTCCGATCCAGGCTTTTGCATCCTCCGAAAGTTTTCCGAAAGGGCTGCGGAAGATCAGATACGGCTCCTCCTGCCCGGACAGGCTCTCTTCCCCTGAGGGCTCCTCCAGGGGATTTGCGCTCTCAAACTCACAAATCCAGTCACTGTACGAGATCCGGCGCTTTTCGAGGGCGCTCTCATAACGTATGTTATTTTTGTCGTTCACCATGCGTTTTACAAGATTTTTTAATCCCATACAAGCACCCTTCCCATCCGTCTCCTAAATCAGCTTCTTCACTGCTCCCGCCATATCCTGCGCCATGGCAAGGGGCAGCCGGATCACTTCCATGCGGGCGCAGAGGACGTTCTCTGCCCTGCGCTGCAGCATCGTCAGATCCAGATAAATATTGGGATCCCGGGTGGGGAACACCATACTGGGCAGATAATTGCCCTCCCCACGCTCCGCCGGCCGGATGATCCTGCCGTTCACCTGCAGAAGCTTTCTCTTGTCCAGGGGAATCCTCTGCCCGTTAAAGCTAAGCTCCAGTATTTTCACCATACAGCAGTCAAAGGCAGGATCGATGCGCAGCATATGCACATTCCCGTCCACGGCAAGCTCCAACTCCACCGTCTGCCCGTCCGTGTACGCATCCCGTACAAAGTAGGACTCCTCTTCGCAAAATCCCTGTCCCCTGTCTTCATAAATCTGAACGCGGTTTACCGCCTCAAAATCCCCGTATCTCTCAATCCATTTCTGGGGCGTTACAAAACGATGCCCTATCGCGTCCCGCATCTGGGACATGGACAGACGGTTACCCGTGACAAACTTTTGAAAATCCCTCTCCTGTTCCCGATACTTCTCCGCATCTTCCTCAGAAATGTTTAATTTATCTATAACAAAATCAAGATTTAACTTATTTCGTCTCTCATCTTCCAGCAGATAACAATACAGAGCGCGGAAAGCCAGCTCTTTCGTATCAATGGGCTTTCCGAAAGTCCACTCGTAATCGATCAGAGTCCATACATCGCCTTTCACCAGAATATTAGAAAAGATCAGGTCAAAGTCCGCCGCCTCAAAATTGCTGTTATATCCTATGCGGTCCAGATATTCCTCAAACAGCTTATAAAACCCTTCCATATCGTCCTCTTCCAGGCATAGGTCCATATACTGGGAAAGCGGGATTCCCTCCACGAAGTCAAATTCCGCATACAGCTCCTCCTGTTCCACCAGCCGGCAGCGGTTGACCTCCAGCCTGCCGCCCTCATACTTTTTCAGAAGGTTTTCATATGCCACCGCCATCCCCTTGATATGGCTCTTCGCCGCCTCCGTCAGAGGATATTTGCGCACATACGCCCTGCCCGAGCCATCCTTGCCGATCTCCGTGCGGATGGAATATTCTGCCGCCCTGTCGTTGGAGTATTTGCTGTATTTACACTCAAATCCTGCACCCAAAACCGCCAAATAGGAATTGGAGAACACAGAAAACAGCCCATCCTCCACCACTCCGTTGAAAGCGGCGCTCTCGGAGAACAACAGCATCCTGTCCCTGTCAAAATTGCGCAGATTGTTGGTAAGCTCCCCTCTGCCGGGCAGATACGCATCGCTGTAGAGTGTGGTCATAAACTTGTAATCCGGATAGGGATAATAAAAATGATACTCCTTCACCCCACACCGCTCAAAGATCCGCTCCAGACCTTTTCTGCTGAAGGTCCTGACGCCATGATCCTCCTCATAGTTCTCGATGCCGGAAAAATAACTTCCCAAATGATCTTCCCTGCACCCCGCAAAATACTTCATTCCATATTTGTTCTCTATGGCGATGATGATCCTGCCGTCCTTCTTCAGATGGGGCAGCAAAATACGCAGGAAGTCAGAGTAGGGCGTTTTTCCGCCAATATACCCCCTCCCATACTCAAAGACCCCTATCAGGCAGATATAATCATAATCCCCGGGCAGATCCGGCTCAATATCCCTGAAATTTCCTACCCGGATGGTCACATTCCCACACTCGCTGTGACGGTAAGCATTGATCAGGCTCCGCTTGCGGGACAGATCCACACAGGTCACGCTTCCCGCCTTTTTGGCCAGAGCACCGGTGACCGCACCGCAGCCGCTCCCCACCTCCAGGACCTTGGCGTCCTTATCCATGGGGATCCACTCCACGATATTTTCCCGCAAAGGAGACAAATGGTACAGGATCTCCCAGCTTTTTTTCTCCTCGATGATCCGGGCAAACTCTACCGCAGAGAAGTCCCGCACGATCCTTAAAAGCTCATCCTCCACTTCACCGTCACAATAAAAATCCTCACCGGGATATCTGCTGTAATCCAGTTTTACCCTGCCGATCATCTCATCCGCCAATCTGACGGGCTGATCCTGTTTCTCCTCTGCCATACACATCCATCCTGTCCATCATTTTTGCTGATACCGCCTTCGGTACCCGGCACATCCCGCCGCTTTGTCCGCCTATGCCTTCCTTGCAAACGCCACCACATTGTCTGCCCCGTCAGGCTCCGCATCCTTCACCGTCACCCGGGAGCCCATATCATAAAACCCCACAGTATTCTTGTCCGAAACCACCGTGATATTCAGGGTATCATATAATCTGTGATACACTTCAAATCGGTCCCCGTTATAACCCGTGACCCCCAGAGACAACAGATATTCCCCTCCCTGGAGACTCATCTTCTGCGTGAAAGTCACTTCCTTGACCTGACCGGCTCTGACCGGCTCCAGAAATGCCCTCTCGATCATGGAATTGGTGCCCGTAATCTCTGTCCCCTGCACATTTTTCACAGAAAAAGCAAAGATGGGCGCGGGAAGCATATCCGAAAACTGCACTTTCATGTGCACGGTAAACTCCGTCCCCTTGATGACCGCAGTGGTCTTTACTCCCCTGTCATCCGTGAGATAATACTCCACGATCTGCGCCTGCCTCGTACCGTACTCTAAAAGTTCCGGATTCACTCCGCCTGCTGCCGCACGGATTTCTTCGTCCTCCAGCAGATCATCACGCCCGTCCTCCTCAACCTCATACTGCCCCACAAGCACCCGTTTATAGGCGTCGATCATCTCCCGGGGCCGACCTTCCCCGAGGAGATCTCCCTTGTTCAGCAGAAATACTCTGTCGCAATATTTGCTGATGCTGCTCAGATCATGGCTGACAAATACGATGGTCTTTCCCATCTCCTTAAATTCCTCAAATTTATGATAACACTTCGCCTGAAAAAACACATCCCCCACAGAGAGCGCCTCGTCCACGATCAGAATCTCCGGTTCGATATTGATCGCCACCGCGAAGGCCAGCCGCACAAACATACCGCTGGAATACGTCTTCACCGGCTGATACACATAGTCGCCAATATCGGCAAATTCCAGGATGGCAGGAAGTCTGGCAGCGATCTCTTTCTCGGAAAATCCCATCATCGTGCCATTCAGATACACGTTTTCAATGCCGTTATATTCCTGATTGAATCCTGCCCCCAGTTCCAAAAGCGCGGAGATGCGGCCATCCACTTCCACCTCTCCCTCCGTAGGATTGAGCACTCCCGTGATGATCTTCAGGATCGTGGATTTCCCCGACCCGTTGGTGCCAATGATCCCGACAGTCTCTCCCCGGTATATATTCATGCTCACACCGTTCAGGGCATAATGCAGCTTGTATTTTTTTCTGCTCCCCAGCCCCAGCGCATCCTTTACGCGGTCCTGGGGTTTGTCATACAATTTGTAAATCTTGCGGACGTTTTTGACCGCTATCGCAATATCTTCCTGTCTACTCATATACCCTGCCCTTTTCAATTGACAGATCGCCGGGTAACGGCTCCCTGCAGATCACTTCATCCTTGTCATACCAGTCTGCCAGAGCGCGGTTGGATTCATCCTCCGGATCATCCGAAAGATCCCCCATACAGATCAGCCACGGTTTCCAGTGGTAGGGCGCAAGAACCACACAGCTCTCTTCACTGTTCAAAATCCGCACCCGCTCCAGATACTCCTGATAAAAATTATAGGCTTCCCCGGTATGAACATAATAATATGCCCCGTAAGAGGTAAAGCTTCCCGCCTGATTGGGCTCTCCCAAAAATACCGCAGACATCAGAATCCCCAGAACCGGATACCACCACCAGGGGCACATCCTGGCTTCGCCCTGCTTCCCCAGGCGCCTGTAGATCCACCCGCACCAGTATACCAGATTCAGGATCAACAACAACTGCCATGTGAGTTTCACCGCGTTCAGCGTCCGCCCCAGCCCTGCATGCCCCAGCGAATACAGGCTCGGCGTAAAACCCGCCGCGTACAGACAAACCGACCAGAGAGACACCACCCCCGGCAGCCGGAAACGAAATGAGGTCCGGCTCACCATATGCACAATCAGCGGCAGCATCAACGCCAGAAGAAGAACAGTCATCCAGCCCGTAAATTCCCACGCATGCCGGTATCCCTCCACAAAAGAATGCAGCACCGCCTTTACCGGGGACAGTCCCCAGCCCACATAACTCTCCGCACGCTTATCATTGCCCGGAGCCGTCACATTCAGATAAAAACCGCCGCAATAGACTGCCAGCACCGGAAGCAGATAAAAACTTCCCCGTCTGCGCTGCCGGATTCCCAGCGCTGCCATACTCAAAAGCACCAGCAATCCCTGAAGCGCGGTGATATAATTTCCTCCCGCCACCAAAAAGGCGAGCGGCATTCCCAAAAGCATCCACAGAACGCAGGCAAGACGGCGCTCTTTTCTTATGATCCGCGCTGTCAGCGCCGCTAAAAGCAGGGCGAAGGAGTGCATCCCCACATAATGGACACCGCCGTTATACCAGTAAAATCCTTCCTGCGCCGTATGCAGAAGCAATACCGCCACAATGGCGCTGCCCGCCGATATCCCCACGGTATGCGCCCAGTCTGCTTTCAGATATTCCCTCAGAAGCGTTCCCGTAAATATGCACACCGACACGGTCAGAAGCAGGATCAGAAAGACCGGTCCGATAAAATAATATCCCTCGCCCCAGATGCCGGGCATCAGCACCATAAACAGAATGGAACCATATGTCCCCTGCCATGCGTACCATGAGATACGGATACATTCCCAGGTCCCCTTTAAGGCATTTCCAAAGGTGGGCGCCTCCGCCATCGCCGTTTTGGCAAAACGCCCGTAATTATAATCGTCATACCAGGGCACGGAATACATCGCCATCCTAAACAGCGGAATCAGCAGCAGAAGGAGCACGGCAGCCATTGCCGCCGCGCAGGCAGCGGCTCCCGGACGCCATCCAAACCATTTTTTCAATCCTTCTCTCATCCTGTATAGTTTCTCCAAATTTTATCCGCACAGCCGCCTTTTACAGAACATCCGCAAAATGAACCTTTAACCGCTTAAAGATCAGAGCGCCTATGCCAAACAACAACACCGTCACGATCCAGAAATACATGGTGGAAAAGAAGTCCTCAAAGAACCACTGCCTCTCATAGACCGCGCTGCGGTATCCGTTTACGATATATACCAAAGGGTTGAGCTTGAGGATGCTCACCCATTTATGGCTTCCAATGGTCTCAATATCCCACAGAATCGGAGTTGCCCACATGCCGATCTGGAGGGCGATCCCTATGATCTGTGCCAGATCCTTAAAAAACACCACCACCGCGCAGGTGGTATAGCTCAGCGCCAGCACAAAGATAAACAGACACAGGCTGTAATAGAGAAGCTGTACGGTGTAGATCGTGGGATAATACCCGTACACCGCTGCCACTACCAGCAGCACCAACACAAAAAAGAGATGGATGAAGGTAGCGGCGATCACCTTGATGATGGGCAGTATGCTGATCTTGAATACAACCTTTTTTACCAGGTAATCGTACTCTCTGAGCGCATTGGTCCCATTGTTGAGCGCCTCGCTGAAGAAAAACCAGGGTACCAGCCCCGCCGTGAGAAACAGCACAAAGGGCACATCCGCCACCGTCCGGCTGGCATTTTCCCCCATGATGATATCGAACACCACATAATACATGCCTACCGTCACCACCGGCTGCGCCATCGCCCAGAACGCGCCCAGATAAGAGCCGGCGTAACGCTTCTTAAAATCATTCTTCGCCAGTTTCCATATCAGGTGTCTGCTCTGCCAGAGCTCCACGGGCAGCACAGTAAACTTGTCATACCATTTGATAAAAATGATGCAGGAGACGAGGATCACCGCCGTGGAAACTGCCTTTTTAACCAGTTCCTGCTGTTGATCGGCATTGGGATTGGTGTGGAACAGAATGACTGCCGCCAGCACTACGGCTATCCCGAGAAAGAGAGTGATCCCGCCTTTTTTGCTGATTTTCATGCTATCCTAATCCTCACTTGTTCTCCAGATAATCCTTCAGACCGCCCCAATGTCTGTCCTTCTCGGACAAAAGCAGATCCATATCCTCTGCGATGGGCCAGCGGATTCCAATGTCCGGATCGTCATAACGGATGCCGCCTTCATCCCCGGGATGATAATAATCGGAACATTTATAACAAAACTCCGCGTACCCGGAGAGCACCAGAAAACCATGGGCAAAATTTTTGGGAATAAAGAGCTGTTTCTTGTTCTCCTCAGACAACAGTACACCGAACCACTTTCCAAAGGTGGGGGAACCCTCCCTTAAGTCCACCACCACATCGTACACCTCCCCCTTAATGACACGCACCAGCTTGTCCTGCGGAAATTGTTTCTGGAAATGCAGCCCTCTGAGCACGCCGCGCCTGGATGCCGACTGGTTATCCTGAACAAAAACCTCACGGATTCCTGCTTCCTTGAAGTCCTCATACTGATAGGTCTCCATAAAATACCCTCTGGCATCTCCGAATACCTGGGGCGTGATAACCTTCAATCCCTCTATCTCACATGTCTCCACCGTAATCTTACCCATACGACCGTTTCCCTTCCTATTCATACATAATATTCATATCCACATTGCCTTCGATACCATCGATCCTGCCCTTGGAACTGTACTGCCACATGCGGTAGTACCCCTGGTACAGGGGCACGCTGCGGTATTCCGCCAGCCAGATATAATAGTCCTCCAGCCGCTCCGTGTGCAGATTGCTGTTGTACCAGTGGCGGCTGGCATAGACCCCCGCCCGGTATCCCGCATTCTCAACCGTCCTGCAGAACGCCTCGCACACCTGCGTCCTGGTCTCCGCATCCAGCCTGTCGGCGCGCCCGTTTCCGCCCGCGCCCTCCGTGTCGATGAACACCGGATAAGTGATCTCATATTCACGCATCCAGCTGATCACAGCAGAAGCTTCTTCCACAGCCTCCACTTCATTCGTCGCCTGGGTAAAGAAATACACACCCACGGGAATACCTGCCGCCGCGGTACCCTTCATATTGGCATCAAAATAAATGTCTTTGACCAGGCTGCCCGTGACGGATCCGCGATACCCTGCGCGCACAATGGCAAATTCCACGCCCGCGTTCTTTGCCTTGTCCCAGTCGATATCCCCGTTCCACTTGGACACATCTATACCCGCTTTGCTTTTCCCGGTAAATGCTTTGAGTTCTGTCAGCTCTGTCTTATCCGCATCCGCCAGCGCATCCTGCACGCGGCTGTCCTCCGCCGCCGCATCCACCTCGTCCTCCGTTTTGATCAGAAGAGAGATATCATCGATGGCAAGATACTCCACCTTGTCCTTGACCTTCACCCTGGTCTGGCTGACGGGCACTTTATAGCCGCTTATGGGGGCAAGCTTCACCAGATACTCCCCGGACTCCAGATCGCCGATATAGATCACGCCGTCCTTGTCCAAATCCTTATAGGAACCGTCCTTTTGGGAGCCTCCCGACTCACCGGAACCGATGCCTCCCTCCGCTTTTGCCAGATCCACATAAAAGCTCTCCCCCTCCACAGGGGTGCCCTCACTGTCCACCACCTGGATGCGCAGATCCTTCTCTATGGAAGTCACCACGAGAGACAGCCTGTTGGACATATCCTTTGCCGCCTCCAGCACGGGATTATACTCCGGATCAAAAAAACTGTCATCCTGTTCAAATGCCTTCAGGTCATCGCCGATCTGTCCGTCCAAAGGAGCATTCTGCCCACTCTGCTCCGACGCCCCGGCGTCCGTGCTCTCCACACTCTCCTGCCGATCTGTCTTGGACGAAGGGCTCTGCCTGTTGGTGAAAAGCACCGCCAGGGTCACGACCAGCATCGCCGCCAGACTGGACAGAAGCGCCATTCTTCTCAAATTAGAGTCCATTTGCTACCTCTACCAGATATTTGCCATAATTTGTCTTCATCAGAGGCTCTGCAAGCTTCAACAGCTGTTCCTTGTCGATAAATCCTCTCTTGTATGCGATCTCCTCAATACAGGAGATGTAAAGCCCCTGTCTTCTCTGAAAAGCAGCCACAAAATCTGCGGCATCCAGAAGCGTGTCATGATTGCCTGTATCCAGCCATGCAAATCCCCGCCCCAGAGTCTCCACCCGCAGCATCCCTCTTTTTAAATATTCATTGTTGACACTGGTGATCTCAAGCTCTCCCCTCGCGGAAGGCTGCACATTCGCTGCGATCTCCACCACATCATTGTCGTAAAAATACAGACCGGGCACGGCGTAATTGGACTTGGGCTTCTCCGGCTTCTCCTCAATAGAGAGCGCTTTCCCGTTCTCGTCAAATTCCACCACGCCATACTCCCTCGGATCTCTCACATAATAGCCAAAAATTGTCGCCCCTTTTTCCCTGGATGCCACTTCCCTGAGCACCCGGGAAAAACTCTGCCCGTAGAAAATATTATCGCCCAAGACCAGCGCCACCCTGTCATCCCCGATAAAATCCGCACCGATGATAAACGCATCCGCAAGCCCTTTAGGGCTCTCCTGCTCCGCATAGGACAGCGTCATACCCAGCTGCTGCCCGTCTCCCAGAAGTTCCCTGAACACCGGAAGATCCCTGGGTGTGGAGATGATCAACACCTCCCGGATCCCCGCCAGCATCAGGGTAGAGAGCGGATAATAGATCATGGGTTTGTCGTACACCGGCATGATCTGTTTGGAAATTGCCTTTGTCAGGGGATATAACCGGGTACCCGATCCTCCTGCCAAAATAATACCTTTCATTTGCCTGCCTCCTTAACGACTCATTAAGCAAAGACAGACTTTCCCGGTTTTCCCCGAAAAAGTCCCTGCTCTGCACTGTCCTGCATCCTTATCTTCCGCCGTACATATCGTCGTAATATTTCTGATAATCTCCGCTTGTCACATTCCGCATCCATTCCTCATGCTCAAAAAACCATGCGATCGTCCTGCGGATCCCCTCCTGAAACATGGTCTCCGGCTCCCATCCGATCTCTGCCCGGATCTTGTCCGGCGCGATGGCATACCTGCGGTCATGCCCCTTGCGGTCTTCCACATAGGTGATCAGTTTCCCGCTCACCAGTTCCTTTCTGGGATCCCCCTCGGGAAGCATCTGACGGAGCGTATCCAGAATGATATGAAGGATCTCTATATTCTGTTTCTCATTGTGCCCGCCGATATTGTAGGTCTCGAACAGCCTTCCCTTCTCCTGCACCATATCGATCGCCTTCGCGTGATCCTCCACGAACAGCCAGTCCCGCACATTTTTCCCGTCCCCATACACGGGGAGGCTTTTGCCCTGAAGGGCGTTATTGATCATCAGGGGAATAAATTTTTCCGGGAACTGATACGGCCCATAATTGTTGGAACAGTTGGTGATATTGGCAGGAAACTTATACGTGTCCATATATGCCTTCACCAGCATGTCCGAAGCCGCCTTGCTGGCAGAGTAGGGGCTGTGGGGATCATAGGGCGTAGTCTCATAGAAGAATGCCTTCTCATCCTCCGGGAGGCTTCCGTAAACTTCATCCGTGGACACATGCAGGAATTTTTTATTCTCCCTGTAACTCCCGTCCGGCAGTTCCCACGCCGCCCTCGCACAGTTGAGCATCACCGCCGTTCCCAGCACATTGGTCTGAACGAACACCTCCGGATCTTTGATGCTTCTGTCCACATGGCTCTCTGCCGCAAAATGTACTACTCTGTCGATATCGTTGTCCTCAAAGATCTTTCCGATGGCTTCCTTGTCACAGATGTTGGCCTTCACGAAAGTATAATTGTCCCTGTCCTCTATATCCTTCAGATTCTCCAGATTGCCCGCATAGGTCAGTGCATCCACATTGATGATGCGGATGTCGTCTCCATACTTTTTAAACATATAATGAATGTAATTAGATCCGATAAAACCTGCCCCGCCGGTCACCAGATACGTTCTCATCCCGATCTCCTTTTTGCCCTGAAACTCTTTCTTCACTTTACCACACTTTGCCTGCACTGACCATCCTTATTTGCACAGACGACAGCCCGACGCTCAGCTCTCGGCCGGTGCCTCCAGCTCAAGATACCGTCTGGCAATGATCTGGGCGGCAATATAAAGCATACTCTTCTCCACCATCGACCATTTTCTGTATCTCTGAAACACATCGAATACCACCGCCACGGGAAGGGACCCGGCAAACTGCGCCTTCACGATCATAAACCCTTCCGTTCCCTGTCTCTCTAAAAGTTCATAGAACTGGGGAGCGTTTTCCCGGATGGACAAGATCTTATTGCGCATAAACATCCCATCCTCATCAAAGAACTCGGCAAGATAAGGCTGCTTGATATATGCCAGGCTCTCCATGGGTGCCGTGCCGTTCCCCACATAAAATTTCAGATCATAATCTTCCCCTGCATAGACAGCCGCCCGATCCACTCCGTAGCTTGCGAGCAGATTCCTGATGCTCTCCTTAAGTTCCTCACTGCTGCCATTTCTCATATCTCCCAGAATCGCAGCCACCGCTCTGCCTGTTCCCACATAGATATCCTGTGTATTCTCCGATGAAAGTTTTCCGGAGATGGCCGCCATATCAAAATTCTTGTGTACCTCTTCACAATAAATGATATAACGGTTTTTCCCCTTTGCCTTCGCAAGATAGAGACATTTATCGGCAAGTTTGAACAGGGAATCATAATCGCCTGCGTCCTGCGGATATTTCGCAATACCGACGGATACCGTCACCTCGGTATTTTTCAGCCTTGCAGCATTCATCCACGCCACATCTTTGCGCACGGTCTTGAGCGCATTTATAAATTCTTCATCGGTGGCGATCTGATCCGTCACCAATACGAATTCGTCCCCTCCAAAGCGCCCGATATAACCGCGGGCACCGATAACATTTTTTAAAACCTCTGTCAGGCTGACGATCACTTCATCCCCCGCCATATGCCCAAATGTGTCATTGAGACTTTTAAAGTCATCAATGTCTATGATACAGAAATATACCGGAAGTTCCCCGGCATTAGCCATCAGGTCTATTGTAAGCTCATGGATGGCGCGCTTATTGTAGACCCCGGTGGCACTGTCAAAGGCGTGCGTCGTCGTATAATACTTTTCCTCTTTTGCCGCATCACCCATGGCGGTGACGGTAGCCACCATCATCCATTTCGTATTGTACCGGTGCAGTATACCTCCCTGAAAATGCAGATAACCTGCGGATAGCCCGAACAGCTCACTGTCCACTTCCATGTCAAAATTCTCGGAATAATTCTTCAGATGCTCGCAGAGCGCCTCCAGCTCTGCCCTCTGGCGGAAACTATACCGGTCTTCCTCCAAAACCTTTGCCTGAAGAAGTTCCAGACGGCTGCTGAAATGAATGATACTCCTGTTGTTCACATATTCGTAGATCGTAATGCTGTCGTCCTGGTAAGAGTATTCAAAGTACATTTTGTCACTGAGGGACATCAGTCTGCGATACTTGATCATCCGGATATGATTTGCGTCAAATTTATCATAGATACGCATGATATCCAAAAGCTCCACATCGATCGTTTCAAACTCTTCCAGCTTCTTGCCGCTCTGCTTCATCCGGGCATACATATACCGGTAACTGTCATCTTTGCAGACCAGCCTGAAGATCAGATGCTGTTCCCCTTCTTTCACCAGTTCCAGCGCTTCCCTGATCGAATCCACATCCTCCGGATGCACCAGAGCCGTAAAGGGCAGCGCAGAGTTTACCCCGAGAAAAAGATAACAGGACTCATCCGCGTCCACGATGGTGTATCCTTTTTTCAAAGTCATCCTTCCCCTGTATATGGAAGGATTGGCGTCTTCCCCCGAATAATACTTTGTAATATTCACAGCCATTCTCCCCGTTTTCCTCTGTCTACAAAAAGTGAACTCAATATCCCAGATAACTGAGATTCATATCCACATTGCCGCTGATACCGCTGACCCTTCCCGTGCTCTTGTACTGCCACAAGTCATATCTTCCCGCATAGGTGGGGCTCGCCGCATACTGAGCCAGCCAGATCTTGTAGGAACCAAGCTGACCGGGATCGATCATGGTCTCCAGCCAACTCTTGTTGGCATAGATCCCTGCAGTATAACCGCCGGATTTGATGGTGGCGCAGAATGCTTTGCAGACGGCAGTCCGCGCTGATTTACTCAGCCCGTCGGCACGTCCTTTGTTCCCCGCCGCGCCGCTGTACTCCACATCCAGAAAGATCGGGTAGGATATTTTATAATTTTTTACCACATCCAATACAAAGGACGCTTCCTCCACCGCCTCCACTTCGTCCACAGCCTGGCTGAAGAAATAAACGCCGACTTTCAGCCCCGCTGCTGTTGCCCCCCTGATATTCTGCTCAAACTTGGAGTCTATGATCAGGGAACCCTGGGTATATCCCCGATAACCGCAGCGGATGATCACATAGGATACACCGGAGTTCTTCACCGCATTCCAATCAATGCTGCCATTGTGCTTGGAAACGTCGATCCCCATGGTTCCCGAACCTGTCACAAGGGAACCGTCGCTTGCAAAAGTATACCTGGCGCCCTGGATCACCTGTTCGCCCGTCACCTTTTTGCCGGTCTTATCAAAGAAATATACCTTGCCGTCTATGGTCTGCCAGCCTGTATATTTGGTCTCTCCTTTTCGGAAAAATGTCATTCCCTCTTTATAATAATCCGCCGCTACCGCCTGTCTGTAGGAATCCCCTTCCTGCACATAGAGCTGATTGCCGTTGTCGTCCTTCAAAGGGCTGTCCTCGTCATACTCAGGGCTCTCCTTTACCGTCACGGCACAGACAGCCGACACCATTCCGTCGTCCGTCTCCGCCGAGACAGTGATCTTTGCGGTACCTGCCTCCACGCCGGTGACGGTGATGGTCGTCCCGTCGTTCTCGACAGTGGCCACATCTTCGTCAGAGGATTCTGCCGTCACACTGTCCTCATCCGCATTCTTCAGCTTCGCCTCCAGGGTCGCCGTGGCATCCACATAGACCGTCAGAGTTTTTTTATTCAGGCTGATGGAACCGTTCCCCGAGGAAGCAGACGGTTTCTCCTCCCCGCCGTTTTCCCCATTCTTTCCCAGCACGGTCACTTCACAGACAGCCTCATACTCGGTTTCCTTCACCCCGTTTTCCGTCTCCACCGAAACGGTCACAATACAGGATATGGTTGCCGTTCCCTCTGACACTGCCGTTACAACGCCATCCGCATCCACATCTGCCACGGATGTATCGCTGCTGCTCCAGCCCACGGAGACCACATTGTCCAGCGAATAACTTGGCTTGAGTTTTAAAGATTCGCCCCCCACTTTCATCTCCGCACTGCTGTGATCAAGCTTCACTCCCTTCGCCGTGCGCAGGAAGGAGCCGTTTTTCACAAACAGCCTGGGGTCAGGAATATTTTTTCTGCTCACCTCAATATAGGTGCTCGCAATCTCCGTACTCTCCACCCATTCCACGGTATCGGTGAGAGAAGACTCCACCTGGGGCTCCTGCTTCTTCTGCTCCTCCGTATCCACATTCACCTGGGATTCGGTCTTGACCTCATCGGACACATCCACCTTTTTATACTCGATATCCTTCTTCACATCCGCCTTAAGAGTCCCCGAAGGGAGCGTGTATCCCTTGTACTTCTCACCGCTTAAGGCATTTACCGACACCTGGTAAGCACCGGGAGTGATCCCCTTTTTATAGATGATGCCGTCCATATCGTCATCTTCCCAGGTCTCTGTCTTATTGTCGGGCGTGGCAACCGTCACCGTGAAGGGTGTATTGGGGATCAGCTTCCCACTGCCCTGATTTACAAATTTGATCTTTAAATCCTTCTGCACGGAAACGGTCTTCAGTAAAACATTCACACTTTTATTGTATTCTGTCTCGTTGTATTCCTTATTGTTCTCCTCCTGAAGCTTTATCGCCTCCATCTTTGCGATCCGGGCATCCGCCACAGCCAGCAGCCCGTCGTCGCCGATGATCTCAATTCCTTCCAGCTGCGTGCCCACCGTGGCAAACTCGGAGAACTGTCCGGCAGATTTTTGGGAATTCACCCACACGATTCCCGTGATCACGGCAAGGAGCAAAATTCCCACACCCGTGCACAGCATCACATAATCCATCGCTGCAAGATTGGCAAAACGGGCGAAAAATCCCTGTCGGGAATCCTCCTCATCCTCATACTCCTCATCTTCATAGAATTCGACGTCATCTTCGTAATATCCGCTGTCCGCCTCTTCGTAATACTCTGCGCTCTCATCGTACACTTCCCCGTCCGACGCTCCGCCGTCCGCCGCATCCGCATAGTATACGCCGTCCTCTGCGCCCTCCATCTCTTCCGCGTCCGCATAGTATACGCCGTCCTCTGCGCCCTCCATCTCTTCCGCGTCCGCATAGTATACGCCGTCCTCTGCACCCTCCATCTCTTCTGCATCCGCATAGTATACGCCGTCCTCTGCGCCCTCTATTTCTTCTGCGTCCGCATAGTATGCGCCGTCCTCTGCGCCCTCTATTTCTTCCCCATCCGCGTAATATCCGCCGTCATACCCGGATTCTTCATAATATTCTCCGTCGAACTGCGTAAAATTGTCCGTATTTTCATTCGTTTCCCGATTCTGTCCAAAGATCTTTTTCATATGTTTCCGTCCTTTTTCGCCAACAGACTACCATTCTATAGTTCGTAATATTATATCATTTCGAGGGTCTGACTTCAAGCAAATATGCCATTTATTCAGAATTTCTTAAAAATTCACCAAATTTCTTAAACATTTTGGAATAATATAGACTTTTCATCTTCAAAATAGTAGAATAAATAAAATAAAAAGACAGGCTCTCTGTCAGAATGAGAGGCACTATGCGCATCCGGAAGTTCTTAAATATACACACAATTTTACTGCTTGTGGTCGTACTGACAATCTCGGCTCTGATATATCGTTTCCTGAACTGGGGACGCCTGGTCAATCTCGATGATATTCAGACAGAAAATCACGAAAACACCCCCGATGTCCTGGATTTATTTCTTCCCCTGTTGGACCAGGACGGCAATACCGTGGAGACCGGCAAAAAAGCCGACACCCTTGTATTTTTCGGAAACGCTCCCTTCGCGGACGATCGGAATTCCGAGGACAATCTGGTCAACATCATTGCCGAAAAAACCGGCGCCACCGTATACAACTGTTCCATCAGCAACAGCTATCTGGCTGCCGAGCACAATACCATCCGCATCTCCGAGCATCCCATTGATGCCTACAATTTCTACTGGCTGGTGCATCTTGCCGTCAAAAGCCCCATCTATGACCGATTGGTCAGTTCTGCCCAGTATCTCGGCGAGGAGGCATCCCCCGAGGCACAGGAAGTTTTTGACACATTATGGAATCTGGACCTCCGGACGGTGGATACGGTCGTCGTCATGTATGACGCAAGTGATTATCTCGCCGGCCACCAGATGTACAATGATTCCAATTCCACCGACATCCAGCAATTTACCGGCAATCTGGAGGCAGGCATCGAGCTGCTGCAGTCAAGCTGCCCCTGGATCCGCATCATCGTCATGTCCCCCACCTATGCGTACGCGGTGGATGAAAACGGGGAATATGTCAGCAGCGATATGTATACTTATGGCTGGGATGTACTCTCCACTTACTCCATCAAGGAGCATGACTCCTGCTCCAGGCGCAGCGTCACCTTTATAGACCATCTCTACGGCACCATAAATGAAGACAACGCGGACGACTACCTGATCGACAATCTACATTTGAACCGCGCAGGCAGGGAACTTGTGGCTGATCGTTTTGTGGAGGCGCTTTACTATTATGATGACGCGGACGAAGATTAGCCCGCAGCCGCCTCACAGCCCTCTTTTTTTGAGCCCTTCCAGCAGCCCGACATAAAACTCTTTGACGTCAAAGCCAAGGATATCTTTGTGCGTCAGATCGATCATGTCCCCATGGGAAATTCCTTTTCTTCCGGCGCTCAATATTCCCAGGAAATTCCCCCAGACTGCGGAGGAGACGCTGACCAGCCCATCGTTTTCCCCCTCGTAATGCTTTGCCAAAAGATAACTGATATTTAATGGAAAAAAGGAACTTCTGTGATCGTACATTTTGGACATCACACTCTGGTAATAGACACCGGGTGCATCCGGGACCTCTTCGTTAAACCGTTCGCAGGAGGCAGCCGTCAAATCTCTGATTCCCGCAAGGAAATCCGGTTTTTCATCCCCCAAAACATGAAACAGGGAATTATATCGTTTCTCTGCCACATGAAGCAGCCACTGAGGCACCCCGCCCAAAAGGGCATCCACAAACCGGCAGCCTCTATGGGGCGTATTGATGGTAGTGAGGGATGCCACATACTCTGCCATTCCCATTTTGCTGATCGCATAGCGGGCATCCAGCCCTCCCTTGGAATGCGCCACGATATTTAGCTTTTCCGCGCCGGTCTTTTGCAGCACCCGCTCCAATTCCGCCTTCAGTTCTGCCGCACTGTCCGCCACAGACAGAGACGATTGCTGTCTGCCGTAATAGACCTGCGCACCGTTTCGTTTCAACGCCTGGGGGATACGCCCCCAGTAGTTCATATACTGCCAGTCCCTGAAAAAGATACCGTGCACCATCACCACGGGATAACGGGTATGGCAGACAGCATTTTCCACACGGGCGGTATCCAGAAGATACCGGCTGCGCTCCGTCATCAGTTCCCGGCGCACCACTTTGCACCACTGATAAAATAAAATAAGATTGACGGGAAAGACCCACCAGAAAAATAACATCAGCAATCTGCGTCCGATCCCCAGCTGGGACGAACAAAACGCCGTCCGCCAGAAACCGTTGAGATAATGCAGAAGCAGCACGATATAGGCAAAGACCAGATTTCCCCAAAACAGGGGTGTCTCCGCCTCCCCCAGCAAATCGATCAGCCGCCCGTTCCAAAGCCCTGTCTTCTCTCCGGCAGCCAGACAGACTGACAAAAACAGCAGCTGGGTCAGAAGTGCGTAGATCGATGTGCAGATGATCTCATAGCCGCCGGACAAAACCTGCAGACGGATATTCAGACCCCTCTCATAACAGGGCAGGATCTCCATCATCAGATACAGCACAGCCACTGCGATATAAGCCCCGATCCACAAAAAAATCTCCCCCGGGCCTTTTCTTGCTCCTGTCGTTAAAACGGCAGACAAAATCCTGTCCACAACGGTACTCACCCAGATGATATTCATCACAGACAACAGATAAAAAATCTGAAACAGTCTCCGGCAGTTCATAGTATACTCCCTGGTACGCTCTCTTTTGTTTTTCTTAAATTATAATGCCTGCAAAACACTCTGTCAAAGAGGATATAAAAACCGCCATACATCAGAGGGCGCACACCCTGCGGTGTACGCCCTCCTTGTGCATTCCTTCCGGTATCTGCCGGATCACTCTCTCATCAGGGAAGATCCGCAAACAGATCTGTAAACAGATCCGTTACCTTTCTCACGTTCTTTGCCACGATGTTAAAGGTCACGGTCTTTCCTCCCACATACTGCTCACCTTCCGCGGTCAGGATGATGCTCGCCCTGCCTTTGTTCACATTGTTCACATATTCCACGCTGTAGTTCTCTTCCCCTACTGTCTCGTATTTCCCTTTGATCTTGTACTCTACTTTGACTGCGGGCTCCAGCTTCTCTCCCGTGTACTCCACCTTCGTGGTCTTCTTCCCCTGCGCATCCAGCACCGTCACTCTCGCCTTGGAAAGATCATACTGGGCAGACGACCTGCGCACTACACGGTACTCTCCCGTCGCCACCGAGCCTTCCTTCGCATAGTTGCCCTTGCCGCTCACCTTCACATACACTGTCGCCTCGTTCTCTTCCGCTCCCAGCTCCAGCTTGTTCTTCCCGGTGATCTCCTGCTCCATTGCCGCGTCCTTATAGTATTTTACCGTGTAATCTCCGCTTCCCAGCGCCACATCCCCGATGGTCACCACCGGCTTGGACACATAGGTCCCCTTCTTGCCGCTGTATACCTTGTCCGCGCTGCTCACCTGCGCTTCCTCCAGCGTCGCGGGCAGGATCCTGAAGCTTCCCGTCAGCGCCTTCGTTCCCTTGTAGTTGCCCTGGAAGACCACTGTATACTTCGCCGTTCCCGCCTTGCGGTTGTTGGTATAGCTGATCTTATAGTCCCTGCCCTCCGTCAGTTCCGCAGCCGCACCGTCTGCGGTGCAGCGCACCACAAGATCCTCTCCCACGGTCACGCCGGTCCTTACATACTCATAGCCTTCCTCATCCACTCCTTCTGCCGTCATGCTTCCTGCCGCCGCAGCCAGGGGTCTGATGGTGTAGCTCTTGGTCACGCTTCCCGTATAGTCTCCGGTCCCTACCACCGTGAACTTCCTGCTCCCCGCATCCGTCACGTTCTCCGGATACAGCACCAGATAGTCTTCCCCTTCCGTCAGCACTTCCTTGCTCGCGGAGTCCTTCACGGTGAAGGGGATCTTCTGCTCCTCACCGTTGTAGGTCAGCTTCACGTTCTGCAGAGTGACGGTGAATTTCTTTACTTCCTTCTTTGTCGTCTTCACTGTCACGTCGAGCGTTCTCTCTCCGGTGTAGTTGCCCTTGCCGGTCACGGTGATCTGACCGTCCTCCGTAAATTTACGATTGTCCTTTACGGTGTAGTCTTTGCTTCCCAGCTTCATGTTGTTGTAGACCAGCACAGGAGCCGGCTTGGTGTTCTTCACCACCGTGATGGTCCCCTCTTCCACGTCCTCGTCATTGATGTCCTTGGGCAGGATCTCAAAGGTGGTGGAAGCGCTGCCGGTAAGGTTGCCCTTGCCGGTCACGGTGATCTTTGCCTTGTTCTTTGTCGTGCTCGCCTTGACATTGCCGCTGTACTTCACGGTGTAGTCCGTTCCCTCGGTGAGCTCCACGCCGTTGTTGGTCACAAGGATCGCAGGCTTGACGGCGCTGCCGGTGTAGACATACTCTTCCCCGGGATCGCGCAGCTCCACATGCAGCCCCTCTTCGGATACGGCAGGCGGATTCTGTACCGGTTCCTCTATCCGGGTCCCGTCAGGCAGTACAATGGTCATATCCTTGCCCGCAAAAGGATTCCATTTTCCTAAAAATGCCGAAACAGTAATGGCTGTTCCATCCGGAAGCACGGGCTCCCCAAGCACATGCGCCCATTTCTCGCGAAGGCTGCTGTTATCTATGCCTTCCGTTTTTTCATATGTCTTATATTCAGATACATTATTACTGGTCCCGTTGAGGCTGTTGTTCCAGCCTGCGGGAGCGATCAAAGACGTATTGTCGGAAGCCGTCCCCACCACCGTATAGAAAAATACCACTTCACTGGTATTGGCTTCCCAGGGTCTGCCGAAATATCCGGGTTTGGAAACCTTTTCCGATGCCGTATCCACACCGGGAACAGTAGATTTCACTTCGCAGTTGTACATCAGGTATCCTCTGCCGGAAGACTGTTGTGCCGCCGTGATGTATGCTATATCGTTGGCATCCTCCATGGTGTTCAGCACCAGGTCGCATTTTGCAAATACCGCGATCATAGGTCCAAAGATATAATCGGTGCCGCCATAAACGGAACATCCATAGAATGCCGCGGTAGAATTTCTGCCGCCATACAAAGTATCCTGTCTGCCGATGAATTTACAGTTGGAAAAGGAGCTTTCCTTCACATCGTTCTTGATCGCCAAAGCAGCCGCGCGCTCCACATATTTCTTATCCTGTACTTTCGTGTCGCCCGCTTCCATCTGACTTCTGGGCGTATCGCCCTCCTTGGCGCCGCTGAGAGGAACAATGATATCCTCCGCCGCCTTCTTGGAAACATACTGGTTAAAGGAATTTTCAAAAATGATCCCTTCTGCCTGGAACCCGTCGGCTCCGATCACCACCGTCGCGTTCCAATAACTTCCGTTGGTGGTCCCGCTGCCCGGATTCTCATAGGAGTAATAGCCATTCTCCTTATTCACTTTCAGCACGTCTTCGTTCCATTTACAGTCATTCCCCATGCTGTAATACGCATACCCATGACCATAATAGGAAGTGACGCGCACCGCATTGGCATCAATGTCAACTCCTTTATTTTTCAGTTCGATACTGGGTGTACCGCTTGCGTTTTTCAGAGTCACATCCGGCACATCAATGACAAGCATTTCCTCATAATCGCCGGGCGCGATGGCAATCGTCACCCGCTGCCCGTTTCTCCGGTTCATATGACGCACGGCATTCAGCGCATCATTGATCGTCTCATAATCTCCCCCGGCGCCGACAGAAATCTGCGGAGCATACTCCACCTTATTCTCAGTCGTGTCGGGAATCATCACGATCGTTTTCTCTACGGGCGCGCCGTTTACCTTCACATCGGAAGTCAGCTTCTGCGTATATCCCTTTAATTCCGCCTTCACGGCATACTGACCGTCTCTCAGTGCGATCTGCGCTTTCTCTGCTCCGGTAAATTGATAACTATACTCTTTCTCATTGATATTGGTGAACGTCAGTTTTGCCTCTGCCGCCTCCTCTTCAGAAGGGCCTTCCAATGTCACATTGACAGCATACACAGGCTTTTTCGTAAAATGGATATCCTTCGTCCCATCCTCATCCGCCTGGAAAGTGTCATCGTCAAGCGTAAAATCATTGATGTTGGATACCGTTATCTGATAAGAAACTCCCCTCTCAAACTTACCGCTGTATGTTACGTTTTCAGGATCTACCGTAATCCCGGGAACATACACCTTTTCCTCATTTCGGAATGAGATCTGGAGTTTTGCTGCCGCTTCCGCGGTCAGGTCGGCAAGAGAACCTTTCACCAAGACCAGATCCACGGCAATACAGTTCACTTCAAATTCCGTGTCTCCTGCTTCGTTCTTCAGGGTGAGCGTATTATTTTCCCCTACCACACAGCCTTCCACATTCTCGACCACAACGTCATATGTATACTGTTCAAACAATTTCACGCTATAATTGAGATTAGCTTTGTCCTTGCTCACCTGTGCCTGGGAAACCTGACCTGTCATCTGATTCACAAACAGCAGTCTGCTGTCCTGACCCCAGGAAGCTCCCTCCGGCAGCCTGACAGCGCCGCTCACTGTCACCTGGGCAGGTCTCTCCCGATAAATACGCGCAACCACAAGTTTCTCATCCGCGGAATACAGCTGATACGCTCCATCCTCCGAAGCCGTGAAGATCGCGGTATGCTGCAGTTTGGTCCTGCTTCCCAATGTATATACAAAAGTCTGTTTGTCCCTGCCGCTGGGGGATTGCCATGTGATCGCGGATTTCCCGCCATTACTGGATACGACCGCATACACCATATCTCCGGCCTTGACATCAAGAAGCATCTTCATAGGCTCGGTATCCGTACTGCTCGTCGCGTTGGAGTACATGATGCCGAGATACTCTTCTCCATATTCGTCTGTGAGCTTGCTCTCGTTTTCTCCGGGCAGCCCGGAAGCCGGCTGGACACGCAGGCGCCATTTGCCCTTCTGCCCTGCGCTCCGGAGTACCAGATCTCCCGCTTTCAGATCCTCACCCTCCGGTGCCAAAGGGGCGCCGGGCTCCAGACCGGTATACCATTCCTCCACCACTTCCTTAGTGATATGATTCCGGTAAGTGATCTGATCCGTACCCTGTAACTGCTCCGCGCCAAAATCCCATACGTCATAGGTATGATGGGATGTATCAGGCAGACTGATATCCACAGTCACCGCGCTCAGGCTCTCCGTAACTGTCAGAAGCACGCCTCCCGAAATTTTTGCCACCACATTCTCCGTGGAACATTTCAGTGTATAAGTCTTACCGATGGTTAACTTTACGCTTTTACCGTTTTCCAGAACCACCTTCTCCGCATCTGCTTCCAGAGAAAGTTCGTACTGCAGCTCTTCGGTCACTCCCGCTCCGAGAGCAAACGTCACTACAGGATGTACAACCGTGGAGGTCAGATTTACCTCAAATTCCAGATCCTCTGTTGTGGTGGCCACCGTTGTCTTCCCGTCGCCTGCCGCTGCCGCAATGTCACTGTTACTGGATTTCAGCTCATAAACTGCGTTGACTTTCAGGGAAAATTCCTTTGCCTCCGCTCCGGCAGAAGTAATGTCAACCACATCGGCAGGATCGCCCTTGTTTACTAAGGTAATGGTATCTCCTTCCTGGAGAAGCCCTTTCTCATCCTTTAAGGTGATCTTTGCCTTTACTTCTGTCACATCCGGTGCAAATTCCGTTCTCTCTGCCTTAATGACCGGTACATAGGTGCTGCCCTCGCCAAAGGTGAGCACCAGATCCGTCTCCCCGCCTTCATAGGTAAAGCTGAGCACTGCGGTCTCATCATTGTGATAACATGCCGTCGTCTTTGTGCTGTCAAATGTCTTTATCGTATCCCCGCCGCTGGTGACAGTCAGGGAACCGTTAGAAAACTCGCACCCTCCGATATCCACTTTTGTTTTTCCCAGCACATGCAGGGTGATGAAATTTCCTTCTTTAAATACGGAGCCATGCTGCGCACCGTTGTAGCCGTATCCGTTCTTCGGACCGCATTCCACTGTCAGCTTCCCATCCCCGGATGTCAGCTTATCCGTTCCGTTCTGCGTATTCGTAGGCACAATACTGCCGTCGCAGAAATCATAGACACTGGTATAGGTGATGACAGGCTTAGGTTCCGTTCTTTCCGCCTTAATGACCGGTACATAAGTGCTGCCTGCGCCAAAGGTGAGCACCAGATCCGTCTCTCCGCCTTCATAGGTAAAGCTGAGCACCGCGGTCTCATCATTGTGATAACATGCCGTCGTCCTCGTGCTGTCAAACGTCTTTATCGTATCTCCGCCGCTGGTGACAGTCAGGGAACCGTCAGAATACTCGCACCCACCGATATCCACTTTTGTTTTTCCCAGCACATGCAGGGTGATGAAATTTCCTTCTTTAAATACGGAGCCATGCTCTGCACCGTTGTAGCCGTATCCGTTCTTCGGACCGCATTCCACTGTCAGCTTCCCATCCCCGGATGTCAGCTTGTCCGTTCCGTTCTGCGTATTCGTAGGCACAATACTGCCGTCACGGAAATCATAGACACTGGTATATACGCGAACCTCTTCCTCTGCCCCCGGATCGGGATCTTCCGGTCCCGCAGGATCGGATCCTGATGCGGACTTGGGTCCCGTCACTTTGACATAAGGCACATAGGTCTTTTCTCCGCCAAAGGTAAGAAGCAGGTCTGTTTCCTCCCCTTTGTATGTGACATCCAATGTTGCGGAACAGTCCTCCGTCGTCGTATCATCAAACCGGGTGATCTCCTCCTGTGTCGCCTGATCGGTCACAGTCAGGGTACCCTCCTGGGAATACACACAGCCGCCGATCGCAAGTTCCGTGTCTCCCAGCACATGGATCGTCACCGTATTGCCCTCGTGGAATTCCACGCCATGGGAAGCGTCATTAAAACGATAACTGTTCGTTTCACCTGCCGCAATCTTTAACCGCCCGTCAGATGAACTCTTTTCCTCTGTCAGACTGGCAGAACTATCTGCCGGCACAATGCTCCCGTCACGGAAGTCATAAATGACGGTCTCTGTCTCAACGGCTTCCTCTGCACTCACATAGGATGCCCCCCCGAACAGATCTGCGGGGAATGTACCCGCAAGCAGTGCCGCCGCCGTCAGTACAGACAATGCCCTGCTTATCTTTCGTCTGAGTTTTCGTTTTCCGGGTATTTTCTCAAACATTTTTCTCCCTCCTTTAAATATATTCACCCCGAACCATCCTCCATGGAGAGCACGGAGTACCACAGTTCGACAAGAGGAACGCAGCCCTCTCATGTCCATTTGATTTTATTGTAAAGTATGACGCTGTGTCACAGTCAACGAAATCCCCCTGAAATAAATCACAAAAAAGGATCGACGGCATTATCAATAATGCACAATCGATCCTTATACAGCCATTTATTCGGCTATTCTTATTCCGCAGCTTCCTCTCCCGCTGCGCTGCAGACAGGAAAATGCATCAACACATACTGCCACTCCCGATTTTCTTCTCTGGAATAACAGATTTTCATTCCCAGCACATCCCCTGCCAGCCGGTATCCGCGTTCTTTCATATATTGCCTCACATCGCCAAACAATATACGCCACAGCTGGATCCGGGACATATATGTTTCGTCTGTGATATCCAAGGGCAGGCGGATAAATCTCAGAACACATGGTCTGGCGGCATATAATTCCACCGGCGGATCCACATCAACCCCGTATTTTGCGGTGAAGATCTCATTGGAGGCCACCCCCTCGCTCCAGACGCAGATATCGTTCTCCACGTCCTCCCGATCCAAAAGATAGATGTACTCAAACTCAGGACAGGTGGACATAAAACGATGCAGCGCCTTCCCCTGACTTCCTCCGACGCACAGCTTTCCGTGCTTTTGATACAATACATAATGCAGGCAGCTGCACTCTCTTTCGATCATGTCCGCGCCGAACTCTTCCACCCGGTCCATCAGTGTCACGTCATCCTTTAACAGATGACGCAATGCCTTGAGATGAGCGATCTGCCCGTCAAGCTCATCCATCTTGTCCTGAAACCTTTGTCGGATTTTTCCTATATCTTCCTGCAGGATCCCGGAAATATTGTCATGACCAAACCCCAGTTTGCGGTACTTTTCCACATACATCATGCGCTCTATATCAGCGTGCCCAAACCGCCTGTAACCGTTCTTCTCATCGCGGCTCGCATCGAGATATCCCTTTGCACCAAATCTCCTGATGGTATTGGTAGACACATCAAGAATTTTTGCAAGATCATTTGTAGTGTATTCCATTGCCACCCCTCTTGTCCGTTTCAATACACTTCGCCGATGTCCTGTCCCTGTTTTCTTACAGATAAGTTTTCAGAAGCTCCACCTTGTCCAGCCTTTCCCAGGGCAGATCCACATCCGTGCGTCCGAAATGCCCGCAGCTGGCAGTGGATCGGTAGATCGGTCTGCGCAGATCCAGCATACGGATGATACCGGCGGGTCTGAGATCAAAATGCTCCCGGATGATCTCCACCAGCTTTTCGTCGGAAAGCCGCCCGGTGCCGAAAGTGTCCACCATGACCGAAGTGGGATGGGCAACGCCGATGGCATAGGAGAGCTGGAGCTCACACTTGTCTGCCAGCCCTGCCGCCACAATGTTCTTCGCCGCATAGCGGGCGGCATATGCCGCGCTCCTGTCTACTTTGGTACAGTCTTTTCCGGAAAAAGCGCCGCCCCCATGACGGGCATAGCCTCCATAAGTATCCACGATGATCTTCCGTCCCGTCAGACCGCTGTCGCCGTTAGGTCCGCCGATGACAAAACGTCCCGTGGGATTGATAAAGAACTTGGTGTTTTCATCGATCATATCCTGAGGAAGCACCGCATCAAAAATATATCTTTTTACATCCTGATGGATCTGTTCCTGCGTCACCTTTGCGTCATGCTGGGTGGACAGAACCACCGCCTCCAGGCGCACGGGTCTGCCGTTTTCGTCATACTCCACCGTCACCTGGCTCTTTCCGTCAGGCCGCAAATAGGGAAGCGTGCCGTTCTTGCGGACTTCCGTGAGCTTTCCGGTAAGCTTATGGGCAAGAGAAATGGGATAGGGCATCAGCTCGGGAGTCTCGTTGGTGGCATAGCCGAACATCATGCCCTGATCTCCCGCTCCGATCGCATCCATCGCCTCATCACTCAATCCCTGTTCTCCGCCGCGCGCCTCCAGCGCCCTGTCCACGCCCATGGCAATATCCGGGGACTGCTTGTCCAGCGACACCATCACGGCACAGGTATTCCCGTCGAACCCCTTCTCGGAGGAATCATATCCGATCTCTGTCACCGTCTTTCTCACGATGGCGGGAATATCAATATTTGCTTTGGTAGTCACCTCCCCCATCACCAGCACAAATCCGGTGTTGGTGCAAGTCTCGCACGCCACACGGCTGAAAGGATCCTGCTCTATCAATGCGTCCAGAACCGCATCGGAAATAGCGTCGCACATCTTGTCGGGATGACCCTCAGTTACCGATTCCGAAGTGAAAAGTCTTTTGTCCATAATCTCCTCCTGTAAGTAAAATAAAACGAATCACGACAGTTACACAGCACAACATAAAAACCATACAAAAAAGTCCGCTTCCATAAGCGGACTTGATAATTCTCATGCTCAAACCCTCTTATTGTTCGACCCGTTCCTCCGGGTATATCGCTCAGGTGGGCACCTTCCTCCATGGGGGTTGCCGTGGCTTCATCGGTCCTATGTACCTCCACCAACTCTGAATAAGAGAAATCCTGTTCTATTGTCTTTGTAAACAACATCGTACTATGAAAGCAGAGCTTTGTCAACCTGTTTTTAATTTAAATTTCTGGAAATCCCGCTCCGTCTCGATCAACTCGATCTGCGCGCCAAGAGACTGGAGTTTCAGATGGAAATCCTCATAGCCCCGCTCGATATAACGGATGTCGTCCACCGTGCTGTAACCTTCTGCCGCCAGTGCCGCCAGCACTAACGCCGCCCCTGCCCTGAGATCCGGCGCGGAGATACTGGCCCCGGTATACTTTTTGACGCCATTGATGATGGCAATATTTCCCTCCACCTTGATATTGGCTCCCATGCGGGTCAGCTCATCCACATATTTAAAACGGTTCTCAAAAATACTCTCCGTCACAATGCTTGTCCCCTGGGACAGCGCCAGCGTCACCGCGATCTGGGGCTGCATGTCCGTGGGAAAACCGGGATAGGGAAGCGTCTTGACCTGTGTGTGCTGCAGGGGTTTTGATGCCACCACACGGATACAGTCGTCCGCTTCTTCCACTTCACAGCCAATTTCCAAAAGTTTTGCCGTGATGGACTCTAAATGTTTGGTGATCACATTTTTAACCATCACATCTCCCTTGGTGATCGCTGCGGCAAACATGAAAGTGCCCGCTTCGATCTGGTCAGGAATAATGGCATATTCCGTGCCATGAAGCCTGGGGACGCCCTTGATCCGGATCACATCCGTTCCCGCGCCTTTGATATTCGCGCCCATGCTGTTGAGAAAATTGGCCAGATCGACCACATGGGGTTCCTTGGCGGCATTTTCAATGATGGTCTTTCCCTCCGCCATGGTAGCCGCCATCATCACATTGATGGTAGCTCCCACACTGACCACATCCATATAAATATGACTGCCGACCAGCCTGTCCGAATGGGTCTTGATCAGCCCGTGTTCAATGACCACCTCGGCTCCCAAAGCCTCAAAGCCCTTAATGTGCTGGTCAATGGCGCGGCTGCCGATATCACAGCCGCCCGGCAGCACCACTTCCGCATGCTTATATTTGGCCAGCAGCGCCCCGATCAGATAATAGGATGCCCTGATCTTCTTTAACCGTTCATCCACTACTACGGTAGTATTGATATTGGCGGCATTCAGAGTGACCTTGTGTCTATCCTCTTTTTTCATCAGCACACCAATTCCTTCCATCGCGGACAACAGAACATTTGTGTCCCGCACATCGGGCATATTCTCAATATATACCGTTTCATCCGTCATCACGGATGCGGCAAGAATCGGAAGCGCGGCATTCTTCGCCCCTCCGATCTCCACTTCACCAACCAATGGATTCCCGCCTTTAATTGCGTATTGTTCCATTTATTTCTACCTCTCGACTGCTGCTCGATGAGTTATCTGCTATCAATCATTAGTATCCCAAATACTAAATCTACCATCCCTTATAGTGCTTTATACCATATTTTGGTTCGTTTGTAAACACGAAAGCTTGTTCTTTTCTATGTACAAGGCGCGGGAAAGCCCCGCGCCGTATGTCAATTCAAATATTTGAGAGGATTTACCTGGGACCCGTTGATCAAAATCTCAAAGTGAAGATGAGGTCCCGTGCTGACGCCCGTATTGCCGCTGAGCGCTATCCTTTCTCCCTGTTTTACTTTTTGTCCGCTCTTGACAAGCACTTTGGACAGATGCCCATACCGGGTCTGCCTTCCGTCTTCGTGGTCGATATAGACCACATAGCCGTATCCGCTTCCCCAGCCGGCCTTCGCCACGGTTCCGCCGCAGGAAGCATAGACGGAAGTCCCTGTGGGAACCGCCCAGTCCACTCCCTTGTGATAGGTGCTCGCCCCCTTCTTGGGAGCCTTCCGGGGACCAAATCCCGATGTCTGCCGTCCTCCGGAGATAGGCTTGATATAGGTGGGCGGAATCTTCGTACCCCGCTCCACGATCTTGGGCACCGCCTCCATGAGGATCTCCTCCTTCAGGATTTCCCGGGAGACCTCCTTGTCGTTTAAGTAACTCACATCGGCCACTATCTTGCGGAACCCTGCCCGGGGCTGCTGATGCACTACCGTCTGATTGGTGTACCAGTCATTATTTTCTATATAGATGATCTCCGCGTCATAAGTTTCTTCGTAATAATTCTCCTCCATCCGCTCCACAGACAGCTCAGGCTCCGGCACTGTGATCACCAGCTTGTCCCCCACGCGGATCGTGGAATTTTCATCCTCCAGCCTGTCACTGTTGAGTTCCACGATTTTATCCAGAGGAATATTAACTTTAATGGCAATCTCCGACAGAGTATCTCCCGACACGATAGTGTATTCCCCCACCGTCTCCTGTTCCTTGATCACCTCATCCATCGCCTGTTCCAAAGTTGACAGTCTGCTCTGAGGCAGATATGCCTCCACGATCTCCACTTCCTCAGAAAAGTTTACATCTTTCAGCCCCAGTTCAAAATCGTCAAAATCTTTTTCACTGCTGTCATAGATCTCCTCCCCGATCTGTGCCACCACGCTCTCCACGCCCGCAGCCACATAGCGCATTCCGTTTTCATCAGCGTCGTCCTCCCGTCTGACGATCTGTGCCGTCAGCGCACCCAGCTCCCGGGAAGGATCTCCGATCAGATTGACCTCAAACAGCCCCTCCGTATCATATTTATCCACAGCCGCCTGTAAAAGCTCCTGTACATCATCTATGCTTCCTAAGTTCACCATGTATTCGTTCACCTTCATCGTGTACGAATGGTGCATGGTCTCCTTGATACTGCCCCGCATGATCTCAGCCATGCGCCGGCAAAGCGTCTCTTCATCGTCCAGCCGCCCCCAGATCACTTCCTCCCCCTGCACGGACATATCCACATCAATAAACACGATCCCGTCGCTCTGTGACGCAATCTCCCGTCTGGCATCCACCAAAAGCTTCTCCGCCGTGCTCTCATCTTTCACGGCTCCGATCGGCGTACCGTTTAAAAAAATATGAAAATAATTCTCGCCCTCTGACCGGAAGACTGTGTAACCGTCTAAAAACAACGTGCAGACAAACAGGGTCAAAAAACTAATCATAATATATGTAAGCTTAAGTTTTTTTGTCAGAAAATTCATCCGGATTATTCCTCTGTAACGATTTTGCCTAAACAGTTTCATTCTATCAAGTAATCCAAAGCTTGTAAAGTGCCTGATACACTTTATAAATTATGCCCCGGATGCGGCGGGCTATACCCAAATCCAACAAATGGATATTTTTGTGAACACTCTCTGATCCTTCTCAGACAAAACAAGGAATGTGCCTTGGCGCATCCCCCGCGGAGAATTTTTATCGAAGGGGGGGGATTTTCCTGTCCGATAAAAAAGGGAGCCCTGCGGACTCCCTCAGATTTCCAACACATCTCATCCTTTTTTTCTCACGCTGTAGCCAAAAGTTCCGAGTTCTTCACCACAGCAAAAATAGGTCCCGTGAGAATAGACGATGGGATCTGCCTTGTCCAAATGGAATTTGTGATTCCCGTCCATATATTTTTTGTCCGCGTGCACTGCCAAAACATCCGCGATGAACATATCATGGGAACCCAAAGGCTTGATCTCACGCACACTGCACTCAATATTCACCGGGCTTTCTCCGATGAGCGGCGCTTTCACGTTCTCTCCGGGCAGCGCCGTCAGCCCCATCTCACGAAATTTATCCACATCCCGGCCGCTTTTGACCCCGCAGTAATCCGTGGCAAAGGTTAAATCCTTCGTGACCAGGTTAATGACAAACTCCCCGGTCTCCTTCAGGATTCCATAGGAATACCGTTCCGGTCTCACGGAAACGGATACCATGGGCGGTTCCGAACAGACCGTTCCCACCCACGCCAGTGTGATAATGTTGTTTTTACCGTTTCCGTTCGCCACACTTACCATCACTACCGGCAGCGGATACAACATATTGCCGGGTTTCCAGATCTCCTTTGCCATTCCCGCTCTCCTTTAGAAAATATGAAGCAGACTCAAAACCTGCAGCGCCACGCTGATAATGGAAACCACCAGCGCCGCAATGGATATGCTGAATACGGATTTCAGCTTTTTGCCCATGGGTTTGACTGTAAATTCAAAGTTTTCACTCTGTTTATTGTTTTCCTCTCCCACAACTGCCTGCACATTCCGATATACTTTTACACATTCCTTGTGCACAAACTCATTGGCGCCGCTCAGCTGGGTCTCCAAAACGGACTTCATATCTGCCAGCTGGGTCTCCAGCGTGGTGTTCTGCAATTCCAAAGCGCTCTTGAGACCGTCGAGCTGACCGTCCTGTCCGTTTTTGATGTTGCTGATCTGTGCCTTGATCATACTGCGCACACTGTCCAGCTGGTCATCCAAAGCGTTTTTCATGGCGTCGAACTGATTTTCCTGCATTCCCCTCAAGCCCTCAAGCTGGGTCTCCTGCAGGACGCGGATGGTCTCCAGCTGCTCTTCCTGCAAAGCTTTCGCGCTGTTCAACTGGGTCTCCTGGGCGCTCTTGATAGCGCTCAACTGACTCTCCACCGAACCACGCAGGCTCTCAAACTGCGTCTGCTGTTCCCCCTGCATCATCTCCAGACGGGACTCCTGCGCCGCACTCATTTTCTCAAACACTTCCGCCAGATCGCTTCCCCCGCCGGCGTTTCCAATATTTCCAAGATTCTGCATCTCCCGGCGGATCTCCAAAAGCTGCGCTTTCAGATCGTCCGTATTCAATTGTACAGAATCCATCCTGCCCCTCGCCGCCTCCGCAGACTGCTCCATCTCCGCGCAGATCTGCTGCATCCGGTTTAAACAATGGGTATACTCATCCACCTGCGCCTTGAGCCTGTTCATCTCCTCGATCTCCGCTGCGGAGTTCGCCTTGATCAGCTCCTGTGCAGTAAATCTTTGTGCCAGTTTGTCCATAAAAGTATCCATAAATTTTCCTCCGAACATTTCCCTCTGACCTCATAAAAGTTTCTACATGAATGTAATTATTTTACCATTTTTTTTCCGCTCTGACAACACTATCAAAATCAAATATTTTGTTGATTTTTGTGTATTTTGCATATTTTTTACAAAACTTCCGTCTTCTCTTTGTAACTTTAACCAACTATTTACACCAAGTTCATATATTGTTCATATTTGATTGTTATACTGAATTTAAAGATACAGCTTTAGATAATTTTTTCATAATAGCCCGGGTGCCGAGAGGTATCCGGGCACTCCTCATTTCGGGGGAAATGATAAGGGCATGCCTTCTGTTTCCAACATGCCCTTTCTTATCACTCTGCCCGATTTTCTCCGTCCCCCTGTCTAGGCATCCTTCCGCGCCCTGCTGAGCGCTACGATCTCCTTGTTCAGCGACAGCATTCTGGCATCCAGATCCGATACCAGGCGGGCACACTCCACCAATTCGTTCCGGATATGTTCCGGGGCGTCTCCCTCAAACTTATAATGGATCTTATGCTCCAGACTCGCCCAGAAATCCATCGCCACAGTGCGGATCTGAATCTCCACTTTGGTATCCACGATGCGGTCCGACAAATACACCGGTACTGTCACAATCATATGGTAGCTCTTGTATCCGCTCGCCTTGGGGTATGTAATGTAATCTTTCTCCATAAGAACGTGAATATCCTTCTGCTCCCTGATCATATCCGCTATGCCATAAATATCCGATGTAAAAGAGCAAATGATCCGGATACCCGCGATATCGTTCACGTACTTTACCATATTGTCAATGGTAGACTCATAGCCGTGGCGCTTCAGCTTCTTCACGATACTCTCCGGCGTCTTGATCCGTGCTTTGATATGCTCGATCGGATTATATTGATGAACATGCTGAAACTCATCGTTGAGTATTTCCATTTTTGTCTCTATCTGCCTGAGAGCAGCATTATAAACCAGGGTAACCTCCTGCCAGCTATCGATGCCCTCACCGTCTGCCTGCCTCAAATCCATAATGACTCCTTTGCCTTGTCTCTCCGTGATCGACAATCCACCCGCCTGTTTTTTCCCCTCCGGGCACTTTATGTTTTGATTAAAGTCATTATACCACAGGTCACGATAAAAATGTATATATTTCACAAAAATTTAATCCTTTTTTTAAGATTGTTGGTAGTTTTGTCCATCTGCAAATCACCACTCTATATATATATGATCCTTCCTACGTTTTATGCTTTCCCCTTTCGTTCTTTCGTCCCCTTTTATCTTGAAAATTCCCAACATTTCCCTTATTATTTTACATATCCAATGGAAAAATTATCATCTGTAATTGGAAGGAGGACACATTTTGCGAATCTGGGCAAAAACATTCCGGGACAATCGTATGCTGCAGGACACGGTAGTGGAGGATTACGGCAAAGACACCCGCACACACAAAGTTTTTCGCTCTCTGGAGGAAGTATGCCGCCGTTTTGATCTGGGACAACCCATCTGGCTGGACAAAAATATTGCCGAATTCAGGCGGCATTCAAAAACCCGCTTTTTTCAGGACAGCTTCATTGAACACATTGATTTTGACTATTTGGAATTCCATGTGATCGAGGAAGACTAAAGCAGCATCCAAGAAATTTGCATTTCTTAAAATTTGAATTTCTTAACATTTGAATTTCTTATTGACAATTCCTTCTTTTGATAGTAGTATTTATGGTATAACGTAGTTTTGAATACTACTTGTTGAGTTGCAGATAATATGATTAGTAGTTTTTGCAGATATTATGTTGTAACATCGAAGGGAGGATCTGTATGCAGATAACCATCAGAGAACCGGGCAGCGCCATTACACACTTTATCGCTATGATGCTGGCTGTATTTGCCGCTGTACCGCTTTTGATCAAAACAGGAAGCCCCACGGGCAGCCAGAATTTTGTTGCCATGACTATTTTCATCAGCAGCATGATTCTGCTCTACGGCGCCAGCGCCACCTACCACACAGTAAACTTCACCGGAAGCAGGCTGCGGATTTTTAAGCGGATCGACCACATGATGATCTTCGTGCTGATCGCCGGTTCCTACACCCCTGTCTGTCTCATGGTTCTGGAGAAACCGATCGGTCTGAAAATGTTGACGCTGGTGTGGAGTATCGCTTTGGTGGGAATGCTGGTCAAAGCGTTCTGGGTCACCTGCCCCAAATGGTTTTCTTCCATTATTTACATCTCCATGGGATGGGTGTGTGTGCTGGTATTCGGACAGCTTTGGAGTACTCTTCCCAAGGGAGGCTTTATGCTTCTTCTGGTGGGAGGGATCATCTACACGGTGGGAGGGATCATCTACGCCCTAAAGCTTCCTATTTTTAATGCAAAGCACAAGGATTTCGGCTCCCATGAGGTATTTCATCTCTTTGTCATGGGCGGAAGCATCTGCCACTTTGCGTTTATGTACCTGTATCTCGCATAAAAAACGCCCCCTTATCAGAACGTCTCTGTCTGACAAAGGGGGCATTTTCTTTCTTTTATCAATCTTCGTACCCGTTGGGATTGTTCTTCTGCCATCTCCAGGAGTCGGCGCACATTTCCTGTATGCCGTACTCTGCCGTCCAGCCGAGCTCTTCCTTCGCCCTTGTGGCGTCGGCGTAACAGACAGCAATATCCCCAGGGCGTCTTTCCTTGATGACATAGGGGATCTTCACTCCGGTGGCTGCCTCGAAATTCTTCACAATGTCCAGCACGCTGTATCCCACGCCGGTGCCCAGATTGTATATCTTTAATCCGCTTTTTTCTTCAATCTTTTTTAACGCCTTCACATGACCTCTGGCCAGATCCACCACATGAATATAATCCCGCACACCGGTGCCGTCGGGGGTGTCGTAATCATCGCCGAATACTCCCAGCTCTTTCAGTTTGCCCACAGCCACCTGAGTGATATAGGGCATGAGATTGTTGGGGATACCGTTGGGATTCTCTCCCATGGTGCCGCTTTTGTGGGCGCCGATGGGATTAAAATACCGGAGAAGAATGACGTTCCACTCGGGATCCGCCTTCTGGATATCCGACAAAATCTGCTCCAGCATGGACTTGGTCCAGCCATAAGGGTTCGTACACTGCCCCTTGGGACACTCCTCGGTGATGGGAATGAAGGCGGGATTGCCGTACACCGTCGCGCTGGAGGAAAAGATGATATTTTTCACGCCGTGCCTCCGCATCACGTCCACCAGTGTCAATGTCCCCGCAATATTGTTCTCATAATACTCCCAGGGCTTCTGTACGGACTCACCCACCGCCTTTAACCCCGCGAAGTGGATGACCGCATCAATGGATTCCTTCTCAAAGATATTTTCAAGAGCCTCCCTGTCCAGGATATCCGCCTCATAAAAGGGAACTTTCTTCCCGGTGATCGCCTCCACTCTCTCCAGAGATTTCCGACTGGAATTGCAGAGATTATCCAGCACCGCCACATCATAGCCAGCCTCCTGAAGCTCCACCACCGTGTGGCTTCCGATAAAACCCGCACCGCCTGTCACCAATACTTTCATGTCCGCTCCTCTCCGCCCGGGGGCACCCGCCGGGCTGTCCGTTTTTTTCACACATTTACGGGGATACCGTTCCCCCACTGTTTTGGCAAAACCGCCTTCCCCTTGTCACAGCTCCACGCCGTTTTTGCGCAGAAGGATCCGTGCGCTCTCCACGGAGTCCACCCCGGCTGCGTTCTTGATGGGGGCAAACTCCCGCTCCCGGTCCACCTCAAAGGGCAGGCAGGAATCCAGCTGATGGATCATATCCAGCACCAGGTTTTCAAATTTATAACCGTTGGGCTCCTCCGGTTTTACCGGATTCCCTTCCTCATCCAGACAGGGAATCTTCTTCTCCACAATGTGAAGCGGCATTTTCGACGCCATCATGTGCTCCAGCTCCTCCACCTTAAACAGATAGTTCAGGATCACGCCGAAATAATAGGCATAATCCCCCTTCTCGTCCCTGGCGTTTATCATTTCTTCCGTGAGCTCATAATATTCCACAATGGAGGGCTTTCCGTCCTCAAGGCACATCACTCCCACTTTCTCATCAGGAGCGTTCTTGCGCACTACCTTTGCGCCCACAACACAATTCTTCAGGATAGTGGCTCCCACGAAACAGGGATCCGCGATGCGCTGCAGCACATTGTCCACCGCAAACACATTCAGCCACTCAATGCCCTCGTCATGCACCAGCTTCAGAAGACCGTTGTTTTTCAATGAGATAAACCAGCCGCCGTTTCCGTTGGGGGAGGTGGAGAGCTTTCCCTTCTCCTCCAGGAAAATTTTGCCGTTAAAATCTGTGGCCGCCGCCATCTCCTGTTTAAAAAAATGGACATATTCGGCGCGATAGCCGAAGAAATTTTTCTCCTGAAAAAAATTTACAGTGGACTCATGATTCTTGTCGCTGGTCATCACAAAAAGATGGATCCATGCACCCGCCTGCCGCACCACATCCATGAGATTGTTGATCAGACATTCAAAGATATAGAGTTCCCTGTTGATCCCCACATTAAACATTCCCTTGGGCGCATCCGCGCCCAGCCGGGTGCCCATACCCCCTGCCAGGAGCACGGCTCCCACCCGTCCCGCGCGGATGGCTTCCAGCCCGGCTGCGGTAAAGCTCTCCCGGTTTTCCTCTATCTCATTAAGCTGCATGGCAGCAAGGGGTGTGATCTTCCCTTTCCTGGTCAGCTCCTCCCGGTGAAGACAGGCTTCCAGTATGCTCATATCCGTCGCCTCGATCTGATCGAGCAGTGCCTGCCGCTCCTCCCCGGACAATTCGTTATAATATCTCAATACATGCTGTTGACCGTATTTCTCCAGTTTCTCCTGTGCCTGCTGCAGATTCATACTCATTTTCTTCTCACTCCTTGATATTTTTTCAAGCATAGCACACACGATCCTTTTCGTCAGCTTTTTTGTAAAATATTCAAAAACAATTAAGAATTATCTACAACTCCAGCCCGGCAAAGAAATCCCGGTGCTCCAGATTTTCCTCTTTATAACGCAGAAGAAATGCTTTCAACTCAGGGCAGGTCTGTCCTACATCTGATAACAGTTTGTCAAAATTATCCGGATTGATACAGCCCAGCCCGGCAAAAAGCTGATAGCAGGCTCTGTCCTCCCCGTGCTCCGAAAGGACCACCTGCCAGGTCTCCTCCTGCCCGCAGCCCGCCGTATGCTCCCGCAGATAACTCTCCAGCCTGCATCGGTGCTCCTCCCGCAGCCCTATGGGATAAAGAAGACGCAGAAGAAGCAGCCGCACCTTGATTTTGCGCTGCGCGCTCTCGTACGCCAAAAGATCCGTGCTGCCATAGTCCTCCTCGCCGCACAGCACCTGTCTGGAATACCCCTCATTGTCCGCGCTTTCCAGTACCGCAAGCATTCTGGCATCCCATTTTTCCAGCCATTCCCTGCTGCCTGCCTCCCGCGCATCCAACAGATAGGGCGCACCCGCCGTGGTCACCGCTGCCGCCAAAAGCGCCGCCGTGCTCTCCTTTTGATCTCCCACATACAAATAGCGCAGCGAGGAACATTCCATAAAGACAGATCTGCCAAAATTCAAAGACTCTGTCACCGTCGTCCCGCTCCCACTGCCCTGCGGAGGGTTAAACCGCACCGTATGCAGGCTGTCACAATAGGCGAATGCCCAGTCCCCCACCACGGTCACGCCGGAGGGCACGATCACTTTCCTCAGCTTCTTTTTGCTCAAAAATGCCTTCCGCTCAATCACTCTCACGGGAAGCCCCTGAATCCTCTCCGGGATTTCCAGTTCCCCCGCCGGACCCTGCATACGGGTGATTATGACATATCCGTCATCTTTTCCTCTGCCGGATTCTGTCAGATAATACAGACTGCCGCCCGGGATCTCATACTCCATTTCCTGTGCCAGCTCACTCACCTCCTACAGCCCCAGCAGATCGATCTGCGCCCGGATGTCATCCCCGCGTTCTCCCAGCATAAGCTCCCGGTTGTGCCTCTGGTACTCGGGGCAGCCGAAGGACGCGATAAACTGCGCGCTGGCGGTGTTCACGGTAAGCTCCGTCACCAGGATGAGCAGTTCATTCCCCTGGGCAAAGGCTTCCTCCGCAAAGGCAAACAGCGCGGAGAGTTCCCCCTGGACCCTTGCGGTCTCCTGCTTCATCCCCGCCACCGCGGCATCAAACTTTTCCTTCAGCCGGGCAAACGCCTCCTCACCGGAAGCCGCATCGCCTGTGTAGATCTCTTTCCTGCACTCCTCCAGGAAACGGATCACCTTCTGATGGCGTTTCCGGTCCGTATCCGACAGAGAATTTGCGGTGCGCAGATTCTCCAGCAGCTTCTTTCGGCCCTCCGAGAAGGCATCCAGAAGCGCCACGGTCTGCTCCACCTGCATTCCGGGAGCTTTTTCCTTCAGGGTCTTTAAAGGCGCGCGCAGATCCGCCAGGTACGCTCCCTGCTCCACCACATCCCTCATGTCCGCCTGCACCCTGTCAAGCAGCATCCCCAATAGGGAAAGCCTCTCGTCAAAAGCGGCCTCCTTCGCCCGGGCGATCGCCTGCACGGGAGCGCGCCCCTCCAGTATTTCATTGATATGGTAATCTTTCTTATATTTGTTGAACAGATCATAATAGGCAGTAAATTCTTTCACGATCCTCTCATTGCGGATATACTGCCCCACAAGGCTCTCCTCCACGCCCATGCCGTCCTCCTCGTAGAGAAAGAGCATCTGCGACAGATCCTCCCAGCCTCTCCCGGTCACATAACTGCGCCCCCGTGCAGTCATTTCCACGGAATAAAAATACTCCTTTTTTAACTCCAGGAAATTCAGCACCGCCGGATGGATCTCCCGCTCTCTGGCATACTCCCGCCAAATGCGCAGATCCGGCTCCACCTCCAGGATCTTCAGTCTGTCCAGCGTCACCACATCAAACTCCCGCACCGATTTATTGTACTCCGGGGGATTGCCCGCCGTGACGATGACCCAGCCCTCCGGCACCTGATGGCGTCCGAACACTTTGTACTGCAGAAATTGCAGCATGGACGGGGCAAGGGTCTCGGACACACAGTTGATCTCGTCCAGAAACAGAATGCCCTCCCGGATGCCGCTCTCCTCCATGGTGTCATAGACAGCCGCGATGATCTCGCTCATGGTGTACTCCGAAACACTGTATTTCTTCCCGCCGTAAACTTTCTCCGTAATATAGGGCAGCCCCAGAGCGGACTGCCTGGTGTGATGGGTCATGGAGTAGGAGACCAGGGCGATCCCAAGCTCCTGCGCGATCTGCTCCATGATGGCCGTCTTGCCAATGCCCGGCGCCCCCAGCAGAAAGATGGGTCTCTGCCTTACCACCGGCACGCGGTACTCCCCAAATTCGTTTTTCTTCAGATAAAGATTTACGGAATCCTTGATATATTCCTTTGCCTGCTTAATGTTCACGCTTCGTCCTCCAACTCGTCACTCTCCAGCACCACCTTCCTGCTCCAGGGCGGAACCGGTCCCCTGTTCTCATCCTCGTCCAGGAAAGCAAAGATCACCTCATAATCCGGTCTGCGCTCCGGGTAGATCCCATAGCCGTCCGTAAAATAGATCAGACCTTTAAGATTCTCAAACTCCCCCTGTGCCCTCAGCTCCTCCAGATAATCGAAGACCGGGCGGAAATCCGTGGCGCCGAATCCGGTGAGTTTTCCGTATCTCATGAAGTTCTCAAAATCGTCGTCCCCGGTGATCCTGGTATCGCTTCGCACTTCATTGTCGCACTGTATGATATGCACATTGATCCTGTGAAAAAAATTCTCCGTTCCCTTTAAAATGGAATAGGTCTTCTGCAGGAACGCCTTGACCACCGGGCCCCGGCAGGAGGCGGAGGTATCGATGGCGATCACAAATTCCTTGACCTTATGCGTCTCCTTGTATTCCAGCGGCTCGATCAGGGGGAGATTCCCGTAATGCTCCAGCCCGTAGGTATAATAGATATAGTCAAACTCCTCATCGTTTACCCGGATATCCTCCCCCGCCACCGTAAACCTTCGGAGGATTTCGCCATAGTCATATTTGTCCCTGGCAGCCTCCTCCAGATTGCGTTCCAGCGTCTCCGCGCCGGATTTCGCCCTGGTAAAAGACTTTAAATCCGCCCTGATGCGCTCGCTGATCTTCTTCCACTGCTCCAGCGTCATCTCTATATTTTCCGCCGGCTTCCACAGACTGTGAATGTCCTTTTGAAACAGCCGGATCCACTCCTCCCGCTCCCGGGACGTGATGGGATTGTGCCGCAGATAGCGATAAATGCGCTCTGCCGTGAGCGGACCGATATCCTCCTTTAAGATCTCCAGTTTCCGCCTGCTGTCCGCGTCCTGATCCAGCGTCACCCCGGACAGCTCCAAGCCCAGGATCACATTCTCCACCGCCACATCTGCCGCAAGGTCCCACAGACCGGTCTCCAGCTTATCATACTGGAAGCTGTGGGAAAACACACAGTGAAGAAGCATGTGCAGATAAATCCGTGATGCCAGCCGGCTGTTGTCACGATAAAGTTTTAACAGCCAGACAGGATCATAATAACACACCGCTCCGTCTGTCGCCATGCACCCGATCCCCGCCCGCTCCTGCCAGGGAAGTCTGGCGAGCGCCGTGTCCAGAAAGCGCAGATGGATCAACAGGTCATCGTGGATCAACTGCAATATTTGATTGGAAAGGGAGGATACCTTCTTTGCGTCCGCTTCCATACCGGCTCCTGTTTTTTAACATATTTTATTTATTATATCGCATAACCCCTGTGTCCCACAAGATGACTTTCTCTTTTCGCAGAAGATATTATGATCGGAGATATGCTCTGTCCGATAAAAAGGCACAGCCAGCCGGCTGTGCCTTTTCGTCCCTTCATAGTATTCAATAAATCCGCTGCCTTACAGCCAGAAGGATGTCAGCCTCAGATTCCAGATAATATCGTTCAACTGTTTCTGACAGTCAAACAGCTCCGTCGCTACATCCGCCACTCTGTCTCCCAGATCCTGCATCGCGTCACGGCTCTCCACCATAGCTTTCATATACAGGGAATAGGTGTCCAGATTTTCCTCAAACTGTGTTTTGATCTGCATCAAAAGCGACTCCAAAGCGTTGCGGTAATCCCTGCTGTAGTCCGTGCACATACTGTCCGCAATCTCCACCAGCATCTTTTCCACATCCTGAATGAATCCCGCTTTATCCAGATATTCACCCTTAAACATCAAAAACTTTTCCGTCCGGCAATGGGAATCGTACAATTCTCCCCAGTTCGTGATACCAGGCTTCACCACCTGCGGCACAGGCACATCCAGGAAAAACTTCTTCGCCGCCTTACTGATATTTCCGTTGTCCATGATCGTGTTTTTCACGGCATCCATGAAAATATCCCTCTGACTCTCAAGCAGGATCTTTCTCTGGGTCAAAAACTGATCCGTGTACTCATCGATGGCGCGGTTGATCATGTCGCGGACATTGTCCTTATCACGGTCTTTCACCTTTACCCTTCCGAGCAAGCCAAGAAACCAGCCTCGCAATTCCCTGTCCATATAGTTTTTTGTATTTCCCACGATCGAACTGTAGAGCGTCCCCCTGTCCAGCCCCAGCGTCCTGCTGGCTTCCTCTGGGAGCGGCATATTTTCCGGTATGGAGGATTCATTATAGGATCTCTCAATCGCCTCGTTGATAGTCCTTCTCAGTTCAATGATATTTTTCTCAATCGCCTTGATCTCTTCACGGTTGCTCTCGCGCAGAGACACCGCACGATTGCTCAGCTTGGAGAGCGCCTTATCCACGCTGTCAATAATCGCGGATGCCTTCACAGCGGACGCATACTTTTCGCCGTACTGCAGGATTTCACTTTCCAAAGCATACAGCCCGGCTGCCACCTCCAGTACAGAAATGTCATCCTTTCTCTCCTGGGCGTCTCTCAGCGCCTCCTCACAACGCTCATTCATGCGGTTGGTGGCAAACTCAGACATGGCGCAGCGGTTTTCCCTGTAACAGTAGCCGCCGAATTTGTCCGTCATATTGGCAAGCCCCTTATTGAAATCAGACTGATCCTTCTCGGAAGCGATCTTATTTCTCACCGCTCTCGCCGCATAGCCAAATCTTGCGGAAATAAAAAACAACTTTTTGTCTGCCAGCCTGATAGAGAACGCATCATCGTCCTTGTACTTGATCTCCTCGTGCTGTAAGTCCCTCCGCGCATCCGAGTCAATACTGTCGGACCAGTTGATGACGAACAGGGAACGCCCGATGTCGATACTGGTCTTGCTGTTCTTTTCCTCGGCTTCCTTCAGATACTTTAACAGCGCATTGTTGCCGCTTCCCTCCGTCTTGTTGGGGGCTGCGACGAAAATCAGGATGGACTGTTTCTGCTCGGACAGCGCATCCATCAGCACCGTCTGATGCTCCGCATAATTACTGTCCGTTCCCGGCGTGTCGTAAATGACATACTGCACATTCGCGCTGTCCAGCGCAACCGGGAATCTGATCCGGATATCCGCGGACACATTATCCATGCCGTTGAGCATCGTCAGGATCGCACGGATCTGGTCATGCTGCATATACTGCTCGTCGCACACCCTGTTGACTTCCAGCTGGATCTTGGTCTTGGACTCATTTTCATGAGGTCCCTCTGCAAACTCAAAACCGGACTGAATTTTATTCCATTGCAGCACAGAGTGCGTCCCGTTGATCTCAAAACTGATGGTGACATTCTCGCCGGGCTTCGGGCTGGAGATGCAGAACATCTTCGCGGTCTCGGAGGTGATCTTCTCGGGAAGGATCTTATACCCCAGCAGGGCATTGATCAGTGTGGATTTGCCCGCACTGTACACACCCGTAAAGCAGAGGCTCACCGCATTGTCCTTGAGGCTGTCAATCTTATCGTGGATATTCCTTCTCTCCTCGTCAATCTGCTCCGCAAAACTCTCGGCGCTCTTCCTGACATTCTCATTCTCCAAGGGAATCTCAAAAAGATTCTGTCTGTGCTTGCGCAAAATCTCAGCAGCCTGTTCACCATATTTCTTGACTTCGTCAAAGGTATGTGCCATATCCGGCAGCTCCGCTATCAAGGTAGGCGTGATCTTGCACACATCAGAGTCGGCATTATAATATTCGACCATCTGTACGAAATCTTCATAGTCCATCTGCGTAGTGACAACCTGCATCTCTATTTCCTTCATGCCGTCAAACGCATTGACAATATCTTCAAAAAAGGCATTCCCGTGATCCTGCAGGACAAAATTGCCTTTTAAATTCATATAATACATGAGGCGACTGTCACTTTTAATGGCAATCTCCTGTCCGTTTTGGAAACGGTGAAATTCCACTTCCTTCTTGGCCGGATGATATTTCATCTGTAAAACCTGTTTATTCATGCCTACCTCCCATATCGTCTGAAGCGAAACCGCCTTCCACCCCAGATTAAAACTATCTATATTATAAACTATTCCGTCCACATAATCAATGTTCAATTATGCTAATCCCGTAATTTTTTTCGGAAGACCGACCGGCAGGTAATTACCGTTCCATCAAAAAAACCACCGCGGCTTCCCACAGTGGTTTTCGTCCCAATATGTACTTTCTCACTGTCCCTGCGGATATTTGTGCAGATACTTCTCCTTGGTCGCCATACCTCCCCGAATATGCCTCTCCGATTTGTTCACATCCAGCACCTTTCTCGCCTGCGCTGCCAGCGCGGGGTTGATCTGTACCAATCTGTCGGTCACATCCTTATGTACGGTTGACTTTGACACGCCGAAATTTTTCGCGGTCTGCCTCACTGTCGCATTGTAATCGATAATATAATTGGCAATCGACACTGCTCGTTCCTCGATATAATCCTTCAAAAGAATACCCCTTAAGAATCTTTTTTACAATGTATGAGACGGCGGGGGCAGTTATGCGTGGAAATGACCGGTGCAAAGCATGGTCAGATCCCGATTTTAAAACCTTTTAAAATAGCTGTCAAAAATTGTATTTTACCTGACATTTTTGTTGTAACAGCAGTAAATCCCTAAAAGTTATTTTATCCGAAAATTTTGCCCCTGCTCTTTGACAGACATAGAGATATTTACAAAAACCGGATGTTTACGAAAGAGCGCAGTTTATACAATGAAATCCTTGCTTAATGTCTCTTCTTGCGATATACCTTTAAAAAAGGAGGTTTTACGATGAACACTTTACAAACACATTTTGAAAAATATCTACATTTCTGTCAATTCCAAAAAAGGCTGGATACAAAAACTCTAAAAGCCTATTGCACCGATCTTTCACAATTCATCAGCCGGCTTGATGTTGATGATATATCAGAAATCACTCCGGACATTTTGGAAAATTACATTGCCAGACTACATCAGATATACAAGCCCAAAACAGCAAAAAGAAAAATCGCATCACTAAAGGCATTTTTTCATTATATGGAGTATAAGGAAATAATTGACAAAAACCCTTTCAATAAAATACGGGTAAAATTTCGGGAACCCATTACACTTCCCAAAACCATTCCCCTCCATACTGTTGAAACATTTTTGTCAACCATATATAAACAGCGTTATCTTTCCAAGACAGATTATCAAAAAAACAATGCTCTGCGGGATGCAGCCGTTGCCGAAACACTTTTTGCCACAGGAATGCGGATATCAGAATTATGTTCTTTACAAGTACAGGATGTCGATCTATATGATCACAAATTTCTGATCCACGGCAAAGGTTCCAAAGAACGAATCATTCAGATAGGAAACGACGATGTCATAAAAATTCTTTTTGAATACAAAAACACCTTTCTTTTTCTTTCGCAGCCATCCTCCCCTTTCTTTATAAATCACAATGGTATTGCATTATCCGATCAGGCAATCCGCAGAATGATCAACAAATACACCTCCCTGGCAGCAATAGAAATGCATATCACTCCTCATATGTTCCGCCACACATTTGCCACCAGTCTGCTGGAAGCAGATGTAGACATCCGCTATATTCAGGAAATGCTGGGACATAGTTCCATCAACATTACAGAAATATACACACATGTTGCCACATCCAAACAAAGGGATATATTGATGACAAAACATCCAAGAAAGGATTTCAGAATATAATCATGCGGATTTGAATTTGTGATGGATAATAAAAAGTTATCTGACAAGTCTTGAGGAGTAAATAATGTCAAAACTCAGTATTATTGTACCAGTATACA
>CANPWA010000010.1 GCA_947581865.1 uncultured Acetatifactor sp. | reverse complement strand
GGTCGAAGGCTTGACCGAGGCAGGTCGGGAAGGACGGATGGAAGAAGGGGAAAGATTCGTGTTCGGTTTTCAGGGTATGAGAAGAAAAAAGGATGGCTTAGCCTCCCTGCTGGTAAGACAGTAAAATTCAAATTTCTTGGAACAGGCATGATTTCGGTCATGCCTGTTCCGCTTTTAGCAGCTCATCCACGGGAATGTAGCCCACAAGGTCGTACTCGATATGTACCTTCTGCCTGCGCTTGCCGCTGGACTTGTCAGGTGCATCTACATAGACCGCCTTGACAAGCTCTCTGAGGGCATAGGGGGTCAGTTCCGTGAGGGTGCTGTTCCTCTTTACCCGCTGAACAAACTGCTCTATATTCTCTACCTGTTGTTCCTGTTCATGAATTTGCTGTTGCAGACCCTTGACCTCGGCTTTGAGGTCTTTTTGTTCCTCGGTGTAGTTCTTGCTCATCATGGCAAAGCGTTCATCATCCAGGCGTCCGGCTACATTGTCCTCATAAATGCGGATGAAAAGACGGTCAAGCTCTCCGATTCGCTTCTCAGCCTGTGCCAGCCGCTTCTGATGCAGCCGCAGCGATTCTTCGCTCTGCATACGGAGCTTTTGCTCCATCTCAGAACGGAAATACGCTTCATAGCGAGTGACTACCGATATGACCTCCTGAATGTGCTTCCAGACGATCTGTTCCAACACAACGGCCCGGATATAGTGTCCGCTGCACTTGTCCTTGTTGACTCGATGGGTGGAGCAGATGAAGAAGTCCTGCCGCTTTTCAAAATAGCTGGTGGTGGAGTAGTAGAGCTTCTGCTTGCAGTCGTTGCAGAACACCAGACCGGAGAACATATTGCTCTTGCCTGTTGCCGTTCTGCGGTGCCGCTGCTGCCTGATCTCCTGCACCTTATCAAAGACTTCCAGAGAGATAATTGCCGGGTGGGTGTTATAGAAAATCTTGCGATTCTCCATCGGATTTTCCCGCTGCTTCTTATCCCAGATGGAGTTGGTGTAGGTCTTGAAATTGACCGTGCAACCTGTGTACTCCATGTATTCGAGGATGTAAGCAACGGTGCTTTCGTGCCAGCGATACTCGTTCTCCGGGGTCTGATGCGGTGTTTTTCTGCCCTCCCGCTGTTTGTAGGCGGTGGGGTTCAGCACCTTTTCCTTTTCCAGCAGAGCCGCGATCTGGCTCGGTCCTTTTCCCTCCATGCAAAGCGAGAAGATCCGCTTCACGATCTGTGCAGCTTCCTCGTCAATCACCCATTTCTTAGGATCGTCAGGGTCACGCTTGTAGCCGTAGGGAACGTTGGTGGTCAAGCGTTCTCCGCGCTCACCCTTTGCCTTGTTGACGGCACGGATTTTGCGGCTGGTATCCTTGGAATACCACTCATTGAACCAGTTCTTGATACCTGCCATGTCGCTGTCGGTGCTGTTGGGGTCAATAGTGTCGAAGTGGTCGTTGATGGCAATATACCGCACGCCGTACTGAGGAAACGTGTAGTTGATATAAAGCCCTGTCAGCGAAGAATTACGACCGAGTCTTGAAAGGTCTTTCGTAATCACCACTTCCACATGACCGGCTTCAATTTCCGCAAGCATCTTCTGAAAGCCGGGGCGGTTGGAAAAATCCACGCCGCCGTACCCATCATCAATAAAGAACGTCGGGTTCGGAAAGTGCTGAGATTTTGCATACTCCATTAACATGATCTGCTGATGCTGGATGGAGTTCGACGGGTCATCCTTGCCGCCTTTTTCTTTGGTGTCCTCCACGGACAGTCTGCAATAAAGCGCTGCGATTTTGTCGGTTGCCCTTAACATAGTGTTGTCCTCCTTCGGTGGGGCAACTGTCTGAACAGGATTGGATTCTTGGTTTATATCAAGAGAAACGTCGTTACTCATCGGCGTCCTCCGTGATACCGTTTTTATCATCGGCGGCGTTCTGCTCCATAATGCGTCTGAGCTTCTTGTCGAGGGTTTCCGCACCCTCGTAGCTGCCGGTTACGGTGTATTCCGTGCCGCCGTGTTCCTCCACGATTTTGACATCGGGCAGCCAAAAGGCGGACGGATTTTTCACCACGATGTTGCCTTTTTCATCGAAAGAAAACTCCCTCTTGGGGGCATCGTCGGGGCGTGGCTTGACCTTGGCATACGGGTCAGGATTGGAGAAATAAAACGAGCGGATTTCACCGTCCTCCTCTCCGTTATCAAAATCATCGTCGGCAAAAATCTCGTCCAGTTCTTCGTCAGTCAGTTCGATGATCTCATTGTCATTTTCTTTTGGATTCACTTCGTCAAGCCTCCTTAGCTTCGGATCATTTCATTCAAAATTATAGTCGGAGTAGCAAAATGGACGAACACCGTCAATGGTCAAGATGAACGGCTGCGCCGCCATTGACAGCGCCCGTCCGTTTCGCTTTTTGGCAGACAAGGCGGCGGTTGCCGCCGATTTCCATTTAAGGAAATGGCGCTTGCTAACATGGGAAACGGAGAATAGCAAGCACAGCAAGTGTAGCTACACTTGCGAAAACCGGCGTGGGGCGACCGGGATTTCCTTGCAGAATAGCAAGCAAATCCGGTGAGTACCCACACCGGAGCTTGCCATTCTGGCAAGCAATGCACGGCGGTACCCACTCGTGCGTTTTGCAACATTTCAGCCTTGCTGACCTTTTGCAAAATCTTGTTGGGAAACATCCCAAACCCTTTAACGATTTCTAAGAAATCGGCTGCGCTCCTGCGGAGCTGAACATCAATCTATCTTCGGAAAGTGAGTCAGGGATTTTTCGGCTCACGGCGTTCAGGCAAATCTGGTTTTGACGCATACCCGTCGATTGCCATTTTGCGAAGGTAGGCGCTCATATTCTCTATACCAAGCTGCGCCATCCTCACCTTTATCAAGCTGAGTTCTTTTTCATCTACGAAGAATTTGACCTGTATCGGTCGCTTGCGATTCCTGTTGTCTGGCATTATTCTACCTCTCTGCGTATCAGTATTCCTTTCATAAGCTCCGAATCATTATGGAAATCGCAGACGGTTTTCATTTCATCTTCCGTACAGCCGATTAGCAGCTTGATCTCGGAATCCCTTTTTAGCAGATCAACAGTGCAAATGATAGCATTGACATTGACAGAAGATAGAGAGCCTTTCCAAACGTCTATGCCATCGCCATCCATAGATGTGGTATTTTCAATATAGCCGTAATCCACGTCATACCGGATATGCGGAAACCGGGGATGCGTGCTGCCTTTCGGCCTGTCAATTACAATTTTCCCAGAAGATACAAGCGTATCGATCGCACTCCAAAAATCATGATCGTATTTCATATCCTCACCGTTTTGCTATTTCAAGACATACTTCCATGCACTGCTTTCTTGATAGTAGAAGAACTCGCTCAGATTTTCTTCTTTGAAAACCCGTAGCATATCACGCATATCCAAAGACAACTTGAGATTAGGCAGATTGGCAATATCTTCCCACCAAACCCGACCTTCGGAGCTGGAATGTAATTCGCCATCAAAACAAGTTGTCTTATAAAGCAGCACAACAAACCTGCACTGATTTTCACACCAGTCTTTGATACCGCAGAGCTGGGGAGAACGGATATGCAGTCCAGTTTCCTCCTGCACCTCACGAATCACGGCATCCGTAAAGGATTCTCCCGGCTCTATATGACCTCCGGGGAAGGTGATGCCCGGCCAGTCCCGTTTTTTCCGGTCGATCACGACAACTCGGCTGCCATCACAGATCATGCACATATTTGTAAATTCAACCGTTTCGGTTCTTGCCATTATGTTAAAACTCCTTCCTCAAAAAAGTAAAACGGATTTTCAATGCTCTCCGCACCAAAAACTTTTGTAGCCATTCGATACATTGCCTTGGCGTGAATGCGGTCATGCCAGATAAAACGGCGCAGGACTTTACGCAGTGACCAATCCTCGCCATAGCTGCCTTTTCTGACGGTATTTTGCAGAAAATCAGGGTTAGATTCAAGCGATTCAAATCCCCGCTTGCGGCATTCGTATATGTTGCCGTCATGATCGGCATCCACAGCAATCTCCGCAAAATAATATGTATTCACATTCTTTGTATGCTCGTACATTTCATCAGCAGAGCGCGGAACTTTGCCGTAAAAGGTCTTGCGTTCGGGAGCAGCCGTTGCATTCTTATCGGGAACAGAATCATACAAGGCAAGAAAATCCTGCGCTGATTTCAGCGCAAGTGCCTTTAACTTTTTATATTCTTCTGCTGTCAGCGGTGCTTTTTCACTTTCAAAAAGCACATCAGAGTCCGCGTCGCAGATCGCAAGCTCGGAAACCTTTTCTTCGATGATGGCGATATCCATGCTTGTTACTGCTTTTTTGCCGCACCATTTGAGATAAGAGCATATTTCTGCTTGCATTTTCCGGACAGCGGCTTCCAATGTTTCTCCGCGGGTGTATGCACCTACAAAATCCACCGCATAAAGCAAGGTGTCTCTGCCGTTATGCTCCCATACACAGTTGATCGTCATATGGTATCTCTCCAATCGTCTGCTTCATGATAATAATTGAGCCTGATCTAAAGGCTGATATTCCGTGACCACTTCGAGATGCGCCTTTGAATCGCCATTCAAAACGATGACGGCATACGTCAGCAGGTCATTGTAGATCAGATCGTCAAACGTGCCCACTCGTTCGTGTGTACACACAGTATAACACAGCAATCATTCTATTTTCAATAGGCACGACGGAAGTTATCGCCATTTAGCAATATTATTGTGTGCTAAATTCTGATTTTTCGATTCTAACAGTGTCAATCATACTCTGCATCGAAATACCTATCTATCGACTTTACGGTTTTGAGGGGTATTTTGCTTGACCGCAAATATACGCACTTCCCAGCGAACGGTATCCGCTATGCAGTGATTCGCTGTTTCACAAAAGAACCGCACAGAGGCGATAACTATTTCACCCTTTTCGCTATCCTTGCTTTTCAGCGCAAAAAACAGGTGATTCTCAACCCTTAGATGTACAAAAACAGGCAGCACCCAACCGAAGTTGAGTGCCGCCTGTTTTGTTGTCCAATCCTGCTTGGCAGATGCCGATTTTGTAGTTTTCTCAGATTACTGTCTTATCGGCACACGGCATAGGCTGTCCTTCTTTTTTTCACAATTTTTTGAAAATATGGTTCCATTTTCTGTGAAATATGATATAATAAACTTGTTTAAGGCATGAACTGTTTAAGGGGCTTGTGCATTGTGACAGAAAAGTTCCATAGGAAGGGCTGCCTTTTGTCCATAATCATAATCAGTGAGGTAGAAGAATGGATACAAAGATATTGCTGGAAAACGGAACAAATGAGCTGGAGGTCCTTGAGTTTACCATGGATGGCAACTCCTACGGTATCAATGTAGCGAAGATTAAGGAGATCATCACATATCAGCCCGTAACGCCGGTTCCCAATTCGCATCCCAGTATTGAAGGCATCTTCATGCCCCGAGATACGATGATTACGGCGATCGATCTGAAAAATTGCCTTGGACGGGGTGAGTCCGGTGCCGGCGGGCTGTTCATCATAACGAATTTCAATAAGCTGGATATTGCGTTCCATGTGGAGGAGGTAAAAGGAATACACCGTGTTTCCTGGAGGGATATCATTAAACCTGATGCCACCATTTCCACTACGGAGGAGAGCGTTGCCACCGGTATCATTAAGCAGGATGGCAAGTTGATCATTATTTTGGATTTTGAGAAGATCGTCACGGACATCAATCCCGAGACGGGATTAAAACTTTCTGAGATCACAGAACTGGGTGAGCGCAGCAGAGTGGATGTCCCGATCCTGATCGCAGAGGATTCCCCTCTGTTGAACAAATTGATCGTGGACTCCCTGAGGACTGCCGGGTATAATAATCTGATCCACACGGAAAACGGTCAGAAAGCCTATGATGTGATTCGTCAGTGCAAGGCGGACGGAACGCTGCGGGAGCATGTCCGTGTGATCATCACGGATATAGAGATGCCCGAGATGGACGGACATCGTCTCACCAAGCTGGTGAAGGAAGATCCGGAGACAATGAACATTCCCATTGTGATTTTCTCCTCTCTGGTCAATGACGAGATGAAGAGAAAGGGAGAAGCGCTGGGGGCAGATGCTCAGCTGTCCAAACCGGAAATAGGCAATCTGGTCAAAGTGGTGGATGCCTTGGTCGCTGAGAAACATCTGCTTGACTGAGACTGGCAATTACAGAAATCGCGGATCTGATAGATCGGATAAAGGGAAAAAAGCTGGGGGCTTCCCGGCTTTTTTCCGTTATCATGACAGTATCACGACAGGAGAATTATCACGACAAGAGAAAGTACACAAAGCACGCTTTCCGTCAAGGGAAGCAGAGGAAGCGGATAGAAGAGAAACGGATCAAGGCAGGAGTACAGGGTAAGAACGGATATGCAGGATGAGACGACGGGGAGCCGTATACAGGATGTGAAAGAGAAAATTTCTGCGGCAGACATGGTTTTGATTGGGCTGGGAGAAGAATTTGACTCTACACGCAATATGCGTGCCGCAGAAGACTATGGCTGTGGGAAAAAATTGTTGGAGGATCCGGGCTTTTCTTCTCTGATCCCGATGTGGCAGGGAATCTTTCGGGATGAGATGGAGGAGACAGACAGAATAAAGGCAGGGCTGCACAGGCTGGCGGATTGTCTGGCTGAAAAAAATTATTTTGTTGTCTCCGTATCCACCAACGGGGACATTGCCGGGATCCCGTGGCGTGAGGGCAGACTTGTCATGCCCTGCGGCTCTGATCGGCGCTGGCAGTGTACACCTTCCTGCGGGGAACATCTGCGCCCGGTGAGTGACGGAGAAGGGGCGCATGTGAGAGCGATGCTTCAAAATTGGAGGGCAGGGGGCTTTGACAGCGGGCTGCTGCGGATGGATGTGCAGGGAGACTGTCCTGCGTGTAAGAATCGGCTGGAACTGAATAATGTGTACAGTACCCGGTATGATGAGCAGGGGTATCTGCGGGAATGGCAGAATTATACGAAGTGGCTGCAGGGCACGCTGAATAAGAAGCTTGTCGTCCTGGAGCTGGGAGTAGGGATGCGGTTTCCCTCGGTCATCCGTTTTCCGTTTGAAAAAATTGCGTATTTTAATCAAAAGGCAAAATTCTACAGGGTTCATGAATCTCTGTATCAGCTGACGGAGGAATTGTCGGAAAAAGGGATGGGAATTGCGAAGAATGCGATTGATTGGTTGCAGGACCTGTGTTAAACTATAAAACAGAGTACTATTGGAAAGATGAGGAGATCGTATGACTTCACAGGAAGATTATTTAGACCGGCTCCTGAGAGGGCTGATGGAAGATACGGAACAGACGAAGGAAGAGGGAGAGGATTCCGACCTTCCGAAAGAAGCGCCTGCCCGGGAAGATGATTTTGTCGATGCTGCTCCATATGAGGAACCGGAGGCGGAATCTCCGATCCAGCCGGAAGCCCGACAGGAGTCGGAAGCCGAACCGGAACCGCAGCCGGAAGCCCGACAGGAACCGGAAGCCGAACCGGAACCGCAGCCGGAAGCCCGACAGGAACCGGAAGCCGAACCGGAAATCATAACCGTAGAAGCCAATGAAGCGGATATTCTGACGCAGGAGACTATGTTCGGGCAGAAAAGGGACGAGGGAGAGACGGATCCGGAGGAGGATATTGCTTCGGATGTGCTTTCCACCGCCGAGGACGACGAGGGGACAATTTATGTGGAGCGTCTTCCGGAGGATGAGACGGTCACAGAGCAGGATCGCTCCATGTCAGACGAGATGGAAGAACTGCTCGGGTTTATGCGGGGAGAGATCAGCGAGACCGAGAACGAGGCTGAAGATGAGCCTGGCGGAATGTCAGAGGAACAGATAGAGCAGATTTTGCGGACAAACCGTATGGAGGATGCGTCAGACGGAGAGAAAACGGATGAAGAGGACTTAATGAGTCTTCTGGGGGAAGGCGCGGAAGAAAATGACGATCTGCAGGATATTCATGACATGCTGCAGAAGTCTGACAATAATGAGGCGGTGGATGAGGATCTGATCGCCGCGCTGCAGAATCTTTCCGATGATACAGGGACGGATGACGGTAAGGAGGACATGCTGTCGCTATTGGAAAATCTGGAGGATGACGAGGAGGGGGAACTGACCCCGCGCCAGAAAAAAGCATTGGAGAAAAAGCGCTTAAAAGAGGAAAAGGCTGCTGCCAAAAAGGCGGCAAGGGAAGCCAAAAAAGCGGAGAAACTGGCTGCAAGGCAGGCAAGAAATGCAGCGAAGAATGCAGCACAAAGCAAGGACGGCACGGAGGAAATGGCGGCGCCGGCTGCCAATGAGGATGTAGTTTTAGGGGAAGCCGCCGATGTGGTGATCGATCCTGCGGATGCGGATCTGATATTTGGAGCCGGTGATCTTGGCGGCGCCGGCGTCAATGACCCGGAAAAGACGGACAGAAACATGGGGGAGGATTCCTCCCTCGACGAGCTGTTTGACCCGAATCTGTTTGCGGACGGATCTCCTGAGGGCGGATCTCCTGAGGATGGATTGCCTGTGGACGGGGCAGAAAACGGAGAACAAAAGAAGAAAAGTTTCTTTGCCCGGATCCTGGATTTTTTGACCGAGGAAGACGAGGATGAGGAGCCCGAGAGAGGGACGGAGAATATACCGATGTCTGACGAGAACAGACAGGTCCTTGACGAAATGGATCAGGAGGAGTTGGGCAAAAAAGGGAAAAAGAAGAAGGGGAAAAAGAACAGGCAAAAAGGAAAGAACTCCGGGGAGGAGTTTGAGGAATCAGAGGAGGAAGGCGGTAAGGGAAAGAAAAAGCCCAGGAAGCCTAAAAAGGTCAAAGAGCCGAAAGAGAAAGCCCCTGTAGAACCCGGGAGCAGGATCACCCTTAAGAAGCTGATGCCTGTGATCGTGGTGAGTGTGTCCATGATCCTTGTCATTATGCTTCTGATCAATCTGGGCGGAGACTTCCTGACAAAGCGTCAGGCGAGGAAAGCATTTTATGAGGAGGATTACAAGACCTGCTATCAGGAATTGTACGGAAGAGAGCTGAACGAATCCGAGCAGGTGATGTTTGGCAAATCGGAGAGTATCCTGCGGATCCGGCTGTGGATGCGGGAGTATGAACTCCTGGCAGATGAGGGGGCTGAGACGGAGGCGTTGGACGTGCTGATCCAGTCGGTAAACGATTATCCGGCGCTCTATGAGTATGCCGGCCGGTGGAATGCCCATGACGAAGTCGGTGAAGTTTACAGCCAGATGCTTGGGATCCTGCAGGAAAAATACGGATTGACAGAGGCGCAGGCGCTGGCGATCGCAGCCGAACCGGACGATGTGGTTTATACAAAACTTGTGACTGCGGCGGCGCAGGGCGAAGGCTATCATCCCCAGACGGATCCTGCCGGCTTGGAGGAACAACTGCCGGATATGCTGCCGGAGGAAAAGGATTTTCCGGAGAATAACGGAGGCCGATAAAATGATCGCAATCATAGACTACGATGCAGGAAATATCAAAAGTGTCGAAAAGGCACTGCAATTTCTGGGGGAGGAAACGGTCATTACCAGAGACCGGGATACGATCCTTTCCGCAGACGGGGTGATACTGCCGGGCGTGGGTGCATTTGGAGACGCTATGGGGAAACTCAGGGAGTACGGTCTGGTGAATGTCATTCATGAATGTGTGGACAGGCAGATCCCTTTTATGGGGATCTGTCTGGGGCTGCAGCTGATGTTTGAGAGCAGCGAGGAGAGCCCCGGGGTGGAGGGGCTGTCGCTGCTTGCCGGGAGGATCGTGCGGATACCCGGCGACGGAGGGCTGAAGGTGCCTCATATCGGATGGAACAATCTGCATTTGTGCAATGGCGGAGAGCTTTTTAAGGGATTGGAGGAGAATCCCTATGTGTATTTTGTCCATTCCTATTATCTGCAGGCAGAGGAACCCGAGATCGTGAAAGCAGTTGCCAGGTATGGTGTGCCCATCCATGCGGCGGTGGAGAAGGGCAGGCTTTTTGCCTGTCAGTTCCATCCGGAGAAAAGCTCAACGGTGGGAATGACCATTTTACAAAATTTTATCAGGGTGACGAGGAAAGGGCAGGAGTGATCGCTATGCACACAAAGAGAATCATCCCCTGTCTGGACGTGAAGGACGGACGGGTTGTAAAGGGCGTCAATTTTGTGAATCTCCGGGATGCGGGAGATCCGGCGGATGTAGCCGCGGCTTATGACAGCGCGGGTGCGGATGAGGTCGTGTTTTTGGATATCACGGCTTCCGCGGACAGCCGTTCCACTAGGCTGGAGTGGGTGCGCCAGGTGGCGCGAAAAGTGTTCATCCCCTTTACCGTGGGAGGCGGCATACGCACGGTGGAGGATTTCAGGGCAATCCTGAGGGAGGGCGCGGATAAGATTTCCGTGAACTCCGCCGCGATCATGAATCCGCAGCTGATCAGTGATGCGGCGGACAAGTTCGGCAGCCAGTGCGTGGTGGTGGCGATTGACGCCAAACGCCGGGAGGACGGCAGCGGTTGGAATATCTATAAGAACGGCGGACGGGTGGACATGAAGATGGATGCCGTGGAGTGGGCTGTGCAGGCGCAGAGGCTGGGAGCGGGAGAGATCCTTCTCACCAGTATGGATCGTGACGGCACAAAGGCAGGGTATGATATTGAGCTGACCAGGGCGGTGGCGGAGGCAGTGAATATTCCCGTGATCGCCTCCGGCGGCGCAGGGGCTCTGGAGCATTTTAGGGAGGCGCTGGCGGATGCGGGGGCGGAGGCAGCGCTGGCGGCATCCCTGTTCCACTATAAAGAACTGGAAATTCGTCAGGTGAAAGAATATCTGAGGGAAAAGGGTGTGTCCGTGAGACTGTGACGGAGACAAAGAATATTGCCATACTTAGGAGAACCGTACTATGTCAATGATTGAAAATGACTGGCTGCCTGCGCTGGGAGCGGAGTTTAAGAAGCCTTATTACAGAAATCTTTATGAGTTTGTGCGGCAGGAATATGATACCGCCCAGATTTTTCCTCCCGCGGACGATATCTTTAACGCTTTTCATCTCACCCCCCTGAGCCGGGTCAAGGTGGTCATTATCGGACAGGATCCATACCATGAGCCCGGTCAGGCGCACGGCTTGTGTTTTTCCGTGAAGCCCGGGGTGGATATCCCGCCGTCCCTGGAGAATATATATAAAGAACTTCAATCGGACTGCGGCTGCTATATTCCCAACAACGGGTATCTGGTGAAATGGGCAGAGCAGGGGGTGCTCCTCTTAAATACGGTGCTTACCGTGCGGGCGCACCGGGCAAACTCCCATCACGGTCAGGGGTGGGAGGAGTTTACGGATGCGGCGATCAGGGCGTTGAATGAACAGGACAGACCGATCGTTTTCATCCTCTGGGGAAAGCCGGCCCAGACCAAAAAGAGTATGCTCACCAATCCAAACCATCTCATACTGGAAGCGCCTCATCCCAGCCCCCTCTCGGCGTACAGAGGATTTTTTGGGAGCAGACCTTTCAGCAGGACCAATGCCTTTTTGCAATCTAAGGGTGAGCAGCCCATCGACTGGCAGATAGAGAATATATGATATCTTGGATCAACTTCTATACAGAAAAAAGAAAAGAAGACAGAATAATATACGGGAGTGAGGATAAATTATGAAAAAAGAAGCGTTTGTCACCAAAGAATTGATCGAGGAAATTGTAAAGACCTACCCTACCCCTTTTCATATCTATGATGAAAAGGGAATCCGGGCAAATGCGAAGGCACTGAGGGAAGCGTTTGCGTGGAATCCGGGCTACAAAGAGTTTTTTGCGGTCAAGGCAACACCCAATCCCTTTCTGATCGATATTCTGAGGGAATATGGATGCGGGTGTGACTGTTCCTCCCGGACGGAACTGATGCTCTCTCATGCCATGGGAGTCAAAGGAGAGGATATCATGTTCTCTTCCAACGACACTCCGGCGGAGGAGTTTGCATATGCGGCGAAGATCGGCGCTACCATCAATCTTGATGATTTCACCCATATCGCTTTTCTGGAGGAGACCATCGGTTATCTGCCCAAAACATTGAGCTGCCGATACAATCCCGGGGGATATTTCTCCATCAGCAACAATATCATGGACAATCCCGGGGACGCAAAGTACGGTTTTACCACAGAGCAGCTTTTCGAGGGCTTTAAGATCCTGAAGCAAAAAGGTGTGGAGAATTTTGGCATTCACGCATTCCTGGCAAGCAACACCGTGACCAATGAATATTATCCCACGCTGGCGAGGAAGCTGTTTGAGACGGCAGTGAAACTGAAGGAGGAGACAGGGGCGCACATCACCTTTATCAATCTTTCCGGAGGAATCGGTGTACCTTATCGCCCGGATCAGGAGCCCAACGACATTCTGGTGATCGGCGAGGGCGTGCGCAAGGTGTACGAGGAAATCCTGGTCCCTGCCGGTATGGGGGATGTGGCGATCTATACCGAGCTGGGACGGTTTATGATGGCGCCTTACGGGCATCTTGTTACCAAAGTACTGCATGAGAAGCATACATATAAGGAGTACATCGGTGTGGATGCCTGCGCGGTAAATCTGATGCGTCCCGCCATGTACGGCGCTTACCATCATATCACGGTGCTGGGGAAAGAGGATGCACCCTGCGACCACGTCTACGATGTGACCGGCTCACTGTGTGAGAACAATGATAAGTTTGCCATTGACAGGGAACTGCCGGAGATAGAGATCGGTGATTATCTGGCGATCCATGACACGGGGGCGCACGGTTATGCCATGGGGTATAATTACAATGGCAAGTTAAAATCCGCGGAGCTTCTGCTTCATGAAGACGGCAGCGTGGAGCTGATCCGCCGGGCAGAGACGCCGAGGGATTATTTTGCAACATTCGACTGTTTCGATATCTTTAAACAGATTGATTTTGAATAGGAGATGACATATGAGATATCCCGGACCCCTCCCTGCGGGCGGAACCATCGGTTTTGTGGCACCGTCCTTTGGCTGCAGCACAGAACCCTATAAAAGCGGATTTGAGAATGCCCAAAAGAAATTTTGCGATCTGGGCTACCGGCAAAAGCTGGGTCCGAACTGCTATGCGAAAGAGGGTGTGGGGATCAGCAGCACGCCTGAGAAATGTGCCGCAGAACTGACGGAGTTTTATTGCGGCGACGACACGGACTGTCTGATTTCCTGCGGGGGCGGAGAGCTGATGTGTGAGGTGATCTCCCATGTGGATTTTGAACGCATTAAACGGGCGCAGCCCAAATGGTACATGGGGTTTTCGGACAACACGAATTTCACTTATCTGCAGGCGACTCTGTGTGATACGGCATCCATATACGGTCCCTGTGCGGCGGCATTCGGCATGGAGCCCTGGCATGATTCCCTGAAGGATGCCCTGGGGCTGCTCACAGGAGAGCTTTCCCTGGTGAAAGGGTATGAGAAATGGGAGATCGAATCCCTGAAGGACGAGGAACACCCCCTTATGCCTTATCATGTGACCCAGGACCGTATCCTGAAAACCTTCGTGGGGGACAGCCCTGCGGGGAATGAGACGATCCGGATACAGGGAAGGCTGCTGGGAGGATGTATGGACTGTCTGGTCAATCTTCTGGGAACCCGCTTTGACAGGACACGGGAGTTTATTGAGAAGTATAAAGAGGACGGAATCCTCTGGTTCCTGGAGGCTTGTGACCTGAATGTATTCGGTATCCGCCGTGCCATGTGGCAGATGGAAGAGGCGGGGTGGTTTGATCATACAAAGGGATTTCTTATCGGCAGACCTCTCTGTGGGCAGGAGATGATGGGGTTAGATGCCTATGGGGCCGTTCTGGAGGTCGCCGGGCGCAAAGGAGTTCCGGTGGTGATGGATGTGGATCTGGGACATCTGCCGCCCATGATGCCCCTGATCGTGGGCAGCCTGGGGGATGTGACAGTGGACGGAAATGATATAAGCGTAAAAATGAATGAGTTTTGACGTAAATATAAAAAGCAGGCAACCTCAGACAGGCAGTAGTAAGAGGAGAGACTATGGCAGCCGAGACCAAAAGAATCAACCGCAGCCTGATGATAGGCTGGAGTATTATCGTATCGGTACTGTTTGTAAGCTACATAGGCGAATATCTCAAAGGGACCAGAACCTCTGAATATGTGAGGGTCTTTTTGTTGTGTACGATCCTTCCCAATCTCTACTGCCATATTTTGTACCATAAGGATCCCCGGTCGGAAACGCTGCGCTATCACATTGTGGTCAGCTATTTTATCATGTATACTTTCAGTGTGCTCACCGGGAGCACTTATATGGTATTCAGTTATGTCCTTCCGCTTCTGTCCCTTCTGCTTTTGTATCATCAGCCCAGGCTGATCTTTTGGACCGGGGTGGCAGCGGTGGTGATCAATTTTTATTCCATCGCAAGGAAGATACTGAGCGGGGCATTGGATCTGGAGTCCAGCAAAGATGTGGAGATCCAGATGGCGCTGATTCTGTTGTGTTTTGGGGGATGCTATGCCGCGACGGTCATCTATGACAGGATCCACCGGCAAAATCTGGAGTTTATGCAGAAATTGGAGGAGAAGAATATCCAGACCCGTCAGATGACGCTGCAGACGATCATGACCATTGTCAATACCATCGATGTGAAGGACGAGTATACCAAGGGGCATTCCCAGCGTGTGTCGGAGTACGCCGCGGCGCTTGCCGGGGAACTGGGCATGGGAAAGGAGGATGTGGAGCGCATCCGTTATATAGCGCTTCTCCACGATATCGGCAAAATCGGTGTGCCGGATGCCATTCTCAACAAGCCGGGGCGTCTGAACGGCACGGAGTTTGCGCTGATGAAGCAGCACACGGTTGTGGGCGGTAATATCCTTAAGGACATCAACTCCATGGAGGATCTGGCTGTGGGTGCAAAATACCACCATGAACGGTATGACGGAAACGGATACCCGGAAGGGCTGGCGGGAGAGGAGATCCCTTATGTGGCCCGTATCATCGGGATAGCGGATGCCTATGATGCCATGACCAGCCACCGCGTCTATCGAAAAAGACTCTCCGACGAGGAAGTTCAGGAGGAGATAAAGAGGTGTTCGGGGACCCAGTTTGACCCCAATATAGCGGAGGCATTCCTGCGTCTTTTAAAGAGTAATAAACTGAAAAATATCGTGACGGATACCTACGATGCCCAGGACGGTACAGAGGAGCCGGAAGGAGAGGCGTTACAGCGTTTCCTGAAAGATGCGGGCAGTTATGCTGCCTCCGACGGACAAAAGGATGATCTGACGGGAGTACACAACCGCGATTTCGGTGAGAAACTGCTCAATTCTTATCTCATGGAAGGAGGAGAGGGCTGTCTTCTTTCTATCGATCTGGATGCTCTCAGGACAGTCAACAGTCTGTGTGGTTTCCTGCAGGGGGATCTGTATCTGAACATGGTGGCAAATACGCTGGAACAGATATATCGGAACAAGATTTTATACCGCAGCAGCGGAGACGAATTTATCTGTTTTTTGTGCGGCGTGACCAAAAAGGATGCGGTGAACCGGGAGATGGAGAGATTTATCCGGGGGCTGGAACAGGCGAAGGCGGAGGAACCGGAGTTGGAAACCATGTCTGTCTCTGTGGGTGCGGTGATCGTAAGAGCCGGGGAGTATACCAGAGAGCAGGCGATGAGCCGTGCGGAGAGGGCGCTTTATTTTGCAAAGCAGAAGGGAGGAGGCGGCATCTGTCTGTATCAGGATCTGGATGCGGACTTCCAGCCGGATCTGGCACATTCCGATCTAAAGACCCTCATACGCACCATTCAGAAACAAGGCAGTTATTCCAAGGTGTATGAGCTCAATTATCCGGAATTTGCCAGAATGCTCAATTATCTGAAGAGCCTTGCGGAGCGCAATGACCAGCCCATGCAGATCATTATGTTCACGGTACTGGCTGTGGACGAGGAGTCTGCTACAGTCGAAGAAAAGATGGAGACGATGAAAATACTGGAGGGAGCGGTGATGACTTCCCTGCGCAGAGTGGATGTGACCATGCAGTTTTCCAGCTCCCAGAGGATTGTGATCCTGATGAATATGAGCAGGGACAATATCGAGCTGATCACCAAGCGTATCATCAGCGCATTTTATAAGCGGAGTGACAATAAGAAATTCAGTGTGAGTTATGAAGCGGCGGATCTGAATGTCTTTAAGGACGACAGGGCAGCGTCCGAAGAGGGATAACGGGATGGACGACAAAAGCGGTAAATATGGCTGTCCGCCATATTTACCGCTTTCGTCATACTGCCGGCAGCGGGACTTGAACCCGCACGTGGTTGCCCACAACAGATTTTGAGTCTGCCTCGTCTGCCATTCCGACACGCCGGCACAGTCAGTGCCTTTTTAGAACAAAGGTTATTCTAACATAGTTTATTTCTTTTGGCAAGTCATTTCCAGGAGGTTTTCTTACTTTTCTTGCTTTTTTGGTTTATTTTTTTCTTGTTTTGTTGTATAGTATATGTATATACGCATTGATTCTGAATACTTCAGGGTGACGATATGACTTGTAAGGAGTTTGAAAAACAGATTCCTGTGTTTCTGAAGCGGGAATTGGACTTTTTTACGTTGAAACAGTTTGTGGAGCATTTGGAGAGCTGTCCGGAGTGTCACGAGGAGCTGGTGATACAATTTCTGATCACGGAGGGAATGCAGCGTCTGGAGGAGGGAGATGCCTTTGACCTGCAAAGTGAGCTGTCGGACAGACTGGCGGAAGCCCGGAGCCGTATCAGGTTTCACTCGCTTTTTCTCTATGTGGGGGCGGGGGTGAAGACATTAGGGATCGCTCTGATAGCCGGTTTTGTCATTTGGGTGCTGTTGTAAAGAAATAAAATTAGATTTGGGTTGGAATGAAAATGAAGAAACTTGTTTTGATAGACGGACACAGCATATTGAACAGGGCTTTCTATGGCGTTCCGGAGCTGAGCAATACGGAAGGGCTGCATACGAATGCGATCTATGGGTTTTTAAATATACTGTTTAAGATCCTGGAGGAAGAGACGCCGGATTATCTGGCGGTGGCGTTTGATGTCCATGCGCCCACCTTCCGGCATGAGATGTATGAGGCGTACAAGGGCACCAGAAAGCCCATGCCGGAGGAGTTGAGGGAACAGGTGCCTGTCATGAAGGAAGTGCTGCGCGCCATGGGGATCGTGATCGTGGAGCAGGCAGGGCTGGAAGCGGATGACATTTTGGGGACGCTGGCTAAGAGGGCAGAGCGGGATCATGTGGCGGTGTCACTGGTGTCCGGTGACAGAGATTTGTTACAGATTGCCACGGACAATATCAAAATCCGTATTCCCAAGACCAGGAAAACCGGGACGGAGATAGAGGATTATTATGCGGCGGATGTCAAGGCGGTTTATCAGGTGACTCCCCAGCAGTTTATCGATGTCAAGGCGCTCATGGGAGATGCCTCCGACAATATTCCCGGGGTGCCCAAGGTGGGGGAGAAGACTGCCACGGCATTGATCGCGGAGTACGGTTCTCTTGCAAATCTCTATGAGCATGTGGAGGAAGTCTCCAAGACCTCCATCCGGGAATCGTTGACCGCGAATAAAGAGCTGGCCGATCTGAGCAGATCCCTTGCGCTCATCAAGACGGACTGTGAGCTGACATTAAACTATGACGAGGCGAAGGTGGGAGATTTTTATACTCCCGAGGCATACAGGCTGTTTAAAAAGCTGGAGTTTAAAAATATGCTGAGCCGTTTTGACCGGGATCGCCTGCCGTCAGACAGAGAGCTGTCGGTGCGGATACACAGGCTGGAAAGTCTGGAAGCTTTTGAGGAACTGACGGAGCGGCTGCTTTCCCGGTCTGCGGGAAGAGGAAGCTGCCCGGAAAAACAGGACCGCGTGGGGCTGTATCTTCTGCAGGAGGATGCAAAGCTTCTGGGGGTGTCGCTGTGCACTTCCCCGGAGGAGGCGTTCTTTTACGGCGTGGTGAGAACAGAAGCACCCACGGGGCAGATGTCTCTTTTTGAGACGCCTGTGGAGGAGACGGATGATAGCCCCAGGGTGAGAAAGCTTCTGCGGGAGCTGTCCGGGCGGCTGCCGGTGGCGACCTTTGATATCAAGCGGGAGTATGATTACCTGGAGCAGGATGGCACGGAGCGTTATTTTGACATCCTGATCGGGGCATATCTGTTAAATCCCCTGAAGAACGATTATGATCTTGAGACCATTGCCTCCGAGCATCTGGGGATGATGATTCCCGGGAGGGCGGAACAGTTTGGGAAAAGAAAATTGTCCGATGTGCTGGAGCAGGAGCCGGACAAGTGTGCGGATTATGCCGGATACGGGGCGTATGTGGCATTGATGGCGGCGGATGTGCTGGAGCGCAGGCTTGCCGAAACGCAGATGGATGTCCTGATGCGGGATTTGGAGATGCCTCTTTCCCTGGTGCTCTATGATATGGAAAAAGAAGGCATCGGGGTAAAAGGGGAAGAACTGAAGAAATATGGAGACGCACTGGTTTCGAGGATCACCGAACTGGAGCAGTCCATTCACCGGCAGGCAGGGGAGCCTTTTAACATCAATTCTCCCAAGCAGCTGGGGGAGATCCTGTTTGGAAAGCTGGGGCTGCCCGGAGGGAAGAAGACCAAGAGCGGTTATTCCACGGCGGCAGACGTGCTGGAGAAACTGGCGGGAGATCATCCCATTGTAAAGGATATTTTGGAATACAGGGGACTGGTAAAACTCAAATCCACCTATGCGGATGGGCTTGCCGTCTATATCGGAGAGGACAGGCGCATTCACACGAGTTTCAACCAGACGATAACGGCTACGGGACGCATCAGCTCCACGGAGCCGAATCTGCAGAATATCCCCACCAGAACAGAGCTGGGCAAACAGCTCAGGAAGGTGTTTGTGCCCCGTGAGGGCTATGTGTTCCTGGATGCGGATTACTCCCAGATCGAGCTCAGGGTGCTGGCGCATATGTCCGGGGACGAACAGCTGATCGAGGCATACCGCATGGATGAGGATATTCACCGTATCACTGCCTCAAAGGTGTTTCACACGCCGTTCGAGGAGGTGACCGAGCTTCAGAGGCGCAATGCCAAAGCGGTAAACTTCGGCATTGTCTACGGCATCAGCTCCTTCGGTTTAAGTCAGGATCTGAGCATCACCAGAAAAGAAGCCGCTGCCTATATTGAGCAGTATTTTGCCACTTATCCCGGCATCAAGGCTTTTTTGGACAGGCTGGTGGAGGAGGCAAAAAAGAACGGTTATGTGACTACCATGTTCCATAGGAGACGCCCGGTGCCGGAACTTGCTTCCTCTAATTTCATGCAGCGTTCCTTTGGAGAGCGTGTGGCGATGAATTCGCCCATTCAGGGTACGGCGGCGGATATCATCAAGATCGCCATGATCAGAGTATGGGAGGCGCTACGGCGCGGGGGCTTAAAATCCAGACTGATCCTGCAGGTGCATGACGAGCTGCTGATCGAGACGGCGGAGGATGAGATTGAGCAGGTGCGCAAAATCCTGGTGGATCATATGAAGACCGCGGCGGATCTGGCAGTGACCCTGGAGGTGGATGTCCATACCGGAAGAAGCTGGTACGAGGCAAAGTAGGATGAAAGTGATTGGAATTACCGGCGGCGTGGGAGCCGGGAAAACGGAAATATTGAAATACATCGGAAAGCATTATCTCTGCAGGATCTATCTGGCAGACGAGGTGGCGCATCAGGTAAAGCGCAGGGGGACCAAATGCTTTGACAGACTGGTGAGCCTTTTGGGGGAGGATGTTCTGGGCGGCGACGGGGAGATCGACAGACAGACGATGGCGCGTCAGATCTTTGGGGACGAGGCATTGCTGGAGAAGGTAAACGCCATTGTTCATCCCGCAGTGCAGGCATATCTGACAGACCGCAGGCGGGAGGCGCAGCAGGATGGCAGAACCGAATTATTCTTTGTGGAGGCGGCTCTTTTGATCGAGGCAGGGTATCAGGGCTGGGTGGATGAGCTGTGGTATGTCTATGCCGGAGAGGATGTGCGCCGGACCCGTCTGCAGGCAGGCAGGGGCTATGACAGGGAAAGGATCGACAGGATTATGGGCAGTCAGCTGTCAGAGGAAGAATTTCGGCGCGCCTGCGATTTTGTGATAGACAACAGCGGGGAGCTTAAGGACAGTTTCCGGCAAATTGATGATAAACTGGAGGCTTTTTCATGGCGGGATTAAACGAGAACAGAGAGAATCAGGGTCAGCTTGTCTTCGGTCTGGACATCGGTACGCGCAGCATTGTGGGAACGGTGGGGTATCTGAGCGGAAACAAATTTCATGTGCTGGCGCAATGTTCCAGGGAGCACGAGACCAGAGCCATGCTGGACGGGCAGATTCATGACATCGGCAAGGTGGGAGAGACGATTTCCTTCGTGAAAAGGCAGCTGGAAGATGATCTGAACCGCAGCCTTACCGAAGTGTGTATCGCGGCGGCAGGTCGTGTTCTGCGCACGGTCACTACGCAGGTGGAGTACGGTTTCGAGAGCGAGAAGGAGATCACGGCGGAGGATATCTACACGCTGGAGACCATGGGTGTTGAGCAGGCATACGAGGAGTTCCAGAAGGTCAATGACACGGATCTGAAATTTTATTGTGTGGGTTATACCGCCATGCGCTATTATATGAACGGTTATCAGATCGGCAATCTGGAGGGGCACAAGGCGAAAACCATCGCTGCGGATCTGATCGCGACATTTCTGCCGGACGATGTGGTGGACGGTCTGTATAAGGCGGTGGAGATGGCGGATCTGCATGTGGCGAATCTGACGCTGGAGCCCATTGCTGCCATTCAGGTTGCAATTCCGGAGAAGTTCCGGATGCTGAATATGGCGCTGGTGGATGTCGGAGCGGGCACCAGTGATATCTCGATCACTAAGGAAGGAACGATCACCGCCTATGGCATGATTCCCGTGGCCGGAGACAGTCTCACGGATATTCTGGTGCAGCACTGTCTGGTGGATTTCGAGACCGCGGAACAGATCAAACGTCAGGCGGGTACGGAGGAAGTGATAGAATATCTGGATATCATGGGGCTGCCCCAGACCATCACTTCGGAGGAGGTGATGGATCTTCTTCGGGATTCCGTGCGGAATATGACGCATATGGTGTCGGATTGCATCAAAAAACTCAACGGAGACAAGTCCGTCAGCGCGGTGTTTGTGGTGGGCGGAGGCGGCGTGATCAAGGGTTACACGGATGCCCTCGCGGAAGAGCTGGGCATTGCGAAGGAGCGCGTGGCAATCCGGGGAAGGGAAGTCATGCAGAACATCGTATTCGAGCTGGAGGACGCCCGGATGGATTCGCTGATGGTCACCCCCATCGGTATCTGTCTAAGCTACTATGAGCAGAGCAATAATTTTATCTTTGTGGAGTTTAACAGGGAGCGTATGAAGCTCTATGACAATGGCAGGCTCACGGTGGCGGATGCGGCAATGCAGGCGCAGTTTGGAAATGAGGAGCTGTTTCCCCGAAGGGGGAAGGCGTTGACCTATACGGTCAACGGAAAATCCTGTATGACCCGGGGGAGCCGCGGCGAGGCGGCAGTGATCAGATTAAACGGAGACCCCGCGGACTTACATACACAGATCCACAGCGGGGATGTGATCGCTGTACAGGCGTCCACCGAGGGAGAGGCGGCGGTGCAGGAACTGGGGCGTCTGCCGGAGCTGGCAGAGCAGCTTCATGTATACGCCAACGGAAGCAGGATCGATCTGCCCAAGACGGCAGAGGTCAATGGCGGCAGACAGAATGAATTCTATCTGATCCGCGAGGGCGATGATATCAAAGTACAAAATTTTTATACAGTGGCAGAGGTGGCAGAGTTTTTGGATGTGCCGCTGGGTGCCGATATTCGTGTCAACGATACTCCGGCAAGACCGGATACGAAGGTGTATGAGAATTTTACCGTAAGCTGGGACATGGACGGCAGCAGATGGAGTTTTGATGTGACGGACGACGCGCTTGATGAAGATGAGGAGGCAGCGTCTTTTGACAGTGAACCGGATACCGGTACTGCATCCGGGGACGGGGAACTGTCTGATCCGGACGGCGGCGCCGGGGGAGACGAAGACAGCGGAAGCGGGGCATACTCCGGAAACGCATCGGACGGAGAGAGTGCGGAGGCAGCGTCTTCGGACGAGGATCGAAGGAGAGGCGGACGTGAACTGAAGGTGCTGGTCAATGGGGACATGGTGACGCTCTCGGGCAAGCCCTCCTATGTGTTCGTGGATATATTTGATTTTATTGATTTTAATCTGAAGGATGCCCGGGGGCGGAAGATCATGACCAAGCTCAACGGGCATGATGCGGATTATATGGAGACGCTCAGGGACGGAGACCAGATGGAGGTCTACTGGGAAGAAAGCAGGAAGAAAGCATGAGACTTTGCAGTATTGCCAGCGGGAGCAGTGGAAACTGTGTGTATGTGGGGAGTGATGCCACCCATTTGCTGGTCGATGTGGGCATCAGCGGCAAAAAAGCGGAAAGCGGGTTAAATTATCTGGGCTTGACGGGCAGGGATATTGACGCGATCCTGGTGACCCACGAACATGCGGATCACATAAACGGGCTGGGAGTTTTCTCCCGCAAGTATGGGATTCCTATCTATGCCACAAAGGGGACGATCGATGCCGTCAAAAATATGACCAACGTGGGAGAGATCGATGATGAGCTGTTTCATGTGGTGAAGGCGGATGAGAAACTGGTCATCAAAGACCTGACGGTCAATCCCATGTCTATCTCCCACGATGCGGCGGATCCGGTGGCATACCGCGTATCTTATGGGCGTAAGAAGGTTGCCGTCTGCACGGATCTGGGACATTTCACGGATTATACGGTGGAGTGCCTGCGAGGGATGGATGCCTTGCTTTTGGAGGCAAATCATGATGTGAACATGCTGCAGGTGGGACCTTATCCCTATTATCTCAAACAGCGTATTCTGGGGGACAGGGGGCATCTGTCCAACGAAAATTCGGGAAGACTGATAAGCCGGATCCTGCACGACGGCGTACAGGCGATCCTTCTTGGGCATCTGAGCAAGGAAAATAATCTGCCGGAACTCGCCTATGAGGCGGTGCGCATGGAGATCACGCTGGGGGACAATCCCTATCATGCGAATGATTTTTCCGTGCAGGTGGCAAAACGCAGCGAGCCCACGCCGGCGATCCGGATCGCGTAAAGGGATCCGGAGCAGGGGCGAAGACAAAGGAGAGGCAGGGAAACTCCTCTCATAGACGGAAAATATACCCGCCGGGGCGGGCAGGGAGGTAAAGAGATGAAAAAGACGATCATAACGGTAGTGGGCAAGGACACGGTAGGAATCATCGCAAAGGTATGTACTTATCTGGCAGAAAATGATGTCAATATATTGGACATTTCCCAGACGATCGTGCAGGATTATTTCAATATGATGATGATCGTGGATACCAATCGTTCTTCCAAGGTGTTCGGTGATATGGCGGACGATCTTGCCGCACTGGGAGAGGGGATCGGCGTGGTGATCAAATGCCAGAAGGAAGAAATTTTTGACAAGATGCATAGAATCTGAACGGGAGCAGGATAACATGATCAATCAATATGAAGTGCTTGAGACAAACGAGATGATAGAAAAAGAGAACCTGGATGTGAGAACGATCACACTGGGGATCAGTCTGCTCGACTGTATCGACTCTGATGTAAAGCGGCTTGGTGAGAACATTCACCACAAGATTTATGAGGCGGCCAAAAATCTGGTAAAGACGGGGGAGGAGATTTCCCGGGAGTTTGGCATCCCCATCGTCAACAAGAGAATCTCCGTGACACCCATGGCGCTGGTGGGAGGCGCAGCCTGCCGCACGGTGGAAGATTTCGCATATCTTGCAAAAATACTGGATGATGTTGCCCATGAGGTGGATGTGAATTTTATCGGAGGTTATTCCGCGCTGGTGAGCAAGGGAATGACTCCGGCGGATGAGCTTCTTATCCGGTCGATCCCGCTGGCACTGTCCACCACGGAGAGAGTGTGCAGTTCCGTGAATCTGGGATCCACCAGGACCGGGATCAATATGGATGCGGTGAGACTCATGGGAGAGATGATCCTGCAGACCGCGGAGTATACGAAACAGCAGGATTCCCTTGGCTGCGCAAAGCTGGTGGTGTTCTGCAATGCGCCCGATGACAATCCTTTCATGGCAGGCGCTTTTCACGGCGTGACGGAGGCGGATAAGATCATCAATGTGGGCGTCAGCGGTCCCGGCGTGGTCAAAAACGCATTGGAGAAAGTGCGGGGGGAAAATTTTGAAGTGCTCTGCGAGACGATCAAGAAGACTGCGTTCAAAGTGACCCGGGTGGGTCAGCTGGTAGCCCAGGAGGCATCCCATATGCTCAATGTCCCCTTTGGAATCGTTGACCTGTCCCTGGCCCCCACCCCTGCCATCGGAGACAGTGTGGCGGACATCCTGTGTGAAATCGGGCTGGAGTACGCGGGAGCACCCGGAACAACGGCGGCGCTCGCCCTGTTGAACGATCAGGTGAAGAAGGGCGGTGTCATGGCGTCCTCTTATGTGGGAGGATTAAGCGGCGCTTTCATCCCGGTCAGCGAAGATCAGGGGATGATCGACGCGGTGGCAGCCGGCGCATTGACTCTGGAGAAACTGGAGGCTATGACATGCGTCTGTTCCGTAGGATTGGATATGATCGCCATTCCCGGAGATACGAAAGCCTCCACCATTGCCGGGATCATCGCGGATGAGATGGCGATCGGTATGGTGAATCAGAAGACCACGGCGGTCAGGATCATTCCGGTGATCGGAAAGGGCGTTGGAGAGACTGTGGAATTCGGAGGGCTTTTGGGCTATGCGCCCATTATGCCTGTGAATCCGTTTTCCTGTGAGGCGTTTGTAAACAGAGGCGGAAGGATTCCTGCCCCGATTCACAGTTTCAAAAATTAAGGGCAGCCTTTCGGGCTGCCCGGGGGTAAAGCTTTGTGGCGCATCGGATACCGGTTTGATCAGCTTTTATAATTTATACAATGACCAGGGGACTTCTGTACTCGTTTATCATGGGGCAGCCGGATTTGATGGCAGCTGCGCTCTCATAGACGGCGTTCATGCGAAGTTCCTTTTTTAATATCTTCAGGGCGGTATCGTCCAAAAGCTTCTCCGCGTCTGCAAGTTTGGTCAGGAGCGGGATGGAAGAGGAGCGTTTGATCTCATGCAGGAGGGGTTCCGCCTCTGTGGAAAATCCCAGCACCCGCGCGTAGCAGATGTAATCCGCCTGTTCGTAAAGCAGCAGATCCTCCTTTTTGATGTCCAGTAAAATATGTAAGAGAGCCCTGCTGATACGTGTGTAAGTTAAATCTTTGGTCTTGAGCAGATCGCAGAATGCCTTGTAGTCAGTGAAATCGCACAGATGTCTGCAGATACGGTCCGACAGCTCCGAAGACACATCCAGATACTCCGTAAAGCCCTTCTCGGCCTCCATCAGAAGCTTATAGTGCAGCTGGAAGGACAGATCGCTAAGCTGCAGAGGCTCATTGGCTGCAAGGGAGGCACTCAGGATCCGGTATGCGGACTCCGGCATCTGGGATGCGAGGATCTGGATATCCTGACGGTCATAGATCGCCTGACGCAGTGCCAGGGCAGAGCTTTGATGGGTGCCCATGATCCGGTCGTGATAATTGGAGGAAGTCCGGGGGGTGGTTATGGGCTGCATTTTGCTTTTCCGGCGGCGGAGCGCCTTCAGATATTCGATGCCCAGAATATTGTTGGCGGACGCAAGAAGATCCCGGGTGTCATTTAGATCCGGACGGACTTGCATCAATGCCAGCGTGCGCGCCATGGGATAGGACAGCCCTTCCTTAAGATATTGTCTTAAATGTGTCGTGTATTCCTCCGGCTCCTCGGACAAAATGTCGGCAAGAGGTTTCAGTCTGGCAACGTCCCCGCATTCGCTTCCGAAGCACAGATAGTCCACAACCCCCAGCTTGTCCAGCAGAGTGACCGCTCCGGTGGCAAAATATTCCGCGCTGGAGATGGAGTAGAGCGTGGGGATCTCCAGCACCAGATCCGCACCGTTTAACAGAGCCATCCGGGCGCGGCTGTATTTGTTGAGCAGGGCAGGTGCGCCGCGCTGTACGAAGCTTCCGCTCATGACCACTATGGTATAGTCTGCTTCCGTCTGCCGGGCGGCATCCTGAAGATGATAACTGTGCCCGTTGTGGAACGGATTATACTCTGCAACAATACCGTTGACATGAAATTTTCTGTTCTGGTTCTGACTGGGATGGTCCAAATTTTCCTCCTGACTACACAGGGCAGCGCAGCCGGCGTTTTCCTGTCGGCATCCGACCCTATGTTAAAAAAATAACATGTGCGGGAAATACAGATTATGACTTGTTAAATATTCACAAATTTAGTATAATACATGTATCTCGATTTGTTAAGATGTTTTACAAATTTTGTTTCACGGAAAGGAGAAATAAAAATGTCATACATCGACATCATCAAAGAGCGTGCAAGGCTCGACAAGAAAACAATCGTATTACCGGAGTCCAACGACAAGAGAACGCTCCTGGCAGCCGCAAAGCTGATGGAGGAGGGGATCGCGGACATCATCATGGTCGGAGACGAAGAGAAGATCATGGATGGTGCCGGATGGCTGGAAGTTGACCTCACCGGGGTGAAAGTCATCAATCCCAAGACCACGGACAAACTGGACGATTATGTGAATCTTCTGTACGAGACCAGAAAAGCAAAGGGGATGACTCCCGAAGCTGCACGCGAGATCCTGCTGAAGGATTACCTTACTTTCGGCATTGTGATGGTGAAGGCAAACGATGCTGACGGCATGGTTGCAGGCGCATGCCATTCCACCGCTGACACATTAAGACCTGCCCTTCAGATCCTCAAGACAGCGCCCGGAGTAAAGCTGGTTTCCGCATTCTTTGTGATGGATACCCAGTTTAAGGAGATGGGGGAGAACGGTGCGTTCCTCTTTGCCGACTGCGGTCTGAATCAGGATCCTTCTGCCGAGGAACTGGCGGCTATCGCGGATTCCTCCTCGAGGAGCTTCAAGGCACTGGTGGGTCCCAAACCTGTCATCGCCATGCTGAGCCACTCCACCAAGGGCAGCGCAAAGCATGCGTTGGTGGATAAGGTGGTGGAGGCGACCCGGATCGCCCATGAGCAGTATCCCAATCTGGTGCTGGACGGCGAGCTGCAGCTGGATGCGGCTTTGGTGCCCTCCGTTGCGAAGTCCAAAGCTCCCGGCAGCCCCGTGGGCGGCAATGCAAATATATTGATCTTCCCCAATCTCGACGCCGGCAACATCGGCTACAAACTGGTGCAGAGACTGGGCGGAGCAGAAGCCTACGGTCCCATGCTCCAGGGGATTGCAAAGCCTGTCAACGATCTGTCCCGAGGCTGTTCCTGGCAGGACATCGTGGGTGTGGTAGCGCTCACCGCAGTTCAGGCGCAGCTGGTGTAAACGGCAGAAGCTGATGCGGAAACATAGGTTCTTTTACAAGCATTATCAATATAATTAACAGAAAGGAAGTAAGTCCCATGAACATTTTAGTTATCAACTGCGGAAGTTCTTCCCTGAAATATCAGGTCATCAATTCCGACACGGAGCAGTGCATTGCCAAGGGGCTCTGCGAGAGGATCGGCATCGACGGGAGCCAGATCACCTATGCTCCCGCAGGCGGAGAGAAGGAAGTGACCGTGACCCCTATGCCGGATCACACCGAGGCGATCCGTCTGGTGCTTGAGGCTCTGACCAACGAAAAGACGGGTGTGGTAAAGAGTCTGGACGAGATCGGCGCCGTGGGGCACCGTGTGGTGCATGGCGGAGAGAAATTCGCTTCCTCCACGCTTATCACGGATGAAGTGATGGCGGCGATCGAGGAGTGCAACGACCTTGCCCCCCTGCACAATCCGGCAAATATCATCGGAATCAATGCCTGCAAGGCTTTAATGCCCGGCACACCCATGGTGGCTGTGTTTGATACCGCTTTCCATCAGACCATGCCTGAGGAGGCGTATATGTATGGGCTGCCCTATGAGTATTACAAGAAGTATAAGATCAGACGCTACGGTTTCCACGGCACCAGCCACTCCTATGTGTCCAAGAGAGCCGCAGAGGTTCTGGGAAAGAAATACGAAGATTTAAAGATCATTGTATGCCATCTGGGGAACGGCGCGAGCATTTCCGCTGTAAAGAACGGCAAATGCGTGGATACTTCCATGGGACTGACCCCGCTGGAAGGTCTGATCATGGGTACCCGTTCCGGTGATATCGACCCTGCGATCATGGAGTTCATCGCACATAAGGAGAACAAATCTATCGATGACATCATGACCATTTTGAACAAGAAGTCCGGTGTGCTGGGGCTGTCCGATAATCTGTCCTCCGATTTCCGTGATCTGGAGCAGGGGCATAACAACGGCGATGTGAACGCTACCAGAACTCTGAAGACTTACTGTTACCGCGTAGCGAAATATATCGGTTCCTATGTGGCTGCCATGAATGGCGTTGATGTGATCTGCTTTACCGCCGGTGTGGGCGAGAACGCATCCCTGGTGAGACGTATGGTCTGCGAGTATCTGGGGTATCTGGGTGTGACCATTGACGCGGAAGCTAACGGCAGGAGAGGGGAAGATATTGCGATCTCTACCCCTGACAGCAAGACTACCGTTATGGTGATCCCCACCAACGAGGAGCTTGCCATCGCAAGGGAGACCGTGCGGCTGGTATAACTGGCAGGACAAAAAATCATAAAATATCTACTCATTTCCCGGTAACCGCATCAGGCGGTGCCGGGAAATTTTTTGCTTCAAAAGCATCATTCCTGCATCATTTTTCCAATTTCGACAAAAAGAATTGAGTTGTGAAAAAACGGATGCTATACTGTAAACAATAAGATATCCTATGGGAGGAGCTGCAGGGTGAAAGACCAGGATGGCGCGCGGGCGCAGACAAATCAAAAAACGGTGACAGGGGAAAAAAGATCCGGCGCAGACATTCGGCGTTTTATTTGGCGTGCCTGTCTTGGAGCGGCGGCAGTATGGTTTGGGCTGTCGGCCGTACCCGCTGCCCGGGGAGTTACGTGGTATCCTTCCCATTACCATGCGGATGCCGCTGCGGTGTATGCCGCCGACGGGGAAGCTGCGATCCTGGAAGCATACCGCGAATATGAGGAGCGGTTTGCCGGCATTGCGAGGGTGGAAGATATCGAAACGATGGGATATGAGGTGGTTGAAAAGCATGTGTTTGACGTCCCTCTGTTAAGTGAGATGCTCATAAGTGTTCCTGACGGCGAGGAGATGGTTTCCACCGAGGTGATGCGTCCCGGGAGCATTTATCAGATGTCCGAGGAGGATCTTGTGGTGCGCCAGGAGGTACCGACGGTAAGATTTTACTGTGCCATTGAAAAAGACTGTCACAGAGCGGCAGTTTTTCTGGCGGACGCGGAGGGCAGGATCGTCTACAAGACGAATCAGCTGGAGTGCAATTATACCGTTCTTGGGAAACTGACGCAGCCTGTCTATGATATGGTTTCCGTGGCTTTTCTGGACTTAAACGGCGACAATCTCAAAGATATCATTCTGATCGCGGGCTGTGCAGACGGGGGAGAGCCCTCGGATGGAGAGACTTTCAAGGTGGGCGAAGTCTTGTTTCAGCAGAGGACAACGGACGGCACGATATCTTTTTACCGGGACTGGCGCATCAATGACATGCTCAACCGTTTCGGGATGAATAAGAGCGCGAAATGTATCCGTTCCTTTGTGCGGGACGGAGTTTCCACCGAGTTCCTCTACACAGCCACCACAGAGGAGGAGCTGATGCAGAACGGCTTTTCGCCCATCAAGGAGCAATGCCGGTGGCGCAATTACGAGAAGCTGGGGAATCTGAAAGTCCTGCCGGGGATCTTCTCCATGGCGGATTACAACATTTTTATGATCTATATGATTGACGAGGAGGGCGACATTGTCTGGAGCTTTCAGCCCATGGGGGAGTATGACAATCTTTATGCCCTGCGGGGAATGAGTTCCAGGGATCTGGACGGGGACGGCATGAAAGATATGCTGGTAGTGGCACGTTACAGCCGCGAAGGCGAGAACGGAGAGCTCATCGTGGAAGGGCAGTATTCCGTGTATTACCAGAGAACCGGCGGATTTGAAACGGATGAGGAGTTTGTGGAGACCCATCCCTATCGGGATGACTGTTCCGTGGAAGAACTGGGGAAGATGATACAGGCTTATTGGGCAGAGAGAAATTAACGGAAAACAGGAAAGGAAAGCAGACCGTCCTTGGGGCGGCAGATGTGGGGGATATGATAAAAATATTGATTGTGGACGATGAAAAACCGATTTGTGATCTGATAGACATCAATCTGACGGCGGCAGGTTATGGCTGCCGGGCGGTGCAGGATGGGCTGCAGGCGGTCGATCTGATCGAACGTGAGCACTTTGATCTGATCCTTTTGGACATCATGCTGCCGGGCGTGGACGGTTATGACATTATGGAATATATCCGTCCCTTAAAAATCCCCGTAATTTTCATCACTGCGAAACATGAAGTAAAGGACAGGGTAAAGGGATTAAGACTGGGGGCGGAGGATTACCTGGTGAAACCCTTTGATGTGGTGGAGCTTGTGGCGCGTGTTGAGGTGGTCCTCAGGCGTTTCAATAAGACCCAGAGACAGCTCCGGGCAGGAGATGTGGTAGTGGATACTGAGGCGAGAAAGGTGACCCGCGCGGGATGCCCTGTGGTGCTCACCAACAAGGAATACGGACTGCTGGTGCTTTTTATTCAGAATAAAAATGTTGCGCTGTTCAAGGAAACGCTGTATGAGAAGGTCTGGGGGGACGAGTACATCGCAGACAGCCGCACGCTGGAGCTCCATGTGCAGAGACTCCGCAAAAAAATGGGTTGGGAGAATAATCTTGTTGCGGTTTATAAAGTGGGATACCGGCTGGAAATTTAGAGAGAAGGAAACCGGGAGCGGGAGAAACAGACTATGAAATTTTCCTACAAAATATTATTTTGGACAATCATCATTATGGCGGCGGCATTTGGATTCAGCGGTTTTTTCTTCGTGAACTATGTCTTTGAGACCTCCCTGGAGCGCGAGGTAGGGCAGGCGATGAATGAGAGCAGCATCCTGTGTTTCGCTTTTGAGACGGCGGCTTTGAACATCCCTTCCAAGTACGAGGTGCTTCAGGATCACACCGTGGAGCAGATCGGAGTGAATCTGGAGACTACCGGGGGATCACAGAGCAACCGCCTGCTGCGTCTCTCCAATGAAAACCGTCAGCCCCTCTATGCCAGCGACGGTTTTGTGGAGGATACAAAGTTTTTGGAACAGATTGGGGAACAGACCCGCATCTATCAGGTGATTCCGGAGGGAGAACACTATTATGTACAGACCGGTACGGTGATCAACACGCTGGACCGTATTCTGTACCTTGAGACTATGAAGGATGTCACGGAGGTATTTGAAGAGCGGAGCAGGGGGTTTGCCATGTACCGCCGGGTGACCATTGCCGTGTTGGTGGTCAGTTCGGTGGTGATGCTTTTGATTTCGTTTTTTTTGACCAGACCGATCCGGCTGCTCACGCAGGCGACCAAGGAGATGACCCAGGGAGATTATGGATACCGGGCGGAGCAGATCAGCAACGATGAGATGGGACAGCTCACCAGGGATTTCAACCAGATGGCGAATGCGCTGGAGGAAAATATTCATAAACTGGAGAATGAGATAGAGGCGAAGGAGGAATTCATCGCGGCGTTCTCCCATGAGCTGAAAACGCCTCTCACGGCGATCATAGGATACGCGGATCTGCTGCGCTCCCGTAAGCTGGATGAGGAGAAAGCCTTTTTGTCTGCCAACTATATCTACACGGAGGGAAAAAGGCTGGAGACCATGTCTTTCAGGCTTTTGGATCTGATCGTCACCAGACGGGGAGATCTGGAACTGCAGACGGTGGATGTGGAGGGGCTGTTTGTCTATCTGAAGGAGATGTATGATATTCACATGGACAGAAAGATGAATTTCTGTTTCCGGTACGATGCCGGACAGGTGTGGGCAGAACCCAATCTGATCAAGACCGTACTGGTCAATCTGGTGGACAATGCCTGCAAGGCGTCAGAGCCGGGCGCCACCGTGGAGATCACGGGCACCCGCCTGGAGAAAGGATACTTTTTTGCCGTGAGGGATCATGGCGTAGGCATACCGGAAAACGAGCTCCGCAAGATCACGGAGGCATTTTATATGGTGGACAAATCCCGTTCCCGCAGCAAGAACGGCGCGGGTCTGGGACTGGCGCTGTGCGCGGAGATTTTGAAACACCATGAGAGTGAACTGGTGATAGAGAGTACGCTGGGGGAAGGCAGTCATATCGGATTTGTGCTGCGGTATGCGAAGGAGGTGACGACAGATGAGACAAAACAGGGGTAAGGTGGCTGTCATGCTGGCTGCTGCTGGGCTGGTGATCATCTTTGCCATGTGGGGCCCGGAGATGCTTGCGGGCTACCGGGACAATGCCACGCTCAATCAGGTGACGGTGGAGACGGTGGAGACCTCCGGGGAGGGATACCGCTACACAATGAGCAGCAACGAAAAACTCTACCTGCTCTCCAAGTGCCTCAACAGTCAGAACCAGCCGGGCAGTGAACGCAGCCGTCTGGTCACATTACAGAATGAAGAAGAAGTAAATTATGAGGAGATCACCGGTGCCTATGCCTTTGTGGTCAACCGTCAGGGACCTTCCGAGAAGGAGATCACCGAAGAGGATATCTTCCGGATCTGTAATGAGGAGATTCAGAAGCTGCGGGAGAGAGGCGTGCTTCCCGACGAAGTGAAGGAGGTAACTTCCTCTGCCTACAATGTGGAACTTTATTCTGCCATCGATGTGCTGGAGCCGCGCAACAATGTGGCTGTCTGGAAGGTGAGCCTTGCCACCGGGAAGCAGAATGCGGACAAGTCCGGAAAACTTCTGGATGCCTACATTGATGCAGACACAGGAAAGATTTATGAGTTTTATGTGCGCACCGACACGTTCTGGAATGAGATGGAACCGGATGCCATGGTGGCATCCTGGGCAGAGTATATGGCTTTGTCCGAGCCGGAACCGTATGAGTCCGAGAATCCTCTTTTGGAAAATACGCCGTTTTTTGCCAAATATAGGTTTGAGGATTCTGAGGATGAGAGCACCGTGGTGACGGTGGGATTTTACGAGGGAATCAACGAGCTCTATTTAAAGATCACCAAATGAACACAGGATCCTGAACTATTTGTCCCAAAATGTAAAATGATGCAATTTCTATGCAAAAAGCTTGAAATTTGTATGCAGAAATGTTGAATTTATGATGTGCGCGTCCCGTATTCTTTTTATATAAGAAACCTGACAGAGAGACCAAGGAATCATGAGGGTAATGAGAAACGGGAGGATGAAGAATGCGCAGCAGGGGAAGGAAAAATTATCATTTGGTGCGCTGCCATGATGCGGCGGAAAATATCGTATGCAGACAAAGGCACAGACGCAGGCGGAATACAGCGATACGCGCTGGTCTGGGAGTAATCTGCTCCCTGGCGATGGTCAGTACAGCGCTCTCCGCCTTCGGGCTGCAGACGCAGGATAAAGTGCTGGCGGCGGCAGTGGAAGACATCAGTGGAAATATGGCCGGCATTCCCTTGGAAGGGGAGACCCGGATGGATGCCGTTTATTGTATCGACGGGCTGGGACAGACAGCGGCGCAGATGGAAAGCTCCTCTGGTGAGGCGGATGGAGAAGCCGGGGAGAAGATCCCGAAGGAGAGAGGAGAAGTCCTGATCGCGCTGGATCCCGGGCACGGCGGTGAGGATGAGGGCTGCAGCAGGGAACATGTATATGAGAAGGAGATCAATCTCGCCATCGCAAGAGCAGTGGAGAGCAGGCTGTTGGAGATGGGGTATAAGGTGATGTTCACCCGTAAGACCGATGATATGATGACTTTAGAGGAGCGGGTGGATAAGGCAAACGAAGCCGGAGCCGATCTCTATGTGAGTATCCATCAGAATGCCTGTGAGGAGAAGTCTTCCAATGTGTCAGGCATTGAGGTGTGGTACAATGAGGACAGGGAGGACGGCAGCAGACGGCTGGCGGAGCTGGTACATAATTTCAGCCTGCTTTCCGCGCAGGCTGTGGACAGAGAGGTAGTGGGAGATACCGGGCTGTATGTGATCCGGGAGACGGAGATGCCCTCCTGCCTGATAGAGACAGGATTTTTGTCCAACAAAGAGGAGAGGGAGCTGCTGGTAACGGAGGAATATCAGGAAAAGCTAGCGGCGGGAATCGCCTCCGGGATTGATTATTATTTTTTCCCCAAGACCATGTATCTGACTTTTGACGACGGCCCTACCGCAGAGAACACAGTGCGGGTATTGGATATTTTGAAGGAGCATGATATTCGGGCGACATTTTTCCTTGTAGGAGAAAATGTGGAAAAGCATCCCGAGGTGGCAAAACGCATCGCCGAGGAAGGGCATACCATCGGCATCCACTGTTATGATCATGATTATCACAGCCTTTATCAAAGTGTTGACAGCTATGTGGAGGACTTTGAGAAGGCGAGGGAGATCGTGCAGGAAACTACCGGAGTGGAGGTGAAATTGTTCCGTTTTCCCGGGGGCAGCATCAACTCCTATAACAAAAGTGTGTATCAGGATATTGTGCAGGAGATGACCGACCGGGGCTATATTTATTTTGACTGGAATGCCAGCCTGGAGGATGCCACAAAACACAATGAACCAGAGAGACTTCTCCAAAATGCCAAAGAGAGCACTCTGGGAAGAAAACGCGTAGTCATGCTGGCGCACGATACCGTTTACAACACAACTCTCTGCCTGGAGGAACTGCTTCAGATGTTCCCGGAATACCAGATGCTTCCTCTGACGGAGGATGTGGAGCCGGTGCAGTTTTGAACACGAAGGGTATGCTTTGTGTTGTATGTGAAAATTTTGTGACGTTTCCTGGGATAAATTGTCTGCGGGGAGATCCTGAAGTCTCGCCGCAAGGGTAGAGGAGGGAATATATGAGAAAAAATATCCTTGGTATTGCGCTGCTCTTATCCGTCGGCTTATACGGCTGCGGTAATGCGGGGAATACAGCGGCGGGAGATATGTCCGTTCCGGAAATGCTCCAAAAGACGGAAACATATGAGGCGGAATCCTCGGAGGCGATTTCCGACAAAGATGACGCAGCACAGGATTATCCGCCTGGAAAAGAGCCGGAAATGTCAAACGACCAAAAAATGTCAAACGAACAGAAAATGTCAGATGAACAGGAAATGCCGGATGATCAGGAATCGCAGGGTAACTATGAATCTATTTTAGCGGAATACGCAGACATGGTCCGAAATAACTTTTATGAGGATCTTTTGGGAACGGACATGTATGAGAGCAGCTTTGGGGAAGATGTCAGTTTGGAGATCCGTACACATAAGCAGAATGTGTACTATGCACTGTATGACATAGACGGAAACGGCAGCGAGGAGCTTATCATCGCCGGCGGAGAGGGCGGTGTGGGAATATCCAATCCCAATTTTTCTCCTTGGAATTATGCTCTGTACGGCTTTGACGGGACGAAGGCAGTCCGTATTTTCCCGGAGATGGAGTTTGGGTACAGGACAAATTTCTCGCTTTGCGATAACGGAGTGATCGAGGTATCTTACAGCGCCAGCGCGGCGGAATCCGGCATTGACTTTTACAGGATAGGAAAGGACGGGATCACGCCGGAATTGCTGGATTCTTTTGCTATGATGGGACATTTGGAGAAAGATCAGCCGGTCTTTTCTTATTTCCGGAACGGACAGGAGCTTACGGAGGAGGAATACAACGCCGGTCTCGCAAAGTATGAAATCCCTCTTACGACAGCGCCGGGCTGGATACAGATTTCGTAAAACATGGGTAATGTCATTGACATCGTTTTCTGTGTAACCAACAGATGCCGCCGCCCATTTCTGAGCCTCGTCCAAAGAGGTCTCAAATTCTTCAGCATTTTCTTACTTATATTATGCCATAATAAAAAATTATGAAAGCGGGAAATTTAATATTGATTGAAACAAAAGTAAAGACGGTAGAATCTGCAAAGTATTATATACTTGACAGTAACGGTCGATACAGTTTTGGAAAAAATACTTGACATTTATATTCCGGAGCGTTAATATGATAAAGAATTAAATAAGCGGACGAAACCATGGATGTGGAGATAAAAACAGTTCGTGCACTTACAGAGAGACCGGAGGCTGAGAAAGGTTGGGAATGCAGGCTGTTAAATGGACCACGGAGGGCGCAATGAAAAGAGCCGGGAGGCTCCCAGTATCCTGCGACGTGCAGACCCGCGTGAGAGGTCATGGATATGATAGTATCCGGCAAGAGCACGAGCGATCGTGAAGCAAGGTGGCACCGCGGGAAGATGTTTGACCCGTCCTTGACAGACAGTTGTTTGTCAGGGACGTTTTTTTATCGTAAGGAGGTAGGGAATATGAAGATCAGTCCCAGTCTGGAGGAATGCAGGGATATCTGCAGTGGAGGAAAGTATGGTGTGATCCCCATAAGCTGTGAGCTGTACGCGGACACCACCACGCCCATCGAGGTGCTGCAGATGTTAAAGAAGGTCAGCAGTCATGTGTATCTGTTGGAGAGCGCGGAGGCGGACAAACGATGGGGACGCTATTCGTTTCTGGGCTATGACCCGCTTCTGGAGATCACCTGTTACAACGGCACCAGCACGGTCAGGACGCCCATGAGCAGCCGGACCACCACGGAAGATGTGCGGGGGCTGATCCGGGGCGTGATCGAGGAGAACAAGAGCCCCAAGGTGGAGGGGCTGCCTCCCTTTACCGGAGGGCTGGTGGGATATTTTTCCTACGATTATATCAAATACAGCGAACCCACATTGAAGCTGGACGCGCAGGACGAGGAAGGCTTTGCCGACGTGAATCTGATGCTGTTCCACAAGGTCATCGCCTTCGACAACTACAGGCAGAAGATCATTTTGATCGTGAACGCGAAGACGGAGGATCTGGAGACCAATTACAACAGGGCAGTCATGGAGCTGGAGAGCATGAGACAGCTTTTAAAGCGCGGGGAGGAAGCCGCTCCCGTGCCGCTTGTCATCAAGTCGGATTTTAAGCCCCTGTTCGACGAGGAAGCGTACTGCGAAATGGTGGAAAAGGGCAAACATTATATCCGGGAGGGAGACATCTTCCAGGTGGTGCTGTCCAACCGCCTGGAGGCGCAGATGGAGGGAAGTCTTCTGGATGCTTACCGGGCTCTGCGCACGGAAAATCCCTCTCCGTATATGTTTTACTTTTCCGGCGCGGACGGCGAGATCGCCGGGGCGAGCCCGGAGACTCTGGTGAAGCTGGAGGAGGGAAAGCTTTATACCTTCCCCCTTGCCGGAACCAGACCCAGAGGGGCGACGCCGGCGGAGGACGAAGCGCTGGAACGGGAGCTTCTGGCGGATGAGAAGGAGCGCGCGGAACACAACATGCTGGTGGATCTGGGGCGCAACGATATCGGCAAGATCAGCCGGATCGGCACCGTGAAGGTGGAAAAATATATGTCTGTCGAGCGTTACTCCCATGTGATGCACATCGGCTCCACAGTGAGCGGGCAGATCCGGGAGGATAAGGACGCATTGGACGCGGTGGATGCGATCCTGCCTGCGGGGACGCTCTCCGGGGCGCCGAAACTGAGAGCCTGCGAGATCATCAACGAGCTGGAGAACAACAAGCGCGGCATCTATGGCGGGGCGATCGGATATGTGTCCTTCACGGGGAATCTCGACACCTGCATCGCCATCCGGCTGGCCTTCTCCAAAAACGGAAAAGTGTTTGTGCGCTCCGGTGCGGGGATCGTGGCAGACAGTGTGCCCCGGAAGGAATACCGGGAGTGTATCCAGAAGGCGGCCGCGGTGAGGAAGGCGATCGAGACCGCGCAGGAGGGGCTGGACTGAAGATGACAGAGAAAATGATCAGAAAGGTGGAGGAAAGTTATGATTCTTTTGATCGATAACTATGACAGCTTTTCCTACAATGTATATCAGCTTGTGGGTTCCGTCGATCCGGACGTCAGAGTGATCCGGAATGATGAGATGGGGATTCCCGAGATCGAGGCGCTTTCTCCCAGCCACATCATTCTTTCCCCCGGTCCGGGCAGACCCGGGGATGCGGGGATCTGTGAGGACGTGATACGGCACTTTGCCGGGAAGATCCCCATACTGGGAATCTGTCTGGGGCATCAGGCGATCTGCGAGGTCTTCGGGGCGACGATCACCTATGCAAAGGAGCTGATGCACGGCAAACAGTCTGTGGCTGCGCTGGACAATGAGAGCGCGCTGTTTCGGGATATGGAAGATCATATGACGGTGGCGCGCTACCACTCGCTGGCGGCAGAACCGGGCAGTATGCCGGGCTGTTTGAAGATCACGGCCCGCACGGCGGACGGCGAGGTGATGGCGGTGGAACACCGGGAGTATCCGGTCTATGGCGTACAGTTTCATCCGGAGTCGGTGCTGACGCCCGGAGGGAAAAAGATCATGGAAAATTTTCTGAAGGGAGCGGGACGGCAGGAGCCGGATCATTCAAAAATATTATCACAGAAAGGGAGTAAGAATATGATCAAAGAGGCAATCATCAAACTGAGCAACAAAGAGGACATCGGGTACGAGGCGGCAAAGGCGGTCATGGATGAGATCATGAGCGGAGAGGCGAGCGATGTGCAAAAGAGCGCCTATCTGACAGCCCTGACCATGAAGGGAGAGACGATCGAGGAGATCACCGGATCCGCGGAGGAGATGAGGGCTCATGCGACACGCCTGCACGCGGATGTGGAATCCCTGGAGATCGTGGGCACCGGGGGAGACGGCTCCAATTCCTTTAATATCTCCACTACGGCGGCCCTGGTCATCTCCGCGGCAGGAGTGCCCGTGACCAAACACGGGAACCGGGCGGCAAGCTCCAGATCCGGCGCGGCGGACTGCCTGGAGGCGCTGGGGGTCAATATCGGCGCGGAGCCCGAAGTGAGCAAGGCGGCAGTGGAGGAGATCGGCATCTGTTTCCTCTTTGCCCAGAAGTATCACACGGCGATGAAATATGTGGGACCCATCCGCAAGGAGCTTGGCATCCGCACGATCTTCAATATCCTGGGACCGCTGGCCAATCCGGCATTTCCCTCTTATTATGTGCTGGGCGTATATGACGAGGCGCTTCTGGAGACCATGGCGAAGGTGCTTGCGGGGCTGGGCGTGAAGAAAGCGCTGGTGGTGTACGGACAGGAGCGGATGGATGAGATCTCCGCCGCAGGGCCCACCAGCGTGTGCGAGCTGGAGAACGGCAGCCTGAAAAAATATGTGATCACCCCCGAGGAGATGGGGCTGTCCCGCTGTTCCAAGGAGGAGCTGAAGGGAGGTACGCCCCAGGAGAATGCGGAGATCACCAGGGCGATCCTGCGGGGTGAGAAAGGGCCGAAGCGGGATACCGTTCTGATGAATGCCGGAGCCGCTCTCTATGTGGCTGGCAGAGCGTCCAGCATCGCGGAGGGCGTAAAGCTCGCGGCGGAGACCATCGACAGCGGGAAGGCGATGGCGCAGCTGGAAAAATTCGTGGAATTGACAAACAAATAAGGAGTGCGTATGATTTTAGAGGAGATCGCGGCAAAGACAAAGGAGCGGATCGCCGCCCAAAAGGACAGACTTCCCCTGGAGGAGCTGAAAGCGCAGGTGCGGCAGCTGCCCCTGCACAGAGTAGACGGGCATCCCTTTTTATTTGAGGAGGCGCTGAGAAAGGAAGGCATGAGCTTTATCTGCGAGGTGAAAAAGGCTTCCCCCTCCAAGGGCATTATCGCGCAGCATTTTCCCTATGAGGAGATCGCCCGGGAATATGAAACGGCCGGGGCGGACGCCATCTCGGTCCTGACGGAGCCTTATTATTTCCAGGGAAGCGATGCGTATCTGAAGGCCATACGGCAGAAAGTGCGGATCCCGCTTTTGAGAAAAGATTTTACGGTGGATGAATATATGCTTTATGAGGCGAAGCGGATGGGTGCGGACGCGGCGCTTCTGATCTGTGCCATCCTCTCGCCCATGCAGCTTTCCGAGTATGTGGGGCTTGCCCGGGAACTGGGTCTGTCCGCGCTGGTGGAGGCGCACGATGAGGCGGAGATGGAGACGGCGCTGAAGGCGGGAGCGGGGATCGTCGGGGTGAATAACCGCAATCTGAAGGATTTTACCGTGGATATCGACAATTCCGTCCGGCTGAGGGAACTGGCGCCGCCGCAGATTTTGTTCGTCTCCGAGAGCGGGATGAAGACCCGGGCCGACATTGCAAGACTCGAGGCAAACGGAACGGACGCGGTGTTGATCGGGGAGACGTTCATGCGCTGCGCCGACAAGGCGGGGATGCTGAAAGAGCTGGCGGGAAGATAAGACGAGAATCAAATGGGAGAAAGGAAACAGATCATGAGTAGAGGACGTTACGGCATACACGGCGGGCAGTACATTTCGGAGACGCTGATGAATGAGCTGATCCGTCTGGAGGAGGCCTATGAACACTATAAAAATGACCCCGGATTTGTGGCGGAGTTAAATAAACTTTTTAAAGAGTACGCGGGCAGACCCTCGCTTCTCTATTACGCGGAGAAGATGACCAAGGATCTGGGAGGCGCAAAGATCTATCTGAAGCGGGAGGATTTAAACCACACCGGATCCCACAAGATCAACAATGTGCTGGGACAGGCGCTGCTCGCGAAGAAGATGGGCAAGACCCGTCTGATCGCGGAGACCGGAGCGGGGCAGCACGGCGTGGCGACGGCGACGGCGGCGGCGCTTCTGGGAATGGAGTGCGAGATCTTCATGGGCAAGGAGGATACGGACCGTCAGGCGCTCAATGTATACCGCATGGAGCTTTTAGGAGCCAAGGTGCATCCCGTCACCAGCGGCACCATGACACTGAAGGACGCGGTAAACGAGACCATGAGGGAGTGGACCAACCGGGTCAGCGACACCCATTACTGTCTCGGCTCCGTGATGGGACCCCATCCCTTTCCCATGATCGTGCGGGACTTCCAGAGCGTCATCAGCCGAGAGGCGAGGGAGCAGATCCTCGCGGCGGAGGGAAAGCTTCCCGCCGCGGTGGTGGCCTGTGTGGGCGGCGGCAGCAATGCCATGGGCGCCTTTTACAATTTCATTCCCGATGAGGGCGTGGAGCTGATCGGATGCGAAGCCGCCGGAAAGGGAGTGGACACCGCGTTTACGGCGGCCACCATTGCCACGGGAACGCTGGGAGTGTTCCACGGAATGAAATCCTATTTCTGCCAGGACGAGTACGGGCAGATCGCCCCGGTGTATTCCATCTCCGCAGGGCTGGATTATCCCGGCATCGGGCCGGAGCATGCCCATCTCCATGACACGGGCAGGGCGCAGTATGTGCCCGTCACCGACGACGAGGCGGTGGAGGCTTTTGAATATCTGGCGCGCACGGAGGGCATCATCTGTGCCATTGAGAGCGCCCATGCGGTGGCGCATGTGTTGAAGATCGCGAAGAATTACCGGACGGATCAGAGCATCATCATCTGTGTGTCCGGCCGGGGAGACAAGGACGTGGCGGCGATCGCCAGATACAGGGGGGTGGATATCCATGACTGAGATACAAAAGAAAGTAAAAAATTCCGTGGATGGGGTGTTTGACACGCCCAACAAAAAGGCGTTCATCGGATTTCTCACGGCGGGGGATCCGGACGCGGACAGCACGGTGAAATTCATTCTTGAGATGGAGCGGGCGGGCGCGGATCTGATCGAGATCGGCCTCCCCTTCTCCGACCCCACGGCGGAGGGCGTGGTCATTCAGGACGCCAATATCCGGGCTTTGAAAAACGGCATGACCACAGACGGCGTGTTCGAGATCGTGCGGAGAGTCCGGGAGACTTCCCGGCTGCCCCTGGCGTTCATGACCTATCTGAATCCGGTGTTCCATTACGGCTATGACCGCTTCTTTGCAAAGTGTGAGGAGCTGGGGGTGGGAGCCATCATCATCCCGGATCTTCCCTATGAGGAAAAGGAGGAGGTGGAGGAGCCCGCGGCGGCGCACAATGTCCATCTGATCTCCATGATCGCCCCCACCTCCGAGGAGCGCATCCGCAGTATCGCCGAAGGCGCCCACGGCTTTATCTATGTGGTGAGTTCCATGGGCGTTACCGGGGTCCGCAGCGAGATCACGACAGACCTGGGAGCGATGGTGGAGCAGATCCGCCGGGTGACGGACACTCCCTGCGCCATCGGCTTCGGCATCAGCACGCCCGGGCAGGCGAAAGAGATGGCATCGTTGTCCGACGGGGCCATCGTGGGCAGTGCCATTGTGAAGATTATTGCCAGACACGGCGCCCAGGCGGCAGAGGAACTCTATCAATATGTAAAGAGTATGAAGGATGCGGTGGCAGAGGCATAAGAAATTTCCTGTCGGAAATTTGTAAATCCGGTATTGACAAACTTTATGGCTGTATGTATAATAAACCAGTGTGCAAAAACACAGCAATGCGGTGTATCAAACGGATTGTGCAGCATTGTGCACGGGAGTCGCTATGTTAGTTAATTTATCTGATGTGTTAACTTCCGAAGGCAGAGTCATGAAGAAAGAGATTCCTCTGGAGATGACAGAGTTTTCAGACAGACAGAGAACTTTTGAGATCACAGAGAAAACTCCGGTGGTCATGACTGCCGCCAATATCGGCGAGGGCAGGGCGAGGATAGAGGGGAACTGCAGACTGGAGTTTTCCGCTGTCTGTGACAGATGTCTTGCGGATGTGCCGGTTAGCTTGGAGCTTTCTTTTGACAGGACGGTCATCTCTCCGGAGACAGCCGCGGAGGATCCTGACAGCGATGAGGAGAGCCGGAGCTTTATGGAAGGCTATCAACTGGATGTAGAAGCTTTGGTGCATGATGAAATTATTGTAAACTGGCCTGTGAAGATTTTGTGCAGAGAGGACTGTAAAGGCGTTTGCCCGGTCTGCGGACAGAATCGAAACGAGAGGGAATGTGGATGCGACACCTTCGTACCCGACCCCCGCATGGCGGCAATAAAAGATATTTTTAATGCGAGTAAGGAGGTGTAACAATGTCTATTTGTCCCAAGAATAAATCTTCCAAGAGTAGGAGAGACAAGAGGAGAGCAAACTGGAAGATGTCTGCTCCCACGCTGGTAAAGTGCAGCAAGTGCGGTGCGCTGACAGTGCCTCACAGAGTTTGCAAGAACTGTGGTTCCTACAATAAGAAGCAGGTCATTTCTGTGGATTGATCGCGGAGAATGACGGATGGACCGTGAAGTGTTAGAGGAGTCCTTGTCTGGCGGCAGACAGGGACTTCTTTTGTTTTTTGCTTTTTTACTTGATTTTTACCATGCTGTTTAGTATAGTAGAAAAAGAGTGTGGAGAATTGCTTTCATATAATATGGAGAGGATGATAAAATGTCCGATATGGTGAACGTGGCAGTGGATGCCATGGGTGGTGACAATGCCCCCGGTGAGATCGTGAAGGGTGCAGTGGAAGCCGTCAACGAAGATAAGCGAATCAAAGTATTTTTGGTAGGGAAGGAGCCTCTGGTGGCAGAGGAGCTCAAAAAGTACACTTATAATCCCGAACAGGTGGAGATCGTACATGCCGGAGAGGTCATTGAGATGGCGGAGCCTCCGGTGATGGCAATCAGGAAAAAGAAAGATTCCTCCATTGTGAAGGCAATGTATATGGTTAAGGATGGCGTCTGCGATGCTTTTGTTTCCGCAGGAAGCACCGGCGCAGTGCTGGTGGGCGGACAGGTGATCGTGGGACGTATCAAGGGTGTGGAGAGACCGCCCCTTGCTCCGCTCATTCCCACGGCGGACGGAGTTGCCCTTTTGATCGACTGCGGCGCCAACGTGGATGCGAGACCTTCCCATCTGCTGCAGTTTGCCAAGATGGGCAGCATCTATATGGAAAATGTCATGGGGATCCCAAACCCGAGAGTGGGAATCGTCAATATCGGCGCCGAGGAGGAGAAAGGAAATGCTCTGGTGAAGGAGACCTTCCCTCTGTTGAAAAATTGCCCGGAGATCCATTTCATCGGCAGCGTGGAGGCGCGGGATATCCCTGCCGGCGTGGCGGATGTGGTGGTCTGCGAAGCGTTTGTGGGCAATGTGATCCTCAAGATGTACGAGGGGGTAGGCGGTGTCCTGATCCAAAAGGTCAAGGGCGGTATGATGACTTCCCTGCGCAGCAAGATCGGGGCGCTTTTGGTGAAGCCGGCGCTCAAAAATACCCTGAAGAGTTTTGACACCGAACAGTATGGAGGAGCTCCCCTGCTGGGGCTGAACGGGCTGGTGGTAAAGACTCATGGAAGCAGTAAGGCGGTGGAGATCAGAAACTCCGTGCTCCAATGCCTGACCTTCAAGGAACAGCATATCAATGAAAAAATCCGTGAGAAGATCACTCCCCGGGACTGATCGGAAAACGGATGAGCCTGCAAATGCACAGGATAAACAAAAAGTAAATTCTCAAGAAAGAAGGATTGAAAGATGGAATTTGAAAAGCTGAAAAAAGTGATTGCAGAAGTGTTGAATGTGGATCCTGAGGAGATCACACCGGAGACTACCTTTATGGACGATCTGGGGGCAGATTCTTTGGATGTCTTTCAGATCATCATGGGAATCGAGGAGGAGTTTGACATTGAGATCCCTGCCGAGAAGGCGGAGAAGATCTCAACGGTTGAGGAAGCGGTTGAGCTGATCAAAGGCGCTTTGAATTAAGAGAGAGAATGATTGCTGGGCGCGTCCGTGGGAATGCCGCTTGTGCGGTGCGCGCCCGGTGCGAGAATGTGCCGCAGGCACATTCTTTTTTATATCTATACAAGAGTTATCGCAGCAGCATGATATGACAGGAAGGGCCGGGAGATTATGCGGGAGGAGAAGGACATCCGTATACTGCAGAAATACATAGATTATCATTTTACAGATGAGGGTCTGCTCAGACAGGCACTCACGCACAGTTCCTTTACCAACGAACAGAAGATCAACCGCACGGGACATTATGAGCGGCTGGAATTTCTGGGGGATGCGGTGCTGGAACTGGTTTCCAGTGAATTTTTGTTTCACGCGTACAGCGAACAGCCTGAGGGAGAACTGACCAGGATACGCGCATCCATGGTGTGCGAGTCTGCGCTTGCCCTCTGTGCAAGGGACCTGGGGCTGGGGCAGTTTATGCGGCTGGGAAAGGGTGAGGAGCTCACCGGCGGAAGGGACAGGTCAAGTATTATCGCCGATGTCATGGAGGCGGTGATCGGCGCCATCTATTTGGACGGCGGCATGGAACCTGCAAAAAAATTTATCCATCGGTTCATCCTTTCCGATCTGGAGGACAAACAGCTCTTTTATGACAGCAAGAGCAAGCTTCAGGAATTGATTCAGAAAGAGTTCAAAAAGGAATTTCACTATGAACTGATAGAGGAGAGCGGCCCGGAGCACGACAAGACTTTTGCGGTGGAAGTCATCATGGAAGACAAAAGTCTCGGGAGGGGCTTAGGAAGGACAAAGAAAGCTGCGGAGCAGCAGGCAGCCTATGAGGCATTGCTTTCTTTGAAGGAACAGGGAATATGTATTTAAAAAGCATTGAAGTACATGGCTTTAAGTCTTTTGCCAACAAAATAGTGTTTCAGTTTCATAACGGTATCACAGGCATTGTGGGACCCAACGGCAGCGGAAAGAGCAATGTGGCGGACGCCGTGCGCTGGGTGCTGGGTGAACAGCGTGTCAGGCAGCTTCGGGGCGCCAGCATGCAGGATGTCATCTTCTCGGGCACGGAGACCAGAAAAGCCTTAAGTTACGCCTATGTGGCGATCACGCTGGACAATTCTGACCATCAGCTTGCCGTCGACTTCGAGGAGGTCACCGTGGCAAGGCGGATCTACCGTTCCGGGGAAAGCGAATATCTTTTAAACGGAAGCCCCTGCCGGCTCAAGGATGTAAATGAGCTGTTCTACGACACCGGTATCGGCAAAGAAGGGTATTCCATCATCGGTCAGGGACAGATCGACAGGATCCTGAGCGGAAAGCCCGAGGAGCGCAGGGAGCTTTTTGACGAGGCTGCGGGTATCGTGAAATTTAAGCGCCGCAAGGCAGCCGCCCAGCAGAAGCTGGAGAACGAACAGCAGAACCTGGTGCGCATCACGGATATTCTCGCCGAGCTGGAAAAGCAGGTGGCGCCGTTAGAGAGACAGGCGGAGAAGGCAAAGATCTATTTAAAGAAAAAAGAACAGCTAAAGACGCTGGATGTCAATGTATTTTTACTGGAAAACAGACGGATCCGGGAGCAGTTGGAGGAACTGGAGCAAAAATGTGGTATCGCCGGGCAGGATTTGCAGGAGACCACCGGTGAGTATGAACATATCAAGGAGGAATATGAGCGCGTCCAGGGAGAGCTGGAGACCCTGGAGCAGGCTATCGAGGCGGCGCGGAGCAATCTGACGGACACGGGGCTTCTGCGCGGCAGGCTGGAGGGAGAGATCAATGTCCTGAAGGAGCAGATCAATTCTGCCCGGGGCAGCGGAGAGCATCTGAATAACCGAAAGAGCGCGCTGCAGGAGGAAATTGAACTCCGCAGTCGGGAAAAGCAGGGTATTTTGCAGGAAAAACAGGAAATTGACTCACAGGTGCAGGAGCTTTCCGGCACTGCCGCGGATGTGAGAGCGGCGTTAGAAAAGATACAGGGTGAGATCGAGGAGCTCAACGGACGCATTGAGGAGGGAAAGAATGTCATCATCGGTGAGCTGAACCAGCGCGCCACCATCAAGTCTCAGATGGGACGTTTTGACACCATGATGGAACAGGTCAATATCCGCAGGGCAGAGCTGAACTCAAAACTCCTGCGCGCCAAGTCCGACGAGGCGGCGCGTCAGGAGCGGTTAAAGCAGCTCGAGACGACCTTTGAGGAGATCACCGCCGAGATCGGCAGGATGAACGGACGGGAGGCGGAGGTGAATCTGCAGCTGGGAGACATCCGCGTGCACCTGACCGATCTGGACGCGAAGCTGCGGGAGACGCAGGCGGCATATCACATGGAGCAGTCCAAGCTGGAGGCGCTGACCAACCTGACCGAGCGCTATGAAGGATATGGCGGCAGCGTCAAGAAGGTTATGGAACAGAAGGAACGGGAGAAGGGGATCATCGGTGTGGTGGCGGATATCATCAAGGTGGACAAAAAGTATGAGACCGCCATTGAGACCGCGCTGGGAGGCAATATTCAGAATATCGTCACCGATGACGAGGACACCGCCAAGAAGATGATACAATATTTAAAACAGAATCGTCTTGGACGCGCCACATTTCTCCCCCTGACCAGCATCACCAGTCCCCAGGAATTCAAAAATCCGGAATCCCTGAAGGAGAAGGGCGTCATCGGCATGGCGGATGAGCTGGTGGAGATCGAAGAGAAATACCGCAATGTCGCCAGGGCGATGCTTGGGCGCATTGTGGTGGTGGACAATGTGGATAACGCGGTGAAGATCGCGAGAAAATACGATTACGGTATCCGCATGGTAACTTTGGAGGGAGAGCTCTTGGTGCCCGGCGGAGCCATCAGCGGCGGAGCGTTTAAGAACAACAGCAATCTTTTGGGCAGACGCCGTGAGATCGATGAACTGGAAAAGAATGTCAGGAAACTTCTCGCCCTGGTGGACGATACCAATCAAAAGATCGCGGACACCAAGGCAGGCAGGAATAAGCTGCGCATGGAGCTGGAGAGCCTGAAGGCGGATATCCAGCGCAAATCCATAGAACAGAATACGGCGCGGCTCAACATCGCCCAGGCAAGAGAGCGCATGGAGGAGGAGATGGAGGGCACCCAGAGCCTTCGCCAGGAGGAACAGGACATTGAGACCCGGATCCGGGAGATTCAGAGCGACAAGGAATCCATACGCAGGGAGCTTGCGGACAGCGAGCAATTAGAGAAGACCACACAGGAACAGATCCTTCTCTTCCAGAGACAGGTGGAGGAGAAACGGGAACAGGAGTCCGAGGCGGCGGTCCAGGTTGCGGAGTGGGATCTGAAGGTGGAAAAAATGCTCCAGACACAGAGCTTCCAGCAGACCAATGTGGAGCGTATCAACGGGGAAATGGAGCGGTATCAGGCAGAGCTTTATGAAATTCTTCAGGCCCTGGAGGACAATGCCCGGGCAGTGGAGGAGAAGCAGAACAATATCGCCGAGATCCAAAAGACCATCTCTGCCTCCCACGAAGCCCAGACCGAATCCGAGCGGAAGCTGAAGGATGACATTGAGCGCCGGGAGGAGCTGACGGCAAGCCAGAAAAACTTCTTCAAGAGCCGGGAGGAGCTCTCCCAGCGCATGGCTGCGCTGGACAAGGAGGTCTACCGCTTAAACGCCCAAAAGGAGAAGCTGGAGGAGACCGTCACCGCCCAGATCAACTATATGTGGAACGAGTACGAGATCACTTTGAGTGATGCCTCTTCCATGCGGGACGAGACGCTGATCAATCTCACGGTGATGAAGAGGGATGTGGCGGAGCTCCGGGATCAGATCAAACGGCTGGGGGACGTCAATGTCAATGCCATCGAGGATTACAAGAATCTCATGGAGAGATATACGTTTTTAAAGACACAGCATGACGATCTGGTGGAGGCCGAGAAGACGCTGGAGGGTATTATCGAGGAGCTGGACACCGCCATGCGCAGGCAGTTTACGGAGAAGTTCGCGGACATTACCAGAGAGTTTGACAAGGTGTTCAAGGAGCTTTTCGGCGGAGGAAAGGGTACGCTGGAGCTCATGGAGGACGAAGACATTCTGGAGGCGGGCATCCGCATCATCGCGCAGCCGCCCGGAAAGAAGCTGCAGAATATGATGCAGCTCTCCGGAGGAGAGAAAGCGCTGACGGCGATCGCGCTGCTTTTTGCCATTCAGAATCTGAAGCCATCGCCGTTTTGTCTGCTGGATGAGATCGAGGCCGCTCTGGACGATTCCAACGTGGGACGCTTCGCAAAATATTTACATAAACTGACCCAGAACACACAGTTTATCGTCATCACCCACAGAAGGGGCACCATGGAACAGGTGGACAGGCTCTACGGGATCACCATGCAGGAGAAGGGCGTCTCCACTCTGGTGAGCGTCAATCTCATCGACAAGGAGCTGGAGGACTAGCGCAGTATATGAGAGGAAGTCTGGTCGCGCAGACGCTTCGGAATGGAGATTAGGATGGAAGAAAAGAAAGGGTTTTTTGCCAGATTAAAGGAAGGGCTGACCAAGACCCGGGATAATATCGTCCGGGGGATTGATTCGGTCTTCAGCGGATTCTCCTCCATAGATGAAGAGTTCTATGAGGAGCTTGAGGAAATTCTCATCATGGGAGATCTGGGCGTGAACGCCACCGCCCAGATCCTTGAAAGACTCCGGGAACAGGTGCGGGAGCAGCATATCAAGGAGCCTGCGGACTGCAGGCAGCTTCTGGTGGACAGCATCAAGGAGCAGATGCGGGTGGAGGAGACGGCGTATGAGTTTGAGAACCGTCAGTCCATCGTCATGGTGATCGGCGTCAACGGGGTGGGCAAGACGACCTCCGTGGGCAAACTGGCAGGCAGACTTAAAGCGCAGGGGAGGAAAGTTTTGATCGCCGCGGCGGACACCTTCCGGGCGGCGGCGGGCGACCAGCTCGCGGAGTGGGCCAGGCGCGCGGATGTCCCCATGATCGGAGGCAAAGAAGGGGCGGATCCCGCCAGTGTGGTGTTTGACGCGGTGAGCGCCGCCAGGGCGAGGGGAGTGGATGTACTTCTGATCGACACGGCGGGCAGACTCCACAACAAAAAGAATCTCATGGAAGAGCTGCGGAAGATGAACCGGATCATTGACAGGGAGTTCCCCGGCGCGCACCGGGAGAATTTGATCGTATTGGACGGCACTACCGGGCAGAACGCGCTGGTACAGGCCAGGGAGTTCGGAGACGTGACGGATCTTTCGGGCATCATACTCACCAAGATGGACGGCACGGCAAAGGGCGGCATCGCTGTGGCGATCCAGTCCGAGCTGAATGTGCCGGTGAAATATATCGGCGTGGGAGAGTCCATGGAGGATCTGCAGAAATTTGATCCGGAAGAGTTTGTGAACGCATTGTTTGATGTATAAAAGAGACAGGCAGCCCGGGAAGACGGACAGATTGGAGCGAAGCATGGAAGAACAAATGTTGACACTGAGCAAATTTGAGGAGGCAAGCGAGACCGTAAAAAAGGTGACCTCGGAGACCAAGCTGGTCTACAGCGATTATTTCAGCAGACAGACCGGAAACAAGGTATATTTAAAACCCGAGAACATGCAGTTTACCGGAGCGTACAAGCTGAGGGGAGCCTATTACAAGATCAGCACCCTGACAAAGGAAGAGCGTGCAAAAGGGCTGATCACCGCTTCCGCCGGCAACCACGCCCAGGGCGTTGCCTATGCGGCGCAGTGTTATGGAGCGAAGGCGACCATCGTCATGCCTACCACCACACCTCTGATGAAGGTAAACCGCACCAAGAGCTACGGCGCGGAGGTAGTGCTGTGCGGGGATGTCTATGACGAAGCCTGTGCCAAGGCGTATGAGCTGGCACAGGAGCACGGTTATACCTTCATCCATCCCTTTGACGACCTGACGGTGGCCACAGGTCAGGGAACCATCGCCATGGAAATCTTCAAGGAGCTTCCCCTGGTGGACTATATCCTGGTTCCCATCGGCGGCGGCGGGCTCGCCACGGGAGTGTCCGTGCTGGCAAAACTCTTAAACCCCAAGATCAAGGTCATCGGCGTGGAGCCCGCGGGGGCAAACTGTATGCAGGAATCTTTAAAGAACGGAAAAGTGACCACCCTGCCCGGCGTCAACACCATCGCCGACGGCACCGCGGTGAAGACTCCCGGGGAGAAACTTTTTCCCTATCTGCAGGCGAATCTGGACGACATCATCACCGTGGAGGACGAAGAGCTGGTGGTGGCATTCCTCGATATGGTGGAGAATCATAAGATGGTGGTGGAGAACTCCGGGCTGCTCACCGTCGCGGCTTTAAAGCATTTAAAGGACAAGGGCAGAAAGGTGGTCTCCATCTTAAGCGGCGGAAACATGGACGTGATCACCATGTCCTCTGTGGTACAGCAGGGGCTCATCATGCGTGACAGAATCTTTACCGTGTCCGTGCTGCTTCCGGACAAGCCCGGAGAACTCTGCAGGGTGTCCGGGATCATCGCAAATGTGAGCGGAAATGTCATCAAGCTGGAACACAATCAGTTTGTCTCCATCAACCGCAACGCGGCGGTGGAGCTCCGCATCACTTTGGAGGCGTTCGGAACGGAGCACAAGAAACAGATCATCAATGCTCTGGAGAAAGAAGGATACAAGCCCAAGCTGGTGCGCACCAATATTTAATGCTTTTTGGAATGGATCCGGAAAAATTTCACACACTAAGCAAAAAAGGCAGGTGTGTGGAAAATGGAAGAAAAAAATTTAGCTGCGCAGGTTCATGACAGCAGGAAAACGCCCGCGAGACGGGCGGCAGACTATCTGGTGATGACGGCTGCCGCCGCTGTTTACTCGGCGGGCGTCAGTCTGTTTCTGGATCCCAATTCCCTGGCTCCGGGCGGGGTGACGGGAATTTCCGTCATTCTGAACAGAATCATTCCTCTGGAGACGGGTACATTGATCCTTTTGTTAAACATTCCCATCCTGGCGGTGGGAATGTGCAGATTTGGTCTCAGGTTTATTATTTCCACCATCTATTGCACAGTGCTCACTTCAATTTTTACCAATCTCTTTGCCCTGTACGGCTCTCTGACGCAGGATCTGTTTCTGGCGGCGGTGGCGGGCGGCGCGTTGATCGCGGTGGGGATGGGGCTGGTGTTCAAGGCGGGTTCCACCACAGGCGGCATGGACATCATCATCAAGCTTCTGCGGGTGAAAATGCCTTATATGAAAACGGGGACGCTGTTTTTAGCGCTGGATGCCGTGGTGGTGGGCGCGGCAACTCTTTTATTCCGCAATCTGGAGCGGGGACTATACTCCGGGCTGGCGATTTTCATCACTTCCGTGGTGATGGATCTGGTGCTGTACGGCAGGGACAGTGCAAAGCTGATCTATATCATCAGTGATCATCCCGGAGAAATCGCCGGACGTATTCTGGAGGAGCTCAACATCGGCGTCACTTATGTGAACGGGAGCGGCGCATACAGCGGAAAAGAAAAGAATGTCATCCTGTGCGTCATCAAAAAGAATCTTTCCTCCAGGGCGGAAGAAATCGTCCGGCAGGAGGATCCCATGGCGTTCATGATCGTGACCCGCGCCACAGAGATCTACGGTGAGGGGTATAAAAATCTGTTCAGCGAGAAGCTGTGATCCAGAGAAAGTGCAGCAGAAGGCAGGCAGAGGGAAACTGTCAGCAAAGTAAAGAACTCCGAATCGGGTTTGCGTTTTAATACTATCGTGGAGGATATTAAAAAGCCGAGTGTGATTGCCTGGGCGCTGCTGCCAGGTCAGGTCATCACTGCGGCATTTGGTGAAGAAATCGCATATCGGGAATTTTTCCTTGGGAAGGGAATGAAGATCTTCTCGGTAATTTATCATAAATCGGGCAATTGCGTTATCAGCGCCTTTTCGCACATTCTCGGAAACGCAATATCCCTTGCGGTCGTGTTTGCATTCTTTGTGTAAGTATCTTACGGAATCCTGCGCAGAAAAAATTTTCTGGTTTGCTGGATACTGATTATCGTGACGATGATGCTGATGACCGTCACTGCAATACTGACAAGTTTCAAAATCATTCCGAACATCAATAGTGCTTACCGTTCACGTTATTTTTCATATGTATCCTCTCCTCGATACAGGAAATTCTCAAAAAGTACGGATATAAGAATATGCGGGAATTTTACAGGATCTGCCACAAATTTCAAGAGGTTTACGCTGCCTGTCAGAAAGATATGTCCGAGTGGAAGGATTGCTATGGAGAGGGCAATTCAAAGAAAGTCGGAAAGAGCATCCGGGAACGGCTGAAAACATCACTGGAGCAGCGGGAGAATTACAGGCAGCAAGAAATTCGGAAGAAAGACAGAGGGGCAAGATGATTGCCTCTCTGATTTTAAATTCACACATTTCTGTTATCATTACCTGTTCAAATAATTATTGCGCAGGTAATTTCCTAAGCAATAAAGTGTTATTAAGAAATTGTGCGATTCTCAAAATTAACATTGACATAAACATTAACATAATGTATAATATAAACATAAAAGTTAATGAAAGGAGAAATAGGATTAGCATGAAAAAATTATCAGATTCAGAATTTGAGATCATAAAAGTTTTGTGGGAACGGGACACACCCATGACCTCCAATGAGATACTGACGGGACTGAAAGGTAAGTATGACTGGAAGCTTGCAGCACTAATGACCTTTCTGGCAAGAATGGTAGACAAGGGGTATGTATCCTGCGATAGGAGCACACGTACGAACTATTATTCTGCGCTGATTTCCCAAAAGGAGTATCAGGTACAGGAAAGCAGGACTCTTTTGGAGAAGCTGTATGATAATTCTGCCGCAAAGATGATCGCCCAGCTTTGTAAGACCAATACCATTTCCCAGAAAGAAATTGCCGAACTGAGGGAATACTTGGATTCTTTGGAAAGAAGGGATGAAACATGAGAGAATTTATGATTGCACTCGTCAATACGTCAGTCATAGCCGGCATATGTACCGCCGTCTTTCTTCTGATCTTTTCCTTTTGCGGAAAACAGTATGGAGCCAAATGCAAAAAGGTCATATGGTGTCTGATTGCCGTCTGCTGCCTGATACCCTTTCGCTTTCCCGCTTCTGCGCTGGGATACCGTGTGGAGGTTCCCAATGTGGTGCTTAGAAGAGGGGATACAATGTATACAGAGAGCACCGATGCGCAGAGCGGATCTGCTGAAAATGTCTCTCAAACGGCTCCTGACGAATACCAGGAAACTAGAAATCCCATCGTCTCAGGCAGTACAAAAAGGGAGCTTACCGCTACAGATATGCTTTTTGTCCTTTGGGTCTGTGCAGCTGCCGCTTTAGTGGTTTATTATGCGGCAGGCTATTGGATATGGAAGCGGAGCATAATGCGCCGGGGACAAGAATGCTGGAATATAATGACTCTGAAGATTTTGAAAGAAGAAGTGGATCGATATAAAATAAAAGCGTTTCCCCGGTTATTTATTCTGCAGGATTCCACTATAGGACCTTTCACAATGGGCGTATTGCAGAATACCATTGTACTGCCGGACGATATTTCCGACGAGCGGGAACTTCGTTTTATCTTAAAACATGAACTCCTGCACTGCAAACAAAAGGATATTTTATGGAAGCTGCTTTTTGTGTGCGTCAATATCATTCATTGGTTCAATCCTTTTATATGGGTGCTTAGAAAGGCGGCGGAGCAGGAGATTGAAATATGCTGCGATGAAGCTGTTGTAGCAGGCGAAGACAGGGCGTACAGGAAAGAATACAGCGATATGATCATGTCATGGGTTGCAAAGGGCAGCTGTAAATGGAACGCAGCTTCCACCGGTTATGTGCAGGGAGTGAAGTTTATCAAGCGGAGATTCGACAGCATCATAAACGGCAGGAAAAAGAAAGGTGTTTTCCTGATTGTGTTGGCTTGTGCGACCCTTTTGCAGACCGGGAGCCTAATTCATATTCAAAGCGGCAAAAAGGTTTATGCTGTCAGTCAAGTACCGATCGACACAGGTATAGAGATCAGGACGGATTTAGACGGAGACGGAACAGAGGACCGAGTGCTGGTAACGGACAATGTGGACGGCGATTACGCATACAGCCAGGTGCTTGCAAAATTCCATGACGGCGATATTGCCCTGGTCAATTATCCGGATTACTGGGATTCTTATCTGGTTACGGGCGATCTGAACGGGGACGGTTTGCCGGATATTGTTGTGAACAGGGTCTCTACGGGGAGTACCTATGGAGGAGGGGAGACTTCCGTCCTGCATGTGGAAAAAAATGAAGCAGGAGAGCCTGTGCTTGTGGAGTATCCCAGCAACTTTATCCAGAATCCGGATCTGGAACTAAAGTGGGTAGGCTGGGAGGATTATGATGGAGAATTTATTCCCGATGATGATTACTCTACGGCTCAGCCCACCAGCTTTGACCCGGAAAACCTTGATTTTCAGGGGATGGGAGCGAATATCTTTGAAAAGGATGGAAAGGTGATGCTGCGCTTTGTTGCCTATGTAGATTCATGGACGGAAAGCGTGAAATGTATCGAGTGTTCCTATACGCCGGATGGCTGGTACATTGAGGATATGCAGATGATCTGCGATTATTGGGGAGGCGGCTGGGAGACCAAACTTATGGGAAAGCCTTACCTGTCGAACGCGGCAGTAGAAGACAATCCTGCAGATGACGATGTCACATCTCAAGCTGTAATTGCGGATGATACGCAAGGGAGTGGAGAAACAGAAGAAAGCGAGGAAGCAAAAGAAAGCGAAGAAGTGCAAAATCTGCGACAGAGAATGGAGGATTTTTGTCAGGCGTATTTTCATGGCGATGCGGAAGCTGCAAAAGGGTTTTTATCAGCTTCTTATAGTGGCGATATAGATGTGTACGGAAATTCGGAAGAAACTGAAACCATGGATATGAGAGGCATAGCCGGATTGGACGGTATCAGTGAGCTGTCAGACTCTGAGAGATATACCTTATCCAAGCCGTTTATTGTTCCGGGAGAAGATAGTTTAACATACCTGTCTGTAACCTTTGTGAACGAAAACGGTGAATGGAAAGTAAGCGGCTACGGATTAGAAAAATAAGATAAGTTTAGAAAGGAATAAACTACATGAAAAACGTATATGTATGTTTTGCGGTAACATTGATCCTCGTATTATGTTGTGCATGTGGAAAAACATCAAAAGGTAATATGGATAATACAATCGACACAGATAAGAAAAGCGACCGTGTTTTGAGCGAAAACTCGGATCAAAATATCCAGATTTCACCAAAGGATGAGGATCATGACATTTCAAATGCTGCTGAGTCTAATTCGGCAGCTGAGGATAATACCGAAAACAGTCAAGAAACAAAAGGAATGGAAGAACAGATGCCCTCTATCCAAGGCAGCGAAGAAGTGCAAAATCTGCGGCAGAAAATGGAGGATTTTTGTCAGGCTTATTTTAATGGTGACGCGGAAGCTGTAAAAGGTTTTTTATCTGCTTCTTACAGTAACGATATAGATGTGTACGGAAATCCGGAAGAAGTTGAAAATATGGATATGAGAGACGTTATCGGACTGGTCGGTATCAGTGGGCTGTCAGACACTGAGAAATATACCTTATCCAAGCCGTTTATTGTTCCAGGAGAAGATAGTTTGACGTATCTTTCCGTAACTTTTGCGATTGAAAACGATGAATGGAAAGTAAGCGGCTACTGGTTGGAAAAATAAGATAAGCTTAGAAAGGAATTGTTGTTTCTGAAAAAACGAATCAAGACGTGAATGGATCAGGGGTGCTGTGCTGCTTGCACTTTAATTTACATAAAGAAGAGGTAAAGTATTTCAATCAGTTCTTTCTGTCCTGTCCATAATATGTTATAATACTTGACAAGGAAAACTTGTGAAGCAAGTTTTCCTTGTATGTTACAGGTTTTTCTTTCCCTTATTTTGCCTTTATGAGAGTTCATAACGTAAGGGAAAAGGATATAATACAAGAGAAAGGCTAAGGGCAAGCTCACATGCTATAAATTTAGCCTTTTCAAGGGTTTGCGGACTTTTTGAAGATAAAATATAACGGTTATTAAATGACAAGAAATAGGTCTTATCAGAATTTGCGTTTGTCTGGAAATGGATTGGAGCGGGACAGGCTATGTCTGAGGGCAGAATGTATGGCTAGGGCTAATGAAGATAAAAAGGTTTTAACGCTATGCTGAATGACAGCAGGGATATGCCAAAGTTTCAGATGATCACAGATGAAAAGAGCATAGAAAAATAATGAAACGTATTCCCTGTGGAAGCGTGATCACTGCCGGGATTTTTGTATCTATTGCAGCGTGGGCAAGTTATAGGCATTCCGAGAATAAAACGTCTTATTGGAAGACGCGGAAAGCGGAAAGGCGGGGTTTTTTACATTGAACAGATCCGAGTTTATAAAGCAGAACGAAATGAAATTAAAAAGGCTGCCGTATGATTTCACAGTATGTCAAGTGGCGAGTGTGGAGGATATCGATTTGGGTCATGAGTTCTCGTTTATCGCAAAGACGGACGAAGAACTGTCCCTTGTCTGCAAAACAGCGGATACGCCCAAGAATACGACTGCCCGTGATGACGGGTGGAAAGGATTTCGTATTCAGGGAGTCCTTGATTTTTCTCTGATCGGAGTATTATCGAAAATATCAGGCGTTCTCGCAGAAAGTGGAATCGGTATATTTGCAGTGTCCAGCTTTAATACCGATTACATTCTCGTAAAAGCGAATAATTTTGACAAAGCTACGGAAGCGCTTGCGGATGCAGGCTATACAGTGGAATAATTCCCGTTTCAAAGAACGGGATTTGAAGTTGCAGATGAAAATGAGGAAGAATATATCATGATTTGTCATTTGTGATATTTGTTTTAGAAGCCAGAGTATTTTGATATACTCAAAGAAAAAGAGGGAGATGAGTTTATGGCATTTTCTATGGAATTTGGAGTTCTGTTTCTGGTGGCGCTGGTGTGCTGCATGATCGGTTTTTACAAATATGTGTATTTCATCTCGATCGGTTATGGGCTGGCGATTGCCGGGCAGGGAGCGGCGATGCTGATCCTGCTGCGGGACGGGCTCAGCGTTCCGGCGGCGCTTAGCTGTCTGCTCCTGATAGTGTATGGGTTACGGCTCAGCGGGTATCTGTTATATCGGGAAGTAAAGAGCAGCAGCTATCGCAGGCACATGACGACGGAAATCAAAGACGGCTCCGGTATGAAGCTGTGGCTGAAGGCAATGCTGTGGATCTTCTGCGGTATTCTGTATTTGTTTATGGTATCGCCGATTTTCTATCGTTACGATAACGGCGACACCGGCTGCACGGTATCCTTTGTGATCGGTACGGTTCTGATGGCTGGCGGGATCCTGCTGGAGTCTTTGTCGGATCTGAGCAAGAGTCGGCAGAAAAAGATCGACCCGAAGCGTTTTTGCGACAAGGGCTTGTTTCGGTTCGTGCGCTGTCCCAATTATCTCGGAGAGTTGATCTTGTGGACGGGCGTTCTGGTGGTGGGGATCACGTCTTTTCGGTCGGTGGGACAGTGGATCGTCGCGCTGCTGGGGTATGCGGGAATCGTCTTTGTGATGTTCAGCGGCGCCAGACGGCTGGAGGTGCGGCAGAATAAGAATTATGGCTCGGATCCGGAGTATCGGGAGTATGTAAAGACGGTTCCGATCCTGCTGCCTTTTGTGCCGCTTTACAGTGTGGAAAAATACAAATTTCTGATCTTGTAGACTCATGATCGTTTGGAACGGGAGGAATATATATGAGGTCTTTCAGGGATCAGCTGTTCGCTTATCTAAAGAAACAATATAAGGCCTCTCCGGAATATTTATGGAGGCGCTATCCCGGTTATACGGTCTTCCGGCATGGGGACAATCAAAAGTGGTTTGCGCTTGTGATGGACGTGCCGGGCAATAGGCTGGGACTGGAAACGGAGGAAATAGTGGATATTCTGAATGTGAAGATATCGGATCCGTTTCTCGCGGATATCCTGGTACGGCAGGAAGGGTTTTTCCGGGGCTATCATATCAGAAAAGGAAATTGGATCTCCATCTCCCTGCAGGGCGAGGTTTTGTTTGACGAAATCTGCAGATGGGTGGAGGAAAGTTATATGGCAACCGCATCCGCCCAGACAAAACAGGCGCTCAGACCCGCAAGGGAGTGGCTCATTCCGGCCAATCCGAAATACTATGATGTGGAAGCGGCTTTTTTGAAAGAAACAAAGATCGACTGGAAACAGGGCAGGGGGATCAAAACGGGGGACACCGTGTTTTTGTATGTCGCCGCTCCGGTTTCGGCGATCCTTTATAAATGCAGGGTGACGCAGACGGATATTCCCTGCCGTTATGATGACGGGAAAGTCCATATGACAAGCCTTATGAAAATAAAATTGCTGAAACGCTATCAACCGGATCGGTTTCCTTTGGATGTGTTGAGCGAAACGTATGGCATCCATGCGGTGAGAGGTCCCAGGGGGATCCCGGAAAGTTTGAGTGAGGCGTTGAAAGAATCCGAAATCGGCGCTTTGAGGTGAATGCGATGGATAACTTTGCAGATGAGAGAGATTATCAATTATTGGAGAGTGACAAATATACGTTTTTTGTCCTTCGGCGTATCATTGGCGGGAAATGCGAGCTGATCTTGACCGACCACGAAAGGATGATCATTTGCTTTACCTGTAATCCGTTTCCGGTATGGATATGGACTCCGGATGATGTGTCTGAAGCGGAAAAGGAGAAAGTGTATCGGATCGCGGCAGAGTCTTCCCTGTTGAATGGCAGATATCGCTTTAATCTCAAATATGAGTTGGCAGAATATTTTATAGATCGGGCGGTGAAAGATGGTAAACCGATTTCCGTTCTTACCAATATGTTTGCGTATGATTGCCCGAATCCTGTAAAGCCCGCTGAGACCGCCGACGGTTTTCTTTATCGCTGCAACAGTGAGGACGTTGATGAACTGGTGGACTTTATGGATCTGTTTCACAGAGAAATTCTGTTGCCTGCTGCAAATATGCGGCACAGGGCAGCATGGCATCGGTCAACCTTGTGTTTACCCGTCCGGAGTTTCGCAGGAAACATTATGCTGAAAATATAGTTTATCAGGTGACGAAACTGGCAAAAGATGAGGGCTATGTTCCCACGCTTTATACAGATGCCGATTACATTGCGTCAAATGCCTGTTATGAGAAAATAGGGTATGTTCTCAGAGGGAAATTATGTACGATAGGCTGAACGGGAAAGGATGAAGGAGGCATATGTGAAGAAAAAAAGGCTGTCTTATGATGAATGGAAATGTATTGAGAAAAGGACGATTCACGGGAAACGAGTAAAAATAAATGGGTTGGAAGGCTATATTGGACTGATCGATATAGAAAAGGTAACGGCGCCCCAGATCTGGAGATTTCATGGCGAAAATATCACTGTATGCGATGAAGGATTGAAATGGCTGTCCATATTGCCGGAAAATGACTTTTATTGCATAACGGCAATGCTAAATGAAAAGAACGATATTCTTTTGTGGTATATAGATATGACGGCATCTTGCGGCGTGGACCAGGACGGGGTTCCATATTTTGAAGACCTTTACCTGGATTTGATCGTATATCCGGATGGAACGATCATTGAGGATGATCGGGATGAATTGGAAGAAGCCCTTTCCATGAATGACATTTCAAGAGAACAATATCAGCTTGCGCTGGATACCTGTCATAAATTGCAGGAGGGGCTGTTAAGGGATATGGAGCAATTTATATCGTACACATATATGTGTTTGAATGAAATCTGAGTTTGTAAAAGGGAAAAATTGGAGATTCCTTTTTCGCTTTTTAAGTGGACCATGTTATTGATGAGTCTGCCAAATTTAGAGTTTATTTTAGGGCAGTTATCCGAATTGGATGAAATTACATATCGGGCTATGAAGACAGACTGCTTGTAAAACCGATAAAAGCAGCAATCAGCTATATGCCAGCCCCCAAACCGAAAAAGAAGAAAGAGGAAACTCCTTTTATCGCTGAGGATGGAGGAATAAAAGTGAAGGGTGTCAAGAAAAAATACTTGACACCTCTTTTTATCTATAGTATGATAGCAAAGACGGTCAAAAAGCACGGATCGTCAGGGTGAGTGCCATGGAGAAGATTTTTGAGCAGGGTCTCCTCTATGATTTTTATGGAGAGCTGCTGACAGATCATCAGAAAAGAATTTATGAGGATGCGGTCTATCATGATATGTCTCTGGGAGAAATTGCCCAGGAGCACGGCATCAGCAGGCAGGGCGTCCACGATCTGCTCCGGCGCTGCGACAGGATCCTGCAGGATTATGAGGCAAAGCTCCATCTGGTGGAACGGTTTGTCGGCGCAAAAGGCAGGATCCGGGAAATTGAACAGCTGGCGCAGCGCGCCGCAGAGGATCCGGGTGCGTCCGTCGGTGACTGTATGGGACGGATCCGGGAGCTTGCGGGAGAGCTTTTGGAAGAGCTGTAAGGTACTCACGGATTTATGGCGGCAGGATTGGTTGAGGATTGGGAATGGCGTTTGAGAGTTTAACGGACAAACTGCAGAGTGTGTTTAAAAACCTGCGCGGCAAGGGACGTCTGACCGAGGAGGATGTAAAGACTGCCTTAAAGGAAGTCAAGATGGCTCTTTTGGAGGCGGATGTCAACTTCAAGGTGGTTAAGCAGTTTGTGAAGTCCGTGGAGGAGCGAGCCATCGGTCAGGATGTGATGAATGGGCTCAACCCCGGTCAGATGGTCATCAAGATCGTAAACGAGGAGATGACTTCTCTCATGGGGAGCGAGACCACGGAGATCGCCATGCAGCCCGGCAAGTCCGTCACGGTCATCATGATGGCGGGGCTTCAGGGTGCGGGTAAGACCACCGCAACCGCCAAGATCGCGGGAAAACTCAAACAGAAGGGAAAGAAATCCCTGCTGGTCGCCTGTGACATTTATCGGCCGGCAGCGGTGGAGCAGCTTCATGTAAACGGCAAAAAAGTGGATGTGGAGGTGTTCGACATGGGCACCGGTCACAAGCCTGCAGAGATTGCCGGAGAGGCAGTCCGCTACGCAGAGAAGAACGGGCATAATGTGGTGATCCTGGATACGGCGGGACGTCTTCATGTGGACGAGGACATGATGGCGGAGCTGCAGGAGATCAAGCGGCAGGTGACGGTTCATCAGACCCTGCTGGTGGTGGATGCCATGACCGGTCAGGACGCCGTGAATGTGGCGAAGGAATTTGACGAAAAGGTGGGCATCGACGGTGTGGTGCTGTCCAAGATGGACGGCGACACCCGCGGCGGTGCGGCACTTTCCATAAAGGCTGTGACAGGCAGACCCATTCTCTTTGTGAGCATGGGCGAGAAACTCTCCGATCTGGAGCAGTTTTACCCGGACAGAATGGCGAGCCGGATCCTGGGCATGGGGGATGTGCTCTCCCTGATCGAGAAAGCGCAGGAAAATATCGACATCGACGAGGACAAGGGACGCGAGATGGCGGGTCGGATGCAGAAAGGAAAGTTCGACTTCAACGACTATCTCGAGAGTATGAAGCAGATGCGCAACATGGGAGGTCTGACCAGTATTCTGGGGATGCTTCCGGGGCTTGGCATCAAGGCGGGGGACTTAGAGTCTGTGATCGATGAAAAGCAGTTAAAACATATGGAGGCGATCGTGCTCTCCATGACCTTGGAGGAGCGCAGCAACCCCAAACTGTTAAGCCCTCACAGAAAACATAGGATCGCCAGGGGGGCCGGTGTGGACATCGCTGAGGTGAACCGCTTTGTCAAGCAGTTTGAACAGAGCCAGAAGCTGATGAAGCAGATGGGCGGCAGAGGGAAACGCCACGGCGGAATGTTCGGCGGTCTGGGAGGTTTCGGCGGTAAGAAGGGTGGATTTCCCTTCTGAGCATACAGCCCTTCGGGGCAGACAACAATATTTTATTCCACAGGGAGGAAAAAGAAATGGCAGTAAAAATCAGATTGAGAAGAATGGGACAGAAGAAGGCTCCTTTTTATAGAATCATCGTAGCTGATTCCCGTTCTCCCAGAGACGGCAGATTTATCGAGGAGATCGGCACCTATGATCCCAACACGGATCCCAGCACTTTTAAGATCGATGAGGAGCTTGCTAAGAAATGGCTGGCAAACGGCGCTCAGCCCACAGAGGTAGTAGGAAAACTGTTCAAGGCGGCCGGCATCGAGAAATAAGAATCAGTTCTTTGGAGGTGGATGATGAAGGAATTAGTTGAAGTAGTTGCAAAGGCACTTGTGGATCATCCGGATGAGGTTGTTGTGACGGAGAAGACAGAAGGAAAAAATATCGTCATTGAGCTGCATGTGGCTGCTTCCGATATGGGTAAGGTCATCGGAAAGCAGGGCAGAATTGCCAAGGCAATCCGCACTGTGGTGAAGGCGGCATCGTCCAAAGATAATACAAGAGTGGACGTGGAAATCGTCTGAGATCGGGGAGAAACGTGCGGGTCATGTTTCTCCTTTTTTTCTGAACGGCATGGAAACAGGCGCACACGCGCAGGAAGATAGACGGTAGCCCGCGGAAAGGTTTGAAAAAGGATTAGAGGATGGAAGATTATTTTCAGGTTGGGATCGTCACCTCCACACATGGGCTGAAAGGGGAGGTGAAGGTGTTTCCCACGACAGACGACCCGAAGCGTTTTAAACGGCTGAAGGAAGTGATCCTGGACATCAGGGGACAGCGCCTAAAGCTGGAGATTGAGAGTGTCAGGTTTTTTAAGCGGATGGTGATTCTGAAGTTTCAGGGGTTAGACGACATCAATGATGTGGAAAAATTCCGCCAGGGCAGTCTTATGGTTGCCAGAAAGGATGCCGTGCGCCTGGGCAGGGACGAGTATTTTGTCGCCGATCTGATGGGGCTCAAGGTTGTGGATGAGCAGGACAGGGAACTCGGGACGCTGCGGGAGGTGCTGGAGACCGGGGCGAACGATGTGTATGTCATAGACATGAATGACGGCAGGGAGCTTTTGCTTCCCGCCATCAAACAGTGCATCCTTCAGGTCAATGTGGAAGAAGGGTGGATCCGGGTGCATGTGCTGGAGGGGCTTTTGGATGAGGAGCCGTCCGGAGAAAAGGGCTGAAACCGGAAGAAAAAGGAGGCTGCAATGAGATTTCATGTGCTGACCCTGTTTCCCGGGATGGTACTGGACGGGCTCAACACCAGTGTCATCGGGAGAGCGGTGGAAAACCGACTCATAGAGATTCATGCGGTGGATATCCGCGATTTCACACAGGATAAACACGGGAAAGTGGACGATTATACTTATGGGGGCGGCGCCGGAATGCTGATGCAGGCACAGCCCGTCTATGACGCGTGGAAATCCGTGCAAGACAGAGTGTCTGCAGGGAAATCCCCGGTTCCGGAAACCGGCGGGGCAGGAAGGCTTCGCACCGTTTATGTGACGCCCCAGGGGCAGCCTTTCACCCAAAGCCGTGCCATGGAGCTGGCGCAGGAGGAAGATCTCGTTATTTTGTGCGGGCATTATGAAGGAATTGACGCCAGGGCGCTGGAGGAGATCGTGACAGATTATATTTCCATCGGCGACTATGTGCTCACCGGGGGAGAGCTGCCGGCAATGGTGATGATCGATGCCATATCCCGCCTGGTGCCCGGAGTGCTGCACAATGGGGATTCCGCCGAGACGGAGAGCTTCCACAGGTATCTTTTGGAGTATCCGCAGTATTCCCGCCCCGAGGTCTGGCACGGGAAAAGCGTTCCCGGGGTGTTGTTTTCAGGAGACCATAAAAAGGTTTCCGACTGGAGGCTGGAGCAGTCCGTCGCCCTGACAAAGGAGCGCAGACCGGATCTGTACGCCCGCTATCAGGAGCAGGAGAACCTGCTTGAAAGACTTGCCCGGGACAAGAGACACAATCTGCACATGATGGAGAGTCTTGCGCGGGGGCGGGGAGAGATCCTGCGAAACGACAAGAACAATGTGCTGATCTATGACAGAGGCTGCAGGCTGTGTATGATCACGGCAAAGGATGAGGCGGAGGGAAGAAGGCTGCTTTCCGCCGTGCCGAAGGAGACAAAGTCTGCGGTGGCGTCCCAGGAGTTTTTGGCAAAGCTTATGCGGGATGAGCTGGGATTTGAGATGACATCCCGGTGCCTGCAGGCGTGCTGCACTCAAAAAAAATCTCTCCGGGTGCGGCATAAAGATATCCGGGTTCTGGGCAGAGAGTATCTTCCCCGTGTGGCAGAGTGCTGCGGCCGCAGCGGGACCCGATATCCTGCCCTGCGCATGGAGCCCGGGGCATTGTACGGCGCCTTTGTGGAGGAGCGGCTGGTGGGCTTTGCAGGCTGGTACAGCGACGGAAGTCTGGGGATGCTCTATGTGGAGGAGGATTTCCGAAGGCAGGGATTTGGCGCGTCGCTGGAGGCATTCTGCATCAACAGACAGCTGGAGATGGGTTATACGCCCTATGGGCAGATCTGCGAGGGGGATGAGGCATCCGTGAGGCTTCAGGAGCACCTTGGGTTGTATCTGTCCCGGGAGAGCCTGTGGCGGCTGGAGAAATGAGGCTGTAATAAGGCTGAAAATAAGGCTGAAAATAAGGCTGAAAATAAGGCTGAAATTATGCTTGCAAAATAGGATTGTGTATGTTAAAATAATTCATGTTGTGAAAACGAGATGGTCCTCTGTTACGGAATGTATTAAGAACATCCATTTTATGAAGGAGGCTCAGTATGAGTGATATTATCAGAGAAATTGAAGCAGAGCAGTTGAAGGAGAACGTGGACGACTTCCGTGTCGGAGATACCGTTAAGGTATACGGCAAGATCAAGGAGGGTAACCGCGAGAGGATCCAGGTGTTTGAGGGTGTTGTCCTGAAGCGCCAGGGCGGCAGCAACAGGGAAACCTTTACCGTGAGAAAGACTTCCAACGGTATCGGTGTTGAGAAAACCTGGCCCCTGCATTCCCCCAATGTAGAGAAGATTGAGGTAGTCAGACGCGGTAAAGTAAGACGCGCAAAGCTGAATTACCTGAGAAACCGTGTGGGTAAGAAAGCGAAAGTAAAAGAGCTTGTAAAATAATATGAGCGGGATAAGAGGGCGATTGCAGAAATGCGATTGCCCTTTTTGCCCATGAATACAGCATGGATGTCTGAACAGCCGGGGTGAAACGGATATGGCGCGTCAAAAAGGTCTGAGTTTCTATCATCGTAAAAAGAAAATAAGCTCCGCACTCCTGCGGGAGATTTTCAGCTGGATATTCGGGATTTTTACTGCCATTTTTATCGCGGTGGTGGTCGTGCATTTCTATGGAATGATCACGGGTGTGGTGGGAAGTTCCATGGAGCCCGGGCTGTACAACGGTCAGGAGATTTTGATCGACCGTTTTGTCTATGCGATCTCGTCGCCCAAGCGGGGGGATGTGATCGTCTTTCTGCCCAACGGCAATGAGAATGCCCATTATTATGTCAAGCGCGTGGTGGCAGTTGCAGGGGATGAAGTGCTGATCGAGAATGGAGCCCTGTATATCAACGGAGAAAAGAGTGGCTGGACAGACGAAAAAATCCTGGATGCGGGAATCGCGGAGAATCCTCTGACCATGGGGAAGGGGGAGTATTTCTGTCTGGGAGACAATATCAACAACAGTGAGGACAGCCGCTCGGCGAATGTGGGAGCGGTAAAGGATGCGGACATCATTGGAAAGGTCTGGTTCCGATTTTCCTGTGAGGACGCCGGAATGGGGTTTGTAAAGTAGAAACGGAGTGAGTATGAATTATCAGTGGTATCCCGGTCATATGACCAAAGCAGTCCGTATGATGCAGGAAAATATAAAGTTGATCGATCTGATCATTGAACTGGTGGACGCGCGGATTCCCTTAAGCAGCAGAAACCCTGACATTGGTGAGCTGGGCAGAAATAAAGCGCGCATAGTGCTGCTGAATAAATCCGACCTGGCAGATCCGGCGCAGAATAAGCGATGGGTCAAGTATTTTGAGGAACAGGGGGCGCATGTGCTGGAGATCAATGCCAGATCCGGCGCAGGGGTCAGGGCAATGAATGAGCTGGTGCAGGAGGCATGCAGGGAGAAGCTGGAGCGGGACAGGAAACGGGGCATCGTAAACCGCCCGGTGCGCGCTATGGTGGTGGGGATCCCCAATGTGGGTAAATCCACTTTCATCAATTCGTTCACGGGAAAGGCGTGCACCAGGACCGGCAACAAGCCCGGCGTCACCAAGGGAAAGCAGTGGATCCGGCTGAACAGGAATCTGGAACTGTTGGACACCCCCGGTATTTTATGGCCGAAGTTTGAAGATCAAAAAGTGGGGATGTATCTCGCTTTTATCGGTTCCATGAACGATGAGATCATTATTCAGGAGGAGCTGGCCTGTGATCTGATCCGGGTGCTGATGCAGTATTATCCTCTGGCGCTCGGCGATCGGTACGGGATCGATGTGACAGATAAAGCGCCTCCGGCCGGCCCGGACAGTCAGGACAATACAGAGAGCCCCGGACCGCTGACAGAGCAGGAGGCGGCAGAAATCCTGGGGCAGATCGCGCGGAACCGTAAGTGTTTTAACAGAGGGGAAGAGCCGGATCTGTCAAGGGCTGCGGGAATATTGATAGAAGATTTCAGAAGCGGCAGGCTGGGGCGGTTGACACTGGAGAGGAGATAATAATCCACAATGAAAAAAAAGGTGATGAAGGAAATCTTAGAAACAGGGATCTATTTGCTGGTTGTGCTGCTTCTGACCTGGGCGCTGACCACTTTTGTGATACAGCGCACGCGAGTGAAGGGAACTTCCATGGAGAATACGTTGATGGATGGCGATAATCTCTTTGTGGACAAGATCAGCTACCGGTTCAGGGATCCGGAACGCTTTGATATCATTGTATTTCCGTTTCGGTATGAGGATAAGGTCTTTTATGTCAAGCGCATTATCGGTCTGCCCGGAGAGACGGTGCAGATTGATGAGCAGGGCAATATTTATATAGATGGGGAGATCCTGGAGGAAACTTATGGTAAAGAAGTCATTCGGCCGGAGTTTATAGGCAGGGCGGCGGAGCCCGTTGTATTGGGCGAGGACGAATATTTTGTCATGGGAGATAACCGGAATAACAGTTCGGACAGCCGCACGGAAGTGGTGGGAAATATCAACAGGAAGGATATTATCGGAAAGGTCTGGATCCGCATCTGGCCCCTGCAGGATTTTGGAGTGTTAAAGCATCAATAAAATTGTTTTCGTTATGGAGGATGATATGTCGGTCAGACTGGAGGAAATCAAAAGTGAGTTGCAGGCAGCTTGTGAAGATGAGCTGCCTGCTTTTATAAAACGGTATGAAACGGACGAGCGGGCAGGGGTAAGGAAGATGTTGGAGACCGCCCGGAAACGTCTGGAGGCGCTTGAGCAGGAGCGCGCGCGTTTGGAGCGGCTTAAGCGTTATGAGCGGGAGTACGGGGAATATCAGTATATCTGTGGAATTGATGAGGCAGGCAGAGGCCCCTTAGCCGGCCCGGTGGTGGCAGGGGCCGTGATCCTGCCAAAGGATTGTGAAATATTGTATATAAATGATTCCAAGCAACTCTCCGAAAAAAAGAGAGAGGAACTTTATGAGATCATTATGGAGCGCGCCGTGGCGTGTGCGGTCGGCTATGCTTCCCCGGAGCGCATCGATGAGATCAATATACTGCAGGCGACCTATGAGGCGATGCGTGAGGCGATCGGAAAACTTTCTCCCCGGCCGGATATTCTTTTGAATGACGCGGTGAGGATTCCGGGGGTGGATATTTTTCAGGTGCCGATCATTAAGGGAGATGCCAAAAGTATTTCTATCGGGGCTGCGAGTATCATTGCCAAGGTCACAAGAGACCGGCTGATGGTACAGTATGACAGTATCTTCCCGGAGTACGGTTTCGCGGGAAATAAGGGTTATGGCAGCGCTGCACATATAGAGGCATTGAAAAAGTATGGCCCTTCGCCCATACACAGACGTAGTTTTATAGGTAATTTTGTGGAGGTATCATGAGGCTTGAGGATGTTTTCAGGGGCGGGCAGCTCAATCATACGAATGCACAGCCCGGCACACAGTCTGTGACGGAGGGGGCAGGCGGTGTGCTGTCAGGCCGTCATGCGCAGGGGTTTAGACCGGGTGAGACGGTGCAGGGCGAAGTGGTTTCCAGAAACGGCAGCCAGGTACAGATCAGAATTTCTGACGATATGGTGCTGGAGGCGCGAGTGGACCGCGACATGAATCTTGAGACCGGGCGTATGATGACTTTCGAGGTGAAGAACAACGGACAGACGCTCACCTTGAGCCCTCTGTTTGCCAATACCGCCAGTCAGGCGAACGCATTGAAAGCCTTAGATATGGCTGCTCTTCCCGTCAATCAGACCACGGTATCCATGACCGGGCTCATGATGGAAGCGGGGCTGCCCATTGACCGGGCATCCCTGCAGCAGATGTACCGCGAGGTCAGTTTTTTCCCGGAGAGCAGTGTATCCGATATTGTGGATCTGCACAGGCTGGGACTTCCCGTGAATGAGGAAAATCTTGCCCAGATCGCCTCCTATAAAAATCTGACACATCAGCTGATAGAGGGGCTGCATACGGTTTTAGAGGCTCTGCCCGAGAGCATGCAGTCCATGGCAGCGGAAGGAAACCTGGAAGGGGCGGCTAACATGCTTCAGGATCTTCTGGGGATGCTGGAGGAAGCGCAGAATGCCGTTTTGGACGAAAGTGCAGGGGAGGAGATCCCCGCAGAGACTCTGCAGGGCAGTGTGCAGCCGGCGCAGGAGGAACTGCCCGCCGGCGCAGGAACCGGAGCCGCGCAGGCAGCGGCGCCGGAAGCTTTTGGGGAGGAAGCCGTCCGGCAGGTCGTTGCCGATGCCCGGGAGAGTGTACTGGAGCTTGCGGACGACGGAGGGGAGGAGCATCCTTCCCAATCCCCGGTACAGGGGGATGCCCGGATTTTTTCCCCGCTGGCATTGCAGGCGGGACAGAGCAGGGATCCCCAGACCGCAGCCGCACTGACCAGGTTCGTGCAGGCGTTAGAGCAGGGGGGAGCGAAGGAGCAGGCAGAGGCATTGAGACAGCTTGTGGCGCGCGGGCTTGAGAGAAACGACAGACAGCTTCTGGAGGGGCTGATCGGGAGCCGGGATGTGAGAAATATTCTGACGGAAGGGCTGGGCAGGCTGTGGAGCATTGCGCCTGAGGAAGTGGCCAAACCCGGCAGGGTGGATGAGCTCTATTCCCGGCTGGACAGACAGCTGAAGACTCTGACACAGACGTTGGAGCAGAACGGACAGACAGATTCTGCCGCTTTCAAGGCGGTGAACAATATGAACCAGAATCTGGACTTCCTGCAGCAGCTCAATCAGGCGTATACTTATGTACAGCTTCCGTTGAGACTGCAGCAGGGAGACGCCCACGGCGATTTATATGTCTATACCAATAAGAGAAATCTGGCGGCGAAAGATGGGCAGATCAGCGCGCTGCTGCATCTGGATATGGAACATTTGGGGGCGGTGGATGTGTATGTCGCCATGCAGGCGGAGCGCGTCAACACCCAGTTTTATGTCAGGGACGACGAAATGCTGGGCTTTTTGGAAGAACATATGGATCTTTTGACTGCGCGGCTGTTAAAACGAGGCTATCACTGTAATTGTGCCATGCAGGTCAGGGACGCGCAAAGCGGACCTAAGAGCGGTGTCAACGGGCTGGAAGAACCCGGACAGCACGGGCAGCCCATTGCGAGGTATGCCTTTGATGTCAGAGCATAGACGGAGCGGGGAATATGGCGGAGACGAAGAAAAGTAAAGTAAAGCAGGCGGTCGCGCTGGAGTATAATCCGGCGGAGGATGCGCCGAAAGTGATCGCCAGCGGCAAGGGTGCACTGGCGGAGAGAATCATTGAGAGGGCAAAGGAGAGCGATGTGCCCATTCACCGGGACGATAAGCTCGCAGACACTTTGTCGCGTCTGGAGATCGGAGATATGATACCGCCGGAACTTTATGAGGTCGTGGCAGAGATCCTGATCTTTGTGGACTCCATGGATAAGCTTAAGGGAAAGATTAAATGACGGAAGAAAAGGAGGGGCAATATTGCCCGGAGAGGGGAAACGGTTGAATACCAGGGAAATAGGCGCCAGGCAGGAAGAGCTTGCGGCAGAGTATCTGACCGGGCGGGGGCTTCGCATCGTGGAGCGCAATTTCCGCTGCAGACAGGGCGAGATCGATCTGATCGGATATCACGACGGTTATCTCGTGTTCGTGGAGGTGAAATACAGGGCGTCCGATGTCCGGGGGACTGCGCCGGAGGCAGTGAATCTGCGCAAACAGAGAAGAATCTGCAGAGCGGCAGATTATTATCGCTGTGCGCACGGGTATGGGGACAATACCCCTGTGCGGTACGATGTCCTTGCCATTCAGGGCGGGGAGATCGACTGGATCCGGAATGCGTTTCCCCATATTTATAGCGGGGGAAGCCCGGGAAGACAGAGAAGTTTTTAGGGAAGGGATCATGGCCTTTATCGGGAAGGGGAGAAGCGCGGATATGTATCGGATCATCCGAACGGGGGAAAAAAACAGGGCTGCGGAAGGGGAAACGGTCAGGCAGAACCGTGTGGGAGAGTTGGAATATCTCACCTTTCCGGCACTGACGGCGGCGGGTATGGCAGGGCATTTGTTCACCACCAGGACAGGAGGCGTCAGCACCGGGGACTGTGCCTCCCTGAATCTGAGTTTCAGCCGGGGGGATCTGCCGGAGGCGGTGCAGGAAAATTACCGCCGTATCTGTGCCGTGATGGGGGTCAGCCCTGAGGATGTGGTCGCCTCGGCACAGACCCACACCACCAATATCCGCCGGGTGACTGCGGCGGACCGGGGCAAGGGCGTACTGTATCCTCAGGATTACCGGGACATCGACGGTATGGTCACGGATGTGCCCGGGGTGGTGCTCGCCTGTTTCTTTGCAGACTGTGTGCCGCTGTATTTTGTAGACCCGGTGAGAAGAGCTGTGGGGCTGGCGCACTCCGGATGGCGTGGTACGGCAGGGCGCATGGGGGAGTGTATGGTGCGGCGGATGCAGAAGGAGTTCGGCAGTGATCCGCGGGATTTGATCGCGGCGGTGGGGCCTTCCATCTGCCGGGAATGTTACGAAGTAGGCGGGGAGGTGGCTGAGGAGTTTCGCAGCCGTTTTGCGCAGGAGGGGATCATCACGCCGGGGAGGGAAAAGGGAAAGTATCAGCTGGATCTGTGGCTTGCCAACAGAGTGATCCTAAAGGAAGCGGGTATCCCCGAGGAGAATATCCATGTGACAGACATTTGTACCTGTCATAATCCGCAGTATCTGTTCTCCCACCGCGCAAGCCATGGCAGACGCGGAAATCTTGCAGCATTTTTATATATTCTTAATAATTTTTCAGAGAATGCTTAATATTTTTTAGGATTTATATGATACAATGACCTTATGAAATCCTAGCGGAATACAGGAGGTTATGTTTATGGCAAATATTCTGGTGTGTGATGACGACAGGGAGATTGTGGATGCCATTGAAATATATTTAAGCCAGGACGGTTATCATATCTATAAGGCGTACGACGGGGAGCAGGCGATTGAGATCTTAAAGCAGGAGACGATCCATCTGCTGATCATGGACATCATGATGCCCCGTCTGGACGGAATCCGCGCGACCTTGAAGATTCGGGAGTACAGCAGCATTCCCATTATCATGCTCTCCGCAAAGTCTGAGGACACGGATAAGATCCTGGGGCTGAATATCGGGGCAGATGATTATATCACGAAGCCGTTTAACCCGCTGGAGCTGGTGGCGAGGGTAAAATCCAATCTGCGCAGATATACCTCATTAGGAAGCCTGGATGGAGGCGGAAAGGCGGTTTACCAGGTGGGCGGTCTGGTGGTGAATGATGAGAACAAACAGGTCTTTGTGGACGATGAGCTTGTGAAGATGACACCCATTGAGTACAATATCCTGTTGCTTTTGATCAAAAATCAGGGCAAGGTGTTTTCCATTAACCAGATTTATGAGAGCATTTGGAACGAGGACGCTATCGGGGCGGATAACACGGTGGCGGTACATATCCGTCACATCCGCGAGAAGATCGAGATCAATCCCAAGGAGCCCAGATACCTGAAGGTGGTCTGGGGAGTGGGGTATAAAATAGACAGGCAATAGGAGCGATCATGAAAAAACATTCCTTTAAAAGGCTGATATTGGGATTTTTGCAGCATCTGCTCGCCATGTGTATCATGGTGGCTCTTGCTGCGATCCTGTTTCATTCTTATCTGACCGTACAGACCATGGACGGCCCCGTCACATACGCACTGGCGCCCCTGGACGCGGAGCCGGAGTTTGAGGACAGTAAACTCTTCAGCGACATTTTTCAGACATCGGTAGCGGATATCACCAGACTGGTTGTCATCAAGGGGCAGCTTGAGACCGCGGGGGAGTTCGATTCGTCCAAGCTGATCGATGTGACGGAGTATGCCAGCCGCAAGGGAAACGGGAATGACTGTCCCGTCACGGTGGTGTATGAGCTGGAGGATCTGATCAAATGGGGGAAATATGGGGTGGAGTACACCAACCGCGCCATGAGCATGTCCGATTTCGTGAACTATTTTGGAAATGTGATCTCCCCCGATAATTACAAGTTATCGGATACCGGTGAGCTCATGTTCGCCGGATTTTACGATGAGGCGTTCACCCCGGAAATCAAACGCTATTACAGCGAAAGCGCAAATTCCAAAACCTCCAGGGAGGAGCAGCCATTTGACCCCGCGGACAGGACACCGGAGGAGATCACCGATATAGAGGCGGCAATGAAGCTCTATACGGAGGAACAGCTGGAGGACATGGCATTTTCCTATATCATGGCAGAAATTCCCGGAGACACCGTGGACGTATCCAGAGAGGACGATGGAAGTGTGACGGTTTATTTCCCCATGTTAAACGGGCGTTATGAGACCACGGACAAGGAGAAAAGGATCACTGCCTATGCCGGCAACTGGATTGAGTATATGCAGCTTCAAAATAATCTGGAGGAGGCGATCGACGGGCTGTATACGAGCTATACCCTGTACCAGAACTGTAACGGGCTGTACCAGACGAACAGCAATCTGAAATATATGGTGCGAGTGGCGACGGAGGACGGTATCGTACATACTTATACGAATGAAGAACAGGTGGAAGCGCTCACGGATGCCGCCGCAACGGAATATTTTTCCGAGTTTCGACGTTATTTTATCTATTATCCGGACAGCCTGGAGTTCACTGGCAATTCCAGTCTCACAGAGGCGGATATCCATGGATATCTGCGGGAATATGACTATGCTTATCCCGAATCTACCCACATCTGGATAGGGGTGGACACCGATTATCCGGTTCCCGGGGATGCGTTTTACAGCGCCCATATGCTGTTTGACAATATTGTGCCGAATATCACGGGGATCATCGTGGCGATCGGATTTTTGTTCGGGCTTTGGCTGATCATCGCCGGGTATCTGACGGTGACGGCGGGGACCGTCCATGATGAAGAGGGAAATATCTCTCACTATCTCAATCGTTTTGACCATATCTGGACAGAGGCTTTTATAGCCTTTTGTGCGGGGTTGTGGTATGCCGCAGTATACGGATATCGTTTTCTGCTCACCGTCGCAAATACTGTGTTTGAAAATCACACTGTGACAGGCATGGGCGTGGCGGGCGCGCAGACCTATGAGTACGGCACATTTGCGGCGTACGGCGGGCTGTTGAGCCTGTTTGTGTGCATTCTCTGGTACAGTCTGGTCCGCCGTGTGAAGTCGGGCAATCTCTGGAGTGACAGTATGTTTCACTGGATTCTGGTCTCCTGCCAGAAGGGGGTTCAGTTTGTGCTGACCCATCACAATGCCGCAGTGAGCACCCTGATTCCTTACAATGCGTTTCTTCTGGCAAATATGCTTGGCGTATGGGGATGTGTCCGCCTGTGGGAGAACAGGGGATGGGCGTACGGGCTGGGAGCGGCGCTGATCGTGATGGACGGTCTGGTGGGGGTCCTGCTGTTTAAGCACAATGGAGAGTGGCTGGATATCGTGGATGCCATCCGGCGTATCCGGGACGGCGAAGTGGATTTTAAACTGGATGTGGAGAGTCTTCACGGCAGCAACCGGGAAATGGCGGATGCGGTCAACAATATCGGCGAAGGTATCAGCAAAGCGGTCAGTACCAGTATGAAGGATGAGCAGATGAAGACGGATCTGATCACCAATGTTTCCCACGACATTAAGACCCCTCTTACTTCCATCATCAGTTATGTGGATCTGTTGAAGCGGGCAGGGATCACACAGGAGCCTGCAAAGAGTTATATTGACGTGCTGGACGTCAAATCACAGCGCCTCAAACAGCTCACGGATGATCTGGTGGAGGCTTCAAAGCTTTCCTCCGGAAACATTGAGCTTCAGCTTGAGAGACTCAATCTGGCAGAACTCTTAAATCAGGTGACAGGAGAGCTTTCCGAGCGGCTGGAGGAAAAAGGGCTTCAGATCGTCCTGGACGGAGGAGACAGGGCGGCATATATCTATGCGGACAGCCGCCGTATGTGGCGTGTTATGGAGAATCTGTTCAACAATGTCTATAAATATACTTTGGAGAACACCAGAGTTTATATTGATCTGACAGTGGAGGAGCATGAGAGCGGTAATATCGTGGAGGTTTCCCTGAAAAATATTTCGGAGCGGCAGATGAATATCAAGGCGGCGGATCTGACAGAACGGTTTATCCGCGGAGATGATTCCCGGACCACGGAGGGAAGCGGGCTCGGACTCTATATCACCAAAAACCTTGTCCAGGCACAGAACGGTGAGTTCGATATCCGGCTGGACGGAGACCTTTTTAAAGCGGTGATGCGCTTCCCCGAATATGTGGAAAACGGATCAGAAGAGGAAAAAACGGATTAAATAAAGTCCATTTCTACATTCTTTCTGGCATTGTAGGCATCCAGGATTCCCTGAATCTTGTCCGTGGTTGCCAAAACATTTGACAGAGAGATATCGTGGTTCATAAAATCAATGAGGGAAGCGATGAATTTGCTCATATCCGCTTCGATAAAATAGGGACGGGAGTAGAGCTCAGGAGGCAGAGCAGTCAGATCCGTGGTCACAACCTTGTCAAAATACCCCTGTTCATACGCAGTGTCGAAAGCCGACAGCCCATCGGTGAACAGACCGAAAGTACAGCAGATAAATACCCGGCGGGCGTTCATCTTTTTGAGCTGCTTTGCGGTGTCCAGCATACTTCCGCCGGAGGAGATCATATCGTCGATGATGATGATATCCTTTCCGTCGATATTGTCGCCCAGAAATTCGTGCGCGACGATGGGATTCTTGCCGTTTACGATGGTGGAATAGTCCCGGCGTTTATAGAACATACCCGTATCCACCCCCAGGACGCTGGCAAAGTAGATCGCGCGGTCCAGTGCGCCCTCATCGGGGCTGATGACCAGCAGATGATCCTTGTCGATGAGCAGATCTTCTTCAGCGTTCAACAGCGCCTTGATGAACTGATAAGGCGGCGTAAAATTATCAAAACCGTTCAGAGGGGTGGAATTCGCCACTCTGGGGTCGTGGGCATCGAAGGTGATGAAATTGGTGACGCCCATATTGCGCAGTTCCTCCAGCGCGTAGGCACAGTCCAAAGATTCCCTTCCATTTCTCTTGTGCTGTCTGCCCTCGTAGAGGAAGGGCATGATGACATTGATCCGGTGTGCTTTGCCGTTACAGGCGGCGATTGCGCGTTTTAAGTCCTGAAAATGATCGTCCGGTGACATATGATTTATATAGCCGTTCATCTTGTATGTGATGTTGTGGTTACATACGTCCACCAGAAGGAACACATCTTTTCCCCGGATAGTCTCACCCAGTTCCGCCTTTGCCTCGCCGCTTCCAAAGCGGGGGATGTTTAAATCCACAAGATAATTGTTCTCGATATAGCCGTGAAAGGCAGGATCGTTCTTTACTTTATCGTTGTGGACATTCTTGCGGAAATTCACCATATAATCATTGATCCGGCGTCCCATTCTCTCTGCGGAGGGCAGGGCGGCGATCTTCAGGGGCGCAACGGGCATCGCATTTTCCAGTTCGCGTAAATTCGGCATAATGTTCCTCCAGATGTAACTTGGTAAATTTGGAAACGGAATGCGGGTGATCAGCCTGCAATCCCGCCACTTCTTTTATATCATTCTGCAGGTGACTCGTCAAGAAATATCTTTCCGGCGGATGTATTCTGCCGGGAGCCGATTCCCCGTTTTTTCTTGCGCAACAACAATATATATGATAGAGTTGTAGGGACAGGACGGTGGGAAAGGTACAGAGTATGGGATATGAAGAAACATATTGTTAAGTCGGTAAAAGCGGGCAGTATCGCCGAGGAGATGGGGATCGTAAGCGGGGATCGGATCCTTTCCATTGACGGCGCTGAGCTGGAAGATATTTTTGACTATCAGTTCCTGACACAGGACAGCTATATCGAGCTGCTGGTGGAAAAGGCGGACGGGGAACAGTGGCTTCTGGAGATCGACAAGGAGCCCGATGAAGATCTGGGGATCGAGTTTGAGAGCGGGCTGATGGATGAGTACCGCCACTGCCATAATAAATGTATTTTTTGTTTTATCGACCAGATGCCGCAGGGAATGCGTGAAACCTTATATTTTAAGGATGACGATTCACGGCTTTCCTTTCTGCAGGGAAATTATGTGACGCTTACCAATATGTCGGACCACGATATCGAGAGGATCTGCAGGTACCGCCTGGCGCCCATCAACATTTCCTTTCAGACTATGAATCCTGAGCTTCGCTGCAGGATGCTGAACAACCGTTTCGCGGGTGAGGCGCTGAAAAAGGTGGACAGGCTTTTTGAGGCGGGGATTGCCATGAACGGACAGATCGTGCTGTGTAAGGGGATCAACGACGGGGCGGAGCTGGAGTTCAGCATCCGGGAGCTGATGAGATACCTTCCCTGTCTGGAGAGCGTGTCCGTGGTGCCTGTGGGATTGTCCCGATTCCGGGAGGGGCTGTATCCGCTGGAACCCTTTGACAGGGAAGACGCGAAGAACACGCTGGAGATGATCCACCGTTTTCAGGAAGAATGTATGGAAAGATATGGGACGCATTTTGTTCATGCCAGCGATGAGTGGTATCTTCTGGCCGGGGAGGAGCTCCCCGAAGAGGAGCGGTATGACGGCTATCTGCAGCTGGAAAACGGCGTGGGGATGCTGCGGCTTTTGCTGGATGAATTTCACGATGCCCTGGCGCAAAAAACGGCACAGGGTCCCGGGGGGCAGAAAGAGCGCGTCACGATCTCCCTCGCCACGGGTCTGCTCGCCCATCCCTATATTGCAAAAATGTGCGATGAGATCATGGAAGTCTTTCCGAAGGCGGATATCAGGGTTTATGCCGTGAGAAATGATTTCTTCGGGGAGAGCATCACCGTCTCCGGGCTTCTCACGGGACAGGATATCCGGGATCAGCTTCTGGGCAGAGAGCTGGGAGAGCGGCTGCTGCTGCCGCAGAATGTACTGCGCAGCGGATCGCCCGTATTTTTGGATGATCTGACCGTGGCGGATCTGGAAGAAGCTTTACAAGTTCCGATTTCTATTGTAAAATCAAGTGGATATGACTTTTTGAATGCCGTCTTGGAGGCGGTCGGACAGGAGATATAGAATGGCAAAGAGAAGAGCCAGACCGGTGGTTGCGGTGGTGGGGCGTCCCAATGTGGGAAAGTCTACACTGTTCAATGCACTGGCGGGAGAAAATATATCGATCGTAAAGGATACGCCGGGCATCACGAGAGACAGGATTTATGCGGATGTGAGCTGGCTGGACAAAAATTTCACACTGATCGACACGGGAGGCATTGAGCCGGATTCCAAGGATATCATTTTATCCCAGATGCGCTTGCAGGCCCAGATCGCCATGGACACGGCGGATGTCATCCTGTTTCTGGTGGATGTGAAGCAGGGGCTGGTGGATGCGGACTCCAAGGTGGCAGACATGCTGCGCCGCTGTCATAAACCGGTGGTCCTGGTGGTCAACAAGGTGGACAGCTTTGAAAAATATATGGCGGATGTCTATGAGTTTTATAATCTGGGCATCGGGGATCCCCATCCCATCTCTGCGGCAAACCGTATGGGGCTGGGGGATATGCTGGAAACGGTCGTCTCTTATTTCCCGGAGGACGGCGGGGAAGAGCAGGAGGATGACCGCCCCCGGATCGCTATTGTGGGAAAACCCAATGTGGGAAAATCTTCGCTGATCAACAAGCTTCTGGGGGAAGAGCGGCTGATCGTATCCGACATTGCCGGGACCACCAGGGACGCTGTGGACACGGCGGTCGTCTACAACGGCAAAGAGTATGTGTTCATCGACACGGCGGGGCTGCGCCGCAAAAACAAGGTCAAAGAAGAGCTGGAGCGCTATATGATCATCCGCACGGTGGGAGCCGTAGAGCGGGCGGACATTGTGGTGCTTGTCATCGACGCCCTGGAGGGGGTCACCGAACAGGATGCCAAGATCGCGGGGATCGCCCATGAGAGGGGCAAGGCGGTGATCATCGCGGTGAACAAGTGGGATGCGCTGGAGAAGGACGACAAGACCATCTACCGTTTTACGGAGAAGGTGCGCAATACCCTGTCCTATATGCCCTATGCAGAGATATTGTTTGTCTCCGCGCTGACGGGACAGCGTCTGAACAAGCTCTATGAGACTATCGATATGGTGAGTGAAAATCATGCCATGCGTGTGGCGACGGGCGTGCTCAACGAGATTTTGGCAGAGGCGGTGGCGATGCAGCAGCCTCCCTCCGACAAGGGAAAGATCCTCAGGCTGTATTATATCACACAGGTGTCCGTCAAACCGCCCACCTTTGTGATCTTTGTGAACGATAAGGAACTGATGCACTTTTCCTACACCAGATATATCGAGAACCAGATCCGGGAGACCTTTGGCTTCAGGGGAACCCCTTTGAAATTCATTATCAGGGAGAGAAACGAGGAGAAAAAATAATATGCTGGAACGTGTCATATGTTTGGTCATAGGCTATGTTTTCGGGCTTTTCCAGACGTCCTATATCTATGGGAAAGCACATGGGATCGATGTGAGGGATTATGGGAGCGGCAACGCCGGCACCACCAACGCCCTGAGGGTGCTGGGCAAGAAGGCGGGAGCGATCGTGTTGTTCGGGGACTGTGTGAAGACTATCCTGGCGGTGTGCGTCACCCGGCTGATCTTTAAAGAAAGCCATCCGGACACGATCTATCTGCTCTGCATCTACTCCGCCGCGGGAGCGATCCTGGGGCACAATTTTCCCTTTTACATGGGCTTTAAAGGGGGGAAAGGCATCGCGGCGACGGCAGGGCTGATCCTGTCTTTACATCCGTATTTCATTCCCATGGGTATCATTGTCTTTTTTGGGATCTTTTTTACCACCCACTATGTCTCCCTGGGCTCGCTGCTGGTGTATGTCTGCTTTGTGGCAGAGATGATCATCTGCGGACAGCTGGGGGTGTTTGGAGACGCTTCCCAGGCAACGCTCATTGAGATGTATGTGATCTCGTTTCTGCTGGCCGCGATGGCATTCTGGAAGCACCGGGAAAATATCGCGCGGCTGATCCGCGGCGAGGAGCGCAAGACCTATCTGACGAAGAAGAACAAGCTGGATGTGGAGCATTCCGGGCAAGAGAACGGATAAAAAATAACATATGGCGGCCGGGCGGCAGGGTTTGTCGCGGCGGGGCGCGGAAAAGAGGGAGTATGGCAAAGATCAGTATTCTGGGAGGCGGAAGCTGGGGCATTGCCCTGGCGGTGCTGTTACATAACAACGGACATGAGATCACGGTCTGGTCTGCTCTGCCCGCAGAGGTGGAGATGCTTGAGATAAACCGCGAACACAAGATGCTTCCCGGTGTGAAACTGGCGGAGGACATCCGGTGCACCTCGGACGATGGGGAGGCGGTGACGGGTAAGGACCTTTTGGTCATGGCGGTGGCAAGCTCCTATACACGAGTGACGGCAAAACGTATCAGCGCGCTTGTGGCGGAGGGGCAAAGAATCGTCAATGTGGCGAAGGGCATTGAGGACGGCACTCTGATGACGCTTTCCGAGATCATTGAGCAGGAGATTCCTCAGGCGGATGTGGCAGTGCTGTCCGGGCCCTCCCACGCGGAGGAGGTGGGAAGGGGGCTTCCCACGACCATCGTGGTGGGGGCAAAGAGCAAAAAGACTGCCGAGTACATACAGAATCTGTTTATGAGCGAAGTGTTCCGGGTCTATATCAGCCCCGATGTGCTGGGGATGGAGCTGGGAGGTTCCCTGAAAAATGTGGTGGCGCTGGCGGCGGGTATCGCGGACGGGCTCGGCTACGGTGACAACACCAAGGCGGCGCTGATCACAAGAGGCATCACGGAGATCGCAAGGCTGGGAACCGCCATGGGCGGCAAGTTTGAGACCTTCTGCGGGCTGACGGGGATCGGCGATCTGATCGTGACATGTGCGTCGGTCCACTCCAGAAACCGCAGGGCAGGTGTACTGATCGGACAGGGGAAGACCATGCAGGAAGCGATGGACGAGGTTCAGATGGTGGTGGAGGGTGTGTATTCCGCCAGGGCTGCCATGGCGCTGGCCAGGAAATACGACGTGCAGCTTCCCATCATCGAGCAGGTAAACGCCGTGCTGTTTGAAGGCAAGAGCGCTTCCCAGGCAGTGAAGGATCTGATGCTGCGGGACAGAAAGATTGAGATTCCCGACGATATGTGGGAGAATTAGACTAAAAGAGAGGATAATAAGGGACGGTCCAAAGGATCGTCCTTTTGAGCGCAAAGGGCTGGATCGGACGGGAGAAAGACCTGCCCGGACCCTAACGGATCGCCTCCGCGATTTCTGCCGTGGTCCTGGGGCGGTTCATGGAGTAGAGGTGGATGCCGTCCACACCGATCTGTTTTAAATCCAGAATCTGACGGATGCAGTAGTCGATGCCCGCCTTCTTCATGTCCTCCGGCTCCTCCCCGTATTTGGCAAAGAGATCCGCCAGCGCCTTGGGGATGCTGGAACCGGACAAAGTGACGGTGGTGCCGAGCTGTCTGGAGGAAGTGATGGGCATGATGCCGGCATGAATGGGGAGGGTGATGCCTTTTTGGAGGGCGCGGTCACGGAAGGCATAAAAATAGTCATTGTCAAAGAACATCTGGGAGATGAAAAATTCCGCTCCCATATCCTGTTTCAGCTTCAGATACTGTAGATCCGCCTCCAGACTGAAGGACTCCGGATGCTTCTCGGGATAGCAGGCGCCTGCGATCTGCAGGTCGGTGTTCTCCTTCAGAAAGGCGATCATGTCGCTGGCATGGGCAAAATCCCGGGATTCGTACTGTGCGTCGGACATGGTCTTGGGACGATCGCCGCGGAGCGCCAGCACCTTTGTGACATTGGCTTTCTTCAGCTCCCCGTACACGGCGAGCAGCTCCTCCTTTTTGCTGCCCACGCAGGTCATGTGTGCCAGCGCGGGGATGTGCAGATTGTTCTGAATATAGGAGGCAATGTCTATGGTTTTTTTGGAGCGGCTTCCGCCGGCGCCGTAGGTGACGCTGATGAATGCGGGGTGAAGCTGCGCCATCTGATTTAACACTTCATACGCGGATTCAAATTCATCCTCCTTTTTGGGAGGAAAGACCTCCAGAGAGAGAAGCTGATGATAATGGGTGGTATTCTGCATGATGTTTCCTCATTTCTGTCAGACTATTATTTTTGTAAGATCTTTTTAGCGGAACTATTTCCTATAGAACTGTCTTCTGTGGAACTTTTTATTTCCTGCGGGAATGTTTATTTCCTGAGGAGCTGTCTATTTTTTATGAGACTAATTATTTTTTATGGTATCACGGACGGGGTGAAAACACAAGCGTGACTTGCTTTTCGGGGGAAAATAGTGTAACATACGAGTAATGTAAAGTAATCATTGTAAATAGAGAAAAATGAATAGAGAAAAGGAAATGGAGAAAAGAGAGGGTTAAAATGGCAGATCAGGAATTTCAGGGGACAAAGGAATATGTGGCAAGCGGGGAGCTGATGGCCAGCGTCAATATCGCCATGGCGCTGCAGAAGCCGCTTTTGATCAAGGGAGAGCCCGGCACGGGCAAGACCATGCTGGCGGAGGCGGTGGCAAAGGCGCTGGGAAAGAGACTGATCATCTGGAATATCAAGTCCACCACCAAGGCTCAGGAAGGGCTGTATGTATATGACACCATCCAGCGTCTCTACGACGGGCAGTTCGGCGAGGAGGGCGTGGACGACATCGCCCGCTATATTAAGCTGGGCAAGCTGGGGGAGGCCTTTGACAGCGACGAACAGGTGGTGCTTCTGATCGACGAGATCGACAAGGCGGATCTGGAGTTCCCCAACGATCTGCTCTGGGAGCTGGATCAGATGGAATTTTATATCAACGAGACAAAACGCACGGTGAAGGCGAAGCACCGTCCCATCGTCATCATCACTTCCAACGCGGAAAAGGAGCTGCCGGACGCCTTCCTGCGCCGCTGTATCTTCCATTACATTGATTTCCCCACGCCGGAGCTGATGGAGGAGATCGTGCGGGTGCATTTTCCCCATGTGGAGGAGAATCTTTTAAAGAACGCGATGGAGGTCTTCTACAATATCCGCGCCATCCGGGATATCCGCAAGAAACCCAGCACCTCGGAACTGATCGACTGGGTGAATGCCCTGCAGATCGGCGGCATTTCTGCCGACGAGATCAGGGCGAAGCTGCCCTTTGTGGGCGTGGTGGTGAAGAAGGACGAGGATCTGGAGCTGGTGCGGCATGAGACAGACCTGTGATGCTCCGGGACGGATGACGGCGACCGGGAGGAGTGGAGGGTTTTAATGTTTATCAAATTTTTTGAGACGCTCAGAGCTAAGGGGCTGCATGTGACGCTGGGGGAATTCCTGACTTTGCAGGAGGCGCTGGACAAGGGGCTCTGCGGTAGCTCCCTGACACAGTTTTATTATGTGGCGCGGATGATCCTGGTCAAGAGCGAGACGGATTTTGACAAGTATGATATGGCTTTTGAAGAATGTTTCAAGCCGGCGCAGCACGAGACGGAAGTGGGCGCGCAGATGCTCAAATGGCTGGACAAATCCGAGATGCTGGAGCTTGCCCACGAGGAGGCGAGGAGCCATCTGAATCAGATGGAGGATCTTCAGATCGACAAGGAGGATGTGGAGCAGACCTTCAAACAGAGACTCCGGGATCAGAATGAGGAACACAACGGCGGGAGTTTCTGGATCGGCACCATGGGAAAGACCTCCTTCGGCAATATGGGCGGCAACGTGGGCGGCGTCCGGGTGGGCGGTCAGACCGGCTACCAGTCCGCTTTCGCGGTGGTCGGAGCGCGGCGCTACAAGGACTTCAGGGACGACAGGGTACTGGACAACAGGCAGTTCCAGCTGGCTTTCCGCAAGCTCCGCCAGTTTTCCTCCAGGCTGGATATCCCCGAGAGTGAGCTGGATATTGACGGAACGGTGGATAAGACATGCAACAATGGCGGCTGTCTTCAGATTGTGATGAAAAAGCCCCGGAAAAACGCGGTGAAGCTTTTGCTTCTCATGGATTCCGGCGGCACCATGATCCCTTTCAGCGCGCTGCTCAACGATCTGTTCCAGGCGGTGCATAAATCCAATCACTACAAGGATGTCAAAACCTATTATTTCCACAACTGTATCTATTCCAAGCTCTATAAGACGCCGGAGTGCGAGAACGGGGACTGGGTGGACACCGAATGGATGTTCCGCAACGTGGACAGCGACTACAAGGTGATCATCGTGGGCGATGCCGCCATGGCGCCGGAGGAGCTTTATTCCACCACGGGTAATTACCGGGGACCCAACGGCGGGCTGTCCGGCTGGGAGTGGCTTCAGCTTGTGAAGCGTCACTACAAGAAGGTGGTGTGGCTCAATCCCAAGATGGCGCCGGGGCGCGCACCCTGGAGAGAGGCGGAGACGGCCGTCAAGGAGCTGTTCCCCATGTATAAGCTGACGGTGGACGGGCTGAACCAGGCGATGGTGAAACTGATGACGAACCGGTAGGGAAAGATCACAGGAGAAATGTTCAAAGACTGTCCGTGAGGCATACGAAGCGGAACAAAAATATCATAAAAATAAAGAAAGACGGAGGTATCCTTATGAGTAAAACATTGGTGGCTTATTTCAGCGCCAGCGGGGTGACCGCTGACGCGGCGGAAAAGATTGCCGGGGCGACGGGCGCGCAGCTTTATGAAATCCGTCCTCAGATCCCTTATACGCAGGCGGATCTGGATTGGCAGGATCAAAACTCCCGCAGCAGCGTGGAAATGAAAGACAAGTCCTCTCGTCCGGCGATTGCGGACCAGGCGGCGCCGGTGGCAGACAGTGATGTGATCTTTTTGGGGTTTCCTAAAATGGAGTATGGTTTGAATATGTGTATATAGTATATTGTGTTAAATTTCATAAGAAAGAGTAACAGCAT
>CANPWA010000009.1 GCA_947581865.1 uncultured Acetatifactor sp. | reverse complement strand
CTCACACTATCCAAACTCCTTAAGCCCGCAAGGATCATCTGCATATCCTTCGACGTCAGGATGGTTCTGTCCATGCGATATCCATCCATGATACGGATACCGCCGCGGGCGCCCTGCACTGTCTGAATTGGAATGCCTGCTTTGCAGAGATCTTCGATATCCCTGTTTATCGTCCTTCTGGATACCTCAAACTTCTCAGCCAGCTTTGGTGCCGTTGTCTTCTCTTCCTGCAGTAAGATTGACAATATCCCGATCAGCCTGTCTATCTTCATCGCTTCTCACGCTCCGTTTCTATCATAGCAAACAAAACATGACACCTGTATGTCATATTTATTATAACATTTCATCTTTTTTCTGGAAACGAAAAAGATGACCGGCATGTTCTTAAAAATGATTGATGTTAAGTTTCCCATTCCGGTTTTCCTCCGACCTGAAGCTTGATAATTACAGCAAAAAAGGTCTGGCAGCAACTATCCCTTCGAGCCCCTTTCCGGGGAATTTTCACGCCAATGCAAAAGCCCGCAAACATTATCGTTTACGGGCTTTTTGCATCGTCTCTCTGACGCTTTTCGCTCCCCGAGCAGGGCTCGAACCTGCAACAACTCGGTTAACAGCCGAGTGCTCTACCATTGAGCTATCGAGGAAAATATAATTTTCACAAGATAAAGTATAGTTTTTCATGAGCCAAAAGTCAATACCCGGAAGCGGAAATTCTTTCGACTTTACCCCTGTTTGGAGACCGCCTCCCACAGACCATTCAGATAAGCTGCGCCCAGCGCCCTGTCATACAGACCATATCCCGGTCTGCCCTTCTCGCCCCAGATCATACGCCCGTGATCCGGTCTGATATAGCCGTCAAAACCGTTGTCGTGCAATGCTTTCATGATGGCGTACATATCAAGACTCCCACAGGAGGACAAATGCGCCCTCTCCTCAAATCCATTGGGCAGGACAGCTACATTCCGCATATGGGCAAAGTGGATCCTTCCCATTGCGGCATATTTGGCAGCCAGTTTCACCACATCATTTTGGGCAGAACACCCCAGAGAACCCGTACAGAGTGTGATTCCATTGTTGGGAACATCCACGATCTTTAACAGGCGGTCCAGTTTCTCCTCATCCGTGATAATGCGCGGCAGCCCAAAGATGCTCCAGCAGGGATCATCTTCGTGAATTGCCATATTTACATGATATTCCACTGCCGTCGGAATGATGCCTTCCAGAAAATATTTCAGATTGTCCCAAAGCTTCTCCCCGCTCATACCGCGATATTGCCTGACCACCCTCTTAAGCTCCTCGCGGGTATAGCTCGCATCCCATCCCGGCAGGGTCAGATCACTCTCGCTGTCCAACGGATTCACCGCCTCCGCCTGTTCTTCATAGTAGACAAGCGTCGTAGAACCGTCAGGCAGCACATGCTCCGTCTCCGTTCTCGTCCAGTCAAATACCGGCATGAAATTGTAGCACACACACTTGATCCCCGCCTCCGCCACACGGCGGATATTCTCACGATAATTGGCGATATAACGGTCCCGCGTGGGCAGCCCAAGCTTGATGTCCTCATGGACGGGAATGCTTTCAATGACTTCAAATAAAAGCCCCGCCGCCTCCACAGAGGACTTCAGCGCCCGGATGCTCTCTCTGGGCCAGACTTCTCCCACAGGCACATCGTACACTGCCGTTACGACCGCCTGCATCCCCGGTATCTGGGCGATATATTGTAATGGAATGGCATCCTCTGCGCCATACCAGCGGAAAGAGAGTTTCATAAATCTTCCTCCGAGTCCATAGGTTTCCGGTCACAGAAACTATTATGCCCGCACAGAGCGGCACTATGCGGCATTTTTACCGGATGTATAAATTATTTTATGAATTTTCTTATTTCACCATTGGAATCTGTAGCAAAATAAGTTATACTGGATAAAAGAAGAAAGAAACGGTGGAGCAAATGATAAAACGATACTTTGTAAGATGCAGTTCACTTCAGGTGGGCATGCGGATCGATCAGGCAATTAAAGACCGGCTGGACCGCACTCTGATCGCCCGGGGAACCATTTTAGACTCCTATCTTATCGATTCCCTCAAAAAACTGGGACTGACAGGCATTTATGTAAGCGAAGGCGAACCGGATCCGGAACCCGCAAAACCCGAGCCGCCCCTTCCTCCCCAGATACAACATACCATAAATGAAATACGCAAACCGGATCCGGCAAAGGTGACTCTCTCCGAGAGCGTCAAGAAAAGAGTGTCCGAAGGAATTCAATATCTGTATAATAATCCTGAGTCCCAGGAATTTACCAACACGGCGAGCAGCATTACACAGAATCTGATGAAAGCGATCAACGAAAACGATGCCATTGCCGTGGATATTTCTGCGCTCAAAACCTGTGATGAGTATACCTTCAAGCACAGTGTGGATGTGGCCACCATGTCCATGGTCATCGCAAAGCAGAAGGAAATGAAGCAGGAGGAAATCTACAACATCGGAGTGGCCGGGCTGCTGCACGATATGGGGAAATCCAAAATTCCCCTCTCCATTCTGAATAAACCTGCCAGACTCAATGACGAAGAATTTGCTGTTATGAAAAAGCATCCCGTACTGGGTTATGAGATTCTCAAGGACAAGAAAGAAATCCCTCAGTCTGTCTCTTTTGCAGTCCTGCAGCATCATGAAAAGATGAACGGAAAGGGCTATCCTTTCGGTCTTAAATCGGAGCAGATCACACCCTTTGCCAAGATCATGTCCGTAGTGGACGTATACGACGCTTTAGTCACCGAACGCCCCTATAAGGAGGCTTTCTCCCAGCGCACCGCAGTGGAAATGATCATGTCCATGATAGAAGATCTCGACTTAGACGCCATGAAGGGCTTTCTTGCCAGCGTCATCCTCTACCCGGTGGACACCACAGTAAACCTCAGCAATGGCGAAAAAGCGAGAGTGGTCAAAAACAATCCCCAGTCCGTCCTGCGCCCTACCGTTGTGGGGCTGACCTCAGGAAAGATTTATGATCTGGCAGAAGACTTATCCTGCGCCAGCATTATCATCCTCTGACCCGGCAGGAATCTCCTTTATATTATTTCTGTTTTTTGCAGCAGACATAAAAACAATGCCCCGGATTTCATCTTCCGGGGCACTGCTTTTCTAAGCAGATAACGGGAATCGAACCCGCGTTTTCATGCTTGGGCACTTTTGGAACGTGCCGCGCGCGCGCTGATTTTATCAACGCGCGCGGCACCCTGTGCCCTGCATGGGAGTGTCGGGGGCAGTATTACCCCCGACTTCTGTTCCATGTTCCATTTTTAAAAAATCCCTTGATTTTATGCGGAAAATTACATGTTTATTTTGGAACATGATATGGTTTAACTTCTGTTCCATGTTCCAAAATTTTGTATTTTGAAAAGTGTATTTCAATATAATAGGAGACTTTATAATGGCAGATAAGGCTCGTAAATGGTTATTAACTTTTGAGGACCCTGTTCCAAAAGGTTGGACTCATGATGTTATTAAGTTAGGTATTATGAAATATGAAAAGGTTGTTTATTGGTGTATGTCCGATGAGACTGGTGGTGCTACTGGTAAGTTTCATACCCATTTGTATATAGTTTTTGAGAATCCGATTCATTGGAAGTCATTGCATAATAATTTTAATGGCGTTCATAGAGATATAGCCCGTGGCACTTCGCAAGAAAATAGAGACTATGTGTTTAAAGAAGGTAAATGGTTAAATGATGCAAAAGGTGAGACGAATCATCGTGATTCACATGAAGAGTATGGTGATCTGCCGCAGGAGCGTCAAGGTAAACGTACTGATTTAGACTTACTTTATGACATGGTTAAGAATGGATTTTCTAACTATGAAATACTGGAAGAAAATCCGAAATATATTCTTCAGATTGATAAAATAGATAAGGCAAGAAAGGTATATTTAGAGGAGCAATATAAAAATACATGGCGTAACATAGAAGTTACCTATGTATGGGGCGTTACCGGAAGTGGTAAGACCCGCGCCGTAAAAGAACGGTATGGCTATTCTAACGTCTATACTGTGACAGACTATACTCACCCGTTTGATGGTTATAATGGTCAGGATGTCATACTCTTTGAGGAGTATCGTTCCAGTATTCGTATTGGAGATATGCTTCAATACTTGGACGGCTATCCGATTGAATTGCCTTGCCGTTATTCAAATAAAATTGCTTGTTTTACAAAAGTTTTTTTCTGCACCAATATTGATTTGCGTGAGCAATATCGCGATGTTAAGATTGATTACCCGGAAACATGGAATGCTTTTATCCGTCGTATACACTTTGTTAAAATGTATTCTTCACCCGGTAATTATATCGTGATGGATACTGCAAGTTATTTAAAAAATATGTTTTGTTTTTTCAATAATCCTTTTGATTCTGATGCAGAGGATTCTTCTGATATGTTTGAGCAATTATCGCTCGATCTGTAGCCCCTATCAAGCTAGTCCTTGTCCTTTCGCGTGCCGCCTGTCCTTGGCGGCACGCCGCCGGGAAAATCCCCTAAATTCGTCAAATTGCACAATGCGCACTTTTGAAATTAGTGCATTTTGAAATGTGCATATCAAAAACTTTGTGCATAGTGTTTAATTTTGCATTGTAAACTTTGTGCATAGTTCTGTTTACACTATGTGCATAGTGTGGTAAAATGTATATAGGTTGAAAGTGCACAATCAATCAAATTTAATTTAAGGGAGATTGAATATGAAGAAAATGAAATATCATGTAGTTTGTTTTGGTGATGACGATGCGATTCTTGAATTTGATAGTTTTTCGCGCAATGTCCGCCGTCACTTTTTGGATGTACACAAAATTTATAATTTTAGTGCCAATGATGTCAAGGTTTTCAGCATTAGAAGTAATGCCTTGCTTTCGCAAGCGCAACTAATTGACAATGTTCTTCTTGTTGGAACGCCTTATCACGCTGATTAAATTTGTCGTGGGAGCCCCACAGGGGCTCCCACAGAAGGGAGATTGAGTAATGAAAGAAACAATTAAAACTAGTCGGACGGTTGGCTATTTGGAGAAGATTTTTCGTCAGTTAAATACAGATTTTTTTTGCAATGAATTGGATGTCCCTGTAATTACGATTCAAAATACACCGCGTGTATATGGACATGTTACATGCGCGCGTGTATGGAGATGCAAGGATACAGATTGCTTTGAATTGAACATTGGAGCGGGAACACTTTCCCGCCCTATTGAAAATGTAGTTTCAACAATGCTCCATGAAATGGTGCACATCTACAACCTCATGCACGGCATTCAAGATTGTTCGCGTGGCAATACTTATCATAATAAGCGATTCAAAGAAAAAGCTGAGTCTGTCGGTCTTGTGATTGCATATGACCCCCGTATTGGATGGAGCCTTACAAGCCCGTCAGAGCGACTCATTGATTACGTCATAGATCAAGGATGGTCTGATATTCTTATGAATCGTGGTGTTTCGCTTTTTTCTAACCTTAACCCTGGCGGCGGTACATCTTCCGGCGGTACATCTTCCGGCAGTACATCTTCCGGTCGCAAGCCTTCTAGCACTCGCAAGTATCAATGTCGATGTTGCGGAATGTCGGTACGCGCTACAAAAGATGTGCGCATCATTTGTGCCGATTGCGGCAAACTTTTGGAAAAGGTTTGAAAAGTGTATAACAAAAGGCGGATTATTTCCGCCTTTTTTTCTTATCCAAACACTTGTTCCTAGCCGTTTCCTTGTCCGAACACTTGTTCCCTGCCATTCCCTAGGTGTGCTCTTGTCTTTTTCCCTTGTTCTTGGCTCGATTTGGTACAATATATGGGTAACGAATCTGTTTTGTGCCCCACAGGCACAGATGAGTGACGGCTACTTTGCTCGATCCTTATCCCCTGTCAAGCTTGCAAGCGGTAGCGCGCCGAGATTGCTTTAGGCTAGTGCCGTAGTTTTCTTCTACGGCACGGGGCTTATCGCTGTTGACCGGAGCGGCGCGGGTGCGCCGCTCCAGGTTTCGCCATAAAATAAAACGGACGAAATTTGTTAGGGCGCACTTTTCGTAAATGGGGAGCGCTGGGCTAAAATTGAACGGTATTATTTTCGCCGTTCTGATTTATTTCGCCAATGTTGATATTGGATTTTGTATTATTTATATCATTTTTGATTAAATCTTTTACATATTCTGTAATTGACTTAAAACCTTTTTCTTTTGCCCTATTAAATATAATTTCCCTTTCTCCCTTTTTTACGTTGATTGGTATTCTGTCATAATTATCTTTTACATATTTTTGGTCATATTTTTTTTTATCAAAAGTCATTTCAATCTCCCTACACTTTGTGTATAGTGTATAATTTTATTCCGCAAACTTTGTGCATAGTGTATATTGCACTATGTGTATAGTTGTGTTATGTTTATATTACCGAAAAGGGATTCTACGATGGTGTATTTACCATTGGTTTTTACGATTTTTGTAGACTGATTTTGGTAGGTGCTATGATAAATCCCTTGCGTGGATTATACCATGGAATCCTTTTTCGGTCAATCTCCCGATGTCATAAATCAATCATGTAAAAGAAAGTGAGGAGCTAGTATGAAAGCAACTTTGGTAGGTATCAAACACATTTCGGGAAACAGTAGGCGTACAGGAGTGCCTTTTTCGCTTGATGTAGCTTGTTTAACTTCTGACATGCCGGATCGTGATGTCCAGAACGGTGCAAAAGGTTTGGATGTTTGTACTCCCGTTATCCCTGACCGCTTTTTGGGGCTTTTAACGGAGTCTAACATCGGCAAAGACTTTCGCATTGAGTTTTACTTTGCCAATGGCAGGACAAATATCGCGTATTGCGATTTGTGGAAGTAGTTACCTAGGTAAATTTTTACTATAATAAAGGAGGAATGACAATGGAAGGAGGAACTGCAATGGAAGCTGTTTTGACTGCTGCAAAAGCGGCGATTACCTTTAGCGGAGAGTGCCTTACTACTCTGCTTAGCAATGAGGTATATGCTTTCTTTTTCGGTGCCGGGCTGGTCGGCGTTGGCTTGATGCTCGTGCGTCAGCTCAAGAATACTGCTCGATCCTAATTCTTTTTCTGCCGGTTTTGTATGGCTGCCAAATATGGCAGCCATACCTTTCCACCACGTTTGTGGTGGCTTTTTTCGTTTAAGGTTCTTTTTGATAGTGCATTTTCAAATGGTGATAGGAGGTTTTGAAATGTGTCTGAAAAAATGCGGTGATAATGATAATTCTGTAGATATACTGGGTAACTTTATTTTAATTATACTATGCCTTGTTGTCGTTTTTTTCCTTGCCACTATTACTACGCATGCTGAGGAGGCAGACTCTTATTCTATATGGTTTAATTGGTCTAAAAATTCTAACCGTATGGATCCTGAATTGAAAAATAATATCACTGAGTCCAGCTCTGTTGTTTCGGGACCGTATCAATTCTTTTTGTACTATATGAATTATGACAGTATAAAGGCACCTTATACTGTTCATATCGGTTTTTATGTCCCGGAAGAAAACAAATGTTATCTGTTATCTTCTTCCAGCGGGGAAAAATATGGTATAACTTGTGAATCGTTTACGGTAAGCACTTATGATTTTGAAGGAAAATTTATTAAGTCTAATGATTATACCAGTACTACTTCTGTTTTAACCAACTGCCATTCCGGAGTGATTTATGATAAGCTGGATTTTTATACAGATGGCTATGTGTTCAAGTCGTTTGATGATGCAACGCGTTATTTTGTTGATCATGATAACAGCGGACTTCTCGATAGACCGGACAATATCTATGATTATGATCATGATTTTCGGCAGGATGAGTATGATCCTGATGTTCCTGTGCCGGAATTGTCTAAGGTCAGTTATAATGGATTTGTTGTGAATAATGCTGATCCTTCGCGGGATATTGAGATATATATTACTACGTCTTTTTACGGCGTTAAGCATGGTAACAATTCATCTTCTGATTTGTCTAGTCTTTTTGTTCGTGATAACGGTTGGGTTTATGCAGCACATCGTTATAATCTGATCAACACAGATATATCTTATAGCGATAATGTTGTTAATTTGGAAAAAATGTATAATGTTAGTCCACAGGATGCTCTTGTATCCGATTTTAGCCAATGGTCTGTTGATTATTCCAGTCATAAAAAGTTGCCGGATTATTCCTTCTTTAAACATTCAGCGTCTGCCTATGATGATGCGTACAGCGTTCATTTATATAAGCCTTCTGTCAATGATCATAGTGCAGGACACGACTTGCGTGTTTTAAAAGAATCTCGACAGGCTTCTATTACTTATTTTGTACGTTTTTGTCAGCTACAATCCGGTGAAGGATATTCGTATGGTAAATGGATCTCTTATACCTATACTCCCGGTGATAATTATCATTCTTCAGATGTTGTTATTGGTGATGTTGTCCCGGATTCCGGCAATGGTTCTCCTACAGTGACTAATCCTGTCCCTGGAACACAGGATGAGGATGGTAATTTTACTCCATCGAGCGGCATTGATATAGGTAACTGGGATCTATCTGCTGGCAATATAGCTGATGTCTTTATGAGTGTAATCAATAACTTTAGAACACTGGTTTCATATTATACGGAGTTCGGAGAATTTCTTACTGCTACTTTTAAATTTATTCCTTACACCATATGGTCGTTGATAGAATGTGGTTTTGCTATTTCTGTTGTGATTCTGATTTATAAATATGTGAGAGGTATGTAGAAAGAGGTGTGTAGAATATGGAATTTTTTATAGCACTTATGAAGATTGTTCTTGATTTTGTACAGATGCCGTTTACTGTTTTCGGCTTTACATTTTCTATGTATGCCGTGATTATCTTTTGTGTGGTTTTTGGCTTGGTTTGTTATTTTATTCATGCTTTTATGTGAGGAGGATCTATGGAAAATATTGAAAGTGTAGAAACAACACAGGAAAGTGAGGTTATAGAAGATGATGTCATTGTTTCGGAAGATACGGAATCTGATGAGGAAACTGAACCGTTTGTTTTGGATGATGTACCATCTTCTGAAAACGGTGCTTCTGATATTCCGGTAGCAGTTTCTGACGGTGATGCTCCTGTAGCAGTCTCTGATGGTGATGCTCCTGTAGCAGTCTCTGACGGTGATGCTCCTGTAGCAGTCTCCGATGGTGATGCTCCTGTATTTATGTCCGTTGTCTATAGCGTATCGCCTCCTGATGTTGTTCCCCTTTGGGAATCGGATATTGCTGATTATGGAGTAACGGATGGGTTGTTACTTTTGATACTGGTTGCTCTTGTTTTTCAAACTTTATTGTTGAGAAAGAGGTGATTGCAATGAGTGGTGTTATTTTTCAGATGTTGGATTTTTTTGGAATTTCTTCTGTCCCTACGGATTTTCCTACGTTCATGTACTGGTTGTGCAGTCTGTGCGCCGGGTTGGAGTTTATCCGCTTTACGGTAGGCATATGTTTCAGTTTTGTGAGACAGATAAGTGAGGTGCGAAGATGATTATTTTTGTTTTTGCAATTTTAATGATCGCATTGTTCTTTTCGGTTTCTTTCCGTGTGGTATTGCTTCATCCTTTCGCCACTGCCGGCTATTTTTTAAAGGATGCCTTGGATTATTTCCGTTATAAAAAATGGAGGAATTGCCGCACAGGCGTTATTGTTTGTTACATTGGGCTTTTTGGTAAAGGTAAAACCCTTTCGGTTGTTCATGAGATATTGCAGGGATATTATCGCCGTTATAATGATTTGAAAGTATACGATCCATTCCGTAAAAAATGGGTGACGCAGAAAGTTCATATAATATCTAATGTTGATCTCATTGGTGTTCCTTATGAGCGTTTTGTGTCTCTTTCTCAGCTTGTTTCTGTTGCAGAGCGGTATCGTGATATTGATGAGAAGGATGATACTCTTACTGTCCATTTGGTGCTTGGTGATGAGTTTTCCGTACAGCTTAATAGCCGCTCTTTTAAGTCCAATATCGATCCTTTGTTTTTAAATACTTTGCTTACCTGTCGGCACCACCATATCAGTTTTTTTTATACGTCCCAGCGTTTTAACCACGTTGATGCTCTCTTGCGTCAGGTGACAAGCTATGTCATTTCCTGCAGGAAGTGCTGGCGCGTTATGGTTCAGGCAAAGTATGATGCTTATGAGCTGGAGAATACATATAATCCGCTGGATGTAAAGCCGCTTGCTCGGTTTGGCTGGTTTATCCGTGATAAGGATTATGCGGCATATGATACGCTTGCTTGTGTGGATAGCCTTGGCAAGTCCTGCCGTGAGGGTGATATGCTTTCTGAAAGTGATATTCTTGCGCTACAGCAGAATACTCCTTCTGATGCGCAGAGTATTTCAAGACCGTCTAGGCGTTTTCTTCAACGTATGAAAAGGTTAAAAAAATGAAAGAGGTGATTGTGTGACACAACAGGAATGGTTGGAGATTGGATATGATAAGCATATCATTGATATGGATTCTTTTGAGGAGATTCCCTTTTATGTGGCTTTTAGACAGTGGTTTTGCATGAAGCGTCTTATAGTCAAGCCGCAGACTCTTGATCGAATCGAGTGTACCTGGAAACGCTACTATGAATGCAGTTCCCTTTTTGATAAGTGTATTTCAAAAATTAGTGAGGATGATATAATCAGCTATCTTAAGGAATGTATCGTCCGTTATCCGTCTGTTACATATAAGGAATATCTCCGTATATTGCAGATCGTCAATAATGTTCTTGTCTATATGCGTGATCTGAAATGCGGCGGTGTCCGTCTGTATGATTGGGATCGCATTAAGCGTTATCTTCCTGTGGATAAACTGGAAAAAGATGTGAAACAGGAATATGCCTTAAAGGATGATGATATTGCCCGTATTATTGATAATGTGGTCAATTATAACATTTATCCTGATAAGCGGTGTGCGTCCCTCTGCCTGTGCATGAATTTTTATCTTGGGTTGCGCGTTGGTGAGTTGGCAGCACTTACTTTTGATGACTTTGATTTTGAGCGGAATGTTGTCAAGATTTATAAGACCCAGGCAAAGTTTTATGAACGGCTTGAGGACGGCTCCAAACTTGGTGTAATGGTGTATCGTGTCATGGATTCAGTAAAAACAGTGTATTCTGTCCGTGAAATACCGCTTTTGCCGGAAGTAAAGCTGATCTATGAGAAGATTAAGCATTACCATGATTTAAAGAAATGGGATAGTCCCTATCTTGCGTATGACGGTACGGATATAGTGCTTTATACATCACTGGAGCGTACTTTGTGTAACCTTTGTAAACTGTGTAATGTGCCCGTTTTCAATTCGCATCTTATACGCAAGTCCTTTGTGACGAAGTTGCATTTCAGTGGAGTACCCACGCGTGTGATCTCTGATCTTGTTGGACATAGTGAGATTTCCACTACGGAAAACAGCTATATCCTTAATTATCGTAATAATTATAATGTTCTTTTGGAGTATATGCGTGATGGATTAAAGTACATTTAAAAAGCCGTGTCGATTGACCCGGCTTAGAAAAAGGGCAAGCAGATAACGGGAATCGAACCCGCCTCCTCAGCTTGGGAAGCTGATGTTCTACCAATGAACTATATCTGCATGTATATGATTATACTACAGCTTGCGGTAGATTTCCAGCACAATTTTAAATTTTTTAAGGAATTTTTCGGTAATTCCGATTTGAGGCAAAAAAGATACCAAAATGTTTTTGTTAAAGGGCACAACCCCGGAGATCATTCTGGATGCGATATCCAGGGAACACTGCACCATCGTGTGGCTTCTGGTCCCCTGGGCACAGGATATTCTGGACGCGCTGGACAGAGGGGATCTGAAGCTTGAAGATTACGAACTGTCACAGTGGCGGCTGATGCACATCGGTGCGCAGCCCGTCCCCCTTCTCTCATCAGGCACTGGAAGGAATACTTCCCCCACCACCTCTACGACACCAACTATGGGCTGTCCGAGTCCACCGGTCCCGGCATCATGACCTGTTATTACAATGATCCCGAAGCCACCGCTGCCACCTTAAAGGACGGCTGGCTTTACACCGGAGACATGGCCATGCAGGATGAGGACGGCTTCTACTGATTGAGGAGTTTTGCAGAGAGCTTCCCCGTTACAAACGCCCGAAGAAGATCATTTTCGCGGAAGTTCCCCGCAATGCCACCGGTAAGATCGAAAAGCCCGCTCTGCGGAAACAGTACGGGGCGGAGCAGCTGGCGGCACAGCAGATCGAAGTGAAATGACACACTGGTTTGTTCATTGTCTCCCCATAACACAAAACCCCCGGGGCAGATCCCGTCTGCCCCGGGGGTAATCATTATGCCAGTTTGCTCTTCGCAAGCTCTGCCAGGGTCTTAAACCCGTCCGCATCATTTACTGCCATTTCAGCGAGCATCTTTCTGTTCATCTCGATGCCTGCCTGCTTCAGCCCGTACATGAACTTGCTGTAGGAGAGACCGTTGAGTCTTGCCGCCGCGTTGATGCGGGCGATCCAAAGCTGTCTGAACTGACGTTTTCTCTCTTTTCTTCCCACATAGGAACTTGCCAGAGCCCTCATAACGGACTGCTTGGCCACTCTGTACTGTTTGCTTCTTGCGCCTCTGTAGCCTTTTGCAAGCTTCAGCACGCGATTATGTTTCTTCTTGGCATTCAAGCCACCTTTAATTCTTGCCATGTCTCATTCTCCTCCTTGCCCGACTTATAAATAGGGTAAAATCTTCTTCATATTCTTTACATTGGTAGTATCCGTGATAGCGGGCTTTCTCAGATTGCGCTTTCTCTTGGTGCTCTTCTTAGTCAGAATATGGCTCTTATACGCCTTCGCTCTCTTTAATTTACCGGTACCGGTTACTTTAAAACGCTTAGCAGCGGACCTGCTTGTTTTCATTTTGGGCATAACTGTTTCCTCCTAAAATATTCATTGGTTGCGATCAAAGGTCAAACCGCTTTTATTTGATGCACACAGGATTGTTGTCCAACCCCGGCGCCTGCATCCCTTTTCATGGCATCCTTACTTTTTCTGGGCAAGAAACATGGTCATGCTTCTGCCTTCCACCTTGGGTGCTTTCTCCACAACAGCCACATCCGCCAAAGCTTCTGCGAAGTCATCAAGAATGTGTCTGCTGTTATTCATATGCGCCATCTCACGACCTCTGAAACGCAGCGTGATCTTCACTCTGTCGCCCTTGGTGAGAAACTTTCTCGCCGAATTGGTCTTAGTGTTCAAGTCATTGGTATCAATATTGGGGGAGAGCCGGATCTCCTTGATCTCAATAACTTTCTGCTTCTTCCTGGCTTCCTTCTCCTTGCGGAGCTGTTCATACTTGTACTTGCCGTAGTCCACGATCCTGCACACAGGGGGTTGTGCTGTGGGTGCGATCTTCACCAGATCCAGCCCCGCCTCTTCTGCAAGCTTCATTGCCTCCCTTGTGGGCATGATCCCTAACTGCCCGCCGTTCTCCCCGATCACACGCACCTCTTTGTCACGAATCTGCTCGTTAATCATTAAATCGCTAATGGTCGTATACCTCCATAAGAAATTAAAAAAGCGGATAGCATGACTATCCACTCAAAATCCCATTCCATTCCGCTTCTTCAGCAAAACAGGAGGATGAAATATCTGAACGCTTACCAGCCCGATCGCCGTAAGGTGAGAGTGGATACTCTGCTTGTTTTTGGTACAGCCGGCAGCCTGCCAAAGCCAGACCGCCGCTGTACACTTCTATAAAATACCACTTTATGTTACCGTTGTCAAGAAATAAAAAGAGATTTTTATGCGGTTTTTATGTAGGGCGGACAAAACACCCTGTTTCATCCGCTCCCTGTACTAGCGCTCGTAGAATGTTGCGCAGCTGGTCTCTCTGCAGTTGCATGCCCCGCAGCCCTTGATGTCCACATGCTCCGCCACACACTTATAATTGCTGTTGTGAATACACTTTACTGCCTCACAGTCGATGCTGATGGTCCTGCTGGGATGAGACAGAGAGCTTGTAAAGGCATCATAGTCCTCTCTGCGCTCCGCAAAACTGTCACAGCATGTCTCGTCACAGTTGCAGGCATGTCTGCCGCCCACCATGATATCTCCCTTGCTGCAAAGGCATTCCTGATTGTAGGTACAATTCGTCACACCACATGTCAAATCTGCCATGATAACCTCCTTCTGTGCCCCTTCCTCTTCCGGTTTCCATACAGTGCCGCATCCTACACCTTTCCCGCGCACCTTTCGGCACCCGGTTTTGTATATTCCGCCCACCGCATTCTTTCCGCTGACAGGCTGCACAGAATTTAGTTTAACCACTTATCTGCCTATTTATTTGCCGATTTCATTTTCTTACAAAAAATAGTAAACGGCTTTTTATTTTCCCTCCTCCGTCACCTCAGTCTTGCGGATTGCTTTGGTACGGATTTCCTCGCAGATCTGATCGATAAACTCCTGAAGAGACTTGGTTCCCTCGTCTCCCGCGAAACGACTTCTGACGGAGACAACGCCTTCCTCTTCCTCCTTCTGACCCACCACCAGCATATAGGGCACCTTTGCCAGACGGGCTTCCCGGATCTTGAAGCCGATCTTCTCGGAACGGGTGTCCGTGGTCGTCAGGATGCCGTTCTTTTTCAGCTCCTTCTCCACCTTTGCCGCATAATCCGCATATTTTTCGGAAATGGGAAGGATGCGCACCTGCTCGGGACAAAGCCAGGTGGGGAATTTGCCCTCGTATTTCTCGATCAGCCATGCCAGTGTTCTCTCATAACAGCCCATGGAAGTCCTGTGGATGATATAGGGGCGGACTTTGTCGCCGTTCTGATCGATATAGTACATGTCATACTGTGCGGCCAAAAGGGCATCCCACTGGATCGTGATCATGGTATCTTCCTTGCCGTACACATTTCTGGTATTGATGTCCACCTTCGGGCCATAGAACGCCGCCTCGCCCACATCCTCGGTAAACTCGATGTCCAGCTCCTGAAGGATCCTTCGGATATTCCCCTCGGTCTCCTCCCAGACTTCCGGTTCCCCGATATATTTCTCTCTGTTCTCGGGATCCCATTTGGAGAGATGATAGGTCACGTCCTCCTCGACTCCCAGGGTCTGCAGGCAATACTTTGCCAGCGCCAGACAGTTTTTAAATTCCTCCACCATCTGGTCCGGGCGGACGATCAGATGCCCCTCGGAGATGGTAAACTGGCGCACACGGGTCAGCCCGTGCATCTCGCCGGAGTCCTCGTTTCTGAAAAGTGTGGATGTCTCACTGTATCGGCAGGGCAGATCCCGGTAGGAATGCTGGGTCGCCTTGTATACAAAATACTGGAAGGGGCAGGTCATGGGACGCAGCGCCATCACTTCCTTGTCCTTTTGGGGATCGCCCAGCACAAACATGCCGTCCAGATAGTGATCCCAGTGCCCGGAGAGCTTGTAGAGATCGCTCTTGGCCATGAGAGGAGTCTTGGTGCGCATATAGCCCCACTCATTGTCCTCCAGATCCTCGATCCATCTCTGCATGGTCTGGATGATCTTCGCGCCCTTGGGCATCAGAAGGGGCAGCCCCTGACCGATGACATCCACGGTGGTAAACAGCTCCATCTCCCTGCCCAGCTTGTTGTGGTCGCGGTTCTTGATATTTTCCAGGAAGGTCAGATACTCCTCCAGTTCCTCTTTTTTGTTGAATGCGGTGCCGTAGATCCTCTGCAGCATAGCGTTGTCGGAATTGCCCCTCCAGTACGCGCCGGAGGAGGAGGTCAGTTTGAACGCCTTGATGCCCTTGACGCTCATCAGATGGGGTCCTGCGCACAGATCCACAAAACCGCCCTGGTCGTAGAAGGAGATCTCCGCGTCCTCGGGCAGATCCCGGATCAGCTCCACCTTGTAGGGCTCATTGCGCTCCTCCATGAAGCGGATCGCCTCCTCTCTGGGAAGGGTGAAACGCTCCAGTTTTGCGCCCGCCTTGATGATCTTTTTCATCTCCGCCTCGATGGCGTCCAGATCCTCCCTGGAGAAGGGCGCATGGTCAAAATCATAATAAAATCCGTTCTCAATGCTGGGACCGATGGTCACCTTGGCATCCGGAAACAGTTTCTTCACCGCTTCCGCCATGACATGGGACGCGGTATGGCGGATCGTGGCAAGCCCCTCCTTGTCATTGGCGGTGCAGATGGTCAGTTCACAGTCCCCGTCCAGAACCGTGCGCAGATCCACTGTTTTCCCATTGACCTTGCCGCAGCAGGCTGCCCTGGCCAGCCCCTCGCTGATATCCAGCGCGATGTCATACACGCTTTTTGCCTCGCTGTACTCCTTCACGGAGCCGTCTTTTAATGTGATCTTCATTTTGTCTCCTCCATTCCTTCAGAATAAAGAATGTGCCTTGGCACATCCTTGCAAAGCGTTTTTTACCAAACAGGAGGGATCTCCCCTTCGATAAAAAATCCCTTGCAGCCCATACGGGCTGCAAGGGACGTCAGATACGCGGTTCCACCCTCGTTGCAAAAAGCCTGCCGCAGTACGCGGAAGACAATCTGCCTCTCATTTGTGCCCTTAACGGAGGCTGCCGGGCTTTTTTAGAGCCGCTCAGAGGTGGTCTTCGGAAGGTTCCAAACCAAACCGCTCACAGCTCCCTCGGCATTCTCCTGCCGTCGGGGCGGTTCTCTCTGCGGTTCTTCCCCAGCCTACTGTCCTCGTCAACGCTTTCTTTTCCTATGATTCCTAATCATATACCATTCTTCACTGCTTGTAAAGTTTTTTCTTAATTTTCCAGTTCTTTCATCTTTGAGGGAGTATTCCCGGCAGTTCTCTCCATGATATGGCTTTCCACTTCTTCTGTGATATAACTCTCCACTTCCCCGCGGGGCATCTGCAGGGCAACTGCCAGTTCTCCGCAGAGATTGTCCTCCGCCATCCGAAAATACTTGGCATCCACAGCCGTGACCTTGCGCCCTGCCGCCAGACGTTTTTGTTTGCGCGTATAAATGGTTTTGATGATCTTGATCCACTCCGCACAATCATTGGTCTTCATACACCCCCGGTACTCCTGCTCCAACAGCTTGTCATTGGAGATGGTGATCAGGGGGATATCCGGGATCCCACGGATCAGGCTGTCTGCCTCCTCACGGCTCAACACCCTGCGCAGAGAGCCATCGGCAGTATCCACCGGAACATATACCGTGCTGCCCGGAACATAGATGGGTTTTAAGATATAGTACTCTCTCTCCTTATCCACACCGGAGATATCCAGGGTCGTAATATCTTCCACCACACAGACGCCCTTGTTGCCACTCACTACATGCTCGCCCTTTTCAAACACAAAAATCTTCCTTTCTCATCATGGCAAATCCGCTCCGGCAGAGCGTTTTGCAATCTCACAACAGATTTCTCATCACATCATTCCTACACTCTTGTTATAACCTTATTTTAACAGATTTAAACACGAAATGTCAGTAAATAATGTGACAAAGGCAAATTTTTGTGAAAATTGCTCATGGAACAGAGAAAGTTTTTTGTATAAAATGACTTTGCCCTATTATTCAGGCTTCTTCTGCACATATTTCCTGATTTCTTTCAACATCAGGCTGCTGTCGATCGGTTTGGATAAATGCTCATTCATTCCTGCCATTTTGGTCTTCTTGACATCTTCCTCCATCACGTTGGCGCTGAGGGCAAAAATGGGAATGTGCCGCGCATCGGCCCGCTTCAGATTCCTGATCGCCCTGGTCGCCTCGAGCCCGTCCATCACCGGCATCATGATGTCCATAAGGATAATGTCAAACTCATTCTCCTCGGAATTTGCAAACATCTCCAGCGCCGCCCTGCCGTTCTTTGCGCAGGACACTTCCAGCCCCGCATCCTCCAGCAGATATCTGGCGATATCCATATTCAGTTCATTGTCCTCCGCCAGCAGAACACGGACCCCCGTCAGATCACAGTCCCCTGTTTTTTCTTCCAGCTCTTCCTCCCGGCAGATCCGGAAGGGAAGCGTAACGGTCACTTTGGTGCGTTCCCCTGCCTCGCTCTCCACCAAAATATCTCCGTTCATATGATCCACCAGGCGCTTTACAATGGACATTCCCAGCCCGGTACCCATATATTCGGAGCGCGCCTCATTATGCTCCTGTTCAAAAGGCTCAAAAATGTACCTGAGAAATTCCCGGCTCATTCCTATTCCCGTGTCCTCAAAGATAAACTCATATACCGCGATCCTGCCGCTGCAGGATACCTCCCTGCCCGAGACACACACCGAGCCGCCCGGCTTATTATACTTCACTGCGTTGTCCAAAATATGGTGAAACATCTGCCGGATATGTTTGGGGCTGCCAAGGACCCTGGAATGTTCAAACGGTTCGATCCTGGAACTGAACACCAGCCCTTTTGCCCCCGTCATCTTCAGGGCAGCGCGCTCACTCTCCTTGATCACCTCATAAAAATCAAAGACCGTTTCCTCCAGCTTTGTATGCCCGTTCTCCAGATCATTCATATCCAGCACATCATTTACCAGACTGAGAAGATACTCACAGGAAACCCGGATTTTGTCCATACATTCGTTTCTCTTTCCGGCGTCATCCGGATTTCTCCGGGCGATGTCCAGCAATCCTATGATGCCATTGATCGGCGTGCGCAGATCGTGGGACATGCGGGCAAGGAATTTATTTTTCACCCGCCCCGCTTCCTCCGCTTTCGCCAGAGATTCTGACAGGATACGGCTGGCATCCAGCTCCCTCTGCTTCTCCTCATCCACCGTCCGGAAGGTCAGAAGGATGTGCCCCTTGTCCCTGTCGATGTCTCCGCCGTAAAAGACCTGAAACTGTACCCACTGGCAGGCTCCGTCAACTCTGGCGCGATAGGTCGCCTGATAATATCCTCCGCCGGATTCCACTTCAAAGAGATCCAGTCTGCCCAAAAGTTCCACAAAGGAATAATCCTCCGGGCTGATATATTCTCTCTCATACTGACGCAGAAGTTCTGCAAGTTCCTTCGCCGCAGCGCAGATCTGTTCGTCAGAATCACCATGTTCCATCCTGACCACCCGGTAACGGCCACGGTTTACGTCCACATAAATAATGCGGTCATATCCCTTGGACAATGCCTCCAACAGCCCGCTCTCCCTCCTGCGGGCATCCTCCGCCACCCGCACAGACATGATCCGTATCCTGCGCCCTTCTGAAGAGACGGATTCTTTGTGGCAGGCAGTTACCCACACGGGCGATCCCCCGCGTCTGACCAGCCGGAACTCCTGACGGGTCCTCTCCCGGTCCTGACAGTCTGCGATAAAATCATCCCGATCCTTTTCATAGAGCACATTGATGAATTTTCCGCCCGAGTCCTCTATCAGCCCATCAAAGTCATAACCGAGCGCTGTCAGGGCAAATCCCGAAATAAAACAGATGGGATAATCCGGCTCGTCATAGAACCCTACAATTCCCACTGCGCCATTCCTATCCAAAAGTTCCGTGACCGCATTCTGATCCTCGAACAGCAGCCCTCCGTCATCCCCACCGTTAAAATACAATTCTCCATAATAATGTCTGGGAAGATTCATCCGGCATCTACCTCCTCGGAAACTTACCATCCGTATCCCCGCGTCTGTTCCTAATAAAATAATATATCTCTTTTTCCGAAAAATGAGCACCTATCCTCAGCCGCGGAAATTTTTTTGCGGTCATAGTCAAAGGGCGGCGGGGATTCCCCGCCGCCCGTATCCATACCGATCCTTTCCGCACAGAATGTTCTTATCGTCCTCCTTTACCTGGCAGAGCTTCCCGCGAATTCATTCTCATTCATCTTCGCCAGCTTTGCCGCCTGATCCGCCGCGATGCACGCGTCCAGGATCTCCTGGATATCCCCGTCCATCACTTTATCCAGCTTATAAATAGTCAGCCCGATGCGGTGATCCGTCACACGCCCCTGCGGGAAATTGTAAGTGCGGATCTTCTCGGAGCGGTCACCCGTACCGATCTGGCTGCGGCGCAGCTGGGCCTCCGCATCGTGGCGCTGCTGCTGTTCGATATCATAGAGCTTTGCCTTCAACAGGGCAAAAGCCTTCGCTTTATTCTGAATCTGGGACTTCTCCGTCTGACTGTACACCACGATTCCCGTGGGATAGTGGGTCAGGCGCACAGCGGAATCCGTCGTATTGACGCACTGACCGCCGTTTCCGGAGGCGCGCATGACGTCAATGCGGATATCCTTGTCTTCTATCTTGATGTCAATATCCTCGTCCACCTCAGGCATCACTGCCACACTGATGGTAGAGGTGTGAATGCGCCCTCCGCTCTCCGTCTCCGGCACACGCTGCACGCGGTGCACTCCGCTCTCGTACTTCATCACGGAGTATGCGCCCTGGCCATTGATCATAAACTGCACTTCCTTCATGCCGCCGATGCCGATCTCATCCACGTTCATGGTCTCCACCTTCCAGTGTCGTCCCTCGGCGTAATGCACATACATACGGTAAATCTCTGCGGCAAACAAAGCCGCCTCGTCTCCGCCGGCTCCGGCGCGTATCTCCACGATCACATTCTTGTCGTCATTGGGGTCCTTCGGGAGCAGCAGAATCTTCAGTTCCCGCTCCAGTTCCTCCACCCTCCTGCGGCTGTCGTTTAAGGTCTCCTTGATCATGTCGCGCATCTCTTCATCGTTCTCCTCATCCAGCATCGCCAGAGAATCCTCGATATCCTGTCTGCACTTCTTATACTCGGTATACGCGTCCACGATGGGAGTCAGTTCACTCTGCTCCTTCATGAGTCTGCGGAAACGCTCCTGGTTGGCGGTGACGGTGGGCTCGTGAAGCTCCCCCATGATCTCCTCAAACCGGATCAGTAAATCTTCTAATCTGTCAAACATAATAAACCCTCTCTATCTGTCAATCGGTATCCGCGTCACAATCCCTGCCCGGAAACCATCGTACCGTACACGACCCTGTTTTGTCCCCCGTAGTCCTTCACCACGGTCACATCCGAAAAGCCGCCCTTTTCCATCAGGAGGCTGACTGCTTCACCCTGATTGTAACCAATCTCCAAAAACAACATACCCCCGCCTGTCAGATGCCTCCTGCTGCCGCTTATGATCCTGCGGTAAAACTCCAGCCCATCCTCTCCTCCGTCCAGCGCCTCAACAGGCTCATGGAGCCTTACCTCCGGCATCAGGGTATGGATGACCGCGCTTTCTATATAAGGCGGGTTGGATACAATGATCTCAAATTTTCCTTCAACCTGTTCAAATAAATCACCCTGCTGAAATACGATATGATCCGGCAGCCCAAAGCCCGGTCCCAGGATCCGCACGGCATTTTGTCCCGCCACATCCAGCGCCTCCTCGGATATATCCACCCCGACACCGCTGCAGCCGTTACTGTAGTGCAGCAGGCTGAGCAGAATGCACCCGCTCCCGGTACACATATCCAGAATACTCATCCCGTCGTGGAGGTATCTTAAAACCTCCTCCACCAGAATTTCCGTATCCTGTCTCGGAATCAGCACATGTTCATTGACTTTGAAATCCAATCCCATAAACTCCTGAACACCCGTCAGATGCTGCAAAGGGATCCGCTTTGCCCGCTCCGCGATCAAGGTCCGATAATGTTTTCCCTGCCGGGCATCCACCTCCCGCTCCCCGTGCGCCAACAGCGTATTGCGCTCCGTGTGGCAGACAAATTCCAGCAAAAGACGGGCATCCAAATCCGCCTCCGCGATTCCTGCTTCGGCAAGAACAGCTCTGCCCGTCTCATAGTACTCCCTGTAGGTCATGATGCTACCTTCCTGCCCGCCCTGAACGCGGACACCGTAATCAATATCAAAAAGACTTTCCACCGGGAGGATCAAACCTCCTCATAGCCAAAGTTCTCCCGCAGATACGCCTTCCAGTCAAACACTGCCTCCACCGCCGCGATGGCAACCTGCACCATCTCCTCATCCGGCTCTCTGGTGGTCAGCTTCTGGATGAACATGCCCGGAGCAGACAAAATGCGCACCAATAGATTATCGCTTCTGCCCGCCAGACGGATCAGCTCATAGGAGATTCCCGCCACCACAGGCATGAGCAGAATGCGCAGCCCCACCCTCAAAAAAAGATTGTCCACACGAATAAAGAAAAACAACACGATGCTCACCAGCAGCACGAAAAAAATAAAGCTTGTGCCGCAGCGTCTGTGCTGTCTGGAGCTCCGCATGACATTACGCACCGTGAGCGGACGCCCTTTCTCCACACAGTTGATACATTTGTGTTCCGCGCCGTGATATTGATACAGCCTTCTGATGTCCTTCATGATGCTGATCCCCCACACATAGAGCAGAAAGATCATGATACGGATCCCGCCCTCTATAATGGCAAGGAGAGACTCGTTCCTGATATATCCCGCAAAAACGGAAGATAGGAAATAGGGCAGCACAATAAAAATACCCACAGCCAATACGACGGCAAACAATGTCGTGAGTACCGCCATCAGCTTTTCCCCGTTGCCGCCGCTGAGCCGCTCCGCCGCCTGCTCCACCCTGGAATCCTCATTTTCATCCTCATAAAAAGAGGCGGAGTAATTGAGCGCTTTCGTTCCCAGGATCATCGAATCCAGGAAAAGAAACACTCCCCGTACAAAAGGGATCTCCTTCAGCCTGCTGCCGGGCGCCAGCCCCTGGAAACTCTCCATTTCCACCGCGATCCCGCCCCCGGGTTTTCGCACTGCAACGGCATATTTGTCCTTATTTTTCATCATTACGCCTTCCAGAACGGCCTGTCCGCCGATCCCGGAATACCGGCTGCATTTTTTCTTAGCCATAACAACTCCTGTTGACACCACACACGTTATCGGTTCTCTACGGCAATGAATAAAAAAGGTTGAGATAGCAATACCTCAACCTTTCTCCTGCATTCTTATTGAACACCGTATTTCCTGTTGAACTTGTCGATACGTCCGTCAGCTCTCGCTGTCTTCTGCTGACCGGTGTAGAATGAATGGCACTTGGAGCAAACCTCAACGTGAATCTCCGGCTTGGTAGAACCGGTCACGAATGTGTTGCCGCAGTTGCAGGTAACGGTTGCCTGATAGTACTGGGGATGGATTCCTTCTTTCATGTTTTCACCTCTCTATAAAAATATCATGATATAGTTCGTTGTTCTCATCCGCACTGCCTATGGAACCACAAACAGCGGTATTATTGTAACACAGAGAGGACGTGCTTGCAATACCCTATTTGAAAAAAATAAAAATGAAAGGAAAAACAAAGAACAGACGCCGTCACTATATAAATTTATTTTTCTTCACTATTTTGACAAACTCCGCATTGTTTCTGGTGCGGGAGAACATATCCAGTATCTTGTCCGTGGCCTCGTCGGGCTTTAACCCGTTGAGCGCCTTGCGCATGATATTGATCGCCTCCAGCTCGTCCCCGTCGAGCAGCAGATCTTCTCTCCGTGTGCTGGACTTTGCCAGATCGATAGCCGGGAAAATGCGCTTTTCGGAGAGTTTCCTGTCCAGAACGATCTCCATGTTGCCGGTGCCCTTAAACTCCTCGTACACCACATCGTCCATCTTGCTTCCCGTATCCACCAGCGCGGTCGCCAGAATGGTCAGACTGCCGCCCTCACGGATATTGCGGGCTGCCCCGAAGAAACGCTTGGGCATGTGCAGCGCCGCGGGATCCAGACCGCCGGAAAGTGTGCGCCCGCTGGGAGGGACCACCAGATTATAAGCTCTTGTGAGCCGGGTGATGCTATCCAGCAGGATAACCACATCCTTCTTATGCTCCACAAGACGTTTCGCCCGCTCGATCACCATTTCCGAGACACGTTTATGGTGCTCCGGCAGTTCGTCAAACGTGGAATAGATCACCTCCACATTTTCTCCCACGATCGCTTCCTTAATGTCGGTGACCTCCTCCGGTCTTTCGTCGATCAACAGGATCAGCATGTGCATATGCGGATTGGTGCGCAGTATGGACTTTGCCACCTCCTTCAAAAGAGTGGTCTTTCCTGCCTTCGGCGGAGACACGATCATACCGCGCTGTCCCTTTCCCACAGGGCTCACCAGATCCATCACCCTCATGGCGATCCCGCAGCCGCTGGTCTCAAGTCTGATACGCTCGTTGGGGAAAATCGGTGTCATATCTTCAAAATTTTTACGTCTGGCACATTCCTCGGGAGTGTACCCGTTGATGGAACGCACAAAGAGAAGGGCGCTGAATTTCTCCTGCTGCGTCTTTACACGCTTATTGCCGCACAGGATATCGCCCGTCTTGAGCCCGAATCTCCGGATCTGGCTGGGAGCCACATAGACATCGTTCTCCCCGGGCAGATAATTTTCACAGCGGATGAAACCGTATCCGTCCGGCATGACTTCCAGGATACCGCTCGCCTCCAGCCCGCTGTCCAGCTCTCTGGGGATCTGGCCCTCCTCCGGATTCTCCTGTCCCCGGGACGGGGCAGACGCCTGTCTGTGTGCGGGCGGCTCGACTGCAGACGCCTGTCTGGATACCGCTCCCTCCGCCTCCCTGGGTGCCGTCCGGTCTGCCGCATCCTCCACAGGTGCCGCCGCTACAGCCTCCTGTTCCGTCTTCAGTGCTTTCTGCCGCTCATCCTCCGCCAGCATCGCCTCCACGAGCTCGGACTTTTTCATGGTGGAAGTCCCCTTCAGCCCGCGAACCTTAGCCAGTTCTCTCAGCTGCAACAGTGCAAGTGATTCGTATTTTTCTCTCATATAAAACCTCCCAATGGATATTTTGTCTTTCTGCTATTATCTTTTGTCTGTAGAACTATATGGGATTGCAGCAACAGATAGGTCTTGGATGGTCTTGACAAGGCGGGTTATACGCCTTGATCATATTATAATACAATTTCCGGCAAATAGGAAGTCTAAATTTTCGTTCATGGGGCGGGAATTTTTTATAATTTCTTAAGATTGATAAAGATTTTAAAAAACACATTGAAATTTTTTCAAATGAGACTATACTGTTGGTAGTCATAGATGTCCGCGTGAATATACCGGATCGGGAGGAAACAGTGATGGAGAAATGCAAGACCTTTTTGGCAAAATACCGGCATGGGCTGCCGTTGATCATTTACGGGATCATCTACTGGGTATGGTTCTGGCACCTGGAGAAGACCGTGACCGGGCACTATCAGATCATCCACATGGCAGTGGACGATGTGATACCCTTCTGCGAGGTGTTCGTCATCCCTTATTATATGTGGTTTGCCTATGTCTCCATTACGGTGTTATACCTCCTTTTCACCAATAAAACCGATTATTACAGGACCTGCGTCTTCCTGTTTACGGGCATGACCATTTTCCTGATCGTGTCCACACTTTGGCCAAACGGTCACCAGCTGAGGCTCACCACAATGCCCAGGGATAATATCTTCACCCATATGGTGGCAGGGCTCTGGCAGACCGACACGCCCACGAATCTCTGGCCGAGCATCCATGTCTACAATTCCCTGGGCGCGCATTTTGCCGTCATGCACAATGAAAAACTTGCGGGGAAAAAAGGAATACCGTTTGCCTCTCTCCTGATGGCATGTTCCATCATTTTGTCCACGGTCTTTATCAAACAGCATTCCGTGTTCGATGTTCTCACCGCCTTTGCAATGGCGGCGGTAATGTATGCCGTGGTTTACCGTTTTGATGTGGTCACTGCCATACATACCGTTAAGACCGGCCGCGAGGTAAATCCGGAGGTCATCCACTGACGGATGTCAGTGGACGCCGGTCAGTTAAATTTAAAGATTTTCTGACAAATGCGATAGGCATCCACGGAGATTTTGCGTCCCCCTCTGCCGGGAAGGTTCATGGTGCCGCCCATGATGCCGTGCCGCATATAGAGATACAGCCCTTTGTCCTTATCTTTAAGATATTGCCAGAGGGCTTTTTTCATCTCCAGATGTTCCTCCGTCCCGGAACGGATCAAAAGCACGGAGGAAACCGTCATGATGATCTCAAGATAATTGCGCATGTACTGGTACAAGCGTTTATTTTTTACAATCTCCGGCTTGTGCTCGCAGAGATAGTCGATCATCAGGCGGTTGACTTTGATCTGCTGGTCGATCCGGCTGATCATGACGCTCTCATTCACGGACTGATCCTCCCGTCCGATATAATAGCGGTAGAAATTCACATCCATATAATACATGTTTTTCACATAGGGCAAAGGCTCAAACACATAGAGATTGTCCACATAAAAGGTATGCTCGGGAAGCACCATGCCGCAGTCCCGCAGAAGTTTTGTCCGGAAGATCACTGAGTGCATGAGGATATAATGCCCTTTCAGGAAATGATGGCAGTCCCCCCAGGTAAATGTCTCGTCCCGGGGCAGAATATGCCTGTAATGCATGACCTTTTTGCGTTTCTCGCCCTCTTTGTCATAGACAAAGTTACTGATGAGCATGTCCAGGACCGATCCTTCCCCCGCAAGAGCCCTGAGTTTATCCAGGATCTGAAGATATGCTTCCTGCTTCACCCAGTCATCGCTGTCCACCACTTTGAAATACAGCCCGGTGGCATTGGCGATCCCTGTGTTGACCGCGGAACCGTGTCCGCCGTTCTCCTTGTGGATCGCCCTGACAATGGTGGGATAATTGGATGCGTATTCCTCCGCGATCTCTGCCGTACGGTCTTTGTCGGAGCCGTCGTCCACGATCAAAATCTCCACATCTTCTCCTCCCGGCAGAAGGGATTGAATACATTTTCTCATGTATTGCTCCGAGTTATAACAGGGAATTACAACAGATAACAGTTTCATGACAGTTCCTCCTCACAAGTTTTCCTTTCCCAGGCGCATATCCAGCATTTTCGTGTAAGCCGCAAACGCCGCCGGTATGGGAAATTTTTCTTTCGTCTCCTCCGGCCGGATATAGATCCAGTCAGCGGTATTCTCACCGGGACAGCCTCTCTCCAGCTCGTCCACCCTCACCATATACCCCCGCATATGCCATTCCCGGTGTGAAAAGATATGTTTCGCCTCTTCCAGGGGCTGAATATGCAGAAATTTCAGCCCGTTCCGCGCGAGATATGCCGTGACCTCCTCCGCGGTACACAATCCCTCCAGAGAAGGGAACTCATACATGCCCGCCAAAAGCCCTCTTTCCGGCCGCTTCCGGATCGCCACACGCCCCTCATCCCTGACGATCAGAACGGTCTTCTCCTCCACACTGCGCGCTGCCGCCGGCTTTTTCCTCGGATATTCCGTCTCCTCCCCGGACGCATGCGCCTCACATAGATCCCGCAGGGGACAATCCCCGCAATGAGGAGCGCCGTTTGGCACGCAGACACATGCCCCCAGCTCCATCAACGCCTGGTTGAAATCCCCGGGGCGTTCCCCGGGCATTTCGGCAAGGAGCTCCTCCTCCACGGATTTTTTTACACTCCCCTCGGAAATCAGCCTTCCATCCCTGCGTATGCGTGAGAGGACACGCAGTACATTTCCGTCCACCGCAGGATATTTTCTGCCATAGGCGATGGAGGCGATCGCCCCCGCCGTATAGCTGCCGATTCCGGGAAGCTTTATGAGCGTCTCATAATCCGCGGGCAGACAGCCCCCATATTGCTCCACGACCTGTACCGCGGTCCTTTGGAGATTGCGCGCCCGGTTATAAAACCCCAGCCCTTCCCACAGCTTTAACAGTTCCTCCTCGGAAACGGCAGCAAGAGTCGCCACGTCCGGCAGTCTGTCCATAAACCGCTCAAAATAAGGTTTTACCGCCTCCACCCGGGTCTGCTGCAGCATGATCTCGGAAACCCAGACCCGGTATGCCGTGGGCGTCTCCCTCCAGGGAAGGATACGCTTATTATCATCATACCATTGCAGCAGCGGTCCGATCATCCCCTGCAGCCCTGCCTCACTCTCCTCCATGTACACCGGGACCGCATCCCCCATTTCCATGCCATCCGGTGTCACCAGGCATTCATAGGCATACAGCTCCACTCCCGCCGACCGCGCCTTCCTGAGCGCTTCCGCAAAGGCTCTGTGCGTCTTCCGATTGGGAAGCAGATATCGGACGCCCTTCATCTGAATGACAAATATCACACAGGCGCGGTACCCCTGCTTTTTCGCGACGATCAGCTCCTCCAAGTGTTTTACTGCCCGCTGGGAGGGCGCATCGGGAAAAAGGGCTCTCTCCTGCTCCTTCAGGGTAACACCCTTCACTTCCACAAATATTTTCTCCGACCGGTTCTCCACATAGAAGTCGAAGCGGGAATTTCCATACACAGTCTCCGGACGCACACAAATAAGGTCGGAAAAGAGCCCTCCTTCCAAGAGCCACTCTCCCACAACCTTATTGGGTGCCTGGGAATCGATATTGACGGTCTGTCCTCCGTTTTCCACTGCCACCAGATCATATGCCGTTGCGCGCCCGGGAGCGGATCTTTTTTCCAGATACACCTGCGCACCGGGCAGAAGCAGTTCCCTGCATCTGCCCGTATTCTTGACATGAACCTTCTCACGTCTCCCCCAAAGCTCCACATACGCCACGAAACGATTGGGACGCTCTATAAACTTAGCTGGCACGATCGTCTGATATTTCATCGGGTAAAAGGGCTTTCCTCCTTGTGTTGCTGTAGGGCACGCGCGCCGCGGGGACACTCTCCGCCGCGCTCAGGGTATGTACGGACTGATCGTCAAAGAAAATCTGTGCCCCAAACGCCTCCAGAAACGCCTTCTTGTCCATTCCCCCCAGAAAGAACGCCTCGTCCACGCGCACTCCCCAGGAGCGGAGCGTGCGGATCACCCTCTCATGTGCCGGAGCGCTCCTGGCAGTCACAAGGGCCGTGCGGATGGGGATGGTTTCCTGCCGGTCCTCAAAGCTTTTCTGTAAATCCGACAGCTTCTTTAAGAACTGTGCAAAGGGTCCCTCTGCCAAAGGCGTTCTGGCGTTTTTCTCCTCGTTCTCCACAAAGGCATGCAGCCCTCTCGCCTTGAAGATCTGTTCCGACTCGTCCGTAAAAAGCACCGCATCCCCGTCAAAGGCAATCCGGATCCGGGCAGGCTCTTTCTGCATATCGGCCGCAATGCCGGCACCCCTCCCGGTGCAGATGATCCCCGCCGCAATGCCGCTGTCAATGGCGCTCTGCACATCCTCCTCACAGGCGGACAGGTACAGATCCGTGTGGAACGCCTCCAGGTAGGGCGCCAGCGACGCGCCGCTCACCAGTGCCGCCCGGGTGATCGACAGCCCGTAATGCCGGATGGTGTTGAAGACCCGAAGGGAAGTGTCCGGGCTGTTGTGGGACAGGATGACCACCTCCACGACCGGCTCCTTTGCGTGCCCGTTCAATGCCAGCAGAGAGCGGATCAGAGCAAATCCCGGTCCCGGCTTCAGCGCCTCCTGCTCATGGGCGATCTGGTAACTGCAATAGGCTTCCACGCCCTGCCTCTCATAGATTTCATGCTCTTTGGTCAGGTCAAAGAGCGCTCTCGCCGAGATTCCCACCACCATTTTATCCTGCTTTGCCTGTGCCGCTGTTTCTTTCATATGCCGCTCCTCTCCGGGAAGCATCGTATCAGAGATTCAGCGCAGACGGTTACACTCGAACTTTTCCAAAGTTAACAGACAGGATTTCAGGGAGGCATACCTCTCCTCCGTCTCCCCGTCCGGCACCTCGATGTCACATGCCACCGCCATCGTGGTTATCATGTCGTCTGTGATGCGGTGATGCAGACCCGCCATAATGTTCAGCTTTTTCTCATAGGAGTCCGCGTCCAGAAACTCCAATATCTGAGGATCCAGGTTTGCCCCTTCCTCCGGCCCTGCCTGTTCCGCCGGGCCGGAAGCCTCCTTTTTCTCCGCTTTAACAGCGTCCGCCTCCCGCTCCCGCTGCCTCTCGTCATTTTCACTCTGCAGTTCAAAGCGGTATCTCTGCTTCACATCAGGATATTTGTCCCTGTCCACTTCGCTTAAGAACATCTCCAGCGGTCTGGCATAGGTCTTAAAGTCCCCGTACAGCGCCTGATATACCACCAGCATTTCGTCCGTCTCCGTGTGCTGCGCCACTGCCGTTATCTGATACAGGTTCCCCTTAAAATGTTTATAAATCTCATGAGGTCTGGGAATAAATGACATCTTCCATACTCCTTTCGGCACTCTCGTCTCCCACAGAGACTTTCCTAGTAAGAGTATACCCCTATTTAGTCAAAATGTCATTTAAATCTTTCTAAAATATCTGCTAAAAATGTTTCTCTGTGTCACTACGTCAGAAATCTGTACGAAAAAGAACATCGCGCCTCCCCGGCAGCCTCAAACCCTTCCGTCAGCCCGGCCAGCTCTCTTTCCAGGGCTTTCTTCTGCGCGTCACTCATGCCGTCGATTCCGGAGTGATGAATGGTGAAAGTATAGCTTCTGTCTCCTCCGGCTTCCACCGTCCGGTTTAACGTGACGCCGCTGTGACAAAAACCTGCCCGGTCCAGATAATCCCTGGTATCGGCGAGGAGCGCCGATTCTCTCTCCCTGTACCACCGCTCCCTGGCCTTGTGCCGGGGATTTTCCTGCCCCTGTACGGTTCCCGCCGTGAACAATACCGTCACCGCGCTCAAAACAATGATGAGCAATCCAAAAAACCCGTTTCGTTTTCTCATAAAAATACCTCCTTATCGGATTCCCTGTTCTCTGATAAGAAGGTATCACATATGAAGTACAATAAACTTCCCTCAATCTGCGGTGGTGATCTACATTCCGGGCAGAAGTTCAGCGCCTCCTGCGGCGCCGCGCCAGAAGCGCCGCAAAACACAGGATACTGGCCACACTGACAACGATTCCCGCATATTTTCCGTAAGGCACATAACGCATACTCAGCTCATATTCCCCGGGCGGCAGGTCAAATGCCATGAAGGTGCCGCCGAAAAGCGCGGGCGTCGTCTCTTCCCCGTTGATGAGAACACTCCAGCCCTTCTCATAGGGCACCGAGAGGATGAGTCTTCCAGGCTCCTTTAACGTCACGTTCCCCCGGAGAGTGTCACTGGTGTATTCCACCTGCTCCATATGACTCCGCGACAGGATGCCCAGCGCTCTGCCCAGCACATCCTCGTCCATCCGGTAGATCTCCGCGCTGATATTTCTTTCGGTGTCGTCCTTATCATTGTTGGTGATAATGCCGCGCGCGCCCTCATCAAAGGTTCCCAAATAGATCACGGAACCGTTCTTTAAATCACTCCATTCCTTCTCCCCATAAGCGCCTCCGCTGACCTTTACTTTTTTGGTGCCGCCGGCAGTGATAATGGCATAGTAGACACCTTCCCCGGGCGCCGTAAACTTCACATCATCTCCGGAGTCATCCTTATCACATCGGACAAAGAGCTGCTCCTCAATCCCCAGATCATGAACCATCTGATTCTGCAGTCGCAGACCGCTGTCCACAAAGCCTTCCGGCAGGTCATACCCGGACGGCGCCACATAACCGAAGGGGAGCGTGTACTCTGCCCGGTAGAGGGTGATATCATCCAGCGTCCGCTCTTCACTGTAAAGACTGTTTTGGAATTCCCGCGACTCCCCGAACATATAGTTGACATTTAAGAGCGCTGAGGTAAATCCCGTGGCACCGTCATAATCATAGAACACCTTGCTGTGGCGCATGCCCAGCCGCTCATACAGGTCCATGACGGCAGAATTTAAGGTGGAGGAGAAGAGCGACGCCGTGGGATACCCCGCCAGCATACCGTCATTCTTCGTCTTTCTCGCAAATTTCTCCACCCGGCAGAAGCCTTCATCCCGCTCCCTCACCCATTGATACAGCTCTTTGTATTCCTCCTGATATTCCAGATAGGAAGACCTGTTCACATTGCTGATGCTGGTACAGAAGGTGTTGACATCGGTCTCCGCCACCACCACCGCGACGGCAAGAATGCCTGCCACCTGCTTCCAGCGTTTTGTCTGATGGGAATATGCCATGTATATCAGCGCGGCATAGAACGTCACAAACAAAAGCGTCAGCCACTCTATTCCCGTCGCAAAATCTTCATGTTCCACGAATTTTTCCACAAAAAGAAGTGCAGCCACGGCACCCAGATATACTTTGAGCACACGCTCCTTCTGGGAGGGATCGCGCAGATCGATCCAAGCCGCCCCGTCCCGGCACATGACGAGTACCAGAAAGATATAGATGAATGACTGGCGCGCAGGCAGGGAGTCCGGATAATTCAGCCCGTGCCAGATAAAATTAAGCACATTGGTGCTGAAACTCAGCAGCATCAAGCCTGCCAGGGCGAGCATACCGAATCGTTTTTTGGCGGGAATGCGCTCATTGACCGCATAGAGGGGTACAAGCAGAAACACTCCTGCGCCGCAGTAAATATTGGGCCAGTGATCCAGCCCTTTCTCCACGGACACCGCCACACAATGCCTTGCCAGCATATCCAGCACAGAAAAATAACTCTCCACTTTTTCCGGGAAACTGATGTCGCCAAAATCCGTCTCCAGAATCGCACAGACCTCGGGAATCAGAAGCGCTGCCGCCATCCCTCCCGCCAAAAGGGAATACAGCCCGAACTGCCACACCGGTCTGAGATGCGCCGCCGCACGCGCCCCCCTTCCCCCGCCTTCTGCGGGAGCGGGATGACTCTCCGTACAATAGAGAAAGATAAAATACAACACCAGAAAAATACAGATCATAATGGAAATATAATAATTGGTGTAGATGGACAGCGCCAGGGCAACACAATAAAGCCCGGGCTTTTGCTCCTTCACCAGCCGTTCCAGCCCCATGACAATGAGCGGAAGAAGAATCACACAGTCCAGCCACATGATATTCCAGTTGTATGCGGCGAGAAATCCGGACAGGGCATAGGCGACGGACAGGCACAGAGCCACCCCTTCCCCTTCTTTGCCCGCCCGGGGCCGCAGACAGACAAACGCCAAAAGACCGCACAGACCGATCTTTACCACCACCAGATAGGAGATAAACTCCATGATATACGCCTCCGGCACCAAAAGCCCCAGCCAGTGGAAAGGGCTTGCCAGATAGTAGACATAGAGAGCAAGGAAATTGGAGCCCACCCCCGCATACCATGTGTAATCCAGCCCTTCACCCGCCTTTATGGCGCGCAGCATACCGCTCATAAAAGGCATATACTGATGGTATAGATCCGTGCTCAAAAAACTTCTCCCGCCGAAGGGATATATCCCGTTTGCCATAAAAGCTGCAAGCATCACCCCCACAGGCAGAAAAAATGATAAGAAAAAATACTTTCCCGGTTTTTTCATTGAAAACTCTCCATTATGTATTCCGTCACTGTTTCTTCTGTTATGATCTCTTTTCGTTTTGTTTTGCCTTCCTCCGGTCTGACTTTTTCCGTTTCTTCTGCATATATTACTGTATAGCCTTACAGACAGGACACAGCAATATGCCGCAAAACAGGAAAATCGCCATACTTGGCCGCAAAAAGGATACCGCAAATTATGAGCGCTTCCTTGCCCGGAACAATTTTATCCCCTTCACCACGTTAAACCCCAAAGAGATTTCCTCCTGCCAGGGGCTTTTGCTGCCCGGCGGCGGAGACATCACCCCCGCCTTCTTCGGCGAAAGGGACAAAGGATCCAGAAATATCGACACGGAGCTGGATATCCTGCAGTTTCAGGCGCTGGAGTTCTGCGTCAGGCACTGTCTTCCCGTGCTGGGTATCTGTAAGGGCATGCAGCTCATCAACATCTCTTTCGGCGGCACGATCCTGCAGGATATGCCCCGCTCACGGCTCCACATCGCCGAAAAGAAAGATGTCTACCACGACACCTGGCTGGAACCCGGCACCCTCCTCCATGCCCTGTACGGCAGCCGGGCACTTGTAAACTCCGCCCATCACCAATGTCTGAACAGGCTGGGCGGCAGTCTGCGGATCATCCAGCGCTGCTGCGAGGACGGCTGCCCCGAGGCGATCGTCCACGAAACCCTTCCCATCTTAGGGCTGCAATGGCACCCGGAGCGCCTCGATCCCGGCAAAACTAAGCTGTCGGGGGGATTGCTTCTGTCTTTTTTGGAGAATGGGAACTGCCTTTTGCAAGCTCCACAGTCTTTTTAAAGGGTTTGGAAAACGCCTCCTTCACCCTTGCCCTTGCCAGCTCAAACAGTTCTTTCATAACTTCCTGGAGCATCTTCATCGTGTCCTCATCCACTTCTTTGAGGGCAGAGATGACCCCGTTCATGCTCTTTTTCCAGTCGGCGGTCATGGCGATCAGATCCTCCGCCTCAGAGGCGGAGATCACCTGATACAAGGTGTCCACAAACTGACGGATCCTCTCCTCATCCTGGGAGATGATCCACTCGTTGATGGCATTGTCCATGAGCTTTGCGCGCTCATAGATGTCCTCCGCATACACAAACCCGCCGTCCTTGATCTTCCAATTGTAGGGATTGTGCTGCGCCAGCCCGAAACTGCGGGATTCCACTACACGGTATCGGGTATCCCACTCAAAGATCATACCGATCATGGACGAGTGGGGCAGAAGCTTCACCACCCTGTCCGCAATACGGTCATAACCGCATTTTCTGAGGACTTCCGGTCTGAACCCCGGGCCGTCCATGCTGTAAATTTTCAGGATCCTGTCCTGTACGCCGGGCACACAGTTCATGGCGCTGTACACCGCAAGATTCCCTCCCTTGGAATGCCCTCCCACATAAAAGGGATTGGAAAATCGTTCCGTCACCATATTCAGATATTTCACACTCAGGGCCTGACAGGGTACCGGAGTGAGAAATGCCATGTTAAAATCCTCTTTCCATCCGACGATGGTCTCATCCGTCCCCCTGAAAGCCACATAAATCGTCCCGTCCTCCAGGATACAGGTGACTGCCGCAAACTGCGTCTCCCACTCTTTCTCCACCATATTGACATGACAGTTGAGACGGATATTGCAAAAGCGTCTGCCCGCAAGCATTTCCTCAAAGAGTTCCCGGTTGTCCTTCTCAAAGCGCTCATCCGCAAAGAGCCTCTCCCACTGTGGAAGCCGGGGCAGCCGGGCAAGTGTCACGGAGGGCTTATCCTCCCGGATCCCCGGCACCAGCCCGTCAAATTTCAGATAGGCAAACTGACACAACACCAGGCTGTCCACATCATTCATGGGCAGCTCCGAAAACGGAATATCACCATATTCTTTCAGATAACTGTGAATTGTGTCCGACATAAGCATCCTCCATATTCTCATATTTTACCACATCTCCTCCAGACTGCAATACCTCGTATGTATTATGTCTGAAACCGTTTGTGGTATACAAAAAGCTGCCCCAGAATCTGCGGCAGCTCTCACAATCCGACAGAATATCCCTTTGGTCCCTTAGGAGGATCATCTGTCTTCCATGGGAATGTATTCTTTCTCTCCCATCACACTCTTGTATGCGGGGCGGATGATCTTGTCCATATTCACCAGTTCTTCAATGCGGTGGGCGCTCCAGCCCACGATCCGCGCGATGGCAAAGAGCGGCGTATAGAGTTCCAGCGGGATCTCCAGCATACTGTACACAAAGCCGCTGTAGAAGTCCACATTGGCGCTGACTCCTTTGTAGATACGGGATTTCTGCGCGATCAGCTCCGGCGCCATGCGCTCGATCATGGAATAAAGGGCAAAATCCTTCTGACGCCCCTTTGCCTCCGCCAGCTTCTTCACGAATCCCTTGAACACCTGTGCCCTGGGATCGGAAAGGGAATATACCGCGTGCCCCATACCGTAGATGAGCCCTTTTCTGTCAAACGCTTCTTTATTGAGGATCTTCTGAAGATAATCGCGCACCTCATCCTCGTCCGCCCAGTCCGAGACATTCGCCTCCAGATCCCTCATCATCTCCACCACCTTGATGTTGGCGCCGCCGTGTTTGGGTCCCTTGAGGGAGGAAAGCGCCGCTGCGATCACCGAATAGGTGTCGGATCCCGAGGAGGTCACCACGCGGGTGGTAAAGGTAGAATTATTGCCCCCGCCGTGTTCCATATGCAGCACCAGCGCGATATCCAGCACTCTCGCTTCCAGCTCCGTGTATTTCTTGTCCGGGCGCAGCAGCATTAAGATATTTTCCGCCGTGGAGAGTTTCTTGGAGGGGCGGTGGATATACATGCTGTCGTCATTCTCATAATGGTTGTAAGCATGATACCCGTAAACCGCCAGCACAGGGAACAGACTGATCAGCCCCATGCACTGCCGCAGTACATTCTCGATGGAGGTGTCGTTGCAGTTTTTGTCATAGGAAGCCAGCGTCAGAACGCTTCTGGTCATGGAATTCATGATATCACTGCTGGGAGCCTTCATAATGACATCCCGGGTAAAGTTCGTGGGCAGGGTCCGCTCCGATGTGAGCACATGCCGGAACTGTTTCAGCTCCTCCTCCGCAGGCAGATCCCCAAAGAGCAGCAGATACGCCACTTCCTCAAACCCATACCGCTTCTGCCGGAAACCGTTGACCAGCTCGATACAGTCATAGCCTCTGTACCACAGCCTGCCCTCACAGGGGGTCTTGACTCCGTCCACCATCTTAAAGGATTCAATTCTGGATACATTGGTAAGCCCCGTGACTACACCATTTCCGTTCTTATCACGCAGCCCTCTCTGCACGTCAAATTTGTCAAACAACACGGAATCGATCTTGTCTGCCTCCCGGCAGAGCTCCGCATAATCGCCGTAATAGATCTCATTTTTCTTCATTCCATTCCTCCTTATCTTTTTCTCTCTATGTCAATCCTGCCGCACAAAGCATTCACATGCCGGCAGTTTCTTCTTTCACGGTGAACCCTTAAGCCTACGGTATACCCGCACATAGGGATAATCCTCCATCTCATACGGACCAAAGTCCCTTTCCAGCCACCGGAAGATATAATCGTCCTCACCAAAGTAAGAGACATCCCCATAGCAGCTCTCCATGACTACCACATCGGGAAACCGCTCGGGATGCAGTTTATAGTAAAACTCCAGGCTTTCATCATACTCCGGCGTACTGATGGTCGTGGGGGACGCGATACGGCAGTCTCCCATCATATAATAAAACTGCGAAGGTCCCAGATACAAAACCATACTGCCCGGGGGCACAATTTCGGGAAACAGTTCATAATTGTTGTTATACCGGTAAGAATTCATGTAGGACGTCAGGATTCCACCCCGGACCCCCTCCCGGCTGATGCCCCTCACCTGAAAGGTCATACTGCTTCCCTCATCGCCGCCTATCATCAGAAGACTGCGTCCAAACACCTCGCTGAAAAGAAACATCAGCAAAATCACGCGCATGAGTTTTAACCCCGCCTCACCGCGCTTTTCCCAAAAATACTGACGCCAGCATAAGAATCCTCCCAAAAGCCCTGTCACCAGATACACCGTCAGCGACACCGGACCCCAGTTTGAAAAAAGATTCAGCCCCACAAAATTAAGCGCCGTCATCCCCATCAGACACTGCGCGGTCCTGCTCTTATCCCTGCTGCCGCGCAGGCAGAAGAGTGCAAATACTGCCACTGCCGAGTAGGGAAGCTGGGGATAACCGGAATTATAATCCGTATGAAACCAGTACAGGATCTGAAAGATCGTCTGCACCGCAAACCACCAGAACAGCCAGTCGACACCCGCATCCGGCCTGCCCGCGCCATGCCGCTTTCTGACCTGTCCGGCCACGAACACCAACAGCACTGCCACCAGACCGCAGCCTGCGGTCATCAGCGCGATCTCACCGATTCCCATTCCCCAGGTGCCCAGTTTTTCCATCCACGTCATCTGATGGGAACCGTCCCCAATAATATGAGGAAGCACCGTCAAAATCTGCCCGGGGCTCATATAACTCAGTATGTAAGCCAGAAAGGCACATCCCCCCGCTGCGCAGGGCAGGGTAAAAACGGCAAGCTGCCCCGGCCGATTCCGTTTCACGGATGGGTTCCACAGAAGGAATCCCGCGCAGACCGGATAAAAAAGAACCATCGAAGGATAAGCCAGAACATCACAGGCAAGCATGGCTCCCGCCAGCATCAGATAGCGCATCTTTCCGTGATTGTGGGATGCCCGGCAGAAATACTGCATCAGAAACAATGCGAGCAGAGTGGAAAACCACATGTGCAGATTGGAATACTCCGGTACATATATGCACTTGGGGGTGGTGATAAAATAAGCCATGGCAAAAAGCGTCCGCTCCTGCCAACTTAAGAAAGGCAGGCAGTCCCGAAAACATTTGCCAAGATACAGAGTGATACCCGCCTGCACCAGAAAAAAACATACCCTCAAAAGAATCGTCAAAAAATTCAGACTTCCGCCCGTGAAAAGAAGAATCAGACGAATGAACAGCGCCGTAAAGACTGCGGAGGTCTGATGGGGCTCCCACATATCCCACAACAGCCGGTCACCCTGCACCAGACGGTAGCCGAGAGTCACGCCATACGCCTCGTCAATGTCCGCTCCCACAAAAATGCTCTTCACTGTATAGGCCGCCAAAGCTGCCGTAAGAATCCAGAAAATCCCGGAGGAATCCCTGAACCGTTCCTCCCGTTTTTTGCTGCCTGCTTCCATTCCATCCTCCGCTCGATCTGTCAAAGAGCACCTATTTATAGCATAAAGCAAAATGCAGAACTTGGCAAGCACAAAAATACCCTGCCTCTTTGAACTGCCTCCACGGGCTTTCCTCCCGGACAGAAGTAAGAGGCAGGGTATTTACCGTCCTGTTTACATCAAAGACTCATAGAGTTTTGTGATATCCTCCACACTGGTCTCTTTCGGGTTGCCCGGTCTGCAGGCATCATCGTAAGCCGACTGGGCAAGGAACGGAATGTCTTCCCTTTTCACGATCTCTTTTAAGTCAGCGGGGATCCCCACATCCTGGGAGAGCTTCTTCACGGCATCGATCGCAGCCTTTCTGTATTCCTCCTGGGACATATCGTCAACACCCTTTACCCCCATAGCCCGGGCGATCTCACGGTACTTCTCCCCGGTCGCCTCGGCGTTGTATTCCATCACGGTAGGCAGGATGATCGCGTTTGCCACGCCGTGAGGAGTATCGTACAGCGCTCCCAAAGGATGAGCCATGGAGTGGACGATCCCCAGCCCGACATTGGAGAAGCCCATGCCTGCCACATACTGGCCGAGTGCCATATCTGCCCTGCCCTCAGGGGTGTTGTTCACAGCGCCGCGAAGGCTTCTGCTGATGATCTCAATTGCCTTTAAATGAAACATATCGGAAAGCTCCCACGCGCCTGCCGTTATGTACCCCTCAATGGCATGGGTCAGCGCATCCATTCCCGTAGCCGCGGTGAGCCCCTTAGGCATGGTGGACATCATCTCGGGATCGACAAATGCCACAACGGGAATATCCTTGGGATCCACGCACACCATCTTGCGGTTTTTCTCCACATCGGTGATCACATAATTGATCGTAACCTCCGCAGCGGTGCCCGCCGTGGTAGGAACTGCGAAGATAGGAACGCAGCGGTTCTTTGTGGGCGCAACGCCCTCTAAGCTGCGCACATCCGCAAACTCGGGATTGTTGATGATCATGCCGATCCCCTTTGCGGTGTCCATGGGGGAACCTCCGCCGATAGCGATGATATAGTCCGCGCCTGCCGCCTTGAAAGCCGCAACGCCGTTTTGTACATTTTCAATGGTGGGATTGGGCTTAATATCGGAATAAATCTCATAGACCAGCCCCGCCTTGTCCAATACGTCCGTAACCCTTTTCGTCACTCCAAACCGGATCAGATCCGGTCCGGTACACACCAGCGCTTTCCGATACCCCCTCGCCTGCGCCTCCGTGGCAATCTCCGAGATGGCTCCCGCACCGTGATAAGATGTCTCGTTCAGTACAAACCTGTTTGCCATAGCATATCTCCTTCTCTGAAATATTTTCAGGAAAATAACAGTATTGTCTGCCAAAATTTTCCTGTACCAGATAATTGTATCACAAACTGTCCAAAATAAATATATATTTTTTATAAAAATTTTAGCCGGTCAGAGATTTTGGCGGATCCATTCCCTGACCGGCTGTCCGATCTACTTTACTCCAAAGGCATCCATCCCGGGATATACCGCCGCCCTGCCCAGTTCCTCCTCGATGCGCAGAAGCCTGTTGTACTTTGCCACGCGCTCGGAACGGCTGGGGGCGCCGGTCTTGATCTGACAGGTGTTTAACGCAACCGCCAGATCCGCGATGGTGGTATCCTCCGTCTCCCCGGAGCGGTGGGAACTGATGGCGGTATAGCCCGCCTTGTGCGCCATCTTGATCGCCTCCAGCGTCTCGGAAACGGAACCGATCTGGTTGAGCTTGATCAAAATGGAATTTCCACAGCCCATTTCGATTCCCTTGGAGAGACGTTTGGTATTGGTCACAAAAAGATCGTCCCCTACAAGCTGAACCCTGCCGCCCAGCCGGGCGGTAAGCTTTTGCCAGCCCTCCCAGTCCTCCTCATCCAGCGCGTCCTCAATGGAGATGATGGGATATCTGTCAACCAGAGACTCCCAGTGGTCGATCAGCTCCTCCGAAGTATAGCCCGTGCCTGCCTTGGGAAGACGGTACACTCCCGCCTCCCCGGTCTTCCACTCGGAGGAGGCGGCGTCCATGGCAATACAAAAGTCCCTGCCGGGCTCATACCCTGCTCGTTTCACCGCCTCCAGGATGGTCTCGATCGCTTCTTCGTCGGACTGAAGCGCCGGAGCAAAACCGCCCTCGTCCCCCACAGAGGTTGCCAGCCCCCTGTCCTTTAAGATCGCCGCAAGCGCATGAAATACCTCCGCACACCACCTAAGCCCCTCCCGGAATGAATCCGCGCCCACCGGCATCACCATAAATTCCTGCACGTCCAGACCCGAAGAAGGGGCGTGACATCCTCCGTTTAAAATATTCATCATGGGCACGGGGAGGCGGTTGCCGTTGATACCTCCCAAAAAGCGATACAGAGGAATATCCAGAGAATCTGCCGCCGCCCTCGCACACGCAATGGACACCGCAAGGATCGCATTCGCGCCGAGTCTGGATTTGTCCTGTGTTCCGTCGGCGTCGATCATCGCCCTGTCCACGGCATAAATATCGGAGGCATCCATCCCTCGGAGGGTGTCATTGATAACCGTGTTGATATTCTCTACCGCCCTGGTCACTCCCTTTCCAAGATAGCGGTTCTTGTCCCCGTCCCGGAGTTCCAGCGCCTCAAACTCCCCCGTGGATGCCCCGCTGGGAGCCGCGCCCCTTCCCACAGTCCCATCCTTTAGATGCACCTGCGCCTCCACGGTAGGGTTTCCTCTGGAATCCAGGATCTCCCTGCCGATCACTTTCTCAATTTCCAAATAATACATATGCTTCCTCCTCCAATTCTCCGTCTTTTAAGACGGTATATTGTATTGATACATTTTAATAAGTTTTCCAAACTTTATTCCAGATTATACCTTTTACGGGTCCGCGCGCGCCGCATGCCCCGTCTGCCCGCAAAAACAGACATCCCGCGGAAATCATTTTCCGCAGGATGCCTGTCTTTAGGAGATTATATGAACTTTATACAAAAGAAGTCAGCGTTTCCGTCGGGAGGCAAAACCTATGCCGCCTTTTTTCCACTCTTTGGGCTGTCCATCTTCAGAGTCTCTGCCTCCCTGTAAGGTCTCACCAGCAGCCAGAGGATTCCCACGATCAGCACGATCGCACACATCAGCCCGACCGGGTTCAGGTTTCCGGTAAATGCCGCACCGATCTGGTAAATGATAAGCGCTGCCACATAAGCGAAAACACACTGATAACCGATGGCAAACCAGAACCATTTCCTGTTGTTCATCTCACGCCTGATGGCGCCCATGGCGGCAAAACAGGGGGCACACAACAGATTAAAGGTCAGGAAGGAGTAGCCTGCGATCCGGCTCATCCCCTCAAAATCCAACACGCCGAACACACCCACAACTTCTTCCTTCGCCACCAGACCCATAATGGTAGCGATCGTCGCCTTGGTCTCGTTGAAGCCTAACGGTGCAAAGACAAAGCTCACCGCGCCTCCCACAATGCCAAGCACACTCGCATTCAGCTCCATCTCCGCGTCAAATACAAACTGCCCGTCAACAAATCCGAAACAGGATCCCGCCCAGATCACAATGGATGAGAGCAGGATGATCGTTCCCGCTTTCTTAATAAAGGACCACCCTCTCTCCCACATACTCCTGAGCACACTGCCGATCGTGGGCAGATGATATGCGGGCAGCTCCATCACAAAGGGAGCCGGATCTCCCGCAAACATTTTCGTCTTCTTGAGAAGGATTCCGGAGATAACGATCGCCGCCACACCCAAAAAATATGCGCTGGGGGCCACCCATCCCGCATTGCCGAACAGCGCCGCGCAGATCAGGGCGATGATGGGAAGTTTCGCTCCGCAGGGGATGAAGGTAGTGGTCATAACCGTCATCTTGCGGTCTCTGTCATTCTCGATCGTACGGGATGCCATAATGCCGGGAACACCGCATCCGGTACCGATCAGCATGGGGATAAAGGATTTTCCGGACAAACCAAACTTACGGAAGATCCTGTCCATGATGAAGGCGATACGCGCCATGTATCCGCATCCCTCCAGAAAGGCAAGGAAGAGAAACAGCACAAACATCTGGGGCACAAATCCCAGCACGGCGCCCACGCCTCCCACAATTCCGTCAAGGATCAGCCCTTTAAGCCAGCCGGCACAGCCCACGGCGTCCAGCGCCCTCTCCGCAAGCACAGGGACGCCGGGGACCCAGATGCCATATTCCGCAGTATCCGGGGCTGCCTCCATAGCCGCATCAACCGTCTCGGAAATATCAAATCCTTTTTCCGCCAGGGATTCTCCGTAAGTGCCGTAGGCCTCTTCAAACGCCCCGAAATCCTCGTCCTCTATAGCGCGCAAAATCTCATCGGCTCCTGCCACGCCCCCGGACACGGCAGCATCCACAGCCGCGGTCACCTCATCTGTCCACACATTGTCCTCCGCATAGGCGGTCACCGCCTCATCATACTCGGCGCTCCCGTTTCCAAACAGATGAAAGCCGTCCCCGAACAGACCGTCATTGGTCCAGTCGGTCACCCAGCCTCCCACGGTAGTGACCGAGATATAGTACACGATAAACATCACTGCCGCAAAGACAGGCAGCGCCAGGATTCTGTTTGTCACGACCCTGTCAATCTTGTCGGACAGGGTCAGTTTCTCTTTGTCCGCTTTCACACAGCAGCTCCTGACCACGGAGGAGATATACAGGTATCTCTCGTTGGTGATGACAGACTCCGCGTCATCGTCAAAGGCATCCTCCAGCGCCTTGCACTCAACGCTCACATCGGGAACAGAAGGCATCAGATCCGCAATCTTGTCATCCCTCTCCAACAGTTTGATGGCAAAAAACCTCTTCTGCTCCCCGGCGATACCGCTGAGTTTCTCCTCCACGCTGCTGATGATCTCTTCAACTCTGGGATCAAAGCTATGTACAGGCACCGTTTTTTTGCCTGACTTTGCCAGTGCTGCGGCTTTCTTTGCCGCCTCCTGGATATTGGTCCCTTTCAGGGCAGAAATTCCCACAACTTCACAGCCCATCTTCTCGGAAAGTTTCTTCGTGTCAATGGTATCGCCGGATTTTGACACCACGTCCATCATGTTCACCGCCATCACCACGGGAATCCCCAGTTCCATGATCTGGGTGGACAGATACAGATTTCTTTCTATGTTCGTGCCGTCCACAATATTGATAATGGCATCCGGTCTCTCATTGATCAGATAATTCCTCGCGACCACTTCCTCCAAAGTGTATGGGGAAAGGGAATAGATCCCGGGAAGATCCATGACCGTAATTTCCCTGTCCGATCTTAATTTTCCTTCCTTTTTTTCAACCGTCACTCCGGGCCAGTTTCCGACAAACTGATTGGAACCGGTCAGTGCGTTGAACAATGTTGTTTTGCCGCTATTGGGGTTTCCGGCTAAGGCAATCTTAATCGACATTTTGCTCTTCCTCTTTTCCTGATTATTTTGGTTCATCCTGATCTGTCTTGATAACCGTTTTGGGTTTGTCTTTACTATCCAGGATTAGTTGTGCCTAACTTATGGGCAAAAAAATTAAGCTTCCGCCCGCCTTTTTATTCCACCTCGATCATTTCCGCGTCTGCTTTGCGGAGAGACAGTTCATACCCCCGCACCGTGACTTCCACCGGATCTCCCAGAGGAGCAACCTTTCTCACATAAATCTGAATTCCCTTGGTGATGCCCATGTCCATGATGCGTCTTCTGACCGGGCCTTCCCCGCTAAGCTTTTTTACCGTGACAGTCTCCCCGACTGCCGCTTCTCTCAATGTTTTCATGATCCCTCTCTTTCTGCCCCCTCAAACGACAGGCAATATTGCGGATTCATACCATGATCTTGGCTGCCATATCCCTTCCGATGGCAACCCGGGAACCCTTTACATTGACGATCAGATTGCCGCCGATCGCGGACACGATCGTGACCTCTCCTCCCACGACAAAACCGAGACTCTCCAGAAACTGGCGAATCTCCTCCTTGCCGCCGATCTTTTTAATGATGCAGGGGCTGCCTGCGCTTGCCAACACTAAAGGCATGGTATCAACTTCCTTTCGATAGTTAGTATATACTAACTATCATTAGTTGTCAATAACCACTTGGCAAAAAATATATAAAATTTGTTAAATATCGGATCCCAACTCCAAAATAACTGTCCTCCCCTCTTCCCGGCTGCGCCTCATGTCGATCAGCCGTTGGTTTTCGGAGCCGCGAAACGCAAGACGAAGGTTCTTTTTTTCTTCCACAAAGGGTCCGTCCACCAGCACGTCGATCAGCTCAAGCACCTCCCGCACCGCAGGCTCCCGCTCTGCCCTGGGCAGCAGTTCGGTCTCATAAATTCCGCCGCTGTAGCACCAGATGTCTTTACCGGGACAGCGCTCCCTCACCCTGCGCAGTATCTGTGCCACCGTCGGGCAGTTGTACGGTTCAAAGGGTTCTCCGCCCAGCACGGAAAGCCCTCTGATATAGGAAGGCGCAAGTGCCGCCATCAGCTCTCCACAAGACTCCTCATCCCATGTTTTCCCATAGGCAAAGTCCCAGGTCTCCCGGTTAAAACAGCCTTTACACCCTCTTGTGCAGCCACTGACAAAGAGACTTACACGGATCCCTCTTCCGTTTGCGACATCTGTCTTCTTGATCGCTCCGTAATTCATAGATGCAGCACCCTCGCCTTGATCTCCATGGTCTTACCCGTATTCCAGTAGTTCTCGCCCAAATAACCGCAAGTGCGCCTGATCACATTCATTTTGGCGTGATCCTTGTTGTGGCACTGGGGGCATTCCCACTCGTTGTCGTCATTGATGAGGATCTCCCCGTCAAAGCCGCACACTTGACAGTAGTCAGACTTGGTGTTAAATTCCCCGTACTGAATATTGTCATAGATATATCTGATCAGCTCCTCCAACGCCTCTATGTTATTCTGCAGATTGGGAATTTCCACATAGGAGATCGCTCCGCCCAGGGATTTCTGCTGGAATTCACTTTCAAAGGCAAACTTGGTGAAAGCGTCGATGGGTTCCCTCACATCCACATGATAAGAATTTGTGTAATATCCCTTGTCCGTCACATTTTCTATCTCTCCGAATTTCTCCCGGTCAATGCGGGCAAAACGGTAACACAAAGACTCCGCGGGCGTCCCGTAGAGAGAGAATCCGATACCGGTCTCCTCCTTCCAGCGCGCGGCGGCATCCCGCAAAGCATCCATCACGCGCAGGGCAAATTCCTTTCCCTTTTTCTCCGTGTGGCTGCAGCCCTTCATCAGCCAGGTCAACTCATAAAGCCCGATATAACCCAGGGACATGGTGGAATAACCGCCGTAGAGTAATTTATCTATCTTTTCACCCTTCTTTAATCTCGCGATGGCGCCATACTGCCAGTGAATGGGGCTCACATCGGACAAAGTGCCTAAAAGCGCCTTATGCCTGCACATCAATGCCTCATAACACAGATTCAGCCTCTCCTCTAAAAGGCGCCAGAACACGTCCTCATCCCCCTTCGCCAGAATGCCGATCTGGGGAAGATTGATGCTGACGACCCCCTGATTGAAGCGCCCCTCCCATTTATAATTTCCCTGCTCATCCTTCCACGGCGACAAAAACGAACGGCAGCCCATGCAGGAAAATACATTTCCTTCATAATTCTCCCTCATTTTCTTTGCCGAGAGATAGTCGGGATACATGCGTTTGGCAGAACAGCGCGCAGCCAGCCTTGTCACATCGTCGTACTTCCCGCCGCGCAGACAGTTGTTCTCATCCAGCACATAGACCAGCTTGGGGAACGCGGGCGTCACATAAACCCCTTTCTCATTCTTGGTGCCCTGAATGCGCTGGTTGAGGATTTCCCGGATGATCATGACGGTCTCCTCCACATAGGGATCCTCGTCGTCAATGTGAAGGAACAGCGTCACAAAGGGCGACTGTCCGTTGGTAGTCATCAATGTATTGATCTGATACTGTATGGTCTGTACGCCGGCGCGCAGCTCGTCCTGCAGTCTGATCTCAACAATCTTGTCTTTCTGCTCTGCCGTCAGGGAATCGCCGAACGCCTCCCGGGTCTGCCGCTCAAATTTCTCTCTGCTCTTTCTGAGATATTTCCCAAGATGCTTCACATTCACGGACTGTCCGCCATACTGATTGCTGGCGACTGCGGCGATGATCTGTGTGGTGACGGTACAGGCGACCTGAAAGCTCTTGGGCGACTCGATCATTTTGCCATTGATGGAAGTCCCATTGTCCAGCATGTCCTGAATGTTGATCAGACAGCAGTTGAAGATCGGCTGGATAAAATAATCCGCATCATGAAAGTGAAGCACTCCGTTGTCATGCGCCAGTGAAATATGCTCAGGCAAAAGGAGGCGTCTGGTCACGTCCCTGGACACCTCCCCTGCAATATAATCTCTCTGTGTGGATGCAAGACGGGTATTCTTGTTGGAATTCTCCTCCGCCAGCTCCTTATTCTCGTTGCGGATCAGTTTCAGAATGGATTCGTCCGTGGTATTGGATTTGCGAAGGAGGCTGCGCTGGTACCGATAGACGATATATTTCTTGGCAAGCGCATATTTGTTCTCTTTGACGAGCCTCGCCTCGATCATATCCTGCACATGTTCTACCGTCAGCCTGTCCTTATCCTCTGCCCGGACCTGATCGAGGATCTCTGCGATCAGCTCATCCGCAGCCCTGTCCTGCTCCTCCACCTCATGATTTGCCTTGCGGATCGCCGCAATGATCTTTTCCTCCTCGAAGGGTACAACACGTCCGTCCCGCTTCTGGATCGTCGTTACGCTCATGATTCTTTCCTCTCCCGCCGGCGCCGCTCCTTCACAGAACTGACAAGGAACGGCAGCTCAACATTTTGTGTTTGCCTGTTTGCTTGGAACTATATCTTGTATTATAGAATAGTTTTTCAGAAAAAGCAACACCCAACAGAAAAAACCATTTCCCGCGCGCTATTTTATCTTTATCGTGATTTTCGCCGTCACATTTTTCAGAGACACAGAGCCTAAATAATAACTGTACCTCACATAACCTGTCATGCTCTTTCCCTTGAGAGCCGCCCGTTCCCCGGCAGTGACACTGTCCTTAAAGCGGATCCGGAACTTCACTTTTCCCGTGCCCTCATCGACGGTCCGGACCATCTCAAAATATCTGCTGAAATTGTTTGCCGCTCCCCCCACATTGGCGTTCATGAGGCGGAGATCAAACTCCGGCGTAAAATTCCTGGTGGAACATTTTATTTCTATTTCATTCTGTTTTGCCAGATTCAGCGTATAGGATGCGGTCACCTTCACCTGCGTGGATCTGCTGACCTTTACGGTTATCGGGGACGGTCTGCCCATCAACACACCCCCTTTGTAAAATGCCACCCTGTACCGGTAACTTCCCGCTTTGAGTCCCCCCGGGGCAAAGGTCAGCCTGAAAGTCCTGTGTTCCGGGTCAAAGGCAGTCACATCACAGCCCGGAGCGTTGGGAGAAACGCCTGCAACGCGGACGGAATCATAACTTCCGTACTCGTATTGATAGGTCAGTACCTGTCTGGGCGCCTCATTTTTGTTTCCCTGATATACCAGGCTGCTCTCGTTATTGTACGCATTGGTGTAGACCTCCCCCTTGATCAGCTTTACCTTCTGTGCGGCATCATATTGAGTGTTCCATCCGGTGTTGGTGATCTTAAGCGTCCAATAGCGCGATGTGTCATCCGAAAGCCAGACCTTCAGCGTGGTATTCTTCTGCGAAGGGGTGATAAGCCAATCATTTCCCTGCTTTTTGAGACTTCCGCCCGTAATCTCATACTCCCAGTCAAACCAGCCCGCATTATAAAAATAAGCGCTGCCGACCCTGGCCCCCATACGGATGGAAAACACCGCTCCTTTGGGCGCGCTGTAGGTGGCGTAGCCGTCCTTTGTGGAAACCTCGCCCTGATCAAATCCGTCGCTGACCACGCCGAGGATCCGGTATGCCGCCCCTGAAATCTTCGGTCTTTTAACCGTAATTTTTACACTTTTGGATTTTCCGCTTCCGTTTGTGGCAGCCGCCTTTAAGGTGACTGTGCCGGGTCTGTTCACCTGGAGCCTGGCTTCAGAGGAATTTTCCGTCTGCCGGACCGAGACCGCCAGAGAGGCATTCGCCTTATAGGCAGGCGTCAGCTTCACCTGGGACGTCATGTCCTTTCCGTTCTGATCCAAAACCACCACATAGGCATCCTGCGCCTTATCTGCAGTAAGCGTGGTTCCCAGATCGGAGCCGTCCCGGACTGTCCTCAGGACAATCTTCGAGGGGACTGCCACCTCGTCAACCACCTGGACATACTTTACATTTGATGCCTCGTTGCCCTCATAGTCCGCCGCCCTGACGACGACGGCGATCCAGTTTAAATCCGGGTCTTCATCCACATAATACCCTTTTTTGACAGTGACTTTACCGCTCTTATTGACAGACACATTCTCACGGACTTTCTCTGAGGGATCCACTGTCTTCCACTCCCCGGAAGCGGTGCGCTCCGCCGAAAAAATTTCATAGGTGAATTTTTGGGTTTTTGCCTTTTTCCCGCTTCCGTGATACCCCACGGGAACCGCACTGAAAGAAATGTTTTTGTTGTACACCGCCACCTGGTCCGTGATCGCTTTGGTATCGATGTAACTGATGCCCGCCTGGACCGTCAGGGTAAAAGAGGTGTTCGACCTGTACATGCTGCCGCTCTGAGGGGATTCCGGATCCAGCTCCTCCCCGATGCCCGCGTAAATTGTGACGGTATACCTGCCGGGGACGGTTTCCTTGTCCGCCGAAAGATACAACTCATCGTTATCGTTTTTAAAGACACATCTGATGTCATCACAGATCTGCCCGTTGCTGTCGTAGACTGCCGCCGAAAGATCATGGAGGACGCTTGCCTTTTTACTGTACTTTACCGTCCCCATGAGCAGATTCTTTTGTCCGCTGTATATGGCGGATCTCTTCTTGTTAAATCCGATCTTATCCTCGTAGTAACAATTTTTGGTGGAAAACCGTTTGGTGATGCTGTTGCCGGAAAGCACCGTCTCCAGGGCTTCCTCCACGGCGGTATCCTGACCGGGCATTTCCGTGTCCCTGTCAATCTGTACCATCCGCACGGTAAAGTCATAGCTGCACGCCGTGGAAGCGGACAGATCCCCGTCATTGACCCGTATGGATTTACTCTGGGTATCGGCGCCTGCCGTCTTGGGAATATAGTAATACAAAGGCTGTTCCGGGGCGCCTGCCGGCAGCTTCTGCCCTTCCTTCCCCACAGCCTGGACCTTCACCTCATAGTAAACAGCCTCCGTCTCGGTGCCGTCATTTGCATTTTTGACCGCAGTGAAGTTCAAAACGATTTCCTGATATCCCTGGGCGCTGCTGGTGAGACTCTTCAGCTTTATCCCCATGGCACCGGGAATCTTTGCCCTGGACACAGGGCCGGAGAGAAGGGGCGCTCCCGCCTGCTCCGGATCCGTCACCAGAAACCTTGTCTCATCCTCCACCACAAATTCGTAGGTATTGTCATAATCCAGGGGCATGACAGTGTAAACGTCATGCCCCTCCTCATCCACGCTGATACGGGCGAGGGCATAGCCGGGCTGCGTCACCTCAATGGACACCACGCTTCCAACGGGTGCCGTTTCGTCCTCTGCCACGCCTTCCACTTTGACGTTTCCGCCCTCCACAGTCACAGGTACCATACGCGGTACAGCCTGCAGGTACACTTCAGCCGGATCCTGCCCCGGGGAAGACAGCCCGAACGTCGCAAGACTCAGGCGGTACACCCAGAACCCGTCCTCAAAACTATCTGCCTTTATCTCAAGGATCTCCTGAAACGCCTCCGGAATTTTCAGGGCAAACCCCGCGGAAACGACCGCTTCAAAGTCAATTTCCTGTATTTCCGCGCTGTTCACCCTATAAACCGCCGCAGTCTCCCCGTCCTCGACGAGCATGAGGTCCGAAACTTCACCGAGCCGGATTTCCACCCCGCGATCTTCCTTGGAAAAAGCCACATACCGGTATGCTGACCCGGCATTTTCCATCCCGCTTTCTTCCTCCGGCAGGATGTCCTCCTGTACGGTCTCTTCCTGTATGGTCTCTTCCTGTACGGTCTCAGGCACACTCTCTTCCTGTATGCTCTCCGGCGCTGTCTCCTCCGGATCCGCCGTCACTATTTCCTCAGCGGCGCCGCTCTCTGCCGCCTCCGCCTGTATGACAGCCCAGGGCTCCATAAACAGCACCGCGATCAGAATATATGATACAAGCCTTCTCCACATCTTTACCCATATCATCTCTATCACCCTTTTGTCCCGCGCATATGCCAGCGCATCAAAACATTATGTACTATCGTTTTATATCGTAATTCATGTTCATCAGATTGCGGATCGCCTTCTCATCGTCCGTGATATTGGCATCCCCGTGGATGGTATGCTTGATGGCGCTGCTCGCCACTGCGAAATTGATCATATCCATGGGCTTGTAATGGTGCATGATGGCGTAGATCAGACCGGATGCAAACGCATCGCCTCCTCCCACGCGGTCCAGGATATTGAAGGTAAACAGTTTACTCTCAAAGGTGTGGCCCTCATACCACATATATGCCTTCAGGCTGTTCTCACTTCCGCTGTGCGCATAGCGGACATGTCTCGCGATACATTTGAGATTCGGATACCGCTCCACAAACGCCTTAAAAATCTCATCCTGCTGCTCATAGGTGGGCTGCAGGGGCACATTATCCTTCCAGTCCCCTTTGCTGTGGTCATTCTCATCCCGCCACAGATGATAGGGCTCGATCCCCATCAGCACATCCACATAGGGCAGACACTGGGTACAGAAGTCCCGCGCCTCCTCCCATGTCCAGAGCAGACTGCGGAAGTTTCCGTCAAAACTCACGGTCAGCCCCTTCTCCTTCGCCTTCACCAGGCAGTCCATGATCAGCTTTCCGCAGTTTTTGCTGAGCGCGGGGGTAATGCCGCTCAAATGAAGCCAGTCGAACTCCCCCAGAAGGGAATCCAGATCCACCTTGGAAAAATCATATTCCGCCATGGCACTGTGCTTTCTGTCATATGTCACCTTGCTCGCCCGGATGCCATACCCGGTCTCCAGATAATAGGTGCCCAAACGATGCGTGGGTGTCTCCTCGGGGGTGCTGAGGATCATGGGAGTGCAGTGCACATCATTGCTCCTCAGCATTCGGATAGCGCTCTTGCCGAGACTGTTGTTGGGCACCACGGAAAAGAACGTGCTGTCCACGCCCAGATTTGCAAGAGCCAGCGCAATATTCGCCTCGCTTCCGCCGTAGCTCGCCTCAAAAGTGTTCGTCATTCTGATCTTTTCATAGTTGGGCGGAGTCAGACGCAGCATGATCTCACCCACCGCCAAAAATTTTACATCCGCATTTTCCGCCAACAGAGGATTTCTGTGTTCCATAATATTCGCCCTTCCTTATCCCTTATATCGCATATCGATTGCCGATGTCGGCACATAACCATTATCAGATTTATTATACAAAATCCCTCTGTGGCGCGTCAACAGAATTTATCAGAAAAAGGAGCTGAAAAAAAGCAGACAAAAAAGAGGGGCACCCCTTTCGGTGCGCGCCCTCTTTTCTTATCTGCCACAGGATTCCCTGCCATTTACTGCTGTGCAACATCCTTCATGGAGAAACTGATCCTGCCCATCTTGTCCTTCCCCAGACAGACGACCGTCACCACATCGCCGAGAGTCAGAACATCCTCCACGCGGTTGATCCTCTCCTTGGCGATCTTGGAGATGTGGACCATACCCTCCTTGCCGGGAGCGAACTCAATGAATGCGCCGAATTCCTTGATGCTGACCACCTTGCCCTTGAAAATCTGACCTTCCTCAAAATCGGTGACAATGATCTTGACCATCTCCACTGCCTTATCCATCATCTCTTTGTCCGTACCGCAGACGGATACCATGCCGTCGTCGGTGATATCGATCTTCACGCCGGTGCGGGCGATGATCTCATTGATGGTCTTGCCGCGCTGCCCGACCACATCACCGATCCTCTCCGGATCGATCTGGAGAGAGATGATCTTGGGTGCATAAGGACCAACCTCCGGTCTGGGAGCAGCGATCGCGGGCTTCATGCAGTTGTCCATGATAAACAGTCTCGCCTCACGGCAGCGCGCGATAGCCCCCTCCACAATGGGTCTGGTCAGACCATGGATCTTGATATCCATCTGGATGGCTGTGATGCCCTCGGTAGTTCCGGTCACCTTAAAGTCCATATCACCGAAAAAGTCCTCCAGCCCCTGGATGTCGGTGAGCAGGACAAAATCGTCATCCGTGTCTCCGGTCACCAGACCACAGGAAATACCGGCCACCATCTTTTTGATGGGCACGCCTGCCGCCATCAGAGACATACAGGATGCACAGGTGGACGCCATGGATGTGGAACCGTTTGACTCAAAGGTCTCGGACACGGTACGGATCGCATAAGGAAATTCCTCCTCAGAGGGCAGCACGGGGATCAGCGCTCTCTCCGCCAGCGCACCGTGACCGATCTCCCGTCTTCCCGGTCCCCGGGAAGGCTTGGTCTCACCCACGGAGTAGGAGGGGAAATTATAGTGGTGCATGTAGCGTTTGCCCACTTCGTTCTCATCGAGACCGTCCAGTCTCTGCGCCTCGGAAAGGGGCGCCAGAGTACATACATTACAGATCTGGGTCTGTCCGCGGGTGAACATGGCGGAACCATGCACACGGGGAATGATATCCACCTCCGCAGCGAGGGGACGGATCTGTGTGATCTCTCGGCCGTCGGGACGCTTGTGGTCCTTGAGGATCATTTTGCGCACCGTCTTCTTCTCGTACTGATATACAGCCTCTCCCAAAATTGCCAGCCACTCTTCGTTCTCAGCAAACGCCTCCTCGAATTTAGCGGTGATCTGGCGGATATTCTCCTCACGCACCTGCTTTTCATCGGTGAATACCGCCTCCTCCATCTCTGCGGGAGTGACGATCTTTTTCATCTCCTCGAACATCTCTTCGGGAATAGCGCAGCTGGTGTACTCATGTTTCTTCTTGCCCACTTCGGACACGATCTTATCAATGAACGCAATCACTGTCTGATTGATCTCATGCGCCTGATAAATTGCCTCGATCATCTTTTCTTCGGGAATCTCGTTTGCCCCTGCCTCGATCATGATCACCTTTTCCCTGGTGGAGGCGACCGTCAGATTCAGGTCTCCCTCCTTCCACTGCTTCTGGGAAGGATTGACGATCAGTTCCCCGTCGATCATTCCCATCTGCGTCATGGCACAGGGTCCGTCAAAGGGAATGTCCGAGATGCAGGTAGCGATGGCTGCACCGATCATTGCCACAAGCTCAGGGCGGCACTCCGGATCCACGCTCATCACCATATTGTTCAGCGTGACATCATTTCTGTAATCCTTGGGAAACAGGGGACGCATGGGTCTGTCGATCACGCGGCTGGTGAGGATGGCATTCTCGCTCGCCTTGCCCTCCCGCTTGTTAAAGCCGCCGGGAATCTTGCCCGCCGCATACATCTTCTCCTCGTATTCCACGCTGAGCGGGAAAAAGTCAATGCCCTCCCTGGGCTTCTCGGATGCGGTGGCCGTGCAGAGCACGGTAGTGTCGCCATAGTGCATAAAAGCACATCCGTTTGCCTGTCTGCCCACACGGTTTACGTCTACCACCAGTTTACGTCCCGCCAGATCCATTTCATAACTTTGGTACATAGTATCCTCCATTCTGCCGCCCTGCGGCAATTTTCGTATCATTTTTGTATTTCAACGGAACAGAGAATACCGAAACTACTGAAAAAAACATAAACAGCTTTATGCTCTTTTCAGCAATCTCGGCGAATGTCTCTGTCCCGGAATTACCATGAGAATCCGCTTTACTAACACAAAAGGAAGCGGAGTGCCCTGTCGGACCACCTCCGCTTTCGCTCCTTCATTATTTTCTTAAGCCAAGCTTCTCAATGAGAGCACGATATCTGTTGATGTCTTTCTTCTTCAGATAGTCGAGCAGCCCGCGTCTCTGACCTACCATCTTCAACATACCTCTGCGGGAATGATGATCCTTGGGGTTATCCTTGAGATGGTCTGTGAGCTCCTGGATCCTTGCAGTCAGCACAGCTACCTGAACCTCAGGGGAACCGGTGTCGCCGGGCGTTCTGGCATACTCATTCATGATCGCCGTTTTCTTTTCCTTAGAAATCATTGTTTCTTCCTCCTTAACCTTTTAACCGCCGAATACCGAGCCGGGGTCGGAGTGTCCTTCGGCTGAGTATTGGCTGAACCATACTGTCCAAGTATAACATATAGACAGTCACTTGTAAATATCTATTTTTCACTTCTGCCGGTCCGTCAGTCGTACAGCACCCTTACACATTTTTTCACCGTCCGGTAATTGTACTTGCTGATCTTGATCCCCGACTTGGGGTTGCTGGCATGGATCACCTGCCCGCCGCCGATATAGATCGCCACATGATTGATCGTGCCGCTGCTGTTGGAGTAGAACACCAGATCTCCGGGCAGCAGATCGGAAGCGCTGATCTTTGTTCCTTCATTTGCCTGCGCCCTGGAAGAATGGCTCAGCCGGACACCGTACTTTTTGAACACGCTGAGCACGAATCCGGAACAGTCGGCGCCCTTGGTCAGGCTGGTCCCGCCCCACACATAAGGATTCCCGAGAAACTGTTTCGCATATTCTACCAGATCCACCCGCACATCGGACACGCCCTGACCATAGAGCAGTTCCGTCATGGTGATGGCGGTATCCAGCTTCTCCTCCACCGTCACATACTCTGCCGCCACATATTTCTCCTCGCCGTCCAGAGAAACCTCGATCCAGTCACCCAGATCTTCCACAAAATCAAGCTCCTCACCCTTTAAGACCTGCGTCATCACCGCGCTTTCCGTGTTCGCCTGGTCCCGCACATTCAGCCCGTCGGTGTTGGCGATCACCACGGTGCGCACCAGCTCCTCGGCTCTTTTCTTGGCATCCGGCCCGGTGAGAAGATACTCCACACTGACATACCCGTCCACCTCTCCGGACTGGATATGTGCCCAGCCGTCCGCAATGTCCAGGATCTCACAGGCAGAATCTTTGGGCATCTTGCCAACCAGTCTGCCATCCATGGAAGGAACGGCGCGCACATTCAGATTCCCGCTCTCCACATTGGCAATGCCGATATTGGTGTATCCCCATGCAGCGCCTTTCGCCTGCCTGGCAATGAGTAAATATTCCTCCGCCGTCAGGTTCGACTCGAACACTGAACCTACCCCCGCCGCCATAAGCGCGTTTCCGTTCTCCGCCGCCAGAACCTGCACGGGTGCGGACACGGGCTCCAGCAGCATGCACAGCATCAGCCCCGCGGCTGCGGTCCGGAACCCTCTCTTTCCTTTTCTGTTATGATCATTTCCAAACATTTTGTTTCTCTCCATTAAAATACTCTATTGACCGTATTAGTATCTCCAATATTATTTACAACTTTGTTACAAATTTATTACATTTTTAGTTTATTATACAGAGCGGATCCTATACTGTCAACTATTTCCTCCATATTTCTTAAAAAACAGGCGAAAAAAAGAGGTAATTTCTTAAGATTTCATAAGAATCTCGGAAAATACCCCTCTCAACATTTAACATTTTACAGCCGACTGCCCGGGACGTCACGCGCCTGCCGGTTCCTCTTCCTTCTCCGTAGCCGATATGGCGAAGGCGATATTGGTAGCGTGGTCGGACACTCTCTCCAGCCCGGACACAATGTCGGAGAAAATCATTCCCGCCTCGGGAGTACATTCCCCCTTGGTCAGACGCTCCACATGTCTTGCCTGCAGCTCTCGCTCCTTATTGTCCACCCTGTCCTCCAGATCCAGCACCAGCTGCATCTTGCTCTCATCGCTGTGGGCAAATATGGCGATCGCATACCGAATGATATCATTCACCATATCCAGCATCTCTCCCAGCTCGCGCTGGGCGTCCTTACTGATGCTGACTCCGGTCTCCCTCCGCTGCCTTGCGGCATCTGCCACATTTTCCGCATGGTCTCCGATGCGCTCTATATCATTCACCACATGGAACAGCGCGCCCAGACTCTTTAAGTCTTCGATGGGCAGTGTGGACTGATTGATCTTCACAAGATAGTCCGTGATGGCATGATTGAGGAAATTGATATTCTTCTCCACTTCATAGACTTCGTCTATATCTTCCTCGTCCAGCGTGATCAACGCGTTCATGGCACGGTTGAGATTCTCGCTGGCAAGGTCAGCCATGCGCTCCAGCTCCCGGATAACGCCAACCACAGCGGTAGCAGGGTTGAACACCACTTTTTCCCCGATATATTTGAGCTGATAGCTCTCACGGTAGTTGATATTTTTATCTTCCCCGGGCACACAGATCGTGGCAAGTTTCACTAAAAGCCCCGAGAACGGGAACAGCACGATGACCTGGACGATCTTGATCAGCGTGTGCGCATTTGCCACAAATCTTCCGTTGTCGGAAGAGATCGCCTGTATCAGCCCGACCACGGGATCCATCGCCACCATGAGCACAATATAGATCAGCACCGTCCCGATCACATTAAACCAGAAATGGATCAAAGCGGCGCGCTTCGCATCTTTTTTGCCGGAGAGGGAGGCCAGCAGCGCCGTGGTGCAGGCTCCGATATTACATCCCAAAATAATATAAAGACAGATCGGCAGAGTCAAAAGATCCTGATTTGCCATCAGCAGCACGATGCTCACCGTGACAGAGGAACTCTGGATAACGGATGTCAGGAGAATACCTGTGAGCGTCGCTAAAAAAGGATTGGTCAGGGAACTCAAAAGCCCTACCACCTGCGGCATGTCGTGCATGCCTGCCATCGCGCCCGACATCGTTTTCAGTCCCAGAAACAAAATACCGAAACCGACCACAATTTCCGCCGCCTGTTTTATATTCTGTTTTCCGCAGAACATGGCGACCAGAACGCCTGCCAGCAGAATTACAGGGGCTATTTCCGAGAGATTAAAGGACACCAGCTGGGAAGTGATGGTGGTACCGATGTTGGCGCCGAAGATCACGCCCGCAGCCTGATAGAGATTCATAAGACCCGCATTGACGAAGCTGACCACCATGGCGGTACACGCAGATGAGGATTGAATGATACCGGTAAACACCACTCCCACTATCATTCCCATAAACCGGTTGGTGGTAAAGATTTCCAAAATATGGCGCAGCTTTGCGCCTGCCACTTTTTCGATGGACTCGCTCATCAGGCTCATACCGAACAGGAACAATCCCAGCCCGCCGGCCAGCGACAAGATCATACTCGTGAGTTCTTCAACATTCATCTCTGCTTTCCTTTGCTTTTTGACGGAAGATCCGCTTACCGATTATACTTCAAAAAAACACCAATTATATTGTATTGGAAAAAAAGACAACATACAATAGCATTTTTTACGATTCTGCTGCTCCATTTTTACATTTCTTTTGCACAGAACTGACAATGATAATCCCGGCCCGCCTGAATATCTTCCTCGAGCTGCGCCCTCAATTCATCCAGCCCCTCAAATTTCCGCTCTGCCCTCCGAAAGGAAAGCAGCTCCACACAGATCTGCTGCCCGTAGATCTCCCGGTCGAAATGATAGAGGTAACTTTCCACCCCCAGGATATTCTCCCGGGTGACCGTGGGCTTACATCCCACATTGCTGACCGCCGCAAAAGCCTGCCCGTTCCAGAGCACCCGGGAAAAATACACTCCCTTCGGGGGAAGCAGCTTTCCCTCCCCGGGCACAAGATTGACTGTGGGAAATCCGATGCTCCTGCCGATCCGGCTGCCTCTTGCCACCTCGCCGTACACCGTGTAGGGATCCCCGAGCAGTCTTGCCGCAAGCTCCATCTCCCCGTTTTCCACACAGCGCCTGATGCGCGTGGAGCTCACCTCTTCCCCGTCCACACAGACCTTTTCTATGATACAGAGCTCATATTCCAGCTCCCCGCTCTTTTCCCGAAGGAGCGCCGCGTCCCCCATTCCCTTGCAGCCGAAGGAGACATCCTCCCCCGCGGCGATGAACCTGGCATTGATCCTGTCGCATAGATATTCCCTGAGAAAGGTCCGGGGAGGGATTGCCGCCGTGTCGCGGTTCATGGGAAATTCGATCAGGATGTCCACCCCCATCTCCGCAAAAAGTCTTCTCTTCTCCTCCGCCGTGGACAATTCCTTTTCGTCAGAATACCCAAACAGCACCGCCGGGGCAGGGTCAAAGGTGACCACACATGCCTTGCGCCCTCTGCCGCGCTGTTCCAGGATCTTCTCCAAAAGCCTCCTGTGCCCTACATGGACCCCGTCAAATTTGCCCAGCGCCACTGCCGTGTCACTGCTCAGTTGAAAATCTGTGGTATTTCTTATGATTTCCATCGAACACCTCCATACCATCCTTCGTGCCGCGCGGTTTTTATTGTTCCGGGAACATTTTTACCGGCTTATATCTGCCCAGCGCAGGATCGAAGGCATAAACTCCCGCAAACCTTCCCTCGGGAAAATAGAGTCTCACCCACTCGCCGGGCGCATAGAGTTCTCCCTCCAGGGTCTGTCCGGGAAGCAATGCGTTTCCGTTCTCCAAAAGCTTCCTGCATTCCTCCCGCACAGACAGGGCAGGGCAGCTCTCAAAAGGAGCGTCCACCGGAATCAGAACTTCCTTCAGCCGCCCCTCGTCCCGAAGCTTTTCCAGCCCGGCAAGCGTGACCGCATTTTCCAGGGCAAACTCCGACACTCTCGTCCGTACCAGGCTGTCCATGGCGGCGCCGCATCCCAGTCTCTGACCGATATCATGACACAGAGTGCGGATATAAGTGCCCTTGGAACAGGACACTCTCATTTCCACCACAGGCAGGTTTATATCGAGTATCTCAATCTCCCGGATCGTCACAAAACGCGCCCTGCGCTCCACCTCTTTCCCTGCCCGCGCCAGCTCATAGAGTTTTTTACCGTCCACCTTGACCGCGGAATACATGGGAGGGATCTGGTCATAGCCGCCCACAAAACCAAGAACCGCTTCCCCCACCTGTTCCCCGGAAACCTCCACCGCTTTCTTCTTTAGTATGTTTCCCGTAGTATCCTGAGTGTCCGTGACAACACCCAGCAGCATCCGGGCCACATACTCCTTGTCCCGGTCTGTCAAAAGACCGCAAAGTTTCGTGGCACTGCCCAGACAAACCGGAAGCACACCGGTTGCCTGGGGGTCCAGAGTACCGGTGTGCCCTATCTTCTTTTGATGAAGGATACCGCGCATTTTCGCCACTACATCGTGGGAAGTATATCCCGCCTCCTTATGGATAATGATGATTCCATTGTACATAATGCCCCCCGCGGCGTCTCACCTGTCCGGCTGACCGGACAATGCGCTCCCGCTCTCCTCTGTCTCAGCCTGGGTCTGCCCCGCAAGCTGCCTCTCAATATGTAAAGACAGATTGTTGATACAATCGTAAAAAGTCCCTTTCATAGTACACCCTGCCGCGCGCACATGCCCTCCGCCGCCGAAGAACACAGCCACTTTGGATACGTCCACCAGCTCGTCGGAGCGCAGGCTGACCTTGTACTCCTGTATGTCCGTCTCATACATGAAAACCGCACAATGGATCCCTTTGATATTACGAAGATGGTTCACAATACCGTCCAGATCCTTAGGAGTAACATTGTAGAATTCCATGGTTTTTCTGCTCACTGCGCTGACGATACAGCTTCCGTCCAAAAAACGGATACTCTCCATCAGCGCCCGCCCCAAAATCTGGGACTGTATATATGTCCTCTGGTAGAACGTCTCCTGGACCAGCCTGGGAAAATCAAATCCGTAGCTGATCAGCTTCGCTCCCTTCCGCATGGTCTCCGGAGTGGTGTTGGAATACTGGAATACGCCCGTGTCATGGATGATGCCCGTATAGAGCGTCTCTGCCAGACGTTGGTCCAGCTGCTCCTCGCCAAACAGATCATAGAGTACTTCACAGGTGGATCCGATCTTTGGGCAGATCAGATTCACATCCCCGCACCCGGGATTGCTCACATGATGATCGATATTGATCTTCTTTACCGCCTCCCGGAAATACCGCCCTGCCTCTCCCAGACGTTCCTCATTGCAGTCCAGCGCAAAAAAGACATCGAAAGGCGCTTCCCGGGGGAAATCACTCACAATCTCGTCATACCCTGCAAGCTCCCTGAAAATCTCTGCCGGCTGCTGCAAAAAAACTTTCACCTCGGCTTCAGGGAAATTCTTCTTTAAAAACTGCCACAGGGACAGACAGGCGCCCACGCAGTCCCCATCCGGTCTCTCATGACCGCTGATGCCGATGCGCTTTGCGCCGCTCACTTCCTGTAATAAATTCATAAACTCCTCACTCTTTTCCCACAATTTCGTCAATTCTGCGGGACATATTGACCCCGTACTCGATGGACTGATCCATCACAAAAGTGAGCTCCGGAGTGTTGCGCAGATTGATCCTCTGCGCAAGCTGCCTTCTGATAAATCCTTCGGCACTCCTAAGCCCCTGCAGAGTCGCCTCCCGCTCTTCCTCGCCGCCTAAGACGCTGATCCACGCCTTACAGCTCTTCAGATCGGGAGCAACCTCCACCGCAACCACACTGGTCAGGGGATGGATGCGGGGATCCTTGATCCCGCTTTGTATGATCTCAGCGAGTTCACGCTGCACTTCCCCGTTCACACGGGTATTTTTTACGCTGTTCTTCCTCATTGACACCGTCCCTTTTCCCTTAATCTTCTCTCGCGGTCCAAATTTCCTAGCGGGGCACCTCAACCATGATATATGCCTCGACGATGTCCAGCTCCTGCATCTTGTCAAAGCCCTCGAACACCAGCCCGCACTCAAAGCCCGCCTTCACTTCCTTGACATCGTCCTTAAAACGCTTCAGGGATGCCAGCGCACCCTCGAAGATCAGCTCGCCTTCCCGGGTGATACGAACCTTGCAGTCTCTCTGGAACACGCCGTCGAGCACATAGGCTCCGGCGATGTTTCCGATCTGGGATGCCTTGAACAGCTGACGCACTTCCGCATGACCGATGATCTTCTCCTCGTATATGGGATCCAGCATGCCCTTCATGGCCGCCTCAATGTCTTCGATCGCCTGATAGATCACCTTATAAAGTCTCACATCGACGCCTTCCCGCTCCGCGGTCTCCTTCGCCGTCGCATCGGGTCTGACATTAAACCCGATGATGATCGCATTGGAAGCGCTGGCAAGCACTACATCCGACTCGTTGATGGCGCCCACGCCGCCGTGGATACATTTGACCACAATTTCCTCGTTGGAAAGCTTCAGGAGGGACTGCTTCACCGCCTCCACACTTCCCTGGACATCCGCCTTGACGATCAGGTTGAGTTCCTTGAGACTGCCCTCCTGGATCTGGGAGAACAGATCGTCCAAAGACATGCCCGTCTTAGTATCCTCCAACATCTTTTCCTTATTCTGTGCCAGATAAGTTTCTGCAAAGGACTTGGCAGTCTTGTCGTTCTCATGGGCAAGGAACACCTCGCCCGCGCTGGGCACATCCGACAGCCCCAGAATCTCCACGGGCGTAGAAGGACCTGCCTCCTTCACCCTTCTTCCCTTATCGTCGATCATAGCCCTCACTTTACCGTGGCTGGCGCCGGCAGAGATAAAATCTCCCACACGAAGCGTACCCTTCTGTACCAGCACCGTAGCCACCGGGCCACGGCCCTTATCCAGCTCCGCCTCGATGACCAGCCCCCTCGCCCGTCTGTTGGGATTCGCCTTCAGCTCCAGGATCTCTGCCGTGAGCAGGATCGTCTCCAGAAGTGTTTCGATACCCTCTCCCGACTTGGCGGACACGGGCACAAATTCCGTCGTTCCGCCCCAGTCTGTGGAGATCAGCTCATACTCCGTCAGCTCCTGCTTCACGCGCTCCACATTTGCCGAGGGCTTATCAATTTTGTTGACTGCAACAATGATCTCAATACCTGCCGCCTTGGCATGATTGATCGCCTCAATGGTCTGGGGCATCACGCCGTCGTCCGCGGCCACCACAAGGATGGCAATATCCGTGGAGTTGGCGCCGCGCATACGCATGGCGGTGAAGGCTTCATGTCCGGGCGTATCCAGGAACGTGATCTTTTTCTCGCCCAGGGATACGGTATAGGCGCCGATATGCTGCGTAATGCCGCCTGCCTCCCTGTCTGTCACATTGGTCTTGCGGATGGCATCCAAAAGCGAAGTCTTACCGTGGTCTACATGACCCATGACACAGATGACAGGAGGTCTCTCCACCATGGTCTCCACAGCTTCTTCCTCCTCGCGGAGAAGCTCCTCGATCACATCCACCTTGACTTCCTTCTCGCAGAGGATCTCGTATTCCATGGCGATATTCTCCGCATCTTCGTAGGAAATCTCCTGGTTGACGGTGACCACCTTGCCCTCCAGGAACAGTTTTTTCACGATCGCGGCGGGCTGGATCTTCATCTTGTCGGCAAGATCCTTGATGGTGATCGTCTCCGGAAGCGTGATGACCTTGATCACTTCCTCCACGACTTCCTTCTTCTCCGGCTTGATAAATCTGCCGGGTCTGTTCTTCAGCGTCTCTTCCTCTTCGTAAATATGCTCTCTCTTGGAGCGCTTATTCTCCTTCTCACGACCGATGCGCCTCTTGTCATCGTCCCTCTTTTTCTCCATGTCCTTTGCAGGCGCATCCTCCGCAAACCCTCTGCGGGCACCCTGCCCCGCATTTCCTCTGCCGTCACGGCTGCCACCGTTAAAACCACGGCCAAAAGCCGCACCGCCTCCAGGGCCGCGGCGGTCACCCTGACCACCTTCAGCACCCGGGCGGCCCGATCTGTTAAACCCGTTTGAACGCTCTGTGTTGCCTGCCGGTCTGCCATTCTGTGCACCTCCGCGATTCTGAAACTGTCCTCCCTGGGAACGGGAAACGCCCTGTCCGCGGCCCTCCCTCTGGGGTCTGTTTGCCTGAGGTCTCTCGCCCGAAGCCCTGTCGTTTGCGCCCCTGTCTCTTACTGTGCCCTCCCCCTGGGGATGCTGCGGCGCAGCCTGCGCTGCCGGCTGTTGCACCTTGGGCTCTTCCTCGCGTTTCGGCGGCTGGGGTCTGGTATTCACCATCTGCACGGAAGGCGTGGGGGAAGGCGGAGTGAGCGGCTTGATGGGGCGGACGGGAGCCTGCCCTCTTTGGCTGCTGCCGCCAAATCCACCCTGATTTCTGCCGCCCGCGCCGGGATGCGTATTTCCCCCGCCCTGTCGTCCGCCGGACATTTTGGAGTTCTGGGGATTGCTCACAAAGATGATGTTACTCTTCTTCTTTTTCGGCGGCTCTCCCTTTCCGGGAGCGCCGTGCTTTGCCCCTTCCTGCGGCGCCTCCGCTTTGGGAGCCTCCGTCCCGGCGCCTTCCGCCTTGGGAGCCTCCTTAACCTGCTTTTTAGCCTCCTGGGGCGGTTCCTCTTTCCTGAAAGCTTTTCTGACCAGCTCCGCCGCATCGTCCTCGATGGAGCTTTGCGCCGCCTTCGCCTCGATTCCCTTTTCCTGCAGGAAACTTAATATATCCTTACTTTGCTTATCCAATTCCTTTGCAAGTTCATGTACCTTTATTTTCGCCATGCTTTCCTCCATTTCCTGATGAAGTCTCAAGCTTCGTCAATTTTTCCATATCCATCTGTCTGACGATCGCCTCTGCCAGCCCCGCATCGCACACTCCCAATGAAGAGCGCATATCTTTTCCGATCGCTCTGCCCAGTTCGTCCCTGGTACTGTACAGACAGACCGGGACACCGTAATAACTGCACTTATCCGTAAACTTTTTTTGGGTGTTCTCCGAGGCGTCCTCCGCAAGGAGCACCAGATGCGCCGTGCCTTTTTTCACCGCCTCCAGCGTCTGGAATTCACCGCTCACAAGATTACGGCCTCTCATCGCAAGACCGAGCAGCGACAAAACCTTATTCTGCTTCAAACTCATCAAACTCCTTTTCCAGAGTGTCATACACTTCACTGGGAATACTTGCTTTGAAAGAGCGCTCCAGCCCTTTATTCTTTCTGGCTTTTGCAAGACAATCTCTGCTCTTACAAAGATATGCGCCTCTCCCGTTCTTCTTGCCTGTCATGTCCAGACAGATGCTGTCGTCTTCGGCGGATCTCAGCACTCTCATCATTTCCCTTTTGCTCTTCATCTCGCCGCAGCCCACACACTGTCTCATAGGGATTTTTTTTGCCATGGATCAACTATTCCTCCGTGTTCTCCGGATAGCCGTCTTCCTCATATTCTCCCTCGGCATATTCGTCATACTCTTCGTCGTATTCCTCATCGTACTCGTCATCCATGTAATCCTCATAGCGGAAACCGGGTGCATCCTTGGCCTGGGTCTCCGACTTAATGTCGATCTTATATCCCGTCAGTCTCGCGGCAAGTCTGGCATTCTGTCCCTCTTTGCCGATGGCAAGGGAGAGCTGGTAGTCGGGAACGACCACCTTTGCCGTCTTCTCATCGGGATCCGCGAACACTGCCACGACCTTCGCGGGAGACAGGGCATTCTGAATGAAATTGCCGGGATTCTCATCCCAGGGAACGATATCGATCTTCTCGCCCCTCAGCTCCTCCACGATGGCGTTTACCCTCGCGCCGTTCATGCCCACACAGGCCCCCACTGCATCCACATTGGGGTTATTGCTCCAGACGGCGATCTTGGTCCGGCTGCCCGCCTCTCTGGCAATACTCATGATCTCCACAACGCCGTCCTTAATTTCGGTAACCTCCGACTCAAAAAGTCTCTTCACCAGCTCCGGATGTGTGCGGCTGACATTGATACGGGGACCCTTGGAGGTATTTTTCACCTCCAGGATATATACCTTAATGCGTTCGGTAGGTTTGAACACCTCTCCTTTTACCTGTTCGCTCTCTGTGAGAAGGGCATCCGCCTTTCCGAGATTGATGCTGATGTTTCTGCCCACGTTTCTCTGTACTACGCCGGTGACCACATCCTTCTCCTTCTCAAAATACTGATTGTAGATTACGCTTCTCTCCTCCTCGCGGATCTTCTGCAGGATCACATTCTTGGCATTCTGTGTGGCGATACGCCCGAACTCCTTGGATTTGATCTCCACATTCAGGATATCCCCGACCTTTGCCTTTTTGGACAGAGCCTGCGCATCCTCCAGTGAGATCTGCAGGCAGTTGTCTTCCACAGCCTCGGCATTCTCAACGACCTCTTTCTGGGCATATACCAGAAAATCACAGGTCTCACGGTCAATCTCCACTTTCACATTGTCAGCTTTCCCAAAATGGTTCTTGCAGGCGGTGAGCAAAGAGTTCTCGATCGCCTCAAAAAGCGTCTCCTTGCTGATCTCCTTCTCCTTCTCGAGAATGTCCAGTGCCTCCATCAATTCCTTGTTCATCATTTCCTCCGTTTCCGGCTTTCGCCTCACTCTTTTCCTGTCTGTCTATCTCCATCAGCATCCTCTCCGGACTAAAAATCCAGTGCCAGACGAATCCGTGCGATCTCAGCGCGGTCAAACACCCGCTCAGTGCCTTCCTGTGCGATGGTTACGGTCTCCCCGCTGAATCCCACCAGCGTCCCCGAGAATTCCCTGCATTTGTCAACCGCTTTAAAGAGCCTGATCTCCACTTCCTGCCCGATGCTCTTTTGCAGATGCTTATCCTTCTTTAATGTTCTTCCCAGTCCCGGGCTGGACACTTCCAGAATATAGGCATCCGGTATGAAATCCTCTCTGTCCAGCGCATCGGACAATGCCCTGCTCACATGCTCGCAGTCGAGGATACTTACTCCCTCCGGCTTGTCGATATATGCCCTGAGGTAATGATCGCTCCCCTCCTTCACATACTCCACGTCATAAATTTCCACGCCGTTTTGTTCCGCTATAGGAAGGAGCAGTTCTTCCGTGCGTTTCTCATAGCTTTCTCTCTTCGACATCTCTATCCCCCCTTTGAAATGACAGTCACTTCCTGTTTTACAAATAAGAAAGAGTGGCGCACGTCCACTCTTTCATGTTCCATCCTTATGCTATAAAAAGTATAGACCCAAATACACGGATTGTCAACAAATATTTATCGCCCCTGCCAAATCTGCCCTTTCCGGATTCCGAAAAGACACGCCTCCGCCGGCCGATAGCTTTCCTTAAATCGAAATGTCCACACTTTGCCCCGCCGCGGTATCTACAGGCATGATAGTTTCCAACGGCACCCGGGCACCGCCCAGTTCCAATGACACGGCATTGGGATCCGCCTCCTGCCCCGCCGCAGTGCCCGACAGACTGCCCGGGCCATCGCGCTTTTCCTGCTCCAGCCTGTCAAACAAAGCCTTGAGGTATTTCATATCGGCTTCCATGAGCTCCCGCAGTTCCTTGGAACGGTGCTTCCTTTTCAATGTCTCCAGGTCTGCCGGCTCCATTTCGACCACAGCATTGACAGTATCCTGTAAAGCTTCCTCCATCATGGAAGCCATAACTTCCTCCATCATCTCCTGCAGTTCTTCGGTCAATTCTTCGGACAGTTCCTCAGACAGCTCTTCGGTCAGCTCCCGGGTCTCCCCCTGCGCCTCCTGCTCCTGTTCAATGACCGCAGTCAGATCTGACCTTTCCCCGCGCCCGTCATCCGTCGCCTTGCCATGTTCTTCTTCACGCCCGGCCTGTTCCTCTTCGCTCAAATGCCTCATGCGTTTTCTGGCGATACGCACCATCGCATCGGCGTGAAGGATAGCCGCCTTTAACTCCCGCTCATCGTACTCCCCGGAATACATCTTCTGCCGCAGGAGCGCCGCGCGGCTGCGCGCCCTGAGCAGCACTCTTCCGGCGCTTTCGGAATTCTTCGTCTGCATGATGGCAGTGGAAATTTCCTTAAATTGATAGGATAGTTTCTTCTTTTTCCCTGAACGTCCGGAAGAAGTCTTCCTTTGCCTGACGGTCCCCATCGAATTTTTCTGTCGGTCCGTAAAATACCATTTTACCTGCCCATCCTGCACTCTCATCCTGATACCCCCAATCCTTTGGGAAAAGTTTTACACCTTTCGACTTCCCTGTCTGCGCAAAACGATCATGAAAACAATTGCCGGCGATAAAAGTAATTTAAGCGTCGTTAAATAAAATATTTTAAGAGAAACACCATGATATGATTTTCCGGGCACTCTTTTGCCAGATAGAAAATATCATCATAATCCGTCAGGGAGATCATCCCCACATTACCGCCGCCTCCGCAGCCGGGCACCTTCATGATCGTGTCGAAGGAAAGATAGACATAGTCTCCCTCAATCCCCCTCCCGGCAATCAGCTCTGCAAACCGCTCCCCGTCCAGATACAGTCTGCCGTCCCGGACGCATGCCGCGTTCCTGAGCTCTTCCGAATCATAGTCGAGCAGGTTCAGTTCCTCATCGTACAGCACAAGCTCCTTCATCCGGGTGTACAGGGGATAAGAGGACGCTCCCTGCAGAACACACAGGAGCAGAAAACACAGCCCAAAGCGGACCGCCCGGCTTCTGTAACCTTTCCTGCTTTCTTTATCCGGCTTCAGCTTTGCAAGCCCCTCCAGGCGTCTCCTCATATCGCCGTAATCGTCCCGCCTGACAAAGGAGGTCACTCCCTCTGCTCCCTTCCTGCAATTTCCCTCCTGCAGCATCTCCAGCGCCCGCAGCATCACGCTTCCGTAACGGGCAGGCGTTGTGCCGGCATATACCACACAGCGCTCGTCGCAGGACATTTCCATGTCAGATCTTAGTTTCCTGACATAGAGATAGACAAGAGGATTGATCCACCAATAAATCTTGAGAAGTTCAAACATTGTCAGCCACAGGATATGCCCCTGCCGGATATGCAGAAACTCATGACTCAAAACCAGCCCCCGCTGCTGCACGGTCCATTCCCGCAGCATCGATCGGGGCATCACCACATACGGATGCAGGATCCCGCCCGAAAAGGGGCTCACTTCCCTCTCTGTGACATAAATTTTCACCCGCTGTAAATACCGGCGGCCAAAGGGCATAAGATCCCTTCCTGTGATCGCCTCAATGACCGCCCGGCGCTCCCCGGCTTCCTCCCAGCAGGGAAGTTCACGCACATATCTTCCCGCCCTTTTCTGCCGAAGGAGCATGCGAAACAGTAATACAACACAGACGGCAAAGTAAAGCTTTCCATATATGGGAAGGACATACCGATACATCTCGGAAGCGACCCACAGCATCCATCCCTGGTAAAACAACCTGTTTTTGGCAGAAAACGCCACAGGCAGAATCAACAGGAGCAGATCCAAAGCCCTGCCGTCGTTTTTTCTGAAATGTCTGATCCCAAGCAAAAGACACATGCCCACAGTGCCTGCCAGCATTGTGTTGAGACATTTTATCATTCCGTAGCCGGCGGCAAAGTCCCATAATCCCAAATACGCCTGCATGACCTGCACCTTCCTCTCAGCCCTCCCTCGCCATCTGTTCCACCAGCCTGCGCAATTCTTCCAACTGTTCTTTCGATATATCGGGAGCGCGAAGAAAACTGGCGATCGCCAGAGAGGTATTCCCTCCAAAGAAATGCTTCACAAAACGGTCACTCTTGACAGCAAGGCATTCCTCCCTGCCCCGTGCCGCCTCATAGTGGTAAACTCTCGCATCATGCTCATCTACCCGATAGCTGAGCATTCCCTTGGACAGAAGACGGTTGATCATGACACGGATGGTCTTGGCGCTGATGCTCACGCTTCCCTCAAGCGCCTGCACAATCTCCGAAGCCGTCATACTCCTCCCCGCATCCCAAAGCACTTCCATGATCAGCCATTCGTTTTCGCTGGGTGTACTCTCTCCCATACATACCTCCTACTCTGCGTCATATATTTTATCGGATTACATATGTAAATTTTTAACCCCCCGACTCCAGGTTTTTCAAAATTTTTATCACGGGTTCCAGACTCTGAAACCGCTCCAGGGGCTTGTCCGATACGCACATCGCCACCAGCCTGCCCAGCCCGTCCGACAGCTCCTCCCCCTGCGTCATCCGGGCGATCACCCTTCCCAGGGAATAAATATCACTGTAAAATCCGGGGGAAGCACCCGTCTGTCCCATCTGCTCCGGGGCGGCATATCCCCTGCTGCCCGCCAGCGCATACTCTGCCTCAGAAGCCTGACAGGCACAGCCCAGATCCAAAAGCTTTGCCCTGCCGCCTATGGTAATGCGGATATTTTCGGGTTTCAGATCCCGGTAGAGCACCGGATCGGGAAGTGTGTGAAGATATTGAAGCCCCTCCGCAAGCTGGATAGCGATCTTCACGGCCTGCCGCCCGGACAGGTGCCTGCGGGCGAGTATGGCGCTCAGATCCCGTCCCCTCACATATTCCATCACCAGGAGGGTACAGAACTCTCCCTCCATCGAATCTCTGTATGCGGCAAACAGGGGGTGCTCCAGCTTCTGCTGCAAAAGGCTTTCCCTGCGCAGAAGATCGCGGGAATACATCCCCTCTGCCACCTTGCAGGCGTACCATTTCCCGTCTTTCGCATTCTTCACCCGGTAGACGCTCCCAAAGGCTCCCCGCCCCACAGGCCGGGGATCCTCATATCCGTTCCGGCGCAGAAGGCTTTCAAACTCCGGCAGTACATCCTCTTTCAAAAGCAGCATCGCTGCCAGAGGCGCCACGGCGCCCCTCCTTTTTGCTTCGCGGGCAGCCTCCTCCAGCCGGCGCTTTGCCTGCTCCTGGGAACTGATCTCTCCGGCTCTTAAGCATTCCTTCAGCTGTTCCTCCGTCAGATGGGCAAAGAACTCCCTGTCTCCCAGCACCATCCCCACTCCCTGTTCCAGGGCTGCCCTCTCGCAGCCTCCCCCGTCCCCGGGAGAGGTAAGGCGTTTTACATGCGCCTTGGAAAAGAAATGATTGATGGCAACGATCCCCATTTCACCCTGCCATACATAAAAGCATTCTCCGCCCATACAAAACAACACGGTCATATCCTGGGCAAATCCCGCCCGCCATGCGGTGAAATCCTTCTCCACCGCATCCACAGCCTTCCCGGGATCGCCCCTCTCACACAGGGTCAACGCCCTTTCCTGAAACCATTGATCCATCTTCTCCTGTGCCTGCCGGGAAAAATCCCCCTTCAGCACACACAGAAAAACGATGGGGATTTTTCCTCTCCTGCGGATTGTCTTGCGCAGAAGCAGCGCCACTGCCTGTCCTTCCTCGCAGTAACTCCCCGTCAGAATCTCCATAGTGATTCCTCCCGCATACCGCGGGAACTTCCCCGCGATACCGTATCCTTCGTTTTTGATTCCGTCCTTTTGTATTTTCCCTGTCAGATATGGAATAAATTGGCAAGGTCGTTAAAAAAGATGAGCACCATCAGGATCATGAAGAACATCAGCCCGATAAAATGAACCATGCCTTCTTTCTGAGGAGGTATCGGCTTGCCCCGGATGACCTCCAGCAGAAGAAACACCAGTCTGCCCCCGTCTAACGCGGGTATGGGAAGCAGATTGATGATCCCCAGGTTCACCGTCAGCATCAGTGTGATGTTCATCATGTTGACCAGCACATCTTTCCAGCCGTACTGTCTCGCCTGCTCATAGGTCTGCCCAACCATATTGGCAATCCCCACCGGTCCCGCCACATCCCTGCGGCTGACCTGCCCGGAGAGCAGCATCCCCAGGCTTTTATAGGTATTTTTCACATTATAGCGCATCTCATACCAAGCATAGCGCAGGGCATCCGTCCCCTGTAACTCTACATAATCCGCATTGGAAAATCCCAGCATATATCTGCCGTATTCCTCGCTGTACTTCGGCGTGACGGCAGTGGTATAGCGCTGACCGTCCCGCTCATACACCAATTCCACTTCACCGCCGCGGTACAGAACATTAAACAGAAGGATCTCCTCATAGAGATACACCCGTTCCCCGTTTAAGGAAATGATCCTGTCTCCGTCCTGCATCCCCGCTTCCATGGCGGCGCCGTCCTCGAGCACCTGGGTGGCGACCGGGTCACGGATGACGATCATGTTCACCATGGCGAGCGCAATGATGAATCCCAGAATAAAATTAAAGATCGGTCCGGCCGCTACCGTGGAGATCCGTTTCCACACGTTGGCGTTTGGAAACGCACCGGGGCTTGGCTCATCGCCTTCCTGGTTCAGACCGTCCTCCCCCTCAAACAGACATGCCCCTCCGATGGGAAGAAGCTTTAAGGAATATTTGGTGCTGCCTTTTTGGAATCCCAGTATCGTAGGTCCCATGCCCACGGAAAACTCCACTACATGGATCCCCCCTGCCTTCGCCAGCAAAAAATGCCCCAGCTCATGGGAGATGACCACGATTCCAAATATAATGATAAACATAACGATCGTTCTCAGTGTCATATGTCAGTCCTTTTTATCGCAATGATTTTATGCCATATTATTTTCAGTCATATTATTTTCTGCTCATAATAAACTCATGAGCCTCCCGCTCTGCGGCGAGGATCTCATCCACATTGGGATTGGGGATCACCCGGTGGGCTTCCATACACTGCCCGATCAGGTCCGTGATCTCCAGATAGGATATCTTTCTGTCAAGAAACAGCTCCACCGCTTTTTCATTGGCGGCATTGAACACCGTCGGCATGCTGCCGCCCGCTCTGGCCGCGCGATAGGCGAGCTCCAGACCCGCAAAACTATCCGTGTCGGGTTTCTCGAAGGTCATCTGCGCCAGATCGAAAAAATCCACCCTTCTGCCCTCCATAGGTCTTCTGTCAGGATAGTAGAGCGCATACTGGATGGGCAGTTTCATATCCGGCATGCCAAGCTGTGCCATAATGGCTCCGTCCACATACTGAACGGCGGAGTGAAGGATACTCTGGGGATGGATGATGACCTGGATTCTGTCCAGCTCCACGCCAAACAGCCATTTTGCCTCCATAACCTCCAGCCCCTTGTTCACCAGCGTGGAAGAATCGATGGTGATCTTCCTGCCCATGGACCAGTTGGGATGCTTCAATGCGTCCTCCACCCTCATCCCCGCAAGCTCTTCCCGTTTCTTTCCCCGGAAGGGCCCGCCGGAAGCAGTCAGCAAGATCTTTTCGATCCTGTTCTCCGGCTCTCCGTTCAAAGACTGGAAAATGGCGCTGTGCTCACTGTCCACCGGCAGAATGGACACTCCGCATTCCCTGGCAAGAGGGATGATGATATGCCCCGCGCACACCAATGTCTCCTTGTTGGCAAGGGCGATATCCTTCCCTGCCTTTATGGCGGCAATGGTCGGTCTGATTCCAATCATTCCCACAATGGCGGTCACCAATACCTCCGCTGCAGGAAGCGAGGCGATCTCCAGCAGCCCCTCCATGCCGGCAACCACTTTCACCGGCAGATCCGCCACACGGCTCCGCAGTTTTCCGGCAGCTTCCGCGCTCCACATTCCCGCTATGACGGGTCCAAATTCACGGATCTGTTTTTCCATCAGCTCCACATTTTCCCCTGCCGCCAGGGCGAGCACACGCAGATCCGGATTTGCCCGCACGATCTCTAACGTCTGTGTACCGATGGATCCCGTAGAACCCAAAATCGCTATCTTCTTAACATGTTCCTTCATTTTGCTCTGTCCTTTTGTCTGCTTTATCGATCTGTCCTCCATGCCAGGGACACCGGCGGTACGCTCTTTTAAAAGCAGCCTGCCCCCTGCGCCCTGCACATCAGAGTATCATCACCAGGGCAAGGAAATAAACCATGGGCGCCGTCACCAGCATACTGTCAAAGCGGTCCATGATCCCCCCGTGCCCGGGAATCAGCTTCCCGTAATCCTTGATATTGTGGTTTCTCTTGATCGCCGATGCCGCCAGATCGCCCACCATGCTCATCACCGCCCCCATGGCGCAGATAAAGGCGATCACAAGCGCCACATGCTGTCCGGGGAGTACCCTCTCCACCACCAGATACCCGTAGATGCCGCCGATCAGCGCGGAACCCAGCATACCGCCGATACAGCCTTCCAACGATTTTTTCGGGCTGAGCACGGGAAAGATCTTCTTTCTTCCAAACAGCTTTCCCACCGCGTAAGCACAGGTGTCACACCCCCATGAGCTGATGAGGATGAGCCACACAAGATAAATGCCCTGAGGGCACATACGGGTCAGGTACACAAAGGAAAGCATCAACGGCGCGTACAGAAAGGCAAACACGGCGGCAGTCACCTGCCCTGCATTGTATCGGGGAAACGTCACCACATATACCAGCATCTCAACCATGAACACAGCCACAATACACATGAGCAGAAAGACTTCATTCGCCGAGACGCCTCCGCCGCAGAAATAAACCGCCGCATAGTATGCCGTCACCCCAAGCAGACCCACCGTTTCCAGCGCATTAAACTGCTTTTCCCCGCCGGCACACTGAAGCGCCTTGGTCAATTCTCTGTACGCAGTCATAGAGCAAAGATATAGAACCGCTAACAGGGGCAGTCTGCCGAAGCTCATGGTGAAGATTGCTATGGCGAGCAGGACAATCCCACTTACCAGTCTGGTCACAAACATGTCTATTCCTCCTTCAGACCGCCATATTTTCTGTCTCTATGATTATATGCTTCCACAGCCTTGAGCAATTCCCCTTTGGTGAAATCGGGCCATGCCACGGGCGTGAAATAAAACTCCGTATAGGCAAGCTGCCAAGGCAGAAAATTAGAGATACGCTGCTCGTTGCAGGTGCGGATGAGCAGATCCGGATCCGGCAGCCCCGCCGTGTCCAGATACCCGTTTAAGAGTTCCTCCGTCACATCCTCCGGTTTCAGGCTGCCCCCTGCAACCTCTGCGGCGATCCTGCGGGCAGCCCTGACGATCTCGTCCCTGCCTCCGTAATTGATCGCCACCTGAAAATGCAGCCCGTCGTTATTCCGGGTGGCCTCCTCAAGCTCCCCGATCCTTATCCGCAGATCCTCCTCCAATCTGGACACATCCCCGATGACACGCACACACATACGGTTCTTTTCCGCCGTCTTCAGACAGGTTTTCATATAATTGCGCAAAAGCTTCATCAGCGCGTCCACCTCGTCCTTCGGGCGGTTCCAGTTTTCCGTGGAAAAAGCATACACGGTGAGATACTGGATTCCCATCTTATACGCTTCCTCGCAGATGGTCTCCACCGTCTTTGCGCCTTCCACATGCCCGTAATTCCTGGGCATTCCCTTCGCCTTCGCCCAGCGTCCGTTTCCGTCGAGTATGATTGCCACATGCCGGGGCATCTTTAAATTTTCTTCCATAGCGTACCTCTCATCCCTTAAAGGTAATACGGGGCGGAAGAGAAATCCCCCGCCCACGTTTTTGTGAAATTCATTCCGGGGCTTTCCACCCGCAGACAGCCGTTCTAAACCGTCATGATCTCCTTGGACTTCGCCTCCATGAGCACATCAATATCCTTCACATACTTGTCTGTGAGCTTCTGCAGCTGTTCCTCAAGCTGCTTGATCTCATCCTCCGAAATCTCGGTCTTTGCCAGTTTCTTGAAGGCATCGTTTCCGTCCCGCCGGATATTGCGCACTGCCACCTTGGCATCCTCCGCCTTTTTCTTGACTTCCTTCGCCAGATCCTTTCTGCGCTCCTCGGTGAGTTCCGGGAATACCAGTCGGATCACACTTCCGTCATTGGAGGGATTGATACCGATGTCGGATGTCTGGATCGCCTTCTCGATCTCCCGGATCATACTCTTCTCCCAGGGTGCGATCTGGATGATGCGCGCCTCAGGCACTGTCACATTTCCCACCTGCTGGATGGGAGTGGGCGTTCCGTAGTAATCCACCCTGAGCTTGTCAAGTACATGCGGGTTCGCCCGTCCGGCGCGGATGCCCGCATAATCCTGCTCCAAAAAATCCATCGCCTTCTTCATTTTGTCGTCGTACTGCTGTAATCTTGCGTCCATATTCCCTCCGTTCCCCCTTGTATGGGCTTTATGTTCTGATAGCATTCATCCGGCCCTGCCGGACAATTCTCATACGTTCCGCCACCCTAGACCGTCACCTTCGTTCCCGTGAACTCTCCCTTCACGGCATTGATGATGCTGTCCTTTTCGTTCAATCCGAACACCCGCATGGGCATCCGGTTGTCCCGCGCCAGAATGGATGCGGTCATATCCACCACCTGAAGGTTTTTGGAGATCACTTCGTCGATGCTGACCTCCCCGTACTTTTTCGCCGCCGGATTCTTTGCCGGGTCGTCATCGTACACTCCGTCGATGGACTTCGCCAAAAGGATCACGTCCGCGTCCACCTCCACTGCCCTGAGCACCACGCCCGTGTCGGTGGAGAAATAAGGATGCCCCGTCCCGCCGGCAAAAAATACCACCATATTTTTTGAGAAATACTTATTCGCCCGGTCTTTCGAGAACAGTTTGGTAAAAGAACCGCACGCAAACGGCGTGAGGATCTCAGTCATCATCCCCACGGAGCGGAAGATTTCCGACACATAGATACAGTTCATCACCGTGGCGAGCATCCCGATCTGATCCGCCTTGGTCCGGTCAATGTTCTCACTGGATCGTCCCCTCCAAAAATTGCCTCCTCCGATGACGATCCCCACCTCAATGCCGTCATCCACCAGCGCCCTGACCTGCAGCGCGACCTTTCGCACCGTCTCCTCGTCAAACCCTGTCTTCTTATCACCCGCAAGCGCCTCACCGGAAAGTTTTAATAAAATCCTCTGCATGGTTCTCCTCCATCATCCTGACTGCCATTTTCTGACCGCTATTTTTCCGACGCCTGTTTTTTCCTGCTGCTCTTCTGCTCCGTCTTGTACTCGTCAAAAAAGCTTGTGGGGCTGACATCCGCATAGCACTGTGAGCACATACCCTCGATCGCCGCACCGTTATTGATCTGCACGGATTTGGATCTGATATTGCCCATGACGATGGCGGAGGAATCCAGGATCACAGGACCCTGTACATCGATATCTCCCTTTATGGCACCCGCGATCGCCGCGCTCTTAGCCGTGATATTGCCGATGATCACGGAATCCTCTCCTATCTTGACCGCACCCTCGCTGACGATCTCTCCGCAGATCTTGGCTCCCTCGGCATAAAACTCTGCCACCTTGGAATTGCCGGTGACATGACCGGTGACGCTTAACTTTCCCCAAATCTCGATGTTGCCCTCCACGGCGCCGATGACTTCCAGCGATCCCTCCGAAATCACGTCGCCTATAATCTGCATTCCCTTTGTGATCACTGCCGTCTCATCCAAAACCTGTCTGCCTGCGTAACTATCCATTTTATACTCTGCTCCTTTGCGCTCATCGCTCTCTGCAGGTGTCTCCTGCATGCCTGTGTTTTCCTCGGTTTTTTCTGTGTTTTCCCCGGTTCTTTCTGTCTCTTCCCCGGTTCTTTCTGTCTCTTCCGCAGCCATCACAGTCTCTTGTGACTCCCGCTGCCCTGCGGTATCGGGCTTTACCGGCGCCATGATGTCCGGCACGACAGCCGCCGCGATACTCTCCTCCACCGCGGGCTCCGTTTCCGCATCCTGCCCGCGGGGGCTCCCGGTTCCCTGCCCTTCTCCGTCATCCCTCTCCGGGATGGCCGCCAGCGCCTCGGCCAAAAGTTCCTCCAGAGAAGCTTTTGGCTCCCCGGGGTCAGAAGCTTCCGCTTCCATACTTTCCTCCGGCTCCTCCGGGATCCGGATGTCGTCAATATTTTCCAGCATAGCCTCCAGGGACAGCGGATCCTCCCTGTCCGCGCCCTCCACAACCGGGGCTTCCACCGTTTCTCCCGGCTGCGGCTTTAAACTCTCCTCCTCCGGATTCTCCTCCATCGGCATCAGTTCGCTGACCGCCTGGGACAGATCCTCTTTTAAGTCCGAAAAAAATCCCATCTGTCACTACCTCCATCCATTCATCTTCAATGTATATGCTGTACCGGCACCGTATCCTCAGTGATCGGCAGGATCACGGTATCTTCCATCGCCTGAATCTTTTCGATCACTTCCGGCAGAGCGTCCACGGTAGTGCGCTTTTCCGCGGAATCGTGCATGAGGATCACTGCCGTGTTCCACTGCCCCAGATCCTCCGTGCTGTTCTCCACCAGCGTTTCCACCGGAAGAAGCGGGCTGCCTCCGTCTCCGGATGCGATATTCCAGTCAAAATATACAACTCCCTGATCGTCCAGATAATCTATAAAGGTGTGCATATCCACCCTGCTGACCGTGTTGGAACTTCCGCCCGGAAATCTGTAAAACTTACAGGTGTTCCCTGTGACCTCCTCCAGATAGGTCTGCTGTTTTTCAAAATCCGCCTCAAAATTTTCCAACGACGCATATAACTCGGAATATTTGTGGCTGTAAGAGTGCATTCCCAGCGTATGCCCCTCCTCCACGATACGGTTGAGCGACTCCCTGGAACGCTCGTCCTCCTTCCCTACCACAAAAAAGGTTGCCTTCACATCATATTCTGCCAGAATATCGAGGATCTCATCCGTGTAGATGCTGGGTCCGTCATCAAAAGTCAGGTACACCTTGTGCTTTGCCTCTTCTTCCGGCTCCTTCTGTGTCTCCTCCACAGTCTCACTCTCCTGTGGCCGGCTGATCTCCTCAGGATCCGCTTCCCGCTCCCCGGCGGACGTCTCCTGCTCCAGCAGATCGATCCTCTCCGAAAGCTCATCCAGCCTCCTGGTCAGACCGCGCACCTCAAACAGCAGCACCACACAGCACACAATGGGCACCGATATCAGGGTAAGCAGCATAATGACAATCAGACGTTTCAGTCTCCGAACGCGTTTTTTTCTGGCGGAAAGCTCCTGTTTCCCATCCTCCGGCATTCGATCACGCTCCTTAGAATTGACACTTCTGTAACAGTATAGCATATTCTCCTTTTTGGGGAAAGTAAAAAAAGAATAAAATCAGAAAAACTTAAATTTGCATATTTAAACGACTTATACTATAATAGTTCACGACAGAAAGGACGGAGAGGTCATAACCTCCCCATGGTGAATAAAATGAGCTTTGAATTTATCAAAAAACTGCCCACTCCGGCAGAGATCCGCGAGGAGTTTCCCCTTCCCGCCAGCCTGGCTCAGGTAAAGAGCAAACGCGATGCGGAGATCAGGGATGTCATCACGGGAAAAAGCAATAAATTTCTGGTGATCATCGGTCCCTGCTCCGCCGATAACGAAGATTCCGTGTGCGACTATGTAAACCGTCTCGCCCGGATCAACGACAGGGTGAGCGACAGGCTGATCCTGATCCCCAGAATTTATACCAACAAACCCCGCACCACGGGAGAAGGCTATAAAGGCATGGTACATCAGCCCAATCCCGAGGAAAAACCTGATTTTCTCGCCGGGCTGATCGCCATCCGCAGGATGCACATCCGCGCCCTTGAGGAGACCGGGCTGTCCGCCGCGGACGAGATGCTCTATCCGGAGAACTGGCAGTATCTCTCCGATATCCTCTCCTATGTGGCGGTAGGCGCGCGCTCTGTGGAGGACCAGCAGCACCGCCTTACGGTGAGCGGCTTTGATGTGCCCGCCGGGATGAAGAATCCCACCAGCGGAGACTTTTCCGTGATGCTCAACGCAGTCTATGCGGCACAGCACGCCCATTCCTTCATCTACAGAGGCTGGGAGGTAAAGACCACCGGAAACGACATGGCACATACGATTTTGCGCGGCGCCACCAACAAGCACGGGCAGAACACCCCGAATTATCATTATGAGGATCTGAATCGTCTGTTGGAGATGTATGGGAAAATGGATCTGAAACACCCCGGCTGCGTCATTGACACCAATCACTCCAACTCCAACAAACAGTTCGAGCAGCAGGTCCGCATCGCCAAGGAAATCATGCACAACCGGAAACTCAATCAGGACATTCACTGTCTGGTAAAAGGGCTGATGATAGAAAGCTACATTGAAGAAGGCTGCCAGAAGGTGGGCGGCGGTGTCTACGGCAAATCCATCACCGATCCCTGTCTGGGCTGGGAAGCCACCGAGAGACTCATCTATGACCTGGCGGAATACGACTAAAATCTCTGCAGGGCTGCTACAAAAGCTTTAGGAATCCTCCCAGCACGGCAGGATTGACAAAGCTCTCCAGCGCACATCCCACTGCCATCATGGCTCCCAGCAGCACAAGAGACAACACCCGTCCGGTGAGGGCGGGTGTATTTTTCTCCTTCTTTGGGCCGCCCCCTCTTCCATAAATCATACGGCAGGTTTTCTCACACCACACACACAGCCCGTAAAGCGCCGGTCCATAGACCAGATATTGGGGAAAGAGCGCGGCCAGAGCCAGAAATAAGCCCTTTATACCATAGCGGAGCACTCCTGCCGCCAGAAACGTCCCTGCAGAAAAACCGTACCACCCTGCCCCGAGGACACACACCGCCATCCCAAGATAAGTGGTCGCCGCCAGCACAAGGGTGAAAAATACCGCCATACGCTTTCTAAGTACAAACGCAAAAAGAGCACTGCCGCCAAGATTTACGGAGGAGAGCCGAACCAATGTATTTTGATCCAGCAGCCCCGTATCTTCCAGCAAAATGCTCTTTCCAAAATTCATCGTGATGATCCCTGCCACCAGACTCACAAGAAAAATAGAGCCGAAAGGAAATCTGTCCCTCATTGTCCCACCTGCCTTACCCTTTTTAGTATATGCAGGGACATCCCGGATTTAATCCTCCTGACCGTATTTTGCCGCATAAGTCAGAACACCGCAGATGGTCTTGGAGTCCTGAATGCTGCCGTCAAAAATCTTCTGCATCAGATCCTCCAGTTCCCATGCCTCCACATTGAGGAATTCATCCTCATCCAGATGCTGGGTGCCGCGCTTTAAATTCCTCGCCAGGTAAATGTCGATCTTCTCGTTACAAAACGCAACGGTGGTATAGATGGAATTTAACAGCTCCAGATCGGAACTGACATATCCCGTCTCCTCCTCTAACTCTCTGGCGGCCGCCTTGATGGTGGGCTCTTCTCTGCCGTTTAAGCCTCCCGCCGGGATCTCCAGCGTCTCCCGCTCCAATGCGTTGCGGTACTGCCGCACCATCAGAAGTTTCCCGTCGCCGCGCACTGCCACAACCGCAGCGGCTCCTTTGTGGTCGATCAGATCCCACTTTGCCACATTCCCGTTGGGGATCTGCATGGTGTCCTGATAATAATCGATGATGGCACCCTTTGCGATCAGTCTGCGCTCCAGACGCTTATATTCTTCCATACTCTCTCCCTGACCGCCCCGTTTTGCGGGCGGCTCCACACTGTCAATCTTTCTGGCTTAAAAGTTTCTCCACACTCACAAGTTTTACACACAGCACGAACAGATCCGTTGCCTGCGCCATCTCCTCCTGAGTCGGGAAGGAAGGAGCGATCCGGATATTGCTGTCTTTGGGATCCTTTCCATAGGGGAATGTCGCGCCCGCGCCCGTGAGCACCACACCGGCCTCCTTACACTTTTCCACGATCGCCTTCGCACAGCCCTCCATGGCGTCAAAGGAGATAAAGTATCCTCCACGGGGCTTCGTCCATGTGCCGATCCCCGCTCCCGCAAGCTCTCTCTCCAGCACCGTCAGTACCGCCTCAAACTTGGGACGCATGAGGGCGGCATGTTTCATCATATGCGCCCGCAGCCCATCCATATTCTTAAAATAGCGCACATGGCGCAGCTGATTGATCTTGTCGTAGCCGATGGTCTGAAGGGTCATGGTCTTCTGCATCTGTTCCAGATTCGCCCGGGAGGAGATTAAAGCCGCGATGCCGCTGCCGGCAAAACTCACCTTGGAAGTGGAGGCAAACTCATACACCATGTCGGGGTTCCCCGCCTTTTCACACTCGCCGAGGATCTCCAGCAGGGAATCCCCCCCATCCTCATACAGGTCATGGATCGCATAGGCATTGTCCCAGTAAATTCTAAAATCTTCCGCCGCAGGCTTCAGATTCGCAAAACGCCTCACCGTCTCGTCGGAATAGGTATAGCCCTGCGGATTGGAATATTTGGGCACACACCAGATCCCTTTCACGGAGGCATCCGTTGACACCAGTTTCTCCACCATATCCATATCCGGTCCCTGGGGGGTCATCTCCACATTGATCATCTCGATCCCAAAGTGCTGGGTGATGGCAAAATGCCTGTCATAACCGGGAACCGGGCAAAGGAATTTCACTTTATCCAGCTTACACCATGGAGTGCTTCCCAGTACCCCGTGCGTCATGGAGCGGGATACCGTATCAAACATGATCGTCAGACTGGCGTTGCCGCAGACGATCACATTCTCCGCCTTTACGCCTACCATCTCAGCCATCAGCCGCTTCGCCTCGGGGATGCCCGTAAGCTCACCGTAATTACGGGTATCCACGCCGGATTCCGTTCTCATATCCGAACTGCTGTCAAAGACATCAAAGATATCCATTGCCATATCAAGCTGGGAAACCGCAGGCTTTCCTCTGGACATATTCAGGCTAAGCCCCTTAGCCTTCGCCTCCTCATACTCGCCGCTCAGCTTCGCATGCAGCGCCGATAACTCTTCTCTGCTTAATTCCTGGTATTCTTTCATATCCGCTCCTATCTGTCCTTCCCGGCATGACTGCCCGGAAAATCCGTAATTTAATAGATTGACCACGCCTTGCATAATCGTATACAATCATACACTTGGTTTATCATACTATAAGAAAGCACAAGTTACAAGAACTTTTTAACAAAAAAACGAGGAATTTTTCCCGGCAGCAAAATAACCACTGTATCGGATACAGTGGTTATCTTGATCGCTTATGAAATTTTATTCAACACTTTTCGTTTTGAACTGTCTATGGTTTCGCATGCTTACTTTGCGTAATCGATCACACGGCTCTCGCGGATCACATTTACCTTGATGGTTCCGGGATATTCCATCTCAGCTTCTATCTGCTTGGAAATCTCTCGCGCCATCAGCACCATATCGGCATCTGTAACCTGCTCGGGCACTACCATAACACGAACTTCACGACCTGCCTGAATAGCAAAAGACTTATCGACACCTTTGAAATTGTTTGTTATTTCTTCTAACTGCTTAAGTCTGCTGGTATATGTCTCCAGCGTTTCCCTTCTGGCTCCCGGTCTTGCAGCAGAGATTGTATCCGCAGCCTGTACAATACATGCAATCAGGGAGGTAGCTTCTACATCGCCATGATGGGATTCCACAGCGTTGATGACCACAGCGTTCTCTTTGTACTTTCTGCAAAGTTCCGCTCCAAGCTGAACATGGGAACCCTCCATCTCATGATCGACGGATTTGCCGATGTCATGGAGCAGCCCCGCTCTCTTCGCCAGTCTCACGTCAAGTCCCATTTCCGCCGCCAAAAGCCCCGAAAGCTGTGCAACTTCTATGGAATGTTTCAGTGCATTCTGACCGTAGCTGGTCCGGAATTTCATCTTTCCGAGTAATCTTACAAGCTCCGGGTGAATGCCGTGTACTCCGACTTCCAGAATAGCGGCCTCACCTTCCTCTTTGATCATTACTTCCACTTCTTTTTGCGCCTTTTCCACCATTTCTTCGATTCTGGCGGGATGGATACGTCCATCTACGATCAACTTTTCAAGGGCGATTCTTGCCACCTCTCGGCGGATTGGATCAAATCCGGAGAGGATCACTGCCTCAGGCGTGTCGTCGATAATCAAATCTACGCCCGTCATGGTCTCCAGAGTACGGATATTCCGTCCCTCCCGACCGATAATCCTTCCCTTCATCTCATCACTTGGAAGCTGCACGACAGAAATCGTGGTCTCAGAGACATGGTCTGCAGCACATCTCTGAATTGCGGAGACAACGTATTCCTTCGCCTTCTTGTCGGCTTCTTCCTTGGCCCGACTCTCCATTTCCTTGATCATCACGGCCGTTTCATGCTTTACTTCATCTTCAACAATTTTCAATAAGTAGTCTTTTGCCTGTTCAGAGGTTAAACCTGAAATTCGTTCCAGTTCCTGCACGCGTTGCTCGTTCAGTTTGGAAACCTCCTCCTTCATTTTATTGATGGATTCTTCTCTGGCCGCCAAACTCTGTTCACGCCTTTCGATCGCATCGGCTTTCTTGTCGATGTTGGACTCTTTCTGCTGTACTCTGCGCTCGTCCCGCTGTACCTCCGACCTGCGTTCCTTGATCTCCTTATCGAGCTCATTCTTGGTACGAATGGTCTCTTCCTTGATCTCAAGTAACGACTCGCGCTTCTTCGCCTCTGCATTCTTGAGTGCCTCATCGATGATCTCCCTTGCCTTTTCCTCCGCGTTGCCAATGGTGTTGGCCGCGGACTTCTTCAAATGAGAAACCGTGACCTTGTTGGTAACCACAGCGGAGACAAGGACGCAAACCAATGCAACTACAAGCGTAATGATCACTTCTTGCAGCGTCATTACAGGAGCACCTCCTTTTATGAAATTTTCATTGTACATTTTGCCTGTTAAACAGGTCCAATAAATATTCTTACAAGCAATACACAACAGTTAAATTTTAAACTGAAATATCCGGGATGTCAAGCGAAAGTATACAGGAAAGTATACATTTCTGTAGAAACAGCCGAAAATCCCGCACAGCCGGGCATCCATAACGGCGTTCAATCTTCCCAGCCAAAGCCTCTCAGCGCCTTCCGGACGCTCTCCCCCGAATAACCTTTTCGCATTAGAAAAGCCGCCTGCTTCTGAACCTGCACGCGGTCAGCCGTCTCAGGGGAAAACCCTCTTTTTTCCAGCAGACGGCGGATCATCTTCCCCTCGTCCTGGACGCCCCCCTGGCTCTCCCAGGTATCCCACGCCGTCTTTATCAGATCCTTTGGCACGCCCTTTGCCGACAAATCCTGTTCAATCCTCCTGCGGCTGCGCTCCTGTTCATGGTATTCGATATATTGCAGGGCATACCGCAGATCGTCCGTATAGTGATATGACGCCACATAGCCCAGCGCTTCCTCTATAACGGTCTCAGGATAGAGCCCCTCTCTGAGCTTGTCCCGAAGCTGTGCGGTGGTATATTCTCTCCTCTTTAAAAGGTTCATGGCACGCAGTTTTGCCCGCTTGGGCAAAACCTCCTCCGTAATGGCGCGGTACGTTTCCCCGTCCAGCATTCCGCCCTCTTTTATGCGGTAAAGCCGAAGTTCGCCTTTGTATAATACAAAGGCGAACTCTCCGTCTATATAAACTTTGCTCCGTGACTTTGTGAGTTCTTCAATTCCTGTCACCTGCATTATGCTTCATCCTGTCCCTTCGCTGCACTCAGCCCGAAATGCTCCCGTACCTTAGCTGCAATTTCATCACAGACTGCGGGATTGTCGCGCAGATACTGTTTGGCATTCTCGCGTCCCTGACCGATCTTATTTCCCTCATAGGCATACCATGCACCGGATTTCACCACCACATCGATGGAGGCGGCCAGATCTAAGATATCTCCGATCATGGAGATGCCTTCCCCAAACATGATGTCAAACTCCGCCTCTTTGAAAGGCGGTGCGATCTTGTTCTTCACCACCTTCACCCGGGTGCGGTTGCCGATGACCTCTCCCCCCTGCTTCAGGGATTCAATGCGGCGCACATCCAGCCGCACGGAGGAGTAGAATTTCAGCGCCCGTCCCCCGGTGGTCGTCTCGGGATTTCCAAACATGACGCCGATCTTTTCGCGGAGCTGGTTGATGAACACCACCGTACAGCCGGACTTGCTGCTAACCGCCGTGAGCTTGCGCAGCGCCTGGGACATCAGCCTCGCCTGAAGCCCCACATGGCTGTCTCCCATATCCCCGTCGATCTCCGCCTTAGGAACCAACGCCGCCACGGAGTCCACCACGACGATGTCAATGGCGCCGGAGCGCACCATGGTCTCAGCGATCTCCATCGCCTGCTCTCCGTTGTCCGGCTGGGAAATATATAAATTGTCGATATCCACACCGATATTCTTGGCATAGACCGGATCCAGCGCATGCTCGGCGTCGATAAAGCCGGCAATCCCGCCGCGTTTCTGCACTTCCGCGATCATATGTAAAGTAACGGTAGTCTTACCGCTGGACTCGGGGCCGTAAATCTCCACGATCCTTCCCTTGGGAATGCCGCCCAGACCCAGCGCAATATCCAGACTCAGGGAACCCGTGGGAATGGTTTCCACGTTCATCTGCGCAGAAGGATCTCCCAGTTTCATTACGGTTCCTTTGCCGTACTGCTTCTCCAGCTGGCTGATCGCGGCATCCAGCGCTTTGAGTTTTTCTTCTCTTTCCATATCTCGATCTCCTTTTCAGGAACAAATGTTCTGTGCTGTATATAGGATAAAACATTTGTTCGATTTTGTCAACCTTAAATTCTTTTTGTTCCGGTACGAATGACCTCTCGGCCGTCGTCTGCCTTGAACCGGATACATGGTACCATACATTATGTCCGTTAAACCACCCTCAAAGGCATCCCTCCCCATTTTGTTTTTCTCTCTGAAACTTTAGGCGAAATGCCGGAATACAAAGAAATGTATATTTTAAGAAGTATCAGACAATTAGAATGTAACATAAAATCTCCGCGCAGGCAAGCAGAAAATAAAATACAAAAAGGAAGAAAAGGAAGTAAAAAAGGAAGAGGATAAAAACCGGGCTGCCGGTTTTCATCCTCTTCCCTCTAATCTCTTCCTGTCGGCTATTTTTTACGAAACTCCGTCTCACTGATATATTCCAGAATACATCCGTGCAACAGCGTCAATGCTGCCGCCACCGCACTCTGGCGCACCTTTTCCCGGTTTCCGCTGAAGCGGTATTCCTTCACCGTCACCTTGCCCTTCATATTGCAGGCGATATAGACCAGCCCCACAGGCTTATCCTTGGTGCCGCCGTCCGGTCCTGCGATCCCCGTCACCGACACCGTCACATCACATTTGCTCAAATAGGCGGCTCCCTTTGCCATCTCCTCCGCCGTGCGGGCACTGACTGCCCCGTATTTCTGGAGCGTGGCTTTCTTCACTCCCAGAAGTCTTCGCTTCGCCTTGTTGGAATAGGTCACCAGCCCGGATTTAAACACCTCCGAGGAACCCGGAACATCCACGATCCGCGCGGACAAAAGACCTCCCGTGCAGGATTCCGCACAGGTCAGCGTCAGCCCGTTTGCGGCGAGCAGATCCAGCACCGCCTTCTCCAGGGTCACTTCCTCCTCCGTAGTATAGATATCCGCACCGAAACGACTCTTCAATTCCTTGACTACCGGCTTGGTGAGCTTCTTTGCCTCTTTGGGATCCCCGGCGTACGCCGTGACGCGGACATGTACCTCGCCCAGCTTCGCGTAGGTGGCAATCGTGGGATTGGTCTGAGAGTCGATCAGATCCTTTACCTTAGTCTCCACCAGGCTCTCACCCACGCCGCATATCTTCACCGTCTGGGAGTAGAGGACACCCGGATCGAGTTTTTCCAGATAGGGTCTCACACAGTTCTCAAACAGGGGCATAAGCTCCCCCGGAGGTCCGGGAAGCAGGATGATTCTTGCCTGCTCCTGCTCTATGATGATACCGGGCGCCGTTCCATTGGGGTTGTCCAGTACAATAGCCCCCTCCGGGACCTGCGCCTGCTTCCAGTTATTCTCCGTGGGTTCGATGCCCCGCGTGGAGAAATATTCCGCAATGTGCTCTTTCCAGCCCTCGTCCGTCACCAGCTTCCTGCCGCAGAGCTTCGCCGCCGTCTCCTTGGTCAGATCGTCCTCCGTGGGTCCCAGCCCTCCGGAAAGGATCACAATATCCGAGCGTTCCATGGCGCAGCCAAGCACTGCGCCCAGGCGTTCTTCATTGTCTCCCACCACACTTTGGAAATAGCAGGACAGCCCCAGGTCGGCGCACTGCTTTGACAGATATGCAGCATTGGTGTTGACAATATTTCCTAAGAGGATCTCCGTCCCCACACTGATCAATTCTACTGTCATACTTCCTCGCTTCCTTATCCAGATCGTTATCTATTACTTTGTGTCCTTCATCACATTTTTATTCTTCACCAGATAATCCAACAGTGATACGACCGTCAGTGCCAGTGCGATCCACATCACCACATCCGTTGCGATGCCAAACCAGCCCTGCCCGTCAAAGGAACCCAAAAGCGGAACATCCTCCACGATCATCATACAGATCATCACCATCTGAAAAGTCGTCTTGACCTTGCCCCAATAGCTGGCTGCGATCACCACGCCGTTGTCGGAGGCGATCAGCCTGAAACCGCTGATGATAAATTCCCTGCTGATGATGATGAGCACGATCCAGGAGGGAATTCTCCCCATCTCTACCAGCACGATCAGGGCAGCGCACACCAGCAGTTTATCCGCGAGGGGATCCATGAATTTACCGAAATTGGTCACCAGATTATACTTTCTGGCGATCTTTCCGTCCAAAAGATCCGTCAGACTTGCCACGATAAAGATGGCAAGCGCCGTGTACTCCGCATAGAAACTGTGTCCCAAAAACAGCCGCATGCACCACTCCCACTGCCAGTAGCTCCCCATCAGGACCAGCACAAAGGGCAGGATCAGAATCATTCGGAAAATGGTCAGCTTATTGGGCAGATTCATCTTTTCTTTCTTCTCGTTCATAACCTTTTCACTCATCGCACAATTCTCCTATCAAATCGTATTCGTTGGAGCCTGTCACCAGCACTCTGACAAAATCCCCGCTCATCATCTCCGCAGCGGTATTTAGAAACAGGTAGCCATCCACATTGGGTGCATCCCGGTAGGTTCTGGTCACATAAATATCCTCATCGGCAACCTTCCCCTCGACCATCACCGTGAGCACCTGCCCCACCAGACTCTCCGCCTTCTCAAAGGCAATCTCCTGTTGGAGCTCCATCAGCTCATCCCTGCGGAACTCTTTCACCTCTTCCGCAAGCTGCCCTTCCATCTCCGCCGCCGGAGTATCCTCCTCCTGGGAATAACAGAACACTCCCAGCCGGTCGAACTCCATTTCGTTCACAAAGCGGTAGAGCTGTTCAAAATCCTCCTGAGTCTCGCCGGGGAAACCGCTGATAAGGGTCGTCCGAAGACAGATGTCGGGAATTTTTTCCCTCAGCCCCTTGATGATCCGCCTAAGAGACTCCTCGTCCGTCCGCCGTCCCATGCGTCTGAGCACACTGTCCGAGGCATGTTGGATGGGAATGTCCAGATAGTGGCAGATTTTGGGCTCCCGGGCGATCACCTCCACCAGCTCCTCGGTGAGTTCCTCCGGATAGCAGTACAGGACACGGATCCAGCGGATCCCCTCCACGCGGCACAACTTTTCGAGAAGCCCGGGCAGACTTTTCTTTCCGTACAGATCCACACCGTAAAGGGTGGTCTCCTGCGCCACCAGGATCAGTTCCTTCACGCCGCCCTCCGCAAGGGTCTTTGCCTCCTCCACAAGGGTTTCCATGGGGACGCTTCGGAATTTCCCGCGCACTTTGGGAATGATGCAGTATGTACAGCGCTTGTCGCACCCCTCCGCAATCTTCAGATAGGCAAAATATCCGCCTGTGGTCACCACCCGCTTCCTGCCGGCAGCCGGGGGCGCATCAATACTTCTGTAATGACTTAAGGCGCGCCCGGCAAGCGCCTCCTCCACCGCCGTTGCGATCTCGTCAATGGCGGTGGTGCCCACGATGGCATCCACCTGGGGAATTTCTTTCCGGATCTCCTCCCGGTAGCGCTGTGCCAGACACCCCGACACGATCAGGGCTTTCAGCTGCCCGGAATCCTTTCTCTCCCCCAGCTGCAGCAATGTGTTGACGCTCTCCTCCTTGGCGTCGCCGATGAAACAACAGGTGTTGACCACCGCGATATCCGCCTCGTCCTCGTCATCCGTAAAATCATAGCCTTTCTCGGAAAGCATCCCCAGCATGACCTCCGAGTCCACCAGATTCTTATCGCAGCCCAGGGACACAAACATGATCTTCATAAAAATATTTCTCCGTGTATGATAAGGCAATAGCCGGCAGATGAAAGCGTTTTCGTGCCGGCTATCGATTCTCTCCTATACTTCTTCGTCGTCTCCAAGGATTTTGATCTTGCCCTGACCAAGTTCCTCCACGGCGAGGGACAGGGGTTTCTGCACGTTGCCTTCCACCAGCGGTTCTTCCCCCGCGATAATCTGTCTGGCGCGCTTGGAAGTCGCCATAACAATGGAATACCGGCTGTTCACCACGGGAGACTCACCGGGCTCCACCCCGCTGTTTACCACTTGCATCAAATCGGAATAAGATGGATGTAACATCAATTTTGCCCTCCTTTTACGAAACCTTTCAGTTCCTCTCTGATCTCTTTTATAAATGCCTGTCTGCGGATCGGTGCCCTGCCTGCGGCTTCCACAATATGATGAAGCTCCTCCACGCAGGTCTCCAGATCATCATTGACCACTATATAATCATAGGCTTCTATGCCTTCTGATTCCTCACTGGCACGGGCAAGACGCTTCGCGATCACTTCCTCCGTCTCCGTCCCCCGTCCCTTCAGTCTGCGCTCCAGCTCCGCCGCCGTGGGGGGCGTCACAAACAACAGCAGACTCTCCGGGAAAAGCTTTTTGATCTTCAAAGCTCCCTGTATCTCAATCTCCAGGATCACATTTTGCCCCCGGGAGAGCTGTTCTTCCACATATGCCCTGGGCGTGCCGTAATAATTTCCGCAATACTGCGCGTACTCTATGAGACCGTTTTTTGCGATCTCCTCCTCGAATTTTTCCCGGGAGGTAAAAAAATAGTGAATGCCGTCCTTCTCTCCCGCCCTCGGCTGCCGGGTGGTCATGGAGATCGAGAGAGCATATTTGTCATAGGTCTCCAGCAGCTTTTTGACCAGCGTGCCCTTGCCTGCCCCGGAAAAACCGGATATCACTATCAGAATTCCCTTTTCCTGCATCTTGCGTTTTGTCCCTTTGCCCTGATCTTCTAATATGACTGACTGCGGAAAATGCCTGCTCACTGTGCCTGCGCTCCGCCGTCCTCCGTCTGTTCTCCGGGCATCTCCTGCCCGGGAGCCTGCGCCCGCCCCGCTATCGTCTCCGGAAGCAGCGCCGACAGAACCACCTGCCCGTTCTCCATCACCAGCACGGACTTCGTCCGCCGCCCCTGAGTGGCGTCGATCGCCGTCCCCTGCTCCTTCGCCCGCTGTACCATGCGTTTGATGGGTGCGGACTCGGGGCTGACAATGGAAATGATCTTGGCAGTGTTTACAATATTGCCGAAACCGATATGAATCAACATACAGCCTCCACTGTTCTGCTACTCAATATTCTGGATCTGCTCACGCACTTTCTCAATTTCCGTCTTGAGCTCGATGGCACAGTTGGAAATCTCCAGGTCGTTGGATTTGGACAGCGTCGTGTTTGCCTCACGGTTCATCTCCTGGGCGATGAAATCAAGCTTGCGCCCGATGCTGCCGCCCTCGCTCAGAGCCGCCTTCGTCACCTCGATATGGCTGCGCAGCCGGACCAGTTCCTCGTCCACACAAACCTTATCCGCAAAGATGGTAACCTCCGTCAGAAGCCTCGCCTCATCCACGGTATTGTCTCCGAGAAGCTCTTTCACCTTCTCCTCCAGCCTCTGCCGGTACTCTGCCACAACCTGAGGGGAGCGCCCGCTGATAAAGTCCACCAGCCGCAGCATGCCGTCCAGTTTGCCGACAAGATCCTCCTTAAGATGCTCTCCCTCCGTGATGCGGCTCTCCACAAACATCTGTGCCGCACCGCAGAGCGCCTTCCTTAGTTCCTTCCAGAGCTCCTCCTCGTCCACATCCTGCTCCTCCATGGTAAACACCTCGGGGAACTTGGACAGCGTGGACACCCGCACATCGTCATCCAGCCCGAATTCTTCCGCCATCCTGCGCAGATACCCCAGATATTCCTCCGCAACCTCCCGGTTGTAGCGCACACTGGTGGTATTCTCGGAAAAATCCTCATAGCTGATAAACACATCCACCTTGCCTCTCGAGATATAGTTTTTCAACTCACTGCGTATCGCCGACTCAAAAAAATTCAGCTTCTTTGGCATCTTGATGTTGACATCCAGATAGCGGTGGTTGACGGATTTCATCTCCACCGTAAATTTCCTGTTGTTCTCGACGATCTCACATCTGCCGAAACCGGTCATACTCTTGATCATGTGTAATCCCCCATGTGACAAAAACCTTCTTATCCGCAGTTTTTCCCACTGACAGACTCTGCCCCATACATCACCTTATTATAGAATAGGTGGAAGAGATAGTCAAGTCACAATCCCAGTATCATGCTTGCCACCACACAGTAGATGAGCAGGGCCAGCGCGTCCACGATGGTCGTGATAAAAGGGCTCGCCATCACCGCCGGGTCAAAGCCCAGCTTCTTGGCGCCTATGGGCAGAAGACACCCCACCAGCATCGCCATGAGCACTGCCGCCAGCAGCGTTATACAGACCACAAAAGCCACCAGAACCGCCACCCTGTCAAACACAAGCAGCTTGCAGAAATTAGCCGCCGCCAGACACAGCCCGCACAAAACAGCCACACGGATCTCCTTCCATACCACTCCCGGCACATCCCGGTATTCGATCTCTCCCAGAGAAAGACCGCGGATGACCGTCACACTGGCCTGCCCTCCGGCATTTCCCCCCGTGTCCATGATCATGGGAATGAACGCGATCAGCACGGCACAGGCACTCAGGGCATCCTCAAACCGTGTCAGGATCGCGCCGGTGAAGGTCGCCGAGATCATCAAAAGCAGCAGCCAGGGGATACGCTTGCGGAATGTCTCGAATACCCCCGTCCTCATATAGGGCTTGTCGCTGGGTACGATCGCCGCCATCTTCTCCATGTCCTCCGTGGTCTCTTCCTCCATGATATCCACGATATCATCCACGGTGATAATGCCCACCAGACGGTTTTCATTGTCCACCACCGGCATGGTGGTAAAATCATATTTCTTAAACTGCGCCGCAACCTCCTCCTGATCCATCAGCGTCCCCAGCGCGATGACATTCTCGTGCATGATATCGCCGATGCGCGCATCGGGCTCCGACAGAAGCAGATACCGAAGCGCCACCGTGCCCAGAAGCCTCCTCTGGGCATCCAGCACATAACAGACATTGATCGTCTCACTGTCCAGCCCCACTTCTTTGATGTGGGCGATGGCACGCTCCACGGTGAAATTCTCCTTAAAATCCACATACTCCACCGTCATGATGCTTCCGGCGGAGTCCTCCGGGTAGCGCAGCAGATGATTGATGTCCCGGCGGGTCTCGGCGTTCGCATTCTCCAGGATCTTGGTCACCACGTTTGCCGGCATCTCCTCCAGAAGATCCGTGGCATCATCCGCCATCAGATTGTTGATGATGTTTGCCGTCTCCCGGTCGGACAACGCCGAGATGATCGTCTGCTGGGTATCCGTCTCCATATAGGAAAAGACATCCGCCGCCAGATTCTTTGGCAGGATACGGAATACCCGCAGCAGTTTCTCCTCCTCCAGCTCCTCCATGAGAGTCGCCACATCGGCATCATTGAGCTCCGCCAGAGACTGTCGCAGTTTCGTATATTGTTTGGTTTCCAGCAATTCCAGCAATTCCCCGATCGTCAGGCTCTGATCCATACCATTGTACCTCCCTGCAGCTTATGCCCTTATCCGTGTCCCTTCTGCCGGCATCTTTCAATATAACAGCGTTCTCCCAGTTTGTCGATATGCGCCTTTCCCAGCGTTGCCTCCGTAATTTCACCGCGCAGACTCTCTTCCTCTTCTGCGGGAAGCAACAGCTTTAATGTCACAACATCCGTGTAACTGCTGTCCACAGGTTCCAGCCCTCTCTGTCCCAGCAGATACAGGATTTTCCCGATACCGTTGTAATCCGTCACTACTTCCAGTTCACAGCCTCTTCTGCTGACGCCGGTCTCGCAGGCAGCCAGCCCTTCCTTCACAGCCTGGGTATATGCCCGCACCAGCCCTCCCGTCCCCAGAAGCACTCCTCCGAAATACCGGGTCACCACCACCGCCACATTCCGTATCCCCTCTCCTAAAAGCACCTCCAGCATGGGGCGTCCCGCGGTGCCCGCAGGCTCCCCGTCATCGCTGCAGCGGGTCAGTTCCCCCCGCTCCCCCACCACAAAGGCAGAACAGTTATGTCTGGCATCCCAGTATTTTTTCTTCACGCTCTCTATGAAACGAACCGCTTCCTCTTCCGTCTCGCATTTTGCAACGGTGGCGATAAAGCGGGATTTTTTCTCCACGATCTCTCCCTCGCCGCCGGAGAGAAGCACTCTGTATGCGTTCATGCGGGTCTCTCCTTTTCCACTTTCCCATAGCCCCTGCTCTGTTCCCGCTTTCCGGCACAGCGGCCGGGATCATCCATCCGCTGTTTCCGTCCCGTGACAGCATTACCATAATGATAAGATTATAACATAATTTGTTCAAAATGTGAAACAATTCTTAATAGTGGAAAGAAAACCTTTATTTACATATTTTTTTTTGGTATAATATGGGAAGTTATAAGCCGCATCAGGCTAAGAGAAAGGCGAGACTATGAATTACGGTAAAAAAAGTGTCCGTCAAAAACAGAGGGCACTCAATTCTAAATCAGGGAAATGGGGCAGGAAATTCGCCGTCACCGGTGTCAAGATCTTACTCGTTGCCTTCTTCGGCATGGGCATCTGCGGAGTGGCAGCCGGCATCGGAATGTTCCACGGCATCTTAGAGGACACTCCCCAGATCCGCCTCAGCGATATCATTGCCTCCGGGCAGGCTACCATTGTCTATGACCGGGAGGGAAATGAGATCGACCAGTATGTCAGCACCAACTCCAACCGGATCGACGTGACCATAGACCAGGTCCCCACCCATCTGGGACAGGCCTTCATCGCCATCGAGGACGAGCGCTTCTACCAGCACAACGGCATTGATATGAAGGGGATCGTCCGCGCCGGGTGGCAGTTTATCGTCTCCGGCGGTCAGGAAAAGCAGGGTGCCAGCACCATCACCCAGCAGCTTCTGAAAAACACCGTCTTCACCTCCTGGACGGAGGAAAACGACAATCTGATCAAAATGGTCAAGCGAAAGATCCAGGAACAGTATCTGGCGCTGGAGGTCACCAAGAACACCACCAAGGATGAAGTTCTGCTGCGCTATATGAACGCCATCAACTTAGGGCAGAACACCCTGGGAGTGGAGGCGGCTTCCCTGCGGTACTTCGGCAAGTCCTGCTCGGAACTGACCATCTCCGAGAGCGCGGTCATCGCCAGCATCACCCAGAATCCTTCCGCCAACAATCCCATCTGGTATCCGGAGAACAACAAGAAACGCCGGGATAAGTGTCTGAAGAAGATGCTGGAGCTGGAATTTATCACCAAGGATGAGTACGATGAAGCCATGGCGGACACCGAGGACGTATACGACCGGATCAGCCTTCATAATGTGGACTTTAAGACCGGCGACACCACCTCCGGCTCCTATTTTTCCGACGCGCTCTATGAGCAGGTCTTAAAGGATCTGGTCGCCTCGGGATACAATGAAGTCACCGCAGAGTATCTGATGTCCTCCGGCGGTCTGCGCATCGACTCCACCTTAGATCCCAAGATCCAGCGCATCGCGGACGAAGAGTTTGCCAATGAGGCAAATTACAACACCAACACACACTGGTACCTCTCCTATGCGCTGACGATCACGGACGACAGCAAAGAGAAACATAATTTCAGCAAAGAGAATATGATGAGCTGGTTCAAGGAGAACAAAGACCGCAGTTTCAACCTGATCTTCTCCTCCCATGACGACGCGTACGAGGCCATCAACACCTATCGCGGCGCCATGATGGAAAGTCTCGGTATGGCTGCCGACTCCGACAGCTATGAGGAGAACGTCTCCCTGACCGCCCAGCCCCAGGCTGCCATCGTCATTGAGGACCAGTCCTCCGGCTATGTGGTAGCCATGGTGGGCGGCAGGGGCACCAAGGAGGGCCGGCGCACCTTAAACCGCGCCACCTCCGCGGGAAGCTCCCCCGGCTCCACCTTCAAGGTGCTGGCCGCCTTCGCCCCCGCACTGGACGCCAACGGACAGACCCTTGCCACCGTCTACAATGACGCACCCTTCAACTACGACGGCGGGCAGCCGGTCAACAACTGGTACGATGCTGAGACCAAGGGCTATAAAGGGATCTGTTCCATCCGCTATGCCATCGAACAGTCCTTAAACATCATCGCGGTCAAAACCTTTACGGTGGTGACGCCCCAGCTGGGCTATGATTATCTGATCAATTTCGGCTTCACCACCCTCACGGACGGCGTCTGGATCGGGGACCAGCACTTCTCCGACGTGCGCCAGCCCACTGCCATCGGCGGTATCACCTACGGCGTGAGCCCCTATGAACTGAACGCCGCCTACGCCTCCATCGCCAACCTGGGCACCTACATGGAGCCCAAGCTTTACACCCGGGTGACGGATGCCGACGGCAATGTGATCCTGGACAACACCGCTCCCAAAAGCCATCAGGTATTAAAGGAGACCACTGCATTCCTTCTGACGGATGCCATGAGGGACGTGGTGACCAAGGGCACCGGGACGAGATGTAATTTCAATCCCTCCATGGCGATCGCGGGCAAGACGGGTACCTCCCAAAAGACACAGGACGTATGGTTCGCGGGATACACCCCCTACTATACCGCCACCGTCTGGGCAGGGTACGACAACAACGTGGGGCTCAACACCAGCTCCAATGAGGGCATCAATGAATCCCACACGGCTCAGAGGCTGTGGAAATCCATCATGAAGCGCATTCATGAGGATCTGCCCAGCGCCTCCTTTGCCATCCCGGAGGGTCTGGTACAGGTCCAGGTGTGCTCCAAGTCCGGCAAACTCCCCACTCCGGGGCTGTGCGCCGAACAGGGCTGCGTGATCACCGAATATTTTGCAGAGGGTACGGAACCCGTCGAGCTGTGCGATATCCACTACCAGGGGCGCATCTGTGCCTACTGCGGTCTGATCGCCGCACCGGAATGCCCCTTCGCCTATGACGGCATCACCACCCTGACACTGCCTGAGAACCCGGCGCTGCTGGAAGGCTCCACCACCATTGTGGAGAATCCCGACGGCACACAGACCGTAAACGCGCCCAGGACCAGCAATATCTGTCCCCATGACGCCATGTTCTTTGCCAACCCGGATTATGAGACCATTCTGAATCAGCACCAGTGGGAAATGAACCAGAGGAATCCGGGATATAACGAGGACGATGATGACGATTAACCCAGCCAGGACCGGGGACCGGATGAAATGATACAAAAAGATTCGCAGGACAAGAGCTTTTACAAGCCCTTTATCCTGCGAATCTTTTTCTGCAGATCTTCCACACCCGCCTGCGCGTTCAGGATCGCCCTCCTCTGCTTTTCAAAAGGCGCGTCCTGCGCATCCTTGTACTGTTCCATAAACAGCCGTCCTATCTCCAGATAATTCTTTTTGATCACTTCCTCACAGGAAGCGATCTGGCTTTTGAGTCTGGCGATCTCTGCCATCTCCCTCGCCTTGTCCGCTGCTTCCCTGCCCTTTGCGGTAACGGTATCCGTCACTTTTTCAAAAAAATCCATCACTTCTGCCTTCCTTTCCTCCCGCGGCCGGCGCCCCGGGAATTCCCTGCAATCAGTATATCTGTTTTTCGCAAAAGTGGCAAGTATTTCATTGCTTTTTGACTGCCGGATATGATATAATGATTCCGCCGTCATAAAAAGGAAATTCCCCTGTCGGGGGAAAACGCCCGGACGGCTTGCTCCATGAAGATTGTTACAGACGAGGTGATTCCATGCAGCCGTTATATACAGCAGTGAAAGTAAATAATGAAATCGAGCTATGTGAAATCGACAATGAAGAGTGCAAGAAGGAAATCGAGAGGGAACTTTTGAAGAACCGCATCTCCTACTATATCCGCTGGCCCAAACCCACACTGTTCAGCCATCGGAAAAACACCTGTATTTTCTGCATCAACGACAGCGCAAAGGACGCCGCCGAGGAAGTGGTGCGCACCATCTGCGAAGAGCACCGCTATGAGGTGAAATTTTTGATGAGGCATTCCCCGAACAACTATCTGTAAAACCGCATTTCTATCGAAAAGCCTCCACTATCAAAAATCATCCCTGCACTATATGTCTTCCTGAGTCATAAAAAGGCGCAGGACCGGAAATCCTTCTTCCGGTCTGCGCCTTTTTTGTTCGTTTGTCGGCACAACACAAAAATCGCCTGCCTGTTCTAAACAGGTGCCAGTGAATGCGGATAACAGGACTTGAACCTGCACGGTTGCCCACTGGTACCTAAAACCAGCGCGTCTGCCAATTCCGCCATATCCGCCTGCATCCCATCCATTGTATCATTCCCGCACCGCTTTGTCAAACCACACCGTCCGCCTCTGCCTCCCCGTTACTGTCAAGTATTCGTTGGCAACTTTTTTCCCATACGTTCTTCCGTGCCTTATCATTCGTTTTTTAATATCCT
>CANPWA010000008.1 GCA_947581865.1 uncultured Acetatifactor sp. | reverse complement strand
GTACTTTCAGGGAGTAATCAGACTCAATTTTGTAGATATGTCTTTACTTTGAACTGGCTACGGTGTGAAAAGTAACGTCCGCTCCCATCGTGCGTCAGCTTTTTGAAAATATTCTTCCGTATTTGGGAATAATGGGGTATAATCAATGAGAGAAACGATTGTGAGTCTTGTCTGGGCTGTCCTTGGGGCGTTTTTGATCACCGCTGCGGGGGGACCTTTTATCATCCCTTTTCTGAAGCGGTTAAAGTGCGGGCAGACTGTGCGGGACGACGGCCCTGCCACACATTTGAAAAAGGACGGCACTCCTACCATGGGCGGGATCCTGATCCTGGCGGGCACCGTGCTGGTGTCTCTGTACTTTGTGAACGACGATCCGGAGATCATGCCGGTGCTGTTCATGACGGTGGGTTTTGGCATGGTGGGTTTTATCGATGACTACATCAAGGTCGTATGCAGACGCTCCATGGGGCTGCGGGCGTGGCAGAAGCTGGCGCTGCAGATGCTGGTGACGGGTATTTTTGCCTATTATCTGACCCATTACACAGATATTCCTCTTGCCATGGAACTGCCCGGGTTTAACGGCGTATGGCTGGATCTGGGAGGATGGAATCTGTTCATACTTTTTTTTATCGTGCTGGGCACGGTAAACGGCATCAATCTCACAGACGGGCTGGACGGGCTGGCGGGGAGCGTTACGGTGATCGTCGCCGTCTTCTTCACGGTGGCGGCTATCGGCAGACAGAGCGGGATCGCCCCGGCAACCTGTGCGGTGGTCGGTGCGCTCATGGGATTTTTATTGTTTAATGCCCATCCGGCGGCAGTGTTCATGGGAGACACCGGCTCTCTTGCCCTGGGCGGTTTTGTTGCGGCGTGCGGATATTTGCTGCGCATGCCGCTCTACATAGCGATCGTGGGGCTGGTCTATCTGGTGGAGACCGGCAGTGTGATCCTGCAGGTGCTTTATTTCAAGGCATCGGGAGGGAAAAGGTTGTTTAAGATGGCGCCGCTGCACCATCATTTTGAACTGAGCGGCTGGTCGGAGACGGCGATCGTGGCACTGTTCACGATCCTGACCGCGATCATGTGTCTGGTGGCGCTTTTATGTTTATAGTACAAAGGGATCATGGATGCGGTATTGCGGAGAAATTTCGCGGTATGCAGGAGGGAGCATTATGAATTTTACAGGTGTGAAGACACTGGTGATCGGCTCGGGCATCAGCGGGGTGGGGGCAGTAAGCCTTTTGAACCGCTTTGGGGCGGATGTCATTCTCTATGACAGCAACGACAGGCTGACCACGGCGGAGATGCAGGGAAAACTTCAGGGAAATCTCGGGGATCAGGCGCAGCCGCCTGTCTGCTGTGTTGCGGGCGAATTGCCCCCGGAGCTGGAAAAACAGGTGGAGGCTGTGGTCTTAAGCCCCGGCGTTCCCACGGACATTCCTCTGGTCAACAGACTGCGTGACAGACAGATCCCTATTCTGGGAGAGATCGAGCTGGGATTTTTGGCGGAACAGGGAAGAGTGGCGGCGATCACCGGAACCAACGGCAAGACGACCACGACCACTCTTGTGGGCGAGATCCTGAAGGCTCATCTGGGAGCGGATAAAGTGTTTGTGGTGGGCAACATCGGAAACCCTTATACGCTGGAGGCTCCTAAGACCACTCCGGACACGGTGACCGTGGGAGAGATCAGTTCCTTCCAGCTGGAGACGGTACATACCTTTGCACCGAAAGTCTCCGCCATCCTGAACATTACGCCGGATCACCTCAACAGGCATCATACCATGGAGGCGTATGTGGCGGCAAAGGAAGCCATCGCCCGCAGGCAGAACAAAGACAATATCTGTGTGCTCAACGCGGAAAACGAATACACGGCAGATTTTGCCGCAAGATGCCCGGCACGTCCGGTTTTGTTCTCCTCGAGGAGGGAACTGGAAAGCGGTTATTACCTTAAGGGGGATAAGATCGTCAGGAGAGCGGACGGTGAGACCACGGAGATTCTGGATATCCATCGGGATATGAGGCTGGTGGGGATCTGTAATGTGGAGAATGTGATGGCAGCCATCGCCATCGCCGAGGGAATGGGTGTCCCCATGGATACCATTCTGAGGGTTGTAAAGGATTTTCGTGCCGTGGAGCATCGCATTGAGTTTGTCGCCACCAAGGGGGGCGTGGACTATTACAATGATTCCAAGGGAACCAATCCCGATGCGGCGATACAGGGCATCATGGCGATGACAAAGCCCACGGTCCTGATCGGCGGCGGGTATGACAAGGGCAGTGAATATGACGAATGGGTTGAGAAATTTGACGGCAAGGTGAAATATCTGGTACTCATCGGACAGACACGGGAGAAGATCGCGGCGTGCGCCAGAAAGCACGGTTTTGCCCCGGACAGGATCCGGTTTGCGGACACCTATGAAGAGTGTCTGCGGCTTTGTACCGGGCTTGCCGAGAGCGGCGACGCGGTGCTGTTATCCCCGGCGTGCGCCAGCTGGGGAATGTTTGCCAACTACGAAGTGAGGGGGCAGCAGTTTAAGGAATATGTCAAAGGGCTGGCATAGTGAGGAGTAAGGACATGGCAGGGAAGAGCCGCAGGAAGAGAAAAGAACAAACAGAATATTTTTTTGATTACAGCCTCTTATTTATAGTGCTTTTTCTTCTAGGCTTCGGGCTGGTCATGATCTATTCTGCCAGTTCCTATACGGCGTTTCAGGATTACGACGGGGACTCGGGGCACTTTATGAAGCGTCAGCTTCTGGCGATCATCATGGGGCTGGTCATGATGATCGTGGTGGCGAACATCGACTATCACTTCTGGCAGCGTTTCTACGCTTTGGGATATGTGGTGTCCGTGGTGAGTATCCTCATGGTGCTCACTCCTCTGGGCATCGAATCCCACAAGGCCCGCAGATGGTTCCGGATTCCCGGTACCAACCTGCAGGTGCAGCCGGCGGAGATCGCGAAGCTGTGTATGATACTGTTTTTGGCAGTGATGGTGTGTAAGCTGGGGAAGAATATCCGCAGTATGAAGGGATTTATGCTGATGGTGGCAATTCCGCTGCCCATTGCCATAATGATCTGGCAGATCACGGACAATTTAAGCTCCGCGCTGATCGTCATGGCGATCTCCGTGCTCATGGTGTTCGTGGCAAGCCCCGACTATAAGAAATTTGTGATCATGGGTCTGGCAGGTCTGGCGGCTGCGGCAGGAGTGGTGTTTATCGCCGTACAGACAAATGGCGAGGGGAGCTTTCGTTTCGGCCGTATCGTTGCCTGGCTCAATCCCGAGAGCCAGGCGCAGGACACGGGATTTCAGACTCTGCAGGGGCTTTACGCCATCGGCAGCGGCGGCATCTGGGGGAAGGGGCTGGGACAGAGTATGCAGAAGCTTAAATTCCTTCCGGAGTCTCAGAACGATATGATCTTTTCCATCATCTGTGAGGAGCTGGGGCTCTTTGGCGCCATCGCCGTCATTCTGATGTTCATTATGCTGATCTGGCGGATGATGATCATTGCAAACAACGCTTCCGACCTGTTCGGAGCCATGCTGGTCGTGGGAGTCATCGGACATATCGCGGTGCAGGCGATCCTGAATATCGCGGTGGTGACCAATACCATTCCCAACACGGGAATCTCGCTGCCCTTTATCAGTTACGGGGGGTCGTCGGTCATGTTTCTGCTCATAGAGATCGGGCTGGTCTTAAGCGTTGCCAGACGCATACAGCTCAGGGAGATGTAGGCACCTTTTACGCAGTTTCGACATACAATACAGAAGTCTCTTAAATTTGTTGAACAGGGTGGTATTGTATGACGGCACTTCATATTAACGGAGGCATACCCCTGCAGGGAAAGGTACGGATTCAGGGCTCCAAAAATGCGTCGTTACCCATTTTGGCGGCCACACTTTTGGCAAAGGACAACTCCCATATCCTCAACTGTCCCCAGATCGCGGATGTCGAGCATATGCTGTCTCTTTTGAGAAATCTGGGATGCAGGGTGAGCCGCAGCAAAGAGGGTTATCAGATTGACAGCGCTCCTGCGGGCGCCTGCAAGATGTCGGGAGAGGCGATCACGGGAATGCGGTCCTCCCTGTGTCTTCTGGGTGCCATGCTGGGACGTTTCGGAGAAGTGGCCATGGAGCATCCCGGAGGCTGCATTATCGGGGATCGTCCTATAGATCTGCATATAAAAGCATTGGAACAGATGGGTGTTGTCTTTTCGGAGGAGGCCGGCAGGCTGGTGGGAAAGGCAGCGAAACTCCACGGTGCGGATATACGCCTGCCCATTCCCAGCGTGGGCGCCACGGAGAATATCCTGCTGGCTGCGGTGCAGGCGGCGGGGGATACCCTGATCGCCGGCGCGGCGAAGGAGCCGGAAGTGGAGGCGCTCTGCCGGTATCTGACCGCGTGCGGCGCCGAGATTGACGGAGCGGGCACCTCGATCGTGTTTGTGCGGGGAGGAAGAAGTCTGCACGGGGCGCAGTTTAAGGTACCTTCGGACCGCATTGTGGCGGGAACGTATCTCTTTGCCTGTGTCGGCTGCGGGGGAAGTGTGCTTTTGGAAAATGCTCCCTGTGAGCAGATGGAAGCCGTGGTGCGTGCGGCGGAGAGCATGGGAGCCAGATGCCAGCCCGACTGCGGGAAGGGCAGTTACGGAACGGAGTACGGCAGGGAGAGCGGGCTCTATGTACACAGCTGTGGGAGACCGGCGGCGGTTGAGAGGCTCTACACGGCAGTTTATCCGGGGTTTCCCACGGATCTGCAGTCTATGGCTCTGGCGGTGCTGACCAGGGCTGACGGAGTCAGCCGTGTGGAAGAAAATATCTTTGAGAACCGGTTCCGGGTGGTGGAGCCGCTCAGAAAGATGGGGGCGGATATTGAACTTCTGGAAGACAGGACAGCCATTGTCCGGGGAAAGGATACTCTGCGGGGAGCCCGTGTGGAAGCGAAGGAACTTCGCGGAGGCGCAGCGCTGGTTCTGGCGGCGCTGATGGCAGAGGGCGAAAGCGAGATCACAGGCTGTGCATACATTGAGCGCGGCTATGAGAACATTGGAAAAGATCTGAGAGATTTGGGAGCGCGTATCAGCAGTGTCTAAATTACGAAACAGGAAAACGACAATCATCATATTGCTTGCCATAGGTCTGGTGCTTGCGGCTCTGGGCGGCGCAGGATGGTATGTGTGGGATACACATACCGTCCGGACCGTTTATGTGGAGGGCAATGTGCACTACACGCAGGACGAGATCATCGACATGGTGATGAAGGGGCGGCTCGGGCACAATTCCCTGTACCTTGCCATGAAGTACAAAAACCGCGGGATGGAGGATATTCCCTTCCTGGATGCCATGGATGTGAAAGTGCTTGCGCCGGACACCATCAAGATCACGGTGTATGAGAAAGCGCTGGCGGGCTATGTGAAATACATGGACACCTATGTGTATTTTGACAAGGACGGCTATGTGGTGGAGAGTTCCTCGGTTCCCACGGCGGGCATCCCCCAGGTGACGGGGCTGGAATTTGACTACATTGTGTTAGGACAGCCCCTTCCCGTCAAAAAGGAGTATGAGGAGGTGTTCGGGACCATCTTAAACCTCACAAAACTGTTGAACAAGTACGAGCTGTCGGCGGACAGGATCTACTTTCACTCCAACTCCCAGATCACGCTTTATTTCGGAGACGCGAAGGTTGCATTAGGGGATGAGACTGCCCGGCTGGAGGACAAGCTTATGTGCCTGCCCAAAATACTGCCGGGATTGGAGGGAAAAAGCGGTATCCTTCAGATGGAGACATACAATGAAAAGGGTGAATACACATTTAAACCGGATTGAAAAACTTTCCCGGGAGACAAAATGGCAAAAATATGACATAAGTTTTAAATTTATCAAAAAAATGGGTTGCTAAATTTAAAAAATAATTATATGATAGTCTATATGGAGTTTAGAAGGATGAAGTGAACCGATTCCTTTTAGAAAAGGAGGATGTACCTTTGCTGGAGATCAAGACGAACGATGCGGAATCTGCTGCCAAGATCATTGTGGTCGGTGTGGGCGGTGCAGGTAACAACGCTGTAAATAGAATGATTGACGAAAAAATAGACGGAGTGGATTTTATCGGAGTGAATACCGATAAGCAGGCTCTGCAGCTCTGCAAAGCCCCCAGGCTTCTTCAGATCGGCGAGAAACTCACGAAAGGGCTGGGCGCCGGAGCCAAGCCTGAGATCGGTGAGAAGGCCGCCGAGGAGAGCATGGAGGAGATCGAGAACGCTCTGAAGGGTGCGGATATGGTGTTCGTCACCTGCGGTATGGGAGGCGGAACCGGAACCGGAGCGGCGCCTGTGGTGGCGAAGATCGCAAAGGACATGGGGATCCTCACCGTCGGTGTGGTGACCAAGCCTTTCCGTTTTGAGGCAAAAGCGCGTATGAACAATGCCCTGATCGGTATTGAGAATATCAAATCAAATGTGGATACCCTGATCGTGATTCCCAATGACAAGCTGCTTGAGATCGTGGACAGGCGTACCACCATGCCCGAGGCTCTCAAGAAGGCGGACGAGGTTCTGCAGCAGGCGGTGCAGGGTATCACGGATCTGATCAATGTACCCGCGGTCATCAATCTGGATTTCGCGGATGTTCAGACTGTCATGAAGGACAAGGGTATCGCACATATCGGCATCGGAGAGGGCAAGGGAGACGATAAAGCGCTGGAGGCTGTCAAGATGGCAGTGGAGAGCCCGCTTTTGGAGACTACGATTTCCGGCGCCAGCCATGTCATCCTCAATGTATCCGGAGACATCACGCTGGCGGATGCGGCCGATGCGGCAGATTATGTGCGTGACCTGACGGGAGAGGAAGTCAATGTCATTTTCGGTGCGATGTATGACGCATCCCAGACGGACAGCTGCAGGATCACGGTGATCGCCACCGGGCTCGAGAGCGTACAGGAGAATATTGCTCCTAATAGACTGGGAGCGGGCGCTGCTTACAGACAGCCCACCGCACACATTACCCCCAGTTCCCTGAAAGGATTCAATCTGCAGCCTTCCGCTTCAAACACCAAGCCGAATGTGCAGCCGGTTCCGGGGATTCAGAAGCCTGCGGATATCCGCAGTTCTGTGAAGGAGCAGACACTCAAGATTCCTGATTTCCTGCAGAAAAAATGAAATACCCCAAGGACAGCCGTTCATACGGCTGTTTTTTTTATGTCGAAAAAAACAGCTTTTCCCCGTGCTGATTTTGACAAATTACACATCGAAAGCCCCTTATAATGATTGTGAAAAGAGGCATGAGATGTATTATGAACTTTATGTAGACAGTCTGTTTCTGGTAAATTTTGTGATGAACCTGTATCTTCTGATCCTGGTAGACCGCACCACGCTGCGTACTGCCACGCGCAGCAAAATGGTCCTGGGAGCCGCTGCAGGGGCGATCCTGTATCCGTTCCTTTTTCTGTTGAGGGTACCGGGCTGGTTGAAATGGATTGCCGCTCTGTCCGCGGGAGCGGCGCTTATGTTGGGAATTGCCTTTCGGCCGCGTTCCCTTCGGGCTTTCGCAAAATTATTCGGACACCTGCTATGGTACTCTTTTCTCATGGGCGGATTACTGCTTGCTGCAGACTGTGCCCTGCCCGTTTTACGAAAATTTACAGGCACGGTCTTTGGTGTGCTGGGAATCGGAGCCATAGGTTTTCTGTTGACCGGTTTTTTTCAGGAACAACAGAAACGCCGCCTGGAGGAATCCTCCTGCATCGCCGTGCTCAGCCGCGGCGGTGTGAGCGTGCGCACCCGGGCGCTGATGGATTCCGGGAACAGCCTCAGGGAGCCTATCAGCGGAAAGCCGGTGTCGGTCATCGACGGTGAGCTCTATCATACGCTGTGGGGAGAAGAGAAGGCGCTTTATCGCGTTGTTCCTTATCAGAGTATCGGAAAGACAAGGGGAATCTTAAAAGCCTATCTTTTGCCCGGGCTGGAACTGGAGATCGACGGCATGACCAAGAGACTGCAGGATGTGTATGTGGCGGTCAGCGAGGAAAAGACGCAGGCGGGAATGATCCTGAACCCGGAGATCCTGAAGCATCGCCGGGAAGACGAACAAAGAAAACTGAATTAGGAAAAACAGAAATGGGGAATTGAGATGATTCTAAAGGTGGCAATGCCGGGTAAAAGGCAGTTTAAAATGATCTGCAGGGAGAAGTTCCTGCGCAGAAAACAGGGTGAGATTCATTATATCGGAGGCGCGGAAGTGCTGCCGGCGCCCCTGGACGCGGAGCGGGAAAATGAAGTGATCAATGATCTGGGAACGGAGTATGAGGATGAGGCCAAGGCGATCCTGATAGAACATAATCTGAGACTGGTGGTGTATATCGCCAAAAAGTTCGACAATACCAATGTGGGGGTGGAAGATCTGATCTCCATCGGCACCATCGGGCTGATCAAGTCCATCAACACGTTCAAGCCGGACAAAAATATCAAGCTTGCGACTTACGCCTCCCGCTGCATCGAAAATGAGATTCTGATGTATCTGAGGCGCAACAATAAGACCCGCATGGAGGTCTCCATCGATGAGCCTCTGAACGTGGACTGGGACGGCAACGAACTCCTTTTGTCGGATATCCTCGGGACGGATGAGGATGTCATCTACAGGGGGATCGAGAACGAGGTGGAGCGGGGGCTGTTGATGGAGGCGGTGGATAAGCTCTCCGACAGGGAGCGCACCATCATCAACCTGCGCTTTGGGCTGGGGAGGCTTGACGGAGAAGAGATGACACAGAAAGAGGTCGCCAGCCGGCTGGGCATCTCCCAGTCCTACATATCCAGACTGGAAAAGAAGATCATGAGGCAGCTCAAACGGGAGATGAGTACATAAATTTCTTGAATGTGATTTTGAAATGCTGTATACTGAAATAGTTACCAGAGAGAAAAAGGAGTGTTGCGCGGGCGGCAGATGCCAGGGGCGCAGGGACGGAAGTCAGGGATTGGGATCATGATACAGAGAAGCGATATTCTATCCATGGAATTTCTGAAAAAGACGGAATTTACCGGGGGATACAGGGGAATGCGCTACCGGCTGGAGCGTGTGGACGGCGAAGACGGGAGCCGCCTGAAGGCGACCGTCTGGCCGGAACCCTTTAATTACTTTACGACCCCCGGGGAATCTAAGATCAGTGAACTGTTTTCCTTTGACGAGGACGGGGTGACGGATGCAGTCGCATGGATGAACGACAGATATTTCGAGGACAGCAAAAAATATGAGGAGGCGCCCAAAAACTGGACAGGCTACCGTATGCCGTGACGGCAGGTGCTCATGAAGTAAGGGGTACAGATGGTTTCAACCGACATCTGTACCCCCTTTTTATCGTTTCGTAGATTATCTAAATCCACGAAACATAAAAAACCGCCTGAAAGTTCTAATAGACATTGAATCAATAAGTATTATAATGGCTGGATAAAGATTCGTCAAGTAATTTGGACAATATCAGCAACCGACAACCTAAATAAACACCGGTTTGATCAAAAAGGGGTCAGATCGTGGTCAGGAGGTATCTATGTCAAGAAAAGGAGAAAATATCAGGAAGAGAAAGGATGGAAGATGGGAAGGGCGTTTTAGGACAAAGAAAGATTCCGGGCCGGTTTATCATTCTGTCTATGCCAGGAGTTATCGTGAGGTAAAGGAGAAACTGGCACAGGCGCGATCTGATGACCTGGCGGACAGTAAGAGCACCGCGGAAACATTTCGTGCGGTCAGACTGGATGATCTGGCAGCGGAATGGCTGGAACAGAAAAGACAGCTTCGGAAGCACTCCACTTATCAGAAGTACCGCAACACCTATGAGAAATATCTCAAGGAAGCGCTTGGACAGGAATGTGTCGGAAACATTTCCTCCGAACTGGTGCGAAGAAAGCTTTCGACGGGATTTTCCGACAGCTTATACAAGAGTATTTATTGTGTATTGAATCAGATCTTAAACTATGGCGCAGTCTACTACAATGTTCCGGATATCAGGCTGCGGGGGATCAGCCGGGCGCGCGAGGGGCAAAATACCCGGATGGATGTCTTAAATGATGCGGAGCAGACCAAACTGATCCGTTTCCTGTGCGAGGACACAGACTCCTCTAAATTCGGAATATTGTTATGTCTCTTTACCGGGCTGAGGCTCGGGGAGATCTGTGCATTAAAATGGGAAGATATTGATATGAATTCCAAAATCATCCGTGTAAACAGTACGGTCCAGCGGCTGGCGGCGGATGCGGGAACCGGCAGGACCAGCCTGATGGAAAGCACCCCCAAATCAGGATATTCCAGGAGGGAAATTCCCTTATCCGATTCTTTGTTTGAAATGGCAAGAGGCTTCTGTACCGGACAGAAATATGTGTTGGGCGGAAATAAGCCCATGGAACCCCGCACCTATCAGAATCGTTTCAAGCTGTATCTGAAACTGGCAGGGATCGAGGCGAAAAAGTTCCATATCCTCCGTCATACCTTCGCCACCAACTGTATCAACAGCGGCGCTGATGTAAAAAGCATCAGCGAGATCCTTGGACATGCAGATGTAAAGATCACCTTAAATCGTTATGTACATCCCTCACTGGATGTAAAACGTAAAAATATGGACTCTATGATTTCTATTTATGGTCAAAATCTGGGTCAGCTTTTGCAAAAAGCCTGACACAGTCATATCTGTTATCCTTTTTTCGTGGATTTAGATAATCTACGAAATCGCAGAACCTTCCTGTATATCCGATGAGCAGGGAATGTGTATGGGAATTTTATTGTATCCGCACAACCAAACTGCATATGAGGCGGCAGTCCGTCTGATGGAGACATCCCGAAAGGCTGCTGTCATTCATCCTACCGGTACCGGCAAATCCTATATTGCCTTTCAGCTTGCCAGGGAACATCCCGACCAAAGGATATGCTGGCTGGCTCCCAGTGAACATATCTTTCACACGCAGCTGGAAAACTTGTGCAGGGATGCGGGGGAGGGAAAGGAATCTTTCCTGCAGAATATTATCTTCCTCACCTACAGCAGGCTAACCGCCGACGAAGAAATGATAGATACACTCCGACCGGACTATATCGTTCTGGATGAGTTTCATCGCTGCGGTGCGGCGGAATGGGGGAAAAGTGTCCGCAGGCTTCTGGAGACTTACCCTGGGGCGGGAATCCTAGGCTTGTCCGCGACAAATATCCGCTATCTGGACGGTCAACGCGATATGGCCCAGGAAATATTCGAGGGTCACATTGCCTCCGAGATGACATTGGGAGAAGCGATCGTCAGAGGAATTCTCCCAAGCCCCACCTATGTGACCAGTCTGTATTCTTATCAGGAAGAATACAGAAGGTGGCGCAGGAGGGTGTCGGCATCCGGAAACAAAGGGCTTTTGGCTGAAAACGAAGCCCTTCTGGAAAAGCTGCGCAGAGCCCTGGAACAGGCGGACGGGCTGGATAAGATCTTTTATAAGTATATGCACAAAAAAGACGGGAAATACATTGTCTTCTGCGCGGACAAGGAACATATGGATGCGATGCAGGAAAAGATCCGGGAATGGTTTGGGCTTGTGGACAAAGAACCCCATGTGTATACCGCCTATTATAACAACCCGGAGATGGCGGAAGATTTTACACGCTTTAAGAAAGACAACAGCGATCATCTAAAGCTTTTATATTGTATCGATATGCTGAACGAGGGCATTCATGTGGAGGACATTGACGGCGTGATCCTGCTGCGCCCTACCGTCTCCCCCATCCTGTATCTGCAGCAGATCGGGCGCGCCCTTTCCGCGGGCAAAAACGCTCATCCGGTGATTTTTGATATTGTCAACAATTATGAGAGCCTGTATTGTATTGACTCTCTGCGGGACGAATTGGAGAGGGCGCTGGAAAGGATGCCCTGCACAAGAGAAGAAAAGGAACGGTTTAGGAACGGTTTTCGGCTCATGGATGAAGTGAAGCCGTGCAGGGAACTGTTTGAAGGACTGGAGCGCAATCTGTCCGCCACATGGGACATTTATTACCGGGAGGCAAAAAAATACTACGATGAATATGGCAATCTAAAGGTACCCAAAAGGTATGTGACCGGGACGGGGCTTACCCTGGGGAGCTGGCTGCAGAACCAGCGGAGGGTGTATGAGGGAAAAGCTGCGGGCAGCCTCACGGAGGAAAAGATTGACAGGCTGAATGCTATCGGCATGGTGTGGAATGTCAGAACAGACAATTGGGAGGAGGGTTATGCCGAACTCCTTGCCTACCATAAAAAATACGGAAATGCGGATGTGAAAGCCAGATATGTCTCGGAGAGCGGATACCCTTTGGGAAAGTGGATCAGTAATCTCAGGGGCGCGGTAAAGAAAAAAGGCATCGACTATGTATTGAACAAGTCTCAGCAGCAGCTTTTGCAAAAGGTGGGAATGATATGGGACAAAAACGGTGATATCTGGAACCGGTATCTGCGGGCAGCAGAGGAATATTACCGGACCAACGGCAATCTGGATGTGCCGGCAAAATATGTGACAGAGGACAATATCCCGCTGGGAAGCTGGCTGCAGTCTATCAAATTCGGGATGTCCGGCAGCGTCAGGCGGATGGAAACCTTATCTGCCGCGCAGGTGGAACAGCTAAATGCGCTGGGAATGAACTGGGAGAGAGAAAATACCCTGCTTTGGGACGTCAAGTTCCGGCTTGCCCGGGAGTATTACGAGCAGCACGGCAACCTGGAGATCCCGGCAGCCTACTGTGTGCAGGGAGTAAAGCTGGGAAGGTGGATCTCCAATATCCGCGCGAAGAGAAAGAATCCGAGGTCCTCAGGCATGATGTTGAACGAGAAGAGAATCCATGATCTGGACAGTATTGGAATGAACTGGAAGTAGAGACAAAGGCGGATCGTCTTTGAGAAGAAAGACAGGGGACAGGCGTGAGCGAGAGAGAAAAGGTAGGATGGATCAAGCATCTGGACTTTATCATATTGGACATTTTGTGCCTGAATCTGGCGTTTGTTCTGGCTTACGGATTCCGGCACGGGCTGAAAAAACCTTATGGGAATGCGGAATACCTGAATCTGGCGATTGTCGTCACTCTGCTGGATTTCTGTATCGCCATTATCTCCGGTTCCTTCAAAAATGTATTAAAACGGGGAATCCAAAAGGAATTTACGGCTACCCTGCGGCATGTGTTCCTGCTGGAAGGGCTGGTGCTGCTCTATCTGTTCTCGACCCAGCGGGGAAAGGAATATTCCAGGATCTTCTTTTATCTGATGGTGTCTTTGTATGTGGTGATCTCCGTATCCGTCAGGGCGTTCTGGAAGAACAGGCTGAAGCGGGGCAGGATCCACAGCCCGAAGGTGCTGTTGATCATAGCGCCGAGGGCAAGGATAGAGGAATGTATCCGGAATATCGTTGAGACACAGTACAGCGCTTACTATTCCGTGTGCGCAGTGGTCACGGACGCAGACCTGAAGGGGCAGGTCATACGGAATGTGCCGGTGGTGGCAGACAGCCGCGAAATGATGGATTATATCCGCCGGGAATGGGTGGATGAGGTATTTATTCCTTCCAATCTGAGAGAGGATTATCCGGGCGGGCTGGTGGAACAGCTCAACAAAATGGGTGTGATCATCCATGTTTCCATTGCGGAAGCGGATGAGTTCAGGGAGCATAAACAACAGATTGAGCGGTTTGGGAAATATACGGTTGTTACCACCAGTTTAAATTATGCCGGCTCCACGGAACTTCTCCTGAAGCGGATGATGGATATTGCCGGCGGTTTTTTGGGATGTATCATCACCCTTATCTTACTGATTATTTTCGGACCGGTCATCTATATCAGTTCACCCGGACCGATCTTCTTCGCCCAAGAGCGGGTGGGGAAAAACGGGAAACGGTTCAAAATGTATAAATTCCGTACAATGTATCCGGATGCGGAAGAACGGAAAAAAGATCTGCTGGAGCAGAATCGGGTGGACGGCGGCAGAATGTTTAAACTTGATTTCGATCCCAGGATCATCGGGAACAGAAAACTGCCGGACGGAACCGTCAAAGAAGGAATCGGAAGTTTTTTAAGAAAAACCAGCCTTGACGAGTTTCCGCAGATGCTAAACATTCTACGGGGCGACATGAGTCTGGTGGGGACCCGGCCTCCCACAGTGGATGAGTGGGAGCGTTATGAACTGCACCATCGTGCAAGGCTGTCCTTCCGACCCGGGCTGACAGGATTGTGGCAGGTGAGCGGCAGAAGCAACATTACGGATTTTGAAGAAGTGGTAAGACTGGATACGGAATACATAGAAAATTGGAGCATTGGACTGGATGTGATGATCCTGTTGAAAACCCTGAAAGTGGTATTTAGAAGAGACGGGGCGATGTGAAAGGAAACCCGGAAGGGGCAGACGGGCAGAACACCCGGCAGCAGGATAAACAGACAGAATGCCAAGAGAGGAACGTCAGAGTATGGTCATTACAAAAACTCCCTTCCGCATGTCTTTTTTTGGGGGCGGAACCGATATGGAAGATTATTTTAAACATCACCGGGGGGCGGTGCTTTCCACCACCTTTGACAAATATTGTTATGTGAACGTGCGCCATCTTCCCCGTTTTTTTGAGTATGCGACGGAATTGACGTACTCCAAAACGGAACGGGTCAAAAACACCTGTGACATTCAGCATCCTGCCATAAGAAATGCCATGGAAATGCTGGACATGCACGAGATACGGCTTGCTTATGAGGCGGATCTTCCTGCCCGGTCCGGGCTGGGCACCAGTTCCTCTTTTGCGGTGGGCATGCTGAATGCCTTTTATGCCCTGAAGGGGAAATATGCGGATAAGAAAAAGCTGGCGCAGGAGGCAATCTATCTGGAAAGGGTGCTGTGCAAGGAAGCCGGCGGCTGGCAGGATCAGATTGCCGCTTCCTATGGAGGGTTTAATAAGATCTTGTTCAATGCCGAGGGATTTGAGGTGCTGCCCGTCATCATCAGCCCGGAACGTAAAAAAAAGCTCAATGACAACCTGCTCATGTTTTTTACCGGTTTTACCCGATTCTCCTCCGAGATACAGAAGGCGAATGCCTTGGGGAGGCAGGATAATACCGCCCGGCTGAAACAGATGTACGGGCTGGTGGATGCTGCGGAACAGATCCTGGTTGACAAGACAAGGGATCTGGATGAGTTCGGCGTCCTGCTGGACACCACCTGGAGGTTAAAGAGAACGACCGGTGCGGTGGTATCCACGGACAGCATCGATGCTCTCTATGAAAAAGGACGGAAAGCGGGGGCGCTGGGAGGCAAACTGCTGGGCGCAGGCGGCGGAGGATTTCTGATCTTTTATGTCCCGCCGGGGAAGCAGGATGCCGTCCGGGAAGCTATGCACGATCTGATGCACATCCCTTTTTGCTTTGAGGAAGGCGGCACCAGAGTGATTCATTATACGCCGGAAGCGTATGAACCAAAGGAGAATTGAGAAGATGCTGGATGCGACATTGCAGAGACAGATTTATTTATTGACGGAGCGCTATCCGGAGCTGGCGGCGGTCAGACAGGATATAGAGGATGCCTACAGGGTCATGGAACAATCTTTTTTGGACGGTGGGAAGCTGCTGGTTGCCGGGAACGGGGGATCCGCGGCGGATTCGGAACATATCGTCGGTGAACTGATGAAGGGATTTAAAATGCCCAGAAAAATCGACAGCGGGTTTGCGGATGCTCTAAAGACCGTGGATGAAGAACTGGGTTCCCGTCTTGCGGAAAATCTCCAGGGGGCACTCCCCGCCATTGCGCTGTGCGGTCATCCGGCCTTGTCCACCGCCTATATGAATGACTGTGATCCCATGCTGTGTTTTGCCCAGCAGGTGAAGGGATTCGGAAAATCGGGAGATGTGTTTCTTGGTATATCTACCTCCGGAAACAGTAGAAATATACTTTATGCAGCGACGACTGCCAAAGCCATGGGGATGCAGGTGATCGGCTTGACCGGATCCGGAGACAGCAGACTGATGGAGATCGCTGATGTGTGCGTGAGAGCGCCGCAGTCGGAGACTTATATGGTCCAGGAGCTGCATCTGCCGGTCTATCATTGCTGGTGTCTGATGTTGGAGGAGCGTTTCTTCGGATAGCGTGTATGCGGACCGGAGAAGGACCTATGAGAGAAATCTGCAGGGAGGATCGTTCGATGCCATATCATCGCGAGAAATTCATGAATACCTATATTGATAACATTACTCTCGAGGAAGCGGTAGCACATATCGAAAAATGTATCCTGCAGCGAAAGATCGGTTATGTGATCACGCCGAATACCGATCAGATCGTGAGAATGGAGAAGGATGATTATTTCAGAACGATCTGTGAGCAAAGTGAATTGCTTTTGGTTGACGGTCATCCGCTGATGTGGATATCAAGATTTTATAAACGCCCTTTCAAAGAAAAAATATGCGGCTCCGATCTTGTTCCGGTTCTGTGCCGTCTTGCTGCTCAAAAGGGGTATTCCGTTTTCCTGCTGGGAGCGGCTCCCGGGGTTGCCCTGAAAGCGGCGAAAAGGCTGCAGCAGGACTATCCGGGGCTGAAAGTTGCGGGAGTGTATTCCCCGCCCCCGGGGTTCGAGAAGGATCCGGAAGAGATGCGCAGGATCAATATGATCTTGAAGGAATCACATGCGGATATGTTGTTTGTGGGAATGGGTGTTCCCAAGCAGGACATTTTCATTTATGAGAATAAAGATATCTATCGGATCCCAATGTCTTTCTCCGTGGGAGGCACCATCGATTTTCTTGCAGGAGAACAGAAGCGGGCGCCCAAATGGGTCAGCCGGATCGGTATGGAATGGCTGTATCGGCTATTGCATGACCCGAGGAGACTGTTTAAGCGTTATCTGATAGATGATATAGGGATTTTCAGGCTGGTGTTAAAATACCGGAATGTGCAGGAGGAATCTGTAAAATGAATGTATTGGTTACAGGCGCGGGAGGCATGGTCGGCTCCCACATGGTAGAGCTTCTGTATGAACAGGGGCATACCGTCTTTGGAATTTATCACAAGAATAAGGTAAATATTGAACAGATAAAGCTCCCGGTCCATTTTGTACAATGTGACCTCCGATACGGTCAGGAAATTGACGAGTTGATCATGGATCATCTGCCGCAGCAGATCTACCATCTCGCCGCCCAAAGCTATCCCACCGTTTCGTGGGTTAGCCCGTCCGAGACGATCGACGTCAATATCAATGGCACGATAGCGGTTTATGAGGCAATTAAAAAAGCCCGTAAATATGTAGACGCAAAATATGACCCAATGGTTGTGACAGCCTGTTCCAGTGCGGAGTACGGAGAGACACTCAACCGGCTTAAAGGAGAGCAGGTTTATGTAAAGGAGACGGCACAGCTGAATCCCCTCCATCCGTACGGAGTGAGCAAAGTGGGACAGGATCTGATCTCCTTTCAGTATTTCATGAATGATCATATCCGATGTATCCGGGCACGCATATTTAATTCCACAGGCACCCGGAAGGTCAACGATGTGACAAGCGATTTTACATACCGCGCGGTGGAAGCGGAACGGACGGGAACATTCCGGCTGCGGGTGGGCAATCTGGAAACCAGGAGGGCGATCATGGATCAGAGGGATCTGGTCCGTGCGCTGATGCTGCTGGCGGAAAAAGGCACGCCCGGGGATGTCTATAATATCTCCTCCGAATATGTCTATCAGATGAAGGATATCGTGAGGATGATCGAACATCAGATAGGGCATGAGTTTGAAATCGAGGTGGATCCTGCGCTGTTGAGACCCACGGACGAGAAGATCATCGTAGGGGATGTGACAAAGTTAAAGCGGGATACCGGATGGAAGCAGTGTATCCCGATGGAACAGACGATCGCGGATATGTTGGACTATTGGAGAAGCAGATAATGGTCATAGCGGTGGATCTCACATCTCTTGCGTATCATATTACCGGGATAGAGCGGTACGCATTATGTATTACGGAAGAGATGCTCAAAATCGATCGGGAGAACAATTACATACTGATCTTTAAAGAGGAAATCTATCCTGTTTTTTGTCCGTTTATTGACGGGGAGAGGGTGAAGGCAAAGCTGATCAACTGCAGAAGTAAAGTATTACTTTTCCAGGTCGTACTGCCTCTCGCTTTATATGGAATCCGGGCGGACAGGTATTTGTTTCTGGCGTTTCCGGGTCCCATATTGTTTCGCCGCAGGGGGATCTTTTCCGCCATTCATGATATGGGGGCATGGGACGCGGCGTACGCTTTCACCGGTCTGCAAAAGATTTATTGCAGGGCAGCCATAGTTTGCGGGGCAGCGCATGCGGAGGGCATCATCACGGTGTCAGAGTTCTCCAAAGGAAGGATCAGCAAAATCCTGCGGTGTGATCCGGATAAGATCCATGTCATCTATTCTGCCGTGACCGGCCGGATGCACACGGACGAGCTTTCCTTTGAGGAGGTAAAGACCAAATACGGGCTGCCCGACCGGTATATTATGGCGCTGTCTACCTTTGAGCCCAAAAAGAATCTGGAGTTTTTGCTGGAGATCTATTCCCGGATCGCCGAACAGGTGGATTATGAGCTTGTGCTGGTGGGGAGAACCGGATGGAAGATTGAAGAGACGCTGAAAAAATATTCGGGAAGGAACAAAATCCACATGACCGGATTTGTGGAAGACGAAGCGGTGGCGCAGATATACAGGCATGCGCTGTGCTTTGTATTCCCTTCTAAATATGAGGGTTTTGGGCTGCCGCCGGTGGAGGCTTTGTCCTTCGGAACCCCGGTGCTTGCCTCCGATGCCGCATCCATACCGGAGGTGCTGATGCAGCAGGCAAGATATTTTGACTGCAGTAAAGAGGAAGAATTGAAAAGCTGTTTGATCGATTTAGTTGACCTCTGCCAAACTATGCCCCGAGAGCTGAATGAATATCAAAAGAAAAATTATACCTTTATGGTATCGGCTCAAAAGGTATTAGATGTTATGAAATAGTCAGACAGATCATTTCCGAAGGAGTACATATTATGAATCTTGCGGTAGTAAAAAAAGAAATTTCAAATATTGTCTTGTTGAAAAAGATTTTATTACAGTATGGAATATCTTTAGGTTTTTGGTCATTGGCAGACGGGCTGGTACGGAGACTGGGAATGAGATCCTTGTATGAAAAGACACATTATAGGCGTTATGAGGTGTGCAAAACATATCTTCGGAAACATTATGGCGGGATCGTATCCGATCACAAGCAAAAGGGTCATATTGATCCGGGGGATCCCATTCAGAAGAACTCCACCATTTGGGTATTTTGGTGGCAGGGAGAGGAAAATGCGCCTTATCCGGTAAATCTATGTATGGAAAGCGTACGGAGGAATGCGGGGCTGCATCCGGTGGTGGTCCTGGATCAGAATAATTATGACAAATATGTGGAAATTCCGGAATATGTATTGAAGAAATTCCGGGAAGGGAAGATCTCGATCGCACACTTCTCGGATATTTTAAGGATATCGCTGCTGAAACGATACGGCGGTATATGGTTGGACAGCACGTTTTATCTGACGGCGCCGTTACAGGAGGATCTATATGATTACAGCTTTTTTTCCATATCGCACGGCGGGCATAGGAAATGGGTGGTGTCCAAAGATCTGTGGTCATTGGGGCTTCTGGCAAGCGGAAAGAACAGTGCGTTTATGGATTATTGTTACGACATGCTCATGGAGTATTGGAAGAAAGAAAACATCCCTATTTGTTACTTGCTGCTGGATTGTATGATGAGTCTCGGGTTTGAGGATATTTTGGAATTCAGGGCACTGATCACAAAAGTACCTGTGAATAATCTGGGGGTCTTTGATTTCCTTGAGGAGATAAGGAATCAGAAATGTGATGAGAAAGTCTATCAAAAACTTAGTGAAAGGGCATATATTCATCAGCTGACATACAAAAAAGATTATCGCCTGAATGTCCGGGGGGGTAAAACGTATTTCGGGCGTTTGACGGAGGAAGCGTATGGCACGAAGAAGATATGAGAAAGCAGGACGGTATGGTATATTATATTGTTGCAATAGCATTTTCTATTGTTATAGCCGCCATGGCAGGAGAAAAATATATATCGCTCAGATACAGAAACAGGATTACTCACATCAATTATTCTTTTTTATTTGCACTGTTCCCTCTTTGGTTTATTTTAGCATGGCGGTATAACGTGGGAAAAGATTATGGCGCATATGCGGTCACTTATTTCCGGTATGGTCTGGGGGAGGGGCGGCAATGGGAAATTATATCGACAGTCATTATTATGTTGTCGCGTTTCCTAAACAGCGGGCATGTGTTGATCGTGGTATATGCGTTTATTTTTTGTTTTTTTCTATATGCGGCAATTTACAAAAATAAATATGACAAGTATTACAGCATCATTATGGTTTTATGTTCCGGGCTGCTTTTTGAATCTGTTAATATCATGAGGCAGACGGCGGCGACAGCGGTTTTTCTCTGGTGTATCAGTAGTAAAGAAGGTTTATGCTGGAAAAAAAAGATTCTGCCGCTGTTTATTGCGAGCCTGCTCCATAAAACGGCAGTGTTGTATATTGTCTGGTTTTCTGTTTTTGAGATCTTCTATAAATTTTTTGGGAATCGGGGAAAGACGATCAAAAAGATATTGACGATCATGCTGCCGGTATCTCTGGTAACCTTATCGGCGATCAGACCCATTCTGGAGACGCTTGCCGACCGGCTGCATTTTTATCAGAAGACCTTTCATTCCGTGTACGATAACTTTGCTTACAGCCCCTCGTTCCTTTTGCTGACCCTGCCGGGGTTTTTGCTTGTCACATTGTTTTCTGACGACCATGCCATTTCGGATCCGGAGGAGAAAAAACAGTATTGGCTTTATTATATGATCCTGTGGACGGCTGCATTCTGTGCGATGCTTAAGCCCATTGTTCCCAACGGGGAACGTATCATAGAATTGTTCCTGCCGGTGGAGGTCCTATCTCTGCCAGCGCTGTTTCACTATTGTAATAAAAAGATCGAAAAAGTTTTGAAATTGTGTGTTGCCGTTGTATCTTTTGCGGTGACCATCCATTATTATTACGTGAATAATGCGACATGGGCATTTCCCTATCAGTTTATTTTTTAGGAGACCGTATGAAAATCTTATTTCTCAATTTATTTTATGATCCCCTTCTGCAGGGCGGTACAGAGCATAGTCTGAAGCTTTTGGCGGAAGGGCTGGCTTCCCGGGGTGTCAGCGTTTCGGTCATTACCTTTGACGGGCAGGAACGAGAGGTCAGAAAAGAATGGATTCATAATGTGGCAGTTTATCGGCTATATGCCCCGGTTTTTATGAAAAAGGCTTTTCATCACAGGGTAAATACGATGGAAAAGCTTCGGTATTATATCGGAAAATATATCAATGTGCCCATTTGCAGGAAAGTGAAAAAGCTTCTGGATGAAATCGCGCCGGATATTCTCCATACACAGAATTTTTTCCCCTCATATATATGGAAGATGGCAAAAAAGGAAGGAATCATCACCGGGCACACGACGAGAGATTATTTTTTATTGGATCCGCAGAGCAGCTATAATATGTCTCCCAGGGCAGTGAACTGGCTGCATCAGATTTACCAAAAACACTTCTGTAACAAATACCTGGATTTTGTAACCTCTCCATCCGAGTTTATCCTGCAGAAGCATCTGCAGGAGGGGTATTTTACAGGTGCGGACAGGAGAGTCATAGTAAATGCGGTGGATGTGGATGTGAAGCGGACGAAAGCATATGTAGACGAGCGTATCAAAAGACAGAATGAAAATTATAGGATCCTATATGCAGGAGCTTTGACGGAAAGTAAAGGAATACGCCTGCTTCTCAGAGTTTTTACCAGTATTCAGAAGAATGATATTTCTCTCGTCATATGTGGGGACGGACCTTTGAGAAAAGAGGTTTTGGAGATGGCGAAGCGGGATCAGAGAATCCATTACAGGGGAAATTTAAAAGAAGAACTGGAAGCGGAATATCAGAAAGCGGATATTCTGGTGGTGCCTTCCGTCTGGGAGGAGCCTTTTGGAAGGATCCTGATAGAGGGAGCCCGGTATGGATTGCCGGTGATCGGAAGTAACAGGGGAGGGATCCCGGAAATCGTCAATATGCTGGGAAATGGGGAATGTGTGGATCCGGAGAATGAAAGAGATCTGCAAAGTGCGATCCTTAGATTTTTGAACAGGGAATATATCGTCAGGTATATATCCAGTATACCGGAACATATCCGTACATACAGCCTGGATTATCAATTAGAAGCCTTTATAGAGCTTTACACAAAATATTCCAAATGATGAGATAAGGGAAACCAAAATGAAAATCAATATTTTGCATGATCACATCGATCCTGCCATGGGAGGAATTGAAAATACTTCTTTTTATCTTCTTTCTGAGCTGCACAAGACAATGGAAGCGGAAGGATTTGCGATGACCCGGGAGAATGGATATGTGCTTCCCAATGTCTGCTACAGTGCCTGTCAGGGAGCCCGGTTCAAAAAGGAAAGGATGCGCTGGCTGTCAGGGAGATGCAGGCAGGATTCTGAAGCGGTCAATATTGCGATGAATTGGTATAGCGCAATGCCGTGTCTGCTCAACCGGCTGATGTATGGGAACGAATATATTGTCTTAGCGCACGGAAATGAAGTGTATTTTCCCAAAGAAACTATCAAGGGAATCGCACAGAAAATACAATATCTTAAGAGAAGACTGGCTACAAAGATTTTTTTTGATCATGCTTTGTGTGTCTGCTGTAACAGTAAATATACGGAGGGGCTGGTCAGGCAGATTACCGGGAAATGCCATACACGCATTATACATCCGGGAATCCATTTCAAAGAGACAGGCGAAGTCTGTTCAGACCCCAATATGATATTATCGATAGGAAGACTAGTGGAAAGAAAAGGATTCCAATTTGTGATCAGAGCATTGCCCGGATTGTTGAGAGATCATCCGAAACTAAAATATTATATTATCGGAGACGGACCATACCGGAGCGATATTGAAAAAGAGACAGCCGCATATGGTCTGACGGATCATGTTGTGCTGCTGGGGGCTGTGAGTGAGAAAATGAAAAATGATTATTTGGAGAAATGCGCATTTCTGATCATGCCGAGTCTGGATCTTCCGTCACAAAACTCTGTCGAAGGTTTTGGGATTGTTTATATCGAAGCGAATATGTATGGGAAGTATGTGATCGGATCGGACTCCGGAGGTATAAGAGATGCCATAGCAAAACCGGTATACGGTGCATTGCTGGAACAGGTTACGGCAGCTTCTACAGAACAGGCGATTCAAAAGGTATTGGATCATTATGATGATCTGTATACAAAGGATAAGATAGCGATGAGAAAGGAGTGGGCCCGCCAGCATGGGTTTGCAGAGATCGCACGACAATATTTAACTGTGATACAGGATAACAGAGAATCTCAAGGGGAGAAAAATGACTGCCATAGATTTAACCTGTTTAGGCATAGAAGAAATTCAAAATAAAAGGATCATCAGCGGTATCGGCACCTGGCTGAGTGAAATACTGGACTATCTCATACAGGAGAAGCGCCAGCACGAATATATTCTGATCGTCAATTTCTATGCGGGAGAATTTATCAGGGAACGGTTCCCGGGATTTGAAATTGTTGAGATCGGGGGATTCGTTTCCCGGATGCTTTTGAAATACCTGCATAAGTCAACAGAGACAATATTAAATAAGATCGGGTATAATTCCTGGGTTGTCGATCACTGTAAAAAAATAGACAAGCTCTGGCAGCCGTTTGGTATTCCGATTCTTTCCTATAAATGCAATAAGCCGGTGCTGATCACGGTCCATGACTTTATGTGCTGTAAGACGGCGCGGGATAGGAGAGATTACCATAAGCTGATTTCACAGGCAAGCCATGTGGTAACGGTTTCGGAGTATGTAAGACAAAAGCTTTTGGAGCGATATCCGGATGTGCCTAAGAACCGGGTCACAGCCGTACCCAATTCTATTGTGATCGATCACGCTCACGCTGGTCCCCAGAGGGAGCCCCTCAGTGACGTTGGCAAAAAATATGTGCTGGATATCAATCGGTATGAGAAACATAAAAATGCGGTCACGCTGCTTTTTGCCTTTATCCGTTACATAAAGGATTATCATGACGATGAACTGGAGCTGGTCTTTGTGGGGTTCGGCAGCAGGCAATACCTTGAAGAATTGAAAACGATCGCGGCAGAAAATCATGTGGAAGGCAGGGTACATTTTTATTGGGGGATCAGCTCGGAGGAAAAGAATCGTCTCCTGCAAAATGCCACCCTTTTTGTCAGCCCCTCCACCAATGAGGGAATGGGAAGAACTCCGGTGGAAGCAATGATGTTTGGCATCCCTACGATAACAACAAAGGAAACCTCTTTATATGAGGCTACATTGGGGCTGGCTGTCTACTGTGAAGATCCGTATGATATCCGTGAGCTGGAAGGATTGATAGCGGATCAGATTCAGAAAAGACCCAAAGAAGATCTTCTGAGAGAGATCGCGGACAAAGCCCGGAGCGAATACGCCATTGCACGCATATGGGGCAGATACGAAAAGATCTTGGGGCAGATTTCAATGACGGGAGAAGTTCATGTCCAGAACAAGTAATTCAGCAAAAAATGCAATAGTCAGTGTCATAGGTCAGTTTGCCCAGGTTTTGCTGCAGTTTCTATGCCGTTCGGTCTTTATCAAGACCCTGGCGAAGGAATATCTTGGGCTGAGCGGTTTGTTCTCCAATATCCTGAGCGTATTGTCCCTGGCTGAACTCGGATTTGGAACGGCATTGATCTATAGTTTGTACAAGCCGGTTTATGACAATGACGAAAAGATGATCGTCCAACTGACCAATCTCTACAAAAAAATATATAGGATCATTGCCGGCATCATCGTATTATCAGGGATCTGCCTGCTGCCTTTTTTGAGGTATTTGATCAAGGATTACGATACCTATCAGGGGCTGGAAAATTTATCCGTGATCTATCTTTTGTATCTGGCGAACACGGCTGCCTCTTATTTGTATATTTACAAGAAATCCGTCCTGGACGCTTACCAAAAGAGTTATGTATATATTGCGGTTTGGAAAGCCCTGATGGTTCTTCAGAATATTGTGCAGATGATCTTTTTGGTGCTCACACATAACTTTATCGGCTATCTGTTGATACAGATCGCGGCAACTGTGTCGGTCAATATGATCGTTTCCAGGCGGACCGATAAAATGTTTCCTTATCTGCGGACATCCTCCAAAGAACTTCCGGATAAGGAGCTGAGAAATACTATTTATAAAAACACATCGGCGATGACGATGCATAAGTTTGGTGCCGTGGTGGTGAACGGGACGGATAATCTGATCCTGTCTTCCCTGATCAGCCTCGTCAGTGTGGCGGTTTATTCCAATTATTCATTGGTGATCACGAATCTGAACGGATTTATTGAGCTGGTCTTCAAGGCCGTCACGGCAAGTGTGGGCAGTCTGGGGGCAGAGGATGACAAAGGGAGACTGCACGAAGTGTTTTTTACCCTGAATTTTCTGCTGTTCTGGGTGTATGGCTTTTCCTCGGTGTGCCTGTATGTACTTTTGAACCACTTTATCACCATATGGATCGGAGCGGATTTTGTGTTTCCCTCTTCCGTTGTCTTTGTGCTGGTCCTCAATTTTTATCTGAAAGGCATGAGGGTGGTGATCAATATTTACAGGGATTCCCTGGGGCTGTTTTATTATGATCGATATAAGCCGGTATTTGAGGCGATCGTGAATTTGGCAGTCTCGGTGGTCCTGGCGCGGGTCTATGGCATTATTGGCGTATTTATCGGAACGGCGGTCAGCATGCTGACGGTCTGTCTGTGGGTGGAACCGTATGTTTTGTATAAATATGCTTTTAAGCGCAGGATGAGTATCTTTTTCAAAAAGTATGCCATCTATGCCTTATTCGTATTTGCAGCGGGGTGGGGGATCGATCATCTCTGCGGTTTTATCCCGGTGACCCTGGCCGGGCTGATCATAAAAGTCATCATCCTTGTTCTGGTCTATCACCTTGCCCTGCTTGCCGTGTTTTGGAGAAGCCGGGAATTGGCAGGGGCTATAGACAGCGTCAAAAGGGTCGTGCGGGAACATTGGAAAGAGGGAGGAGCGGGCAATGGTCAAAAAAGAAAGATGTATAAGTCTTGATCTGCTCCGATTGGTATCCGCCTTCGCGGTTGTGATGATCCATGTCAGCGCGATTTATTTAAATATGGTGAGTGCAGAGTCGATCCAGGGAACCCCCTTTGACAGTTTTGCGGTCTGTGTATGGAATGCGGTACCCAAATTTGCCGTTCCCTGTTTTTTGATGACAGGCGGAATGTTTGTTCTGGGGGATGAAAAAAACTCTGAGTTCCGCCGCTTTTACAGGAAAGCATTTAGAAATATTGTCGTGCCTACGGCGATTTTCAGCATTTTTTTTGTACTGTATAACATCCTGCGGAATATCGATCAGGTGAGAAGTCTGCAGGATCTGCCGGGGGTGGTTTTACGTCCCTTTGGGGAATGGCTGCTGGGCAAACCGATGTATCATATGTGGTATCTGTATCTGCTCATAGTCATCTATCTGCTGGTCCCCTTTCTGATCAGAGCGTTTTGGGGAATTGACCGCTCTGTTGTGAGGAAAAGCATCTGGATCTACTTTTTCTTTTCTGTCCTCAGCGCCTGGATGGTGGATGATTTTGTGGCGGAGTGGAATATCGGCAAGGTGTTTTGTTATCTGGGCTTCTTTTTGGCAGGGTATGCGGTGGAACTGGAACGGAGGGAGCATGCCCTTCCTTCGGCCGGATGGATCCTGCTTGGTTTGGGGCTGGAAGCCTTGATGGGGATCGCGGAATACATCCTGCGGATGAGCGGACGGACATGGTGCGGGACGGGACCGGATATCGTCTCGCCGCTTAATCCTGTCATTGCTGCGGGGGGGTACTGATCTTTAAAGGTTTTGCAGGGATCAGGATGGAAGAGCAGAGATGGATAGAGCGGCTGGCTCCGCTGACATTCTATAGTTTTCTGGTTCATACAGTGGTGCTGGATGTATTGACATTTGTCATCCCTTTTCCTTCCGTGGAAGGGGCAGCGGTCTATATACCGGTATGTTCCGCTGCTGTTTTTGGTCTTTCGCTGCTGGTGGCGTATTTCTATTTGAGAGTTTATAACTGGGCGGATCATAAATTTGGCATAGTGGATACATTATGGGACAGGATAGCACAACAGAAAAATACGGCGGGGGAACGGACAGGAGGAAACGGGATGTTATGAAGGACGATTATCACTATGGGTTCGGTGTGTTGAAAATATGGATGTGTCTGGAGGTCATCCTCACGCATTTTTTATCGGATGACGCCATCGAAAACGGAAAGATATTGGTAAAGATACTGGCGGTCGCAAGACCCTGGGCGGTCCCTGTGTTTGCAGTGATTTCTTTTATCCTTACCGGCAGATATTTCTTTGAAAAACAATATGCAAAGATAAGAAGGAGGATCCGTGATTTTATCAGGGATCAGGTCGTATGGACGATAGTATATTTCTGCATCTATGCCGTATTGGACTTTCGCTGGGGAACCGGGTTGTTGGATTCCGGCATGGATTTTGTGTATCAGTTATTTTTCGGGCATAGCCCCTTTGTCAATGCGTCAATGTGGTATCAGACCACTATGAGTGTTTTGATGGTATTTTTCTATGCTGTCACGTTTTGTATAAAGGACAAAAAGAGCTGGGGCAAAGTTCTGACGATATTACTGTTTGTCTGTTTTGTTCTGCAGTATTCGGGGATCAATGGCCGGCTGTTTGCTTCCCTGCCCTATGAAATGAAATATCCGCTGGGACGTATTGTTGAGATGATCCCATATGCCTGCGCCGGGATGTTGATATCTTATCATGGGCTTTTGAATCGCTGCAGGAATAGAAAAATGCTGTCCGCGGCTGGCAGTGCAGGATGTCTCCTGATATCTTATGCGTTATCTAAAGTTCCTGTTTTGGACATCCCGGGGGGGTACGACTGCGGAGGGCTCTGTCTTCTGGCGTCAGCCGTTTCTCTGATCTTCTTTTCAGACATGGTGCCATGGAATCGGATGGATCAATCCGCAAAGAGAGCGGTCTTTGGAGTCTGCAGATTGTTGAAGAATGTCTATATCACGCATAGACTGGCTGCGACTCTGATAAACTTTTTCGTGTTCCAAACGGCAATTACCGGAAGAGCGGATTCTTTGAGCCAATGCCTATTTATATTTTTTGTTTCCTTTTTGTTTTGTTATATCATAGAGGTTTTCTATAAGGCGGTCAAGGAGGTGGAACGCAGGTGGGTGGAAAGATCAGAGAGGCAGGCAGACAGAGAGGCAGGCAGACAGAGCGGGAGCAGTGGTATGACATTTACAAAGGGATCTTGATCTTGTCCGTTGTTGCGGGGCATTCCTGGCTAAAGTTTACGGATATCATTTTCTGGTTTCATATGCCGCTCTTTTTTATTCTGGCAGGATATATGCTGCATGTGCCGGACAAAGAGGATTTCAGGGAGTGGGTCTTTAAAAAGACAAAGAGGCTGATGATCCCCTATTTTGTCTATTTCTTTATCAGTTGTTTATTGGAAAAAAATCTGACGATCGGGCATACCTTGCGGGTGGTGTGGGGCGGCAGGGCTGTCTCGGAGGTATATTGGTTCGTCACCTGTCTGCTGTTAAGCTATTGTCTCCTGGCGGTCATGGAATTGTATCTGCCGAAAAAAGTCAGGATATTTCTCATCCTGATGATGTACGTCTTAGCAGTGTTTTTGTCATGCCGGGTTCTGGTCAGGTATAACGGGGAAGCGTTTCCGTTAAAATTGTGTCTTCCCGGGGGGGTGATATCTGCCTGCTCACCGTGCCGTATATGGCTTTAGGATACCGGAGCAGATATTTTACAGACAGATTCATCGGATCGAAAATAGAGAAGCGGAAGACGATCCTGATGGTTCTTGTATCCCTCACCGCCTGTATCCTGTTTTGTATGTTGAACAGGATGGGGCAGTTTGACTGGACATTGAACATAAAAGGCGGTAAATACGATCACCCTTTATGGCCCCTGCTGCTGCCGGTATTGTTTGGGATCGTGATTTTGGGATGTGTAGTTATCTTGGAGAAGATCAAGCCGGCGGCGTGGGTTTTGTCCGAAATCGGGAAATGCAGTATGATCATCATGTACATTCACCAGCCATGGAGAAACGGTGTTCTGATCCCGCTTCTGGGAGAGCATTATTCCATGGGGATATATATATTGAGTTCTGTGCTGATCTCCTATGGTATCTATTGGGGAGCGGGCAGAAGCAGGGTGCTGAAGGCATTGTTTGTTGGGTAAGGAGAAATTACTATGGAGAAGAGAAATTTGACATTGGATCTGTTCAGGGGGGGTATTGCCTGTCAGTAGTCTTTATACATGTTCAATTTCCCCCGCCATTTGGCAGATATGTTGAGGCTGTCGCCAAAACAGCCGTCCCGTTTTTTTTAATGACCAGCGGATTTTATCTCGGTCATTCTTCGGGGGATACATTGGATAAGGCGATAAAGAAGAGAATGATGAAACTATTGCAATTGATCGGGATTGCGTTCGCCGTTTATTTGGGAAATGATCTATTCAGATGTTTCCTGGGAAATGTACGGACCAATCTGTCGATTACGGAATATTTTAAAGTTTTGGTATCAGGAGAAACGCTGATAAAATTTTTGTTCTTCAATATCATGCCGGTTACAATGCCTATGGGATGGTTTTTGCTGGCGCAGCTATATGCCTATTGGGTTATCCGGATGCTTAACAGGGTGAGGGGAATAGCGTTTGCATATCAAGGGATTCCTTTCCTTTTTGCCGGATATTTTCTGATCAGGATCATCATTCCCGCAATGATAGGAGTTAAAGAAGATAATGAATTCGTGTGGATCCTGTCGCGGAACTGGCTGTTTGATGCGCTGCCTTTTATGCTGCTCGGAATGTGTATGGCATCGAACCGCGAGGTCATTGCAAAAAAGACAAAACCTGATATAGCTTTATTCTATGTGATCTTTTTTAGTTTTCTGGCGGTTGGGGAATATATACTGTTTTCTTATTTAGACAGGAGCTGTGATTATTATATTTCGAATATTTTGGCAGTCATCTGTATTTTTGTTGTCGCGATTGATAATGGGGGGCTGGTCAAAGAAAATAATGTGCTGGTTAAGATAGGGCAGAGGCATTCTACATTTATTTATATCATACATGGTTTTATGATCATGGCAGTCAATACGGTACTAAATTTTTTCCATCTCAGAAATCATTATACAGAGTGGTTTTTGCCCGTTTATGTTTTGACCGCATCCCTGGGGGGCTCGGTCATTTGGAATCAAGTCTGCGGAAAGTTTCATGATTTTAAAACGATACGGGGAAAGGGATAACAGGATATTTTACGATCGTCTTGATGCATCTGATACAAAACTATATCACGGATGTTCCGGCGATCATTTTCAAAGGTGCATCTCTCGGTGTATCTGGGGCGCTGCAGCATTGTCCGCAAGCCTTGCGGCGGCATACGGATATGACCGGCTGCTGAAGAAAGCACATATGATCTAAGGGAAGCTTTCCGTTAAAAACTTTACGGTAACGTGAGAGAAGGATCTGCAGACATAGAGAAAATGACATTTTAGGAGGGCAGTATGAAAACAGTTATTATGGCAGGGGGAAAGGGAACACGAATTTCCGCAATCGCTTCGGATATACCCAAGCCGATGATCCGGATCGACGGTGTGCCTGTTCTGGAGCATGAGATCATCATGCTCCGGGAACAGGGGTTTACGGATCTGATCATTACCGTGTCGCATTTAGCCGGCGTCATTATGGATTATTTTGGGGACGGCAGTCGGTTCGGCGTGTCCATCCAATATTATAATGAGACCACTCCATTGGGCAATGCGGGGGCATTGTTTCGGCTCAGGCAGGAGCTTACGGAGGATTTTTTGCTGCTCAATGCGGACGCGGTCTTCAATGTGGATTTCAGGCGCATGATCGAATTTCATCATGCCCATGGAGCGCTGGCGACATTGTTTACCCATCCCAACTCTCACCCCTATGACAGCGGTCTGCTGATCGCGGACGAAAATGGCGCAGTAGAACAATGGATTGCCAAAGAAGATGTCAAGCCGGCTTATTATAAGAATCGTGTCAATGCAGGGCTGCATATTCTTTCGCCCAAAGTGCTGGATCTGGCGGAGATAGATGCCAAGACGATCGGAACAAAGGGGGCGGACGGAAGATTCATTAAAGTTGATCTGGACCGCCAGGTTCTTAAGCCTCTGGTCAAAACGGGAAAGATGTTTTGTTATGACAGCCCGGAGTACGTCAAGGATATGGGGACGCCGGAGAGATTCCATGCCGTCTGTGAGGATTTTGTCTCGGGGAAGGTATCGGGGAGAAATCTGAAAAACATGCAGAAAGCGATCTTTTTGGACCGTGACGGGACGATCAATCAATACAGGGGCTTTTTGAGGGATATCGATGAGTTTGAATTGATGCAGGGAGTGGCGCAGGCCATTGGGAAGATCAATTCATCGGGATATCTTTGTATTGTGGTTACCAATCAGCCCGTGATCGCCCGGGGAGAACTGACGACAGTGCAGCTGGACGAGATCCATAATAAGATGGAAACCCTGCTGGGCGCCGAGGGGGCATATCTGGACGGAATATTTTATTGTCCCCATCATCCGCACAGGGGCTATGAAGGGGAGAGGGTCGAGTATAAGATTGATTGTGACTGCCGGAAACCGAAGCCGGGGATGCTTTTGAAGGCGGCAGAAAGATTTCATATCGATCTGGCGCAGTCCTGGATGGTCGGAGATGGTGAGAATGACATAAAAGCGGGTATTGCCGCAGGGTGCAGGACCGCTTTGATCAGTGAGCACAATGAGGATTTTGGACAGACTGTGACGGTGGCTTCTCTGCCGGATTTTGTAAAACGCTGTATAGAGCAGCAGGTATAGGGGATAAGTTCCAGGCACAAAGAGCGCACGGGACACGGAGGAGACGGCTATGCCGTCAGGTAGCTGCGCATGGTCCTGAGCGCATTCTTTTCCAGTCTTGATACCTGTGCCTGGGAGATGCCGATGAGTTCGGCGACCTCCATCTGGGTTTTGCCCTCAAAAAAACGCAGCGTGATGATCTCATGTTCCCGCTCGCTTAAGTTTTTCATGGCATCGCTCAGGGAGAGATGTTCTACCCAGGTTTCTTCCTTATTTTTTTTGTCGGAGATCTGATCCATCACATACAGGGTGTCGCCCCCATCGGTGAACACCGGCTCATACAGGCTCATGGGATTCTGGATGGCATCCATGGCATAGACGATATCTTCCTTGGAGATGCCCACCTCGGCGGCAATCTCCTCAATGGTGGGTTCCTTCAGATTTTTGCGGGTGAGGGATTCCCTGGCGTAGATCGCCTTGTAGGCAGTGTCCTTGAGGGAGCGGGAGACCCGGATGGAGTTGGAGTTGTCTCGAAGAAAGCGCCGTATCTCTCCTATGATCATGGGTACGGCGTAGGTGGAGAACTTGACATTTAAACTTGTGTCGAAATTATCGATGGCTTTGATCAGACCGATGCAGCCGATCTGGAACAGATCGTCCACATTCTCGCTGCTGGAGGAAAAGCGTTTGATGACGCTTAGGACAAGGCGGAGGTTTCCCTCGATATACGCTTCTCTTGCCTGGGCATCGCCGTCCTGGATCCGGGCGAACAGCGCCTCTTTCTCCGCATTTTTTAATAGGGGAAGTCTGGATGTATTTACCCCGCAGATTTCAACGCGTCCCTGTGCCATGGTTCTTTTCCTCCCTGTACTGTTCAAAATCGGTATTAACAAGTATGTACCGCCGAAGGCTTTGCTATTCTCAAAAAATGATCCTTTGAAAAATTTGGGCGGCTGAGAGGCATTTTTCATTCTGCCGCATATCATAACAATGACAACCGACACGGGAAGAGGACGTAGATATGCTTTTTTCAGAGCTTCGATGCAAGGATGTCATCAATGTGAAAGACTGCTGTAAGCTGGGCAGGGTGTGCGATCTGGAGTTTGACGAATGTAAGGGATGTATCCGCAAGATTATTGTACCGGGCGGAAATAAGGTGCTGAATTTCCTGCGCTGTGAGCCGGACATAGAGATTCCCTACAGGGACATCTGTCAGATCGGACCCGAGGTGATTTTGGTTGACATAAAGGATTGCTGCCGTTATAATGATAAATAACACATGGTTTTAAATGAACCATGGGAAAGATGGAGGTGTACCAATGAAGTGTCCCTTTTGCAGCCATGAAAATACCAGAGTGATCGATTCGAGACCGGCGGAGGACAACAATTCCATCCGGCGCCGCAGAGTGTGTGATGAGTGTGGGAAGAGATTCACGACTTATGAGAAAATAGAGACGATTCCGCTTATCATTATCAAAAAGGACAATAACCGCGAAACCTATGACAGGGCGAAGATCGAGGCGGGTGTGCTGAGAGCCTGTCATAAGCGTCCTGTGGGTGCGCAGCAGATCAGCGCTCTGGTGGACGAGGTGGAGACGGAAGTGTTTAACCGGGAGGAGCGGGAGATCTCCAGTCAGGCGATCGGCGAGCTGGTGATGAACAAGCTAAAAGATCTTGACGCCGTTGCCTATGTGCGTTTTGCATCGGTCTACCGGGAGTTTAAGGATGTCAACACTTTCATGGACGAGCTGAAAAAGGTATTAAATTAGATTAGAGGATGCGGTAAGAGCCGGGACGACGCTTTGGGATAAGCGGTTTCCCGGTTCTTTTTGTCTGCCGGTAGAAGACTTTATCCGGGGGCTTTGCGTCTCAGAAAACGGCGCAGGCAGAGCAGATACAAAAGGCTCAGTACGATCTGGCTTGCCAGCATTCCCCAGAGATATCCGGTGATGCCGAAAAGTGGGATCGCCTCAAATACGAAGGCCAGGCGCAGCAGGAGTGCGATCACATTCATGACAAAGATGGTCCCGGCCCGGCCCAGCCCCTGAAGAATGCTGGAGAGTGTGGCATCCAGGTAAAGGAAAGGGCACAGGAAGCTCAGGGTGGTGATGAAATGCCCGGCGAGGGGACTGTCGAACAGGGCGCTGCCCATGAAGCCGCCCAGAAGGAAGAACACGGACATACAAAGAAAGCCCAGTATCCCGCAGAAGCGGATCGTGCGCAGGATGGCGGCGCGCACGGCGGGCAGATCCCCTGCTGCGTAGTTTTCGGATACCAGAGGCAGGAGCAGGACGGACACGGAGTTGGTCAGAGCGTTGGGAAAGAAGATCAGGGGCATCGCCATACCTGTGAGCACGCCGTAGACACTCAGCGCGGTGGCATTGTCATAGCCATAGAGACGAAGTCTTGCCGGGATGGAGACTGCCTCGATGCTCTGAAGGAAATTCAGCACGATGCGGTTCAGGGTCAGAGGGAGTGCCATCCCCAGAATGTTTCGGAACATGTGGGGATGGAAGGCAGCCTTATTCATGGAGGGCATGATATTGGCTCCTTTGTCCCCGTTGTATTCCTGCAGAACATTCAGGATAGCGACGAGGGATACGGTCATGGACACCAGCTCCCCCGCGGTGAGACCCAGCACCGCCACATTGATGGAAGGAGTCTGTCCTCTGGCGATGACTGTGGAGGACACCAGATAGACGCAGCCCACTCTGGCGAGCTGTTCTAAGAGCTGTGCCGCCGCGGGGGCTTTGGTTTTTTTGATGCCGTAGAAGTAACCGTTGATGCAGGAATGGATGCTGCTAAAAGGGATGGAGAATGCCAGGATACGCAGCATGGCGGCAGTGCGGGGCTCTAAGAGCAGGTTGTCTGCGATAAATTCCGAGTTCAGGTAAATCACGGCGGTACAAAGAAAAGAGAGGGGCGTGGAAAGGATCAGCCCTGCCCGAAGAGGCTTCAGCCGTTCTCTGCCGGAGTATTCCGCTACATATTTGGAGATCGCTGTCTGATATGCCGCCGCGCAGAGAGAGAAAGAAAGCGCGAGCACCGGGCTTAACAGCTGATAGATGCCCATGCCTTCCTCCCCGAACAGGCGGGAGAGATAGATCCGGTAGAAAAATCCAATGGTGCGCGTGATAAGCCCTGTAACCGTGAGGACGATGGTACCCATGATAAGTGGTCTTCCGGAGATGGAAAATCGGCTGCGGGAACGGTTCTGGGTGAAGGAGTGGGGAAGATTCATGATGGGGGCTCCTTCCGGAATGCTTTTCTCTATTATATTTTCGAGAAGTTGTTGACAGAACAATCAGTTGGTGCTATATTGATACTTGTAATTCCTAGCAAAATGCTAGGAAATAAAACAGATCTTTACCGCAGTCTGTTTCACAGATGACGGTAACGCAAATGGAGAGAGGTGGAATATCATGATTTATCTGGATAATGCGGCGACTACCAGGGTGGCGCCGGAGGTTTTGGAGTCCCTCCTGCCGTATATGGCGGAAAATTACGGTAATCCAAGCAGTATCTATCAATTGGGAGCGGCTTCCAGGCGCGCGGTGTCCGGGGCGCGGGAGGCGGTGGCAGAACTGATCGGTGCCGATGCGGAGGAGATTTATTTTACGGCGGGAGGCTCGGAGGCGGATAACTGGGCTCTGAAGGCGACGGCGGAGGCGTATGGGAACAAAGGCAGGCACATCATCACCACCAAAATAGAGCATCACGCGGTCCTGCACACTTGCAGATATCTGGAGAGGCAGGGCTTTGAGGTCACTTATCTGGATGTGGACAGGGACGGGCTGGTAGATCCGGATGCAGTGCGGGCCGCCATCCGGCCGGATACGATTTTGATCAGTGTTATGTCTGCCAACAATGAAATCGGTACCATAGAACCGATAGCGGAAATCGGCGGCATCGCCAGAGAAAGGGGCATTGTGTTCCACACAGATGCAGTACAGGCATTTGGGCAGATCCCGATCGATGTAAAGGAAATGAAGATCGATATGCTCAGCGCAAGCGCACACAAGTTGAACGGCCCGAAGGGGGTGGGATGCCTGTATATCCGCAAGGGGTTGAAAATCGGTTCTTTCATCCACGGCGGAGCCCAGGAGAGAAACCGGAGAGCGGGAACGGAGAATGTACCCGGCATTGTAGGCTTTGGCACGGCGGCAGCCAGGGCAGGCCGTATCATGGAAGAAAAGTCCGGGCGGGAGAGGGAACTGAGAGATTATCTTATCGCAAGAATAGAAAAGGAAGTGCCTTATTGTCGATTAAACGGGCATAGGGAGAAAAGGCTGCCGGGGAATGTGAATTTTTCTTTTTTCTTTATTGAAGGGGAATCTCTGTTGATCCGTCTGGATATGGAGGGAATCTGTGCTTCCAGCGGTTCGGCGTGCACCTCCGGTTCTCTGGATCCCTCCCATGTGCTTCTTGCCATCGGTTTAAAGCATGAGGAGGCGCACGGATCCCTGCGGCTGTCCCTGTCGGAGGAAAACACAAAGGAGGAGCTCGACGCGGTGGTGGAAGCCGTGAAGAAAAATGTGTCGCTGCTGCGGGACATGTCCCCGCTGTATGAAGACTTTGTGAAAAATAAGAAGGAGGCTTACCATGTATAGTGAGAAGGTAATGGATCACTTTTCCAATCCGAGAAATATGGGAGAGATTGAAAATGCCAGCGGTGTAGGAACTGTGGGCAATGCAAAATGCGGTGACATCATGCGTATTTTTCTGGATATTGACGATGACGGTATCATCAGGGACGTGAAGTTTAAAACCTTCGGATGCGGGGCGGCAGTTGCCACCAGTTCCATGGCGACAGAGCTGGTGAAGGGAAAGACGGTCCAGGAGGCTCTGAATGTGACCAACCAGGCGGTGATGGAAGCCCTGGACGGGCTGCCTCCGGTGAAGGTACACTGCTCTTTGCTGGCGGAGGAGGCAATACACGCGGCGCTGTGGGATTATGCGGAGAAGAAAGGGATTGTCATAGAGGGGCTGAAGCCGCCAAAGCATGACATCCATGAGGAGGAGCCGGCGGAGGAATACTAGCTGACAGATTTTTCAACATAGTGTATAATAGGGCTGTGATCCCCAAGGGGTTGCAGCCTTTGTGTATGTATCCCTGCCGGGAGGCGGGCTGATACGCAGTGAGACAGGAAAAATTCAGGGATGGGATAAGGGAAAAACATGGGCGGAAAAGTTGTGGTGGGCATGTCCGGGGGAGTGGATTCCTCCGTGGCGGCGCTGCTGTTAAAAAAAGAGGGTTATGATGTGATCGGAGTCACCATGCAGATCTGGCAGGACGGGGAAGAAACGCCTGGTGAGGAGAACGGAGGATGCTGCGGTCTGTCGGCGGTGGAAGACGCAAGACGTGTGGCGCAGGCGTTGGAGATCCCCTATTATGTGATGAACTTTAAGAGGGAATTTAAGGAGAAGGTCATTGATTATTTTGTGGGGGAGTATCTTGAGGGGCGCACGCCCAATCCCTGTATTGCCTGCAACCGCTATGTGAAGTGGGAGGCATTGCTTTCGAGGAGCAGGCAGATCGGTGCGGATTATATTGCCACGGGGCATTACGCGAGGATCGACCGTCTGGCAAACGGAAGGTTTGCCATCCGGAATTCCGTTTCCGGGAAAAAGGACCAGACATATGCTCTGTATAATCTGACGCAGCAGCAGCTGGCGCACACACTGCTCCCGGTGGGAATGTATTCTAAGGAGGAGATCCGCAGGATGGCACAGGAGGCGGCTCTTCCCGTGGCGGATAAGCCGGACAGCCAGGAGATCTGTTTTGTGCCGGACAATGATTATGCGGGGTTCATCCGGCAGGAATTGTCGGCGCATCCGGACCCGGCGGGCAGGAAACTTCCGGGGGAGGGAAATTTTGTCAACTCCGGGGGAGAGGTGATCGGGCGCCACAAGGGCATCACGCATTACACGGTAGGGCAGCGCCGGGGGCTGGAACTTCCCATGGGAAAGAGGGTTTTTGTGACGAAGATCTGCCCGGAGAGAAACGAAGTGGTGGTGGGAGATAACGAGGAGCTTTTTACTAAAGAAGTGCTCTGTGACCGGGTCAGCTATATGGCAGTGGAGGATCTGGATGCGCCCAGGCGGGTGCTCGCCAAGATACGCTACAATCACCCGGGAGAGTGGTGTGAGATTGAAAAGCTCCCGGACGGCAGGGTGCTGTGCCGTTTTGAGCAGCCGGTGAGGGCGGCGGCTCCGGGGCAGGCGGTGGTGTTTTACGAGGGGGAGTATGTGCTGGGAGGCGGTACTATTTTATAAGAAAGTACCCAAAATGCGGATGCGCACATAAGATATACCATAAAGGAATTGAAAGGCGGAGGAACGGCAGATATGCAATCTTTTAATGGCGGCCCTTTTCTTGCAGTGAAGGGGCTGATCGTAGACATGGTGCCGGCGAGGAAGAACGGACGCTCGGACAGCTGTACCCTGTTTTTTACGGTGGAAGATGACAATGGGAACGTGGTCAACATGATGGTGACGCCATATACCTTTGTGGCGGATTTTAAACCCCTGGGAGTGGGACAGGAAGCGATGTTCTGGTATCGGGCGGACGCCCCCATGCTTCTCATTTATCCGGCGCAGTATACGGCTGTGGCGGCGGCTCCTGTAAAGAGGGACCGTATGTACGATCTGAGTTATTATGACGAGTCTTTGGTCAATGCGGAGCGCACGCTGCAGCTGCACATGGATAGATCGGTGATGCTGCGTACCGGCAGCAATCAATATTTTATGGGGAATCCGGCGGGGCATAACCTGTTTGTGAGCTATGCCGCTTCCACCAGAAGCATCCCCGCACAGACCACTCCTTTGGAAGTGTTTGTCCTGTGCGGAGATATGCAGTAGGTATCCTAAGGCACGGCGGGATCATTGCTCCTGATCCGGCGCCAATACCCGGGTCAGGATCCCGTCCGTGAGCACAAGCTCCTTTGCCGCCTGGCGGTATTGTTCTTCGTGGAGGTATGTGTGGCGGTGGGGCTTGATGGAAGGAGCAAGATCGATGGCGCGCAAAAAGTCGCTTTGCTTCATCTGCAGGGTCTCCACATAGTCCCAGAAGCCGGTGTCGGTGAGCACGGTGTTCACGCGCACATAGCGGTGATCCTGTACCTTTGCCATGATGTAAGTGGCGATGCCCACCTGGATGCCGTGAAGCTGGGGCTCCTCCAAAAGCTTGTCCAGCGCGTGGGAGATCAGGTGTTCGCTGCCGCTGGTGGGCGCGCTGCTGCCGGCGATCTCGTTGGCGATGCCGCTCATGGATAAGGAGTCTAACAGCTCTTTGAGGAACACTTCATCCTGAATGCTCTCATACGGAGTGCGGACAAAGCTGTTTACGGCTTTTTTGGCGACCATGACGGCAAAGTCGTTGAGGGCGCCCACGCCGTGCTGCGCCTCATACACCCAGTCGTAGAGGGCAGTGATCTTGGACACCATGTCGCCGATGCCGGAGTAGATGAATTTCTGCGGGGCAGTGCGTATGACTTCTGTGTCCACCAGAATGCCGTAGGCGAGTCTGGCAGGGACGGAGGTGCGCCTGCCGTGCACGATGAGGGAAGCGCTGGCGCTGGAGAAGCCGTCACTGGAGCTGGAGGTGGGAACGCTGATGAAGGGCAGCCCTTTGAGGAATGCGGCGTATTTCCCGGCATCGATCACCTTTCCGCCGCCGATGGATACCACCGCCTTCGTGCTGTTGGACATGGAAAAGGCGAGGGAGATGATGTCATCGATGTCCACGGTGTCCAGCTCCTGATATTCCAGCACATTGATGCCGGATGCCTTGAGAGAATTCATCACATCTGTGCCAAACAGATCGATCAGCCCGTTGCCGAACCAGATGACCACGTCCGTGAGCCCCTCCTCCAGAAGGCATGTGCCCAATCCCTGCAGGGCGCCTTTTCCGACTTTCAGGATTACGGGTATGGAGATGCTGTCATTTTTTCTCATGGTTTCCTCCTGTCTTTCTCATTTCTCTGAGTGTTCTTTTTCTTTGATCTCAATCTTTTTTTCGTTGACCCATTCCGCGGAAGCGGTTCACAGCCGGATATATTCCGGGATACGTTTTTCAAATATGGTATAATATTTGAAGCCGCAATCTTTTAGGGTCTCACATGCTTTCTCAAAGGCGCAGCCGATGTGGGCAGGCTCGTGGGCATCGCTTCCCACGGTGATGATCTCCCCGCCCAGTTCCCGGTAGCGTTTGAGAATGTCCCGGCAGGGGTGGAAATCCCGCATGCCTCTGCGGAAGCCTCCGGTGTTCAGCTCCAGCCCTTTTTCCTTCTCTAATAGAAGCTCCAGGATGGCATCCAGGATGTCCTTATATTTCTCATAGCTGTATTCCCGGTCCCGGGAGGCGCCATAGCGCACCACATAATCCAGATGCCCGTACACGTCAAAGTTGGAGAATTTTTTGATGTTTTCCAGCTCTGACAGGAAATATTCCCGGTATGCCTCCTCGTCGCTGCGCCCCTCGAAGAAGTCGGGGTAGTAGGGGTCTTTGCCCATGCAGATATGGGAGGAGCCGATGATAAAATCGTACTCGTGGGAGCGGGCAAACACGGCGTTTTCCCGGACGACTCCGGGCTGCAGCCCCAGCTCCAGACCGAATAAGATTTTGATTTTTCCGGCATATTTTTCTTTCAGTCCCAACAGCTCATAGAGATAGGAATCGGGATTGAGCAGGAAGATGTTGTCCGGGTCGCCGGGCACGCCGGGATAGCCGAAATCATTGTGCTCGGTAAAGCACATGGTGTGTAAGCCCATCTCGATTCCCTTCCGGATCATATCCTCCATGGGAGCTTCGGAATCCCCGGAGTGATGGGAGTGCAGGTGACAGTCTGATAATATAGGCATGAGAAACCTCCTTGTATGATATTTGCTATATGCTGAAGGTATAATATTTTTATTGGCGGATATAGATAATACACAGGGTAATGACATAAAGCACGGGCTGATGCAGCAGATAGATAAGAAGAGAATGTCTGCCGATCCAGGCTGCCCGGGGAAGCGGATTCCTGCGCCAGAAAGAAAGAGTCAGGAGGTTTGTCCTCCCGGGATTGGCGCCGCTGCAGATCTTGTGCGTCAGATAACCTGTGACGAACAGGAAAAACCATGGCAGCAGAGGAAAATAATCCGTGGAGTAAAAATCCGGCGCGGGAAAGCCCAGGTAGGCGCTCAGCCACCCGTGGTAGAGAGATCCGGGAAGCCGGATGGCAGTCTTTCCCAGGGGATCTTTGTCCCAGAGCGCCGCAAAATTGGTCAGATATCCGCCCGCGGCGGGCAGAAACAGTAAAAAGAGCAGCCCGGACAGGGCGGTGAGCGCATTCAGCGCGAGCGGGCGGCGGATTCCTGCCAGCAGCCTGTCCAAAGGGATCATGAGCAGCATGGAGGATCCGATCAGCGTCAGTACACCGAAGATTACGCGGTCATCCGGCAGAAAGATCAGGGTGACGAGCGTGATCAGCCCTCCGGACAAAAATACCGTGATCCCCCTGGCGAAGGGATGACGCCCGAAGGACCAGCAGAAGCCGGACAGAAAAATGAAAGTCCAGCAGATGCTCTGCTGCCATATGTGCGCCGCCGTGCCATGGTACCAGGGGATGGGGATCCCCGCAATGTAGACGAGATCCCACAGGAAGTGATAGAGTATCATTTCAACCAAAGTCAGTCCCCGCAGTTCGTCCAAAAGGTGGAGACGCCGGGAGAGGGCTCCGCCGGTGTCGGTGGAGACATGAGGATCAGGGTTCATATCAGGCACTCCTTACAATATTTCCGGCTAAATAAGATATATTATACCAGTTCTTCCATAAAAATACAATTTTGGAAAATATTTTTCATTTACATCTTGAATTATGCAGGGGAATCAGTTAAAATATAACAGTGACAAAATTTTGACAATCCGACGGACGGGCATTATGAGTGAAAGAATTCCCGCAGGACGGAGGTCAGAATCATATAAAATTTATTTTAGGAGGAAACGAAAATGGCAGTAAGAGTAGCAATCAATGGTTTTGGCCGTATTGGCCGTCTTGCCTTCAGACAGATGTTTGATGCGGAAGGATACGAGGTAGTGGCGATCAACGATCTGACCAGCCCCGATATGCTGGCGCATCTGCTGAAGTATGATACCGCACAGGGCAGATACAAATATGCCGACAAGGTTGAGGCGGGCGAGGATTCCATCACCGTAAACGGCAAGAAGATCACGATCTACAAAGAGGCTGACGCTTCCAAGCTTCCCTGGGGTGAGCTGAAAGTTGACGTTGTTTTGGAGTGTACCGGTTTCTACACCTCCAAAGAGAAGTCCATGGCGCATATCAATGCCGGTGCGCGCAAGGTGGTAATTTCCGCTCCTGCGGGCAATGACCTTCCCACCATCGTATACAATGTAAACCACAAGACCTTAAAACCTGAGGATACCGTTATCTCTGCGGCTTCCTGCACCACCAACTGCCTTGCTCCCATGGCAAAGGCATTAAATGATCTTGCACCCATTCAGTCCGGTATCATGACCACCGTACACGCCTACACCGGCGACCAGATGATTCTGGACGGACCTCAGAGAAAGGGCGATAAGAGAAGAAGCCGTGCCGGCGCTCAGAACATCGTTCCCAACTCCACCGGCGCTGCAAAGGCGATCGGTCTGGTTATTCCTGAGCTCAACGGCAAGCTCATCGGTTCCGCTCAGCGTGTTCCCACTCCCACCGGTTCTACCACGATCCTGGTGGCTGTTGTGAAGGGACAGGTTACCAAGGAGCAGATCAATGAGGCTATGAAGGCTGCCCAGAACGAGTCCTACGGTTACAACACCGATGAGATCGTTTCCTCCGATGTGATCGGAATGACTTACGGCTCTCTGTTTGACGCTACCCAGACCATGGCTGCTCCCATGGAGGATGGCAACACCCAGGTACAGGTGGTTTCCTGGTATGACAATGAGAACAGCTATACTTCCCAGATGGTGCGTACCATCAAGTATTTCAGCGAGCTCGGCTGATAGAGGGTTTTGGCGGAAAAAGCTGTTGAAAGACCTATCAGGGGTCCGGTCAGTTGGACCGGACCCTTTTTCAGCGAATAGGAAAATCCTCCTGTTCGATGAAAACGCTCCGGGAGGATGTATACCGTATCAACTTTTATATCATTTTATGGAGGTTTATCGAAATGGGTTTGAACAAAAAATCTGTAGATGACATCAATGCAAAGGGAAAACGCGTGCTGGTGAGATGTGACTTCAACGTGCCTTTGAAGAACGGAGAGATCACTGACGAGACCCGTATCGTTGCGGCGCTTCCCACCATTCGGAAGCTGATAGACGATGGCGGCAAGGTGATCCTCTGCTCCCACCTGGGCAAGGTTAAAGAGGGACCGAACGAAAAGGAATCCCTGGCTCCCGTGGCGAAGAGGCTGTCCGAGAAGCTGGGCAAGGAGGTTGTGTTTGTCCCCGACTACAATGTGACCGGCGAGGCCGCATCCAAGGCGGTGGAGGCGATGAAGGAGGGGGATGTGGTCCTGCTTCAGAATACCCGTTTCCGCGGCACCGAGGAGACCAAGAACGGCGAGCAGTTCTCCAAAGAGCTGGCTGACCTGGCTGATCTGTATGTCTGCGATGCCTTCGGCTCCTCCCACAGGGCACATGCTTCCGTGGAGGGCGTGACCAGGTTCATCACCGCAAAGGGCGGCGAGAATGTGGTAGGCTACCTGATGCAGAAGGAGATCAATTTCCTCGGGAACGCTGTGGAGAATCCCGTTCGTCCCTTCGTGGCGATCTTAGGCGGTGCAAAGGTTGCCGACAAGCTGAATGTGATCTCCAATCTGCTGGAGAAGTGCGACACGCTGATCATCGGCGGCGGTATGGCATATACCTTCCTGAAGGCGCAGGGCTATGAGATCGGCAGATCTCTGGTGGACAATGAGAAGATCGACTATTGCAGGGAGATGATGGATAAGGCCGGCAAGCTGGGCAAGAAGCTTCTTCTTCCCGTTGACTCCGTGACCATCGCCGAGTTCCCCAATCCCATTGACGCTCCTGTGGAGACGGAGATCTATAAAGTAGAGGATATGCCCGCGGACAGAGAGGGCTGCGACATCGGACCCATGACGGCGGCTATGTATGCCGAGGCGGTAAAGAGCGCAAAGACGGTAGTCTGGAACGGTCCCATGGGCGTGTTCGAGAATCCCACGCTTGCCGCAGGCACGATCGCGGTGGCAAAGTCCCTGGCTGAGACCGATGCGACCACGATCATTGGCGGAGGCGACTCCGCGGCGGCTGTCAATCAGCTCGGATTCGGCGACAAGATGAGCCATATCTCCACCGGCGGCGGCGCTTCCCTTGAATTTTTGGAGGGCAAGGCGCTTCCCGGCGTGATGGCGGCAGACGACAAATAAACGGGCGGCAGCAAAAAGCTCTGTGTCTGAATAAAAGGATCAAAGGAGACAAAAAATGGCCAGAAAGAAAATTATTGCCGGCAACTGGAAGATGAACATGACTCCCAGTGAGACCGTATCATTGATTGAGACGTTAAAGCCTCTGGTAAAAAATGACGAGGTGGATGTGGTGTTCTGTGTGCCTGCCATCGACATCATTCCCGCCATGGAAGCGGCGAAAGGCACCAATATCAACATCGGTGCGGAGAATATGTATTTCGAGGAGAAGGGAGCCTTCACCGGGGAGATCTCTCCGGATATGCTGGTTGACGCCGGCGTGAAGTATGTGATCATCGGGCATTCCGAGAGAAGGGAGTATTTTGCGGAGACCGATGAGACCGTGAACAGGAAAGTGCTGAAAGCTTTTGAGCACGGTCTGACCCCCATCATCTGCTGCGGGGAGTCCCTGACCCAGAGGGAGCAGGGCATCACCATCGACTGGATCCGCCAGCAGATCAAGATCGCTTTTCTGAATGTGAGCGCAGCCCAGGCGGAGGAGGCAGTCATCGCCTACGAGCCCATCTGGGCCATCGGCACGGGCAAGGTTGCCACCACCGGGCAGGCGCAGGAAGTCTGCAGGGCGATCCGCGATTGTATCGGTGAGCTTTATGGAGCCGGGACCGCGGAGAAGATCCGCATTCAGTACGGCGGTTCGGTGTCCGCCTCCAGCGCGCCCGAGCTGTTTGCGCAGCCGGATATCGACGGAGGGCTGGTGGGCGGCGCGTCCCTGAAACCGGATTTCGGGCAGATCGTCAACTACAAGACTGCGAAGCAGCAGTAGATCAAAAAATCAGACAAAAGTTTGAGGAGACAGACAAGTCATTCTTGTATGTCTCCTTTTTTTGTGTTAAAATAAATCTATGACGCGGACAGTCCAAATCATCGTCATGGGAGAAGGAGGTACTTATGTTAGGAAATGTAATTGTGGGGCAGTCCGGCGGACCTACCGCCGTGATCAATTCCTCTTTGGCAGGTGTGTATAAGACCGCCAAAGATCTGGGCGCAGGGAAGGTTTACGGTATGCGCCATGGCATTCATGGTTTTCTCGAGGAGAAGATCGTGGATATGGATGAAAAGATCAGGTCTGATCTGGATCTGGAGCTTTTGAAGCGGACTCCTTCCGCATTTTTGGGATCCTGCCGTTTTAAGCTGCCCGAGGTCGAGGCGGATAAGGCAGTGTACGAGAAGATTTTTGAGATCCTGGATAAGTACGAGATCAGCGCGTTTTTCTATATCGGCGGCAATGACTCCATGGATACCATCAAGAAGCTGTCCGACTATGCGGCAGCGATCGACAGCCCGATCCGTTTCATCGGGGTACCGAAGACGATTGACAATGACTTGGAAGTGACGGACCATACTCCCGGCTACGGCAGTGCGGCAAAGTATATCGCCTCCGTGACCAAGGAGATCATCCGGGACGGTCTTGTGTATGACATTCAGAATGTGACCATCATTGAGATCATGGGACGAAATGCCGGCTGGCTGACCGGAGCCGCCGCTCTTGCCACCGGTGAGGACTGTGAGGGCGTGGACGGCATCTATCTGCCCGAGGTGGCATTTGACATCGACAAGTTTGTGGAGAAGGTAGGAAAGCTTCTGGAGACCAAGTCGGCAGTGGTCATGGCAGTGTCCGAGGGCATTAAGACGGCTGACGGCAAGTATGTGTTTGAGCACGGCGACCACAACGAGTATGTGGACGCTTTCGGGCATAAACAGCTGTCCGGTACCGCGAAGTATCTGGCGGATCTGGTGAGCTCCAAGTTTGGCTGCAAATCAAGGGCGATCGAGCTCTCCACCATGCAGCGCTGTGCAGGGCATCTGACTTCCCGCGTGGACATCACCGAGGCATATCAGGTGGGCGGTTCCGCAGTGAAAGCGGCGTTCGACGGCGAGACGGGCATGATGGTAACCCTGAAGAGAGAGTCCAGTGATCCCTATATCTGTACCACAGGGCTTTACGATGTACATAAGATTGCCAATGTGGAGAAAAAGGTTCCTCTTGAGTGGATCACGGAGGACGGCACCTTTGTGTCCCAGACGATGGTCAACTACATCAAGCCTCTGATCCAGGCGGAGCTGACTCCTGTGATGATCACCGGTCAGCCCAGACATATTGTGATCGATATGCAGTGATGCGGCGGCATATATCAGTCGGAGATATCATAATGAATAGATAAAGATAGCCGGAGCAGCCGGGGGAGAACACCAGGGTGTCTCCGGCTATTTATGCAGAATGCCCGGACGGCAGATGGGAGTTAAAATGGTTTATAAATGTGTAAATTGCGGCGGAAACGTGGTCTACAGCCCGGAAAGACATAAAATGTTCTGTCCCTTTTGCGAGAGTGAAGGCAGTGAGGAGCAGAAAAAAGGAAACGGTGAGATGAGCATCTGCCCCGACTGTGGCGGCGAGGTGCCGGTGAAGGAGCATACCTCCGCGACCCAGTGCCCATACTGTAACAATTACCTGATACTTGATGAGCGTGTGGAGGGGGAGTACCTGCCCAGGATGATGATCCCCTTCCAGATGGGAAAGGAGACCTGCAAGCAGTCCCTGCGGGATAAGTTCCAAAAGAATATCTTTGCGCCCACGGATTTTCTCTCTGAGGCGCGCCTGGACAGTATGGAAGGCACTTATGTGCCCTTCTGGTTTTATGACTACGATATCAACGCGGATTATCAGGGCGAGGGGACCAGGGTGAAAAACTGGACCAGCGGGAATATGAGCTATACGGAGACTTCTTATTATGATGTCCGCCGCAATGTGGACATCAATTTCCAGGACATTCCGGTGGACGCTTCCGTCGCCATGCCGGATGATGTCATGGATCTGATGGAGCCTTATGACTATAGACAGCTGACGGACTTTGAACCCAAGTATCTGTCGGGATTTTTTGCCGAGAAATATAATATGGGCGGGGCGGAAGTGGAGGGCAGAGCCCGGAAAAAGATGACGGACGATACCGATGCGCTGATCCGCAACCAGACCGGCGGCTATAACAGTATACGCCAGATCCGCAATGATGTCAGCATAAAAAAGGCAGAGCAGAAGTACGGGCTGCTTCCCGTCTGGAAATACATTTATCAGTATAAGGGAAAGCAATACCCTTTCTATGTAAACGGTCAGACGGGGAAGATCGTGGGAGAAGCGCCCTTGTCCGTCAATAAAGTATGGGCATATGGGGGAACGATCTGGGCATGTCTTATGGTGATATGCACCTGTATCGGGCTGCTGGGCACGCTGCCGTTATTCTAGGAGAGCTGTCATCAGAGGGCAATAATATCGGTATGCGTGTCAAAGCACGCAGGGGGTAGAAATGGATAAGGAAATCAAAAGAGAGGCGCTCAGACAATACTTCAAATATTTCACAGGCTGGTTTATCGTCACGGGTATTTTTCTGTTGATCGGTATAGGCGCGCTGATATTTACTGTGGCGGTCCGCAATTCTTCCAGAAACAATTCTTCGGCGCCAAAGGAGCGGGTGTACGATTATGCCAACGTGCTGACGGACGAAGAGGAGCAGGAGCTCAGCGACTATATCGCCCAAAACCAGAAAAAGGCAAAGGTGGATATTGTGGTTGTCACGGTCGATCAGGAGATGGGGCTGGACGACCCGACCTGGGAATACAACATGATGAATTATGCGGATAATTTTTACGATGAGAACCGCTTCGGCTGGAACTGCCAGGTGGGGGACGGCGCCCTTCTTCTGGACAATTGGTATGAGGACGAGAGGGGATCCCAGAAGGGCTGCTGGCTCTCCACCAGCGGTAAGATGGAAAATATCATCGGCTCCTATGAGGAGGGCAGGGTTTTCGATGCCATGGACAGGTATATCGACAGCAATCCCTTCCTTGCGTACTGTGCCGCCGTGGAAATGCTTGGCAGATATGGCGAGGGCGGCGCCGGGACGGACAGCGTGGAACTTGGCAGCTTCTGCTGTCTGTTCTTCCTTCCCTTTGTGGTGGCGCTCATCTATGTCCTGGTCCACCTGCGTCAGGTGAAGGCGAAGGATACCACCACGGCGGGCACCTATGTGGTGAACGGTACACTGGCACTGCGTTCTAAATCCGACGAATTTATCCGTAAGAATGTGGTGAGCCACCGCATCGAGAGCAGCGGAGGTTCATCGGGAGGAGGGAATCACGGAGGCGGCAGCCATGGACACCACACAAGCAGCGGCGGACACAGCCACGGCGGAGGCGGCAGGAGACGCTGACACCGCCGCATGGAAGCGGAAATGCACATAAAAACAAAGCATCCACATGACGGTATGGATGCTTTGTTTTTATGTTATTCTGACTATGCCCTTTCTATGACCGAATCGTATCAGCCCATCTGGTTGACTGCTTTGCTGATGCGGGAAACCTTGCGTGCGATATTGTTCTTGTGATAAACTCCCTTGCTGCCGGCCATCTCGATCGTCTTGGTCGCAGCCCGAAGCTCAGCCTGGGCAGCGCTCTTGTCGCCGGACTCGATCGCAGCGTAAACTTTTTTGATCGCGGTCTTGACACCGGAACGGATCGCTTTATTTCTCTCAGCCCTGGTCCGGGATACCAAAATGCGCTTCTTTGCGGATTTAATGTTAGCCAAAGTCGTACACCTCCATTTGTATTCAAAAATTTGATTGTTTTCATAAATGTTTTACCATAGTCAGACACGGAAGACTAAGCTAAACATACTATGATAGTGTAGTAAATTCCCGAGGATTTGTCAATACATATTTTCAAAAAATTTGCGAAAAATAGGAAAAGAGAATGTGTAGATTTTGCAGGGGGACGGTTTCATGGGGAATTTTCAAATCCGCACGGATCTGGCGCTGGAGGCGCGGGAGAGCATCACGGAGGCGGACAGTGAACTGCGCGGTGTCCGCGTGGAGGAATATTATCTGGAGAAAGAGGACATTCAGGTCACAAAGGTGATGATCGACACCAAGAACGCCGCCAAAGCGATGGGGAAGGCAGTAGGTACTTATGTTACGATGGAGGCGCCCGCGCTGGTGGAGCCGGATGAAGGGTATCACCGGGAGATCTCGGGATGCCTGGCAAAGGAGTTACTGGATCTGATCCCGGACGGGGACCGGGAGCTTTCCGTCCTGGTGGTGGGGCTGGGAAACCGTGAGGTGACGGCAGATTCCCTCGGACCACAGGTGGTAGACAATCTGTTTATCACGCGCCATGTGGTGAAAGAGTACGGCAAGGCGGCGTACAACTGCAGCAGGATGAATCTGGTGAGCAGCATGGAGCCGGGCGTCATGGCCAAGACCGGTATGGAGACGGCGGAGATCGTGAAGGGAGTCGTGTCCGAGACCACGCCCGATCTGCTGATCGTGATCGACGCGCTGGCAGCGCGCAGCACCAGACGGCTCAACCGGACGATACAGATCACCAACACGGGGATACAGCCCGGCTCGGGTGTGGGCAATCACCGCAATGCTCTCACCGAGGAGGAACTGGGCATACCCGTGATCGCCATCGGCGTGCCCACAGTGGTTGACGCGGCTACCATCGTGGGGGATGCGCTGAAAAAATGGCTGGATGAGGAGATGGACAAGAAGTTTGACAGCCGTCTTGCATTCGCGGAGCTGAACAATATGTATATGACGGGAAAGGATATCGACGCGGTGATCAAGCGGGTGAGTTTCACCTTGTCCGAGGGGATCAATATGGCGATGGAGAAAAATAATGTAGTCTGTGACGGATGAGCGGCTCATATACTAGAGGGAGGTGTGTGCGGAAGGAATCTCTCTGATGCGGCATAGAGCGGTCAACAGGGGTCACAGGGACAAAAGGAAGGGCGGATCCGGCAGACTGTTGGCAGGATTGGCCCTTTTAATATTGCTTCTGACGGCGTGGAAAAGGGATGGGGAGGATGGAAAGACGCCCTTTTGGAAATTATTCGGGGAAGGGCTGGCGGGAGAACTGACACAGGAGCTCTATGTGCAGTACATGCCCTGTGTGGCACAGGGAGCGGAGGAGAGCTGTGCCCAGTGGGTGACATACACACAGATGGAGACCATCCTGCCCTTGTACGGCATGGTGAGGGATGAGAAAGATACAGACAGCGGTACGGCGGCGATCCGGGAGGAAGACGGGCATTCCCGGGTGCTCTCCTGCGAGGAACTGGCGGAGAGCGCCTCCTTTGAGACAACCCTGCAGGAGAATCTGGCCGACGAGACAAAGCTTCAGAATCTTGTGTGGGAGGAAAATCAGCTTGCCTGGCAGTCTGCCCGGGCTTTTATACCCCACACACAGAAGATGATGCGGATCGATCCGGAGGAGTATGCGGATTATGAGTCGCTGATAGGCAGTTTTTATACCATAGATGCCAATACCATGGCGGGCCGGGATCAGCTGGATGTTGAGAAACTGCTGTCCGAGGACCTGAGTCTGCAGAAGGGAGGGGAGGAACCACAGATTTTAATTTATCATACCCACTCGCAGGAGGCATTTGCGGATTCTGTCCCCGGCGATGTGAATACATCCATCGTGGGGGTGGGGGAGCGTCTCGCACAAATCCTGCGGGAGGAATACGGTTACACGGTGCTGCACCACACGGGAGGATATGATGTGGACGGCAGGGATGATGCCTATGGCAGGGCGCTGCCCGCGCTGGAGCAGATCTTAAAGGAACATCCCTCTATCCAGGTGGTGATCGATCTGCACCGGGATCAGATGGCGGAGGAAACCAGACTTGTGATGGATCTGGACGGAAGACCCACGGCGAGGTTTATGTTTTTTAACGGGCTGTCCCGCACGAAACAATCGGGAGATATCGACTATCTCAAAAATGAAAATATTGACGGAAATCTCGCCTTTTCTTTTCAGATGCAGTTGAAGTGCGCGGAATATTATCCGGGGCTGACGAGAAAGATTTATCTGAAGGGCTACCGTTATAATATGCACCTGCGCTCCCGAAGTCTTTTGGTGGAGCTGGGCGCACAGAACAACACGGTGGAGGAGGCGATGAACGCCTGTGACCCTTTGGCCCATGTGTTGGATATGGTGCTCTCAAAAGAAGAATGAAGAATGCCCGGCGGCAGACGACAGGGGCTACCGCATCGGGGCAAAATGGTTTATAATATATACGGACGGATGAATGACGAAGGGAGGAGAGAAGGATGTCCGAAAACAGTTATATCGCCATTGATCTAAAATCTTTCTATGCCTCCGTGGAGTGTGTGGAGCGGGGGCTGGACCCGCTTGCGACGAATCTGGTGGTGGCAGATAAAAGCCGCACCGAGAAGACGATCTGTCTGGCGGTGTCCCCATCCCTGAAGGCATACGGAATTTCCGGGCGCGCCCGGCTGTTTGAGGTGGTGCAGAGGATGCGGGAGGTCAACCGGGAGCGGAGACACCGGATCGGGGGAAAAGAATTTTCAGGGAAATCGTTTGACGCGGCGGCGCTTCAGGAAGACCCTTCGCTGGAGGCAGACTATATCGCGGCGCCGCCCAGAATGGCATATTATATGAAGTACAGCGCGGACATCTATCAGATTTACTTAAAATATGTGGCGCCCGAGGATATTCATGTGTACTCCGTGGACGAAGTGTTCATGGATGTCACGCACTATCTGGGAATCTATAAAATGAGCGCCGCGCAGCTGGCGGCAGAGATCATACGGGACGTGCTGGGAACCACCGGTATCACCGCCGCGGCGGGCATCGGGACCAATCTCTATCTGTGCAAGGTTGCCATGGATATCGTGGCAAAACACATTATGCCGGATGAAAACGGGGTGAGGATCGCACAGTTGGACGAGCTCTCATACCGTAAGCTTCTCTGGAACCACAGACCGCTGACGGATTTTTGGAGGGTGGGACCGGGCTGTGCCAGAAAACTTGAGGAAAACGGCATTTTCACCATGGGGGATGTGGCGCGCTGTTCCCTGGGCAGCCCGGAGGAATATTATAACGAGGATTTGTTATATCATCTCTTCGGGGTGAACGCGGAACTTTTGATCGATCATGCCTGGGGATGGGAACCCTGTACGATAGAACAGATCAAGGCGTACAAACCGGAATCCAACAGCTTAGGATCCGGGCAGGTGCTCCACTGCCCTTATGAATTTGAGAAAGCGAAGCTGGTCCTGCGGGAGATGGCAGATCTGCTGGCGCTGGAGCTGGTGGATAAAGGGCTCGTCACCGATCAGATAGTGGTGACGGTGGGGTATGATATTGAAAATTTAAGCGATGAGCACATCCGGGAACAATACAGGGGACCGGTGACCACGGACCACTATGGCAGAAAGGTGCCCAGACACGCCCATGGCACTGCGAATCTGGGGCGTTTTACATCCTCGGCAAGGCTGATCACGGAGGCGGTGACGGACCTGTACCAAAGGATCGTCAACCCGAAGCTTCTCATCCGGCGGCTGAATGTCACGGCAAACCATGTGATCGGGGAGCAGGATGCCGTAAAAAGAGCCGAGGAGGACGCAGAATATGAGCAGTTAAGCTTGTTCGACGATAGTATGGATCTGGAAAAAAAGCGGGCGGATGAGGAGGAACAGCTGGCGAAAGAGCGGCGCATACAGCAGGCTGTTCTGGACATCAAGAAAAAATACGGCAAAAACGCCATCCTGAAAGGGATGAACCTGGAGGAAGGGGCTACGGCGCGGGAGCGCAACAGTCAGATCGGAGGGCATAAGGCGTAATGAAGAGCATGATGAAGTATGAGGTTGTCACAACAAACGGGCTGGGGGACGGAAAAGGATATGAGGATATCCTGCACCACCCCCGTCCGGTTTCACCCAGTCATCCCCCGATGTCCCCCGGGGAGAGGGCAGCACAGTTTTCTCCTTTTGCCGCCCTTTCAGGCTATGAGGGCGTCATAAGGCAGACGCAGAGACAAAATGAGGAGCGAGTGGAGGGAGAGATCCGGCATGAGATCACGCAGGATAAGTTTCCGGGATAGGTTTCCGTTTGAAACGGTGGACATTCCAAAATCTTTCTGATAGAATGAGGATAAATGTCCGTTGCGACAGATTACAAGGGAAAGTTGAGGAATACAAATGGCTTCCATTGACCAGAGCAAGATCCGGAATTTCTGTATTGTGGCGCATATCGACCACGGCAAATCCACGCTTGCGGACCGGATCATTGAGATGACGGGGCTGTTGACCAGCAGGGAGATGCAGGCCCAGGTACTTGACAATATGGATTTGGAGAGGGAGCGCGGGATCACCATCAAGGCGCAGGCTGTGCGGACGGTCTATAAGGCGAAGAACGGGGAAGAGTATATTTTTAATCTGATCGATACCCCCGGGCATGTGGACTTTAACTATGAGGTCAGCAGGTCTCTCGCCGCCTGTGACGGCGCGATCCTGGTGGTGGACGCCGCCCAGGGCATCGAGGCGCAGACCCTGGCGAATGTGTATCTCGCCCTGGACCATGATCTGGATGTGTTCCCGGTGATCAACAAGATCGATCTGCCCAGCGCGGACCCTCAGCGTGTCATCGAAGAGATTGAAGATGTGATCGGGATCGAGGCGCAGGACGCGCCGTTGATCTCCGCGAAGAACGGTGTGAATGTGGAGGAGGTCTTAGAACAGATCGTGGCAAAGATCCCCGCGCCGGGAGGCAGCCCGGACAATCCGCTGCAGGCGCTGATCTTTGACTCCCTCTATGACTCTTATAAGGGCGTCATCATCTTTTGCCGTATCATGGAGGGAAAGGTAAAAAAAGGAACTTCCATCCGCATGATGGCGACCGGCGCGGTGGAGGAAGTAGTGGAAGTGGGATATTTCGGGGCGGGAAGATTTATTCCCTGCGACGAGCTCTCTGCGGGTATGGTGGGATATATCACCGCCTCCATCAAGAATGTGAAGGATACCGCCGTGGGAGACACGGTGACGGACAATGACAATCCCTGCAGGGAGCCGCTTCCGGGCTACAAGAAAGTACAGTCCATGGTGTACTGCGGCATGTATCCTGCGGACGGCGCCAGGTATCCCGATCTGAGGGACGCGCTGGAAAAGCTTCAGCTCAATGACGCTTCTTTAAATTATGAGCCGGAGACCTCCGTGGCTCTGGGCTTCGGTTTCCGGTGCGGGTTTCTGGGATTGCTGCATCTGGAGATCATCCAGGAGAGACTGGAGAGGGAGTATAATCTGGATCTGGTGACCACGGCCCCCGGTGTCGTTTACAAAGTACACAAGACAAACGGGGAAGTGATCGAACTGACCAATCCCTCCAATCTGCCGGATCCCTCCGAGATCGAGTATATGGAGGAGCCGATTGTAAACGCGGAGATCATGGTGACCAGCGAGTTCATTGGCTCTATCATGGAATTGTGCCAGGAGCGCAGAGGGCGGTATCTGGGCATGGAATATATCGAGGGGACAAGGGCGCTGTTAAAGTATGAACTTCCCCTCAATGAGATCATTTATGACTTCTTTGACGCGCTGAAATCCCGTTCCAGGGGATATGCCTCTTTCGATTACGATATCAAGGGCTATGAGGAATCCAGGCTGGTGAAGCTGGATATTCTGATCAACCGCGAGGAGGTGGATGCGCTGAGCTTTATCGTCCACGCGGATTCCGCTTACGAGAGGGGAAGGAAGATGTGCGAGAAACTCAAGGATGAGATTCCCAGACATCTGTTCGAGATCCCCATTCAGGCGGCTGTGGGGGGCAAGGTCATCGCCCGGGAGACCGTCAAGGCGATGAGGAAGGATGTGCTGGCAAAGTGTTACGGCGGCGACATCACCCGCAAGAAAAAGCTTTTGGAGAAGCAGAAGGAGGGGAAGAAACGTATGCGCCAGATCGGAAATGTGGAGATTCCCCAGAAGGCGTTTATGAGCGTTTTAAAGCTGGATGACAGGAAGTAGGAGAGAGCGGGATCTGGAATTGTATTTCCACATTCCCTTTTGCAGACAAAAGTGTAATTATTGTGACTTTCTTTCTGCACCTGCCGGTGAGCAGGTGCAGAACGCGTATATGGAGGCGCTTTTGCGGGAGACGGAGGCGGGAAGCGGCATGGCGCGGGATCGTGTCGTGCGCAGTGTCTTTATCGGGGGCGGAACCCCTTCCGTGGTGGACACTGTGTGGCTTTGTCGTGTGCTCGATCTGGTGCGCCGCCGTTTTGATCTGGCGGCGGATGCGGAGATCACTGTGGAGATCAATCCGGGTACCGTGACGGAGAGAGACTTAAAAGATTACCGGGAGGCGGGGATCAACCGGCTGAGCATCGGATGTCAGTCGGCGGATGACAGAGAGCTGGCGTTTCTGGGCAGGATCCATGACTATTCCCGGTTTGAGGATACCTGCCGCATGGCGCGCGATGCCGGTTTTGACAATATTAACGTGGATCTGATAAGCGCTTTGCCCGGGCAGACACTGGAGGAATGGGAGAAAAATCTGCGCACGGTGCTCTCCCTGTCCCCCGCGCCGGAGCATCTCTCCGTCTACAGCCTGATCCTGGAAGAGGGTACGGTTTTCTGGGAACGGTACGAAAAGGGGATGTTGGAACCTGTGGATGAGGATCTGGAGCGGGATATGTACTGGAGGACCGCCCGGATCCTCAGGGAGGCAGGATATGAGCATTACGAGATCTCTAATTATGCCAGACCCGGGTATCGATGCAGACATAACTGCGGTTACTGGCAGCGCACGGATTATCTGGGCTTCGGGATCGGAGCGGCTTCTCTGTTGGACAATGTCAGGTTCCGCAACGGGGAGTCCCTGCAGGGTTATCTAAGCGATCCTTTGGGATGCAGACAGGACAGAGAAGAACTGACGGCGCAGGAGCAGATGGCTGAGACGATGTTTCTGGGGTTGCGGATGGCGGATGGGGTGAGCCTTTCCGTGTTTCAAGATACATACGGTGCGGATGCAGAGGAGATTTACAGGGATGCGATAGAGGGAAGCTGCCGGGAGGGGCTGTTGGCAGTGCAGGACGGCAGGATCTTTCTGACGAAACGGGGAGTGGATCTTGCCAATTATGTGATGGCTAAGTTTGTATAATATCTAATCTTGATTTAATTTTGTGTGCCAGGCACTGCTTTGGCGGACTTCACATAGAATATTTGTGAGGAAACGTCCGTGGAGGCACATCGGTGCAAACCTTTCAAAAACCCCTGACCTCGGGAGAAGAAGCCTATTATGTACGTCTGCTCAGGGAGGGCAGCAGGGAAGAGGCAAAAAAGGCGAAGGACATTCTGATCGAGCGCAATCTGAGGCTGGTGGCACATGTGGCAAAAAAATATCAAAATGTGGATGAGGATATGGAGGATCTGATCTCCATCGGCTGTATCGGACTGATCAAAGCAGTGGAGACCTTTGACGCAGGCAAGGGCAGACTTGCAACGTATGCCTGCCGCTGTATAGATAATGAACTTCTGATGCTGCTCCGCGCAAAGAAAAAAACCTCGAGGGAAGTCTCCCTCTTTGAACCCATCGGACAGGATAAAGAGGGAAATGAAATCTGTCTGGTGGATATTATCGAACAGCAGCAGCCGGACACGGTAGACTCCATGGAGATGCAGAATAATATCATCAGGCTGTTTGCTTATCTGGACGAATGTCTGACGGACAGGGAACGGGAAATCCTCATATTGCGATACGGGCTGAACGGGCATAAATCCGTCACCCAGAGCGAGATCGGAAACGCTCTGGGTATTTCCAGAAGTTATGTATCCAGAATCGAGAAAAGAGCATTGCAAAAACTCAGGGAGAGATTTCATCTGGATACTCTCAGACCGGTGTGACGATCCGGTCCGCAGAACCGGATGATCATCGGGCAATCAATGCGGGAGCAGGCAATTCCTTTTACTGCGAAAGGAGGTAAAAGGGATGGGACATAAGAATAAACTGGAGCAATATGCACAATATCTGCAACAGGAAGAACTGGCGGATGCTACCATACAGATATACCTGAAACAGGCGGAATTGTTTTTGGACTTTTTGGGGAAGAGGGAACTCACGAAGGCGGCAGCGCTTGCCTACAAAAAAGGCTTACAGGAAAAATATACCCGGCTGTCAACCATAAATCTGTATCTGGCAGCGCTGAACCGGTATCTGCAGTATACGGGTCATGCAGATTGTGTCGTAAAAGCTCTCCGACAGCAGAGGAGACAATGCCCGGATAATGTCCTCAGCGTCGGAGAATATGAAAGGCTGCTTTTATGGGCAAAGGAAAATGGCAGAGAAAAGTATTACTGTATCATGCGGACGCTGGCCCTGACCGGTATCCGCGTAAGTGAACTGGCAGGCTTGACCGTGGAGTCTTTGGAGCAGGGCAGTTACATCATCCGCAGCAAAGGAAAGAACAGGGAGATTTATCTCCCGGATAAATTGGTTGCGGACATAAGAAATTATTGTGCCTGTCAGAGAATTGAAAAGGGGATCATTTTTCGCGGAAAGGATCAAAAGCCTATCAGCAGGGTGGCAGTCTATAAAATGCTGGTGAAGATGGCGGAGTGTATCGGGATACCAAAGGAGAGGGTACATCCCCATAGTTTCCGTCACCTGTTTGCAGTCACCTACATGCGCCAGTATTCCAATCTGTTTGAACTGGCGGATATTTTGGGACATGCGAGTCTGGAGACCACAAGAATTTATACCGTTACGACGGCGGAGGAAAAACGCAGAAAAATCAACAGGATCAAACTGTGAGAGAAGGAGCGGTAAAAGGAATTTGCTCTGCACGCAAAGAAATTAACATAATACGATATTATGAAGGCATTGTCAACCCTTTTTTTAAGTAAAACAGTTAACAAAAAAATATATGGAAATCACAGAGCAGGCTGCAAAAAAAAGCGCTGCTTTTTTTGTCCTGTCTTTTCTTTGGTAAAAAAATATTCCAAGATAAAGCAGCAGGAGGTTAACTTAATATCGTATTATGTATACAGCAGGAAGGGAGGTGTGAAAATGCTATATTAAGGACATTAACAAGCAGTAACAAAAACACTAAGAAACACAGACAAGGAGGAGAATATGTGTACGGTAAAAGAAATCCAGCCGGTGTGCTGCACCCAAACCATTCTGGGTTTGGATTATCATTTTTATGGGGTGGATCAGAGGTTGATCTCCGCTCTTTCTGACCCAAAGGTGCCTGACCGGCTGCAGGAAAAATTTAAGGGCTGGACGGAACGTCTTGCGAAGAAGGGAAAAGACATTGTTGTGCTTGAGGTAAATCCCGACGGGATACATGAATGGATGACGAAAACGCAGGACAGCGAATTGGTTAAGGCGGCAGAAGCAATGTGGAAGTCGGGGAATACTTATGGTGGACAGTATACCTTATCCTGGTCGTTGAATGTAGAAGAAGTTCCCACCCGGGTCGTGATCCTGATAAACTCGAAGTTGATTCTGGAACGGAATGCGAGGTATTTTTTGCCCATTTTGATCCATGAGTCCTCTCATTTTCTGGCGGAGCAGTTACCCGAGAAATATACTTGGGATACGATTGCCAAAGACAACCAGATTCAGGAGGATTGGTTCAGTTTCATAAAATCATTTATAGATGAAGGAAAAAAAGATATGTGGGTAGAGAGCTGTAACGAACAATGGGAATACCTGCAGAGATGTCTGAAAGAAGATGCGGGAGAGTATTTCCCGGTGCTGTGCGAGCTGTTGGCAACTGCCGTTTTGATGCAGGAGGACGGGCAGGCGGGATCGGATGCTGTGCGCAGCTGGGCAGGGACACTGGAGGGTGAATTGGATAAGATCCTGAACGGTGTCCTGACAAATTTCCTGCCGGCAGACAATGCAGCAAAGCCCTAGGAGATGGGAAAATACCTCATCATACAGCTTAAACAGTAAGGGGATTAAGTCCCAATCGGCTGTCGGGTGCGGAAACCCTACAATCATATTATAGGAGGAGAGAAAACGGATATGGAGTTGGTACAAAGTTTTGCGACGGAAAATCCCTGTTACAAAGCGGGGAAAAAAATTGCGGTGAAGGGTCTGGTACTGCACAGCGTGGGATGTCCCCAGCCCTCGGCGGAGGTTTTTGTAAAGCGCTTTAACAGCGCAGGGGCAAAGGTTTGTGTACATGGCTTTGTGGATGCTGAGACGGGCAGGGTATATCAGATCCTTCCCTGGGATTATAAGGCCTGGCATTGCGGCGGGCAGGCAAACAAGACGCACATCGGCGTGGAAATGTGTGAGCCCTCCTGCATCCGGTATACGGGGGGAGCAAACATTACCTGCAGTGATGAGGAAAAGGCCCGGGAGGCAGTCCGGCGCACATTGCGATCCGCAGTGGAGCTGTTTGCTTTCCTGTGCGGACAGTTTGGATTAAATCCTCTCGAGGACGGTGTGATCATCAGTCATAAGGAGGGGCATGACAGAGGTGTGGCGTCGGGGCACGCGGATCCGGACCATCTGTTTCGGCAGTTACATATGAATTATACCATGGACGATTTCCGCAGGGCAGTTGCGGATACCATGAATAAGACTGCCGGCACGCCCGGACAGACACAAGACCCGGTGCAGCCCCGGACAGTGGAGCAGGCGCCTCCGCCTGCCACGGCGGGAGAGATGACCGTTTCCGACAGGGGAGTGGATCTGATCGCAAAGTATGAGGGCTGCCGTCTGGAGGCGTACAAATGCCCTGCGGGAGTATGGACGATCGGTTACGGGCACACCGCAGGGGTGCAGCCCGGACAGACGCTGCCCTCCGAGGAGGCGGCGAAAGCCCTCCTGAAGGAAGATATAAAGAAGTACGGCGGTTATGTGAATGACTGTGTGAAGCAGGGGCTGATCACGTTTCCCCTGACGCAGAACCAGTTTGATGCCCTCACAAGTTTTTGCTACAACTGCGGAAAAGGGAATCTTCAGAAGCTGGTATCCGGAAGAGACGCAGCGACTGTGGCGGACAAGATCCCTGCCTATAATAAGGGCGGCGGAAAAGTGCTGGCGGGGCTGGTCAGAAGAAGGGAAGAGGAAAGAGCGCTTTTTTTGAGCTGAATTTCTGAAGTAGACAGCAGATGAGGAGGAAAGCAGGATGCCTTACAGAAAAGACAATACGACGGATGCGCCTGAGGCGGATGAGGCAAGGGGAAACGGCGGGATCATGGACAATGACTTTATACCGTTGAACGATCTGGTCTACGCGCCCCTGCATGCTCTGGCACTGTCCGGGCACAGGCTCCGGGCGCAGATCGTGGAAGCCGTCAAGAGTATGGGAACCAGCAAGCAGAACGGGCAGGAAGAGACGATCCATTTAAACAATATCAATATAGCCTATGACCAGCTCAGACCCGAGGCGGAGGACGGATACAGTGTGGACAGTCTGCAGGTCCAGGTGCCTTTGTTGTCCATTGTGCCTGTGGCAAATTTAACTGTGGAAAAGGCGCAGATCGAGTTTTCCACCGAGATTAAGGCGGTGAACAATGAGGAGACAGGAGAGACCCGGATCGATGCGCGGATCTGTGCGCCCTCCCAGCGGGAGAGTGACTTTCTGCCGAAGGTATCCTATAAGCTGCAGGTGGCGTCCATACCGGCAACGGAGGGCATCCTGCGCCTGATCGACGCGCTGAGTGCAAATCAGGTGGCAAAGAAGCTGGATTCAAGACCTGTCGCAGTCAGCGGGGATTTAGGCTCCGATGAACAGAAAAAGACGCTTTCGGAGGTCAAGAAACTGAAGGCAAAAATCAGCAGACTTACGACGCTTCATCAGAAGATATCCGATATGATGGCGGAGCAGGAAAGGCTGCACCAGATAAGCAAAGATGCTTTTGAGGCGGATACCTATGAATTTGACAAGGACAAATATCTGATGGCTCAGTCCAATATCATCAATCGTATCATGGAGTATCAGGAGCGCATTATGAATATGGAGATCCGCTATGGGCTGGAAAAGGATTATGAGTAACCGGGGGAAAAAAGAACCGGAGGATACCACCGGGCGTGAAACAGAATGTTCTTTCCTGCAGCAGTATCTGGACAGCCTGCTTCCCGAGCTGAATTTCCGTATGATAATGGATCTACAGGATCTGTCTTCTCAAGCCCTGTGGGTGGAGAAGGTCATCATCACAGCTTATGAGCCTGTTCCGGTGCATCGATCGCGCAGAAGACGGGGGATGATGGTAAGGTTTTTTCTACACTTATTCCAAAGAGAAGCTAAAAAAGAAAGAAGGTAGATATTATGGCGATCGCAGAACAATTTGCAGGGTTAGATATGAATCAGCTTATCGGCGGCCCCTTATCGGCGGCAGCGGACGCGAGTTCCCAGCTTGCAAACTCTACTGCCGACTTTATCAACAAAGTCGGCTTTAACAGAGACGGATCGGTGCGCACAGTGGCATTTGCCTATCAGAAGCGCAGCATGAATGAGGACGGTACCAGTAATCTGGATGAGATGAAGGTGGATGTGCCCATGCTGGCCATTGTCCCCATTCCGAATCTGCAGGTGGATGAGGTCAATATCCTCTTTGACATGGAGGTAAAGCAGAGTGAAAAATCGGAACAGTCCATGGATATGGGAGCCACCCTTTCCGGGACACTGAATCTGGGGATCATAAAGGTCAGCGTGACGGGAAGTGTCAGCGCCCACAGTTCCAATACCCGAAGTTCCGACAATTCTGCCAAGTACCATGTGGATGTCCGGGCAACCAATCACGGCACCCCTGAGGGGCTTGCCCGCGTTCTCGATATGATGGCAGCCAATGTTGCACCCATGCTGGTGGGCAGCAGTCTGAAGGACGGAAACGGTCAGAATCTGTCCGAACAGGCGAGGATCAAGGCGGAAAATCTCAAAGCGCTGCGGCAGGATATCAGCCAGATCGAAAAAAGACTTTCGGCTGCACAGGATGGGCTCAGCAATAGCATTACACAACTCAAAAAACTGGGTGATTCCCAGAGAAATATTTATCAGGGGACTATCACCGGGCTGCTCAACAGCCTTCAGCCTGAGGAGGTTGACAAAGAGATTGAAAATGCAAATTCGGAAGCCGAGAAAAAAGCGGCTCTGGAGAAAAAAGAAGATCTGGAAAAGAAGCAGCTTACTTACAGCCGGACGATGGATGAAGTGAATCAGCGCTGGGGAGCATTTTCCGGTCAGGTGGGCGATTATATCAAGATCATTGCGGACAGCGGCGGGGAGCAGAGCGGTATCTCAGAAATGTTCGCGCTCAAAGCCCTGAGCAAAGAGGGAGATATGACCCCTTATGAATCCGCTGAAACTTATTATACGGCAATCCTTGCGGCGCAGAAGAATGCTGTGGACTGTCAGCGCAATGTGAGTCAGATCGAGAAGGAGTTGTTTGATAAGAGGGCGGAGTACAGCGACGCGGTGGCAGGCAGGGCCAAACCTGCCAAGACCGATCAGAGTCAGCCCAATTAAGCGGGGGTGACGGTGCCATCCGGACCTGACAGTGGTCCGGACGGCTCCGCCCATATAGTAACATCCATACCGGAGGAAGAAGTATGAACAGAGAGGAAAAAACGGCGCTTTCGGATATTCATTATATCAAGCTGGTCACGCTGGGAAGTATAAATCCCAACAATCCGCTCTCGGAACAGTCCAAAGAAGAACAGGCGGCATTGTTGAACAAATGTCTCAACGACTATCCCAAAGGGATCATTATCGGAAAAGATGTGAGCATTGGACGGTATCTGGTGGGGGAACATGAACTGACGATGGAGAAAGTGACCTATCATGTGGGGTTTGAGAGAAAACCTCCATGGGAGGTCTTATGATCATGGGCTGAATGTGCAGGAGGAGAGGAGCGAAATATGGATATAGAAAAAAAGAAACAGGGAGAGACGCTCATCCTGAAGCTGAAGGGCAGGCTGGACACCGACACTGCTCCCATGCTGCAGGAGGTAGTGGATACGGAGACCGAGGGGGTAAAAGAACTGCAGATAGATATGGAACTGTTGGAGTTTGTATCTTCTGCCGGGCTGAGGGTGCTGCTGGCGGCATCAAAAAAAATGCACGGGCAGCGGGGCACAATGCCCGTCTATCATGTGAACGACGAAGTCAAGGAGGTCTTTCTCATTACAGGATTCCATAGAATCCTGGACATTCAATGAGCGGGCGGGCTCGGACGGTCCATCTCACAAATTCCCAGGGGAGAGGACTGACCGTGACGCTTCGGGAATACAGACCCGGAGATGAGGAAGGAATGCTCGCCTGCATCCGGGACGAATACGGTGATACCTATTTTAAAAGAAGTTTTTATCTGCCCGAATTCTTGAAGAGGGAGGCACAAAGCGGGCGCATGACTTTTCTGGTGGCGCAGACCACGCCCGGGGAGATCGCCGGGATGATGCTGCTAAAGGAATTTGCCCCAAGAGAAAATATGTGTGAGATCGCCTCCCAGATTTTTCGTAAAAAGTACCGGAGATATGGGTTAGCCATGCCTTTTTTTCAATACGGGATGGAGATCGTGCTTTCCCGGAATTATTCTGCGGCGTACTGTCTTCCGGTGCTTTTCCATGACATCACCCAGAGACTATTGTACCGGCTGGAAATGAGGGCTGCCGGCTTTGTTCTGAATGTGTTTGATGTGGAACAGATCGTTCATTCATATCAAAACAAGCGCAATAAGAAGCATTCCCAGGGAATCCAGATACGGGCGATTGGAAAACGGGATGCAGGAAGAATTTATGTGCCGGAAGAACACCGGGAATTCTGCAGCGGGATTTACAGGCGGCTGGGGGCGGCTGTCTGCATGGAAAGACAGTGCGGAGATCCCAAACATTTGCCGGATACCAGTATCCTGACATACAGACAGGATGAGAGGCAGGCAAGTCTGGAGATCAGTGTGGATCTGACAGGGGCGGACCTGACAGAACAGGTTGCCGCACTGCAGGAGAGATTTCCGCTTAGGGGAAAACAGACAGCAAATCTGTTTCTGAATATCAGCGACGCCAACGCGGTATGGGCATACAAAGCTCTCTGTAGATTGGGGTATTTTTTTACCGGGCTAAAGCCCCTGTGCAGCGAGAGGGAATATATGGTGCTGCATCATCCGGGTGAAGTGAAAATTTATTTTGAGGATTATTTTCTCAGCGGGGAGTTCGCGGAGATGGCAGATTATGTGGGGCGTCTGATCCCCCAAAAGAACAATGGAAAGGAAGAAGAAAGGAATGAAGGAAGAACGTAAGGAAGAACATAAGGAAGAGCCAAAGCAATAAAGAAGAAGGAAAAAAGAAAAAGAAAGAGAGAAGGAAAGAAAAAGAGGATTAAAGAATGACAGATCATGGAAGGGGCAGTAAAAAAAGACAGGGTTCTATCCGCAGGAAGGTCATCATCCTTCTTTTGACCATGGTGCTGACTGCATTGTCTGTCTCAGGGACAGTCAGCTTGTGGAGCCTCTATTCCATGCGCGCTTTGTCCGAGGAGAGCAGTAAAATGCTCGGACAGATGGCGGCGGAAGATGGGGAGGCGGCGCTGGAGGAACTGGCTGGCGGGCAGCTTTTGATCGTGGCAGCCCAAAAGGCGGCATATATCGAGGAAAAATTTAACACAGTGATTGCCGATGTAAACGGAATCGCGCGGGCGGCGGAGGATATTTACCGAAATCCCGAAAAATATCCGGACAGGGAGACTGCCCTGCCCCAGAGGGGAAGCACAGAACTGGCGGCACAGCTTTTGCGGTCAGCGCGGTTAAAATACCCTTCCCCTAAACAGTATGAGGAGCTCTACAGGCTGGGAAATCTGCAGGAACTTCTGGTACAGTACAATGCCAATAACGATATGATCTCCTCCACCTATCTGGCCACACAGAGCGGCTGGATGCTTCAGGCGGATTACATTGCCTACAGCAAATATTCCGGGGGACAGGATCTGCCGGATTATTATGAGGCAGACACAAGACAATGGTATCAGAGGGCAAAACTGGCAAGCCCCGGAGAGTGCGTCTACACGGATGTGATCAGGGATATCCATGAGGGAAAGGAGTGCATTGTATGTTCCAGGGCGGTCTATATAGACGGAGAGATCGTTGCCGTGGCAGGGATCGGTTCCTATCTTGACACGGTAAAGCAGACGGTGCTGGACACTGCCATAGGGCAGAGCGGGTATGCCTTTTTGGTCAATGACAAGGGGCAGATCCTGGTATCCAGCGCCCAAACGGGAGAGACCGCGGGGCAATTCTCCCATGAGGACTTAAGAAAAAGCGAAAATAAGCCGCTTGCGACGGCTGCAGAGGATATGGTGGCGGGAGGCAGCAGCCTGGTGCGGCTGAAGATGGACGGAAGAGAGGTCTATCTTGCCTATGCGCCTCTTCCGGGGCTGCATTGGAGTTTTGTGACGGTCATGGATGTGGAGGAGGTCATCGCGCCGGTCAGGGATAATCAGAATAGGATCCTTGCCATGACGGAGGGTATTTTGGACAAACAGGATGTCGCCATCCGCAGGACCATCTTTCTGTTTCTCGGTATCATGTCGGCAGCGGCGGTGCTTATCGGGGCAGTCGGCATACTTTTTTCCAACAGACTGACGGAGCCCATCCGCAGGCTGACCAGGGAAGTGAAGCGCATAGACGGGGGAAACCTCGATACGCCCGTCTGCATTGCCATCGGCATTGACACCGGGGATGAGGTGGAAGATCTGGGACATGCCTTTCACGATATGACGGTACAGTTAAAAACTTACATAGAGAATCTGGCAGCCATAACCGCGGAAAAGGAGCGGGTCCACACGGAGTTGTCCCTTGCCTCCAAAATACAGGCGGATATGCTGCCGGATTATGAGGAGATTCTGCGGGAGAGAAGAGAATTTGACCTCTATGCGTCCATGACGCCGGCGAAAGAAGTGGGCGGGGATTTTTATGATTTTTTTCTCACGGATGAGGATCATCTGGCCATTCTGATCGCGGACGTCTCAGGGAAGGGTGTACCCGCGGCACTGTTCATGGTGGTGGCAAAGACGCTGCTTCAAAGCCGGATCCGGGAAGCCGGCACGCTGTCGGAGGCTGTGGAGGCGGTAAATGAGAGGCTCTGTGCCTGCAATAAAAACGGGATGTTCGTAACCGTATGGATCGGGGTACTGACGCTTTCCACAGGGCTGCTTACTTATGTAAATGCCGGTCACAATCCGCCCCTGATCGGAAATGCCCAAAAGGGATATGAATACATAGACAGCAGGGACGGGTTTGTGCTGGCGGGAATGGGCGGTATGTCCTACAGGCAGCATTGCATCAAAATGAGGGAAGGGGATCTGCTTTTTCTGTATACGGACGGAGTCACCGAGGCCAATGACTGCAGGGGAGATTTTTATGGCGACGCCCGCCTTAAGGCGCTGCTGGGCTCCTGCAGGGAAACGGACCCGGACAGGCTGGCGCTGACCGTACAAAACGATCTGCGGGGATTTCAGGGGGCTGCCGGGCAGTTTGACGATATTACGATGCTTGTGCTCTGCTACCGGGGGTGGAACAGGATTTTTACCGGGGCAGTATCCGGAACCCAAAGCGGAACAATACAGAAATTTGTGGAACGATCATTTGAAGGGCAGGGGATTTCCCAAAGGGCGGTTCACAGATTTCTCATTGCTCTGGATGAAGTCTATTCCAATATCTGCCGCTACAGCAGGGCGCAAAACTTCACTGTCGAATGCCGAAAGGAATGTGCCGGGGAGGAGGGACCTGGGACGGATGCGGGCAAAAAACGGTATATCCTGACCCTGGAGGATGACGGTATAGAGTTTGATCCTCTGCAGTTCCCGCGCCCCGACCTGAAGAAGCCGCTGGAGGAAAGAAGCCCGGGCGGTCTGGGAATTTACATGGTACGGGAGTTGATGGATGAGGTTTTCTATGAGAGGAAGGATGGCAGAAACCGTCTGAGCATGACGGTGATACAATAGTAAAGACAGGACGGGACGGCAGGGAAAGGGCAAAAACCACTCATTTACGGAGAAATTTGCGGAGAAAAAATAATAAGCTTGTCAAAAATATGATATTGGGGTATAATGTATTTGATTATATCGGATTCCATAATATTCAATTTCTCAGGAAAAGAGTGGCAGATTCATGAGATTTGTTAAGGCAGAAGATTTGAAGATCGGCATGCGTCTGGCACGCCCCATATACAGCAATAATGGCGTTCTCCTGTTTGAACGCGATTCCAATCTGTCGCTTCAGACCATTGACAGCATTAAAAAATTTGGGCTTTTGGGCATTTATATCCTGGAGCCGGCGGAGCCCCTTCCGCCCATGTCGGAGGAGGATCGGGAGTTTGAACGGTTTCAGACCATGGCAGTGTTTTCCATCCAGGAGGAACTGAACAGGATCTTGGCCACGGGGAAGCAGCATAAGATGCAGAGTATCACCGACCTGATCATCAAGCAGTTCGGGAGACAAAGCGGCAAGATCAATTTCTATCAGAATCTGCGCAGCAGGGATGACTATGTCTTCCGCCATTCCCTGAATGTTGCCATACTCTGCGCATTGATCACCCGGGTGATGAATCTGCGCCGGGATGAGCAGCAGCAGATCCTCTATGCGGCAATCGTACACGATATCGGTAAACTGTCCCTGAAAGGGGACTGGATCTACAGTAATGAGTTGACGGACGAACAGCGTATGCAGTTCTACAGCGCCCAGCTTGCTGCGGGAGACCTTGTGGAGGATGCCTTTGGCGACGGGGCAGCCATCAAGCGCATCTGCAATCAGGCGCTGGTGGTGCAGTATGACATGTATAAGGACGAGGCAACGCACAACGGGATGAAACTGGTGCGGGGCGCCAAGGTACTGATAGTGGCAAACCGCTATGACGAGCTTACCGGAATGACCCTGGACGGAACCGCACAGACGGAAGTCAGGGCGATCCGGGAGTTTTATGAACATCCCGAGGTCTATGACCCCGAGGTTGTGGAAGCACTGGTGGAATCCGTCAATATTTTGTTCCCGGGTGTCAGCGTGGAACTCAATACCGGGGAGAAGGCGCTGGTGCTTGCGGAGAATCCGGACGATATTCTGCGTCCCACGGTCTTAAGCTTTAAGGATAATACCATTCTTGACCTCTCTTTGCAGGTCAACAGGGATTATGAGGTCGTAGATATTATGAAAACATTGGATAACCGTTGTGTGATCGACACGGCTGCCCTGCGTGAGGCGGGGTTTTGAGAATGTTTTTACAATATAAAATATACAGAGAGAGGGATGAAGCATGTTTAATATCGAAGAAATTTTGGCAAAAGGCGTCAGTCTGGGAGCCAGTGATATCCATCTTACGGTGGGGCTGCCCCCTATGATGCGTGTCCACGGCAATCTGGTCACTTCCGAGTTTCCTGTCATGACCCCCGCAGATACGCTTGATATGCTGATCAGTGTGCTGAACGAGCATCAGAGAGCGGTTTTTGAAGAGTTGGGCGAGTATGACTTATCCTATGCCTCTCCCGTGAGCGGACGGTTCCGTGTCAATGCCTTCAAGCAGCGCGGTTCGATCGCCATGGCGTTTCGTGTGGTCGGCACGAATGTCCCTTCCCCGGAGGTGCTGGGGGTGCCGGAATCCGTCGTGAACCTCTATCAGAGAAAGAGGGGGCTGATCCTTGTCACCGGGCCTACCGGTAGTGGTAAATCCACCACATTGGCGGCGATCATCGATAAGATCAACAGTTCCAGGGATGCACATATCATCACGCTGGAGGACCCTATCGAGTATCTTCATCCCCATAAGCTTTCCATGGTCAATCAGCGTGAGATCGGCGCGGATACGGAAAGCTATGCAAATGCGCTTCGTGCGGCGCTCCGTGAGGATCCGGACGTGATCCTGGTGGGAGAGATGCGTGACTTTGAAACCATCAGCGTTGCCATCACCGCGGCAGAGACCGGGCATCTGGTGCTCTCCACCTTACATACCAATTCCGCGGCAAGCACGGTGGACCGTGTGATAGACGTGTTCCCTCCCCATCAGCAGCAGCAGATCCGTGTGCAGCTTGCCAACGTGCTGGAGGCAGTCATCACACAGGCGCTGATCCCTACCGCAGACGGAACCGGGCGCGTGGCGGCATTTGAGGTAATGCACGCCAACCACGCGATCAGAAATCTGATCCGTGAGGGAAAGTCCCATCAGTTGGACAGCGTGATGCAGACCAACCGCAAGATGGGTATGATGACCATGGACGATGCCATTGGCGCGCTTTATATGGCCGGCAAGATCGACCGGGAACAGGCGATCACTTTTGCCCGCGATCCGGAAGGAATGGAACAGAAACTTTAAGATGCCGGACCGGCTGCGGAAGGGTGTTTCCGCAGCCGGCAGCGCTTCTTTTGTCGGACAGTGTTCTGCTGCCCGTGTTATCATCCTGTTCACAGGGATTTTCTATATTCGATGATTTTTCTATTATAATCTCAGTCATCGATCTTCAATGATTTTTCCACTATGATCTCAATCATCAATCTTCAAGGATTTTTCCATTATGATCTCAGTCAACAACATAGCATACGGATACAGGGAGGATTTTTGGGGCTGTATGGGGATCGGTCAGATCCTGTCGTCCGCCCTGAAACTATTGCGTCAGGAGGAAAAGAATGTTCTGTAAGATTTTATCGGGAGGCACGGCGGGGGTGGCTGCGTCTTTTATCTGGGTGGAAGTGGATATTGACAGGGGGCTGCCGTCTTTTGCCATGGTGGGTTCTTTGGGGAGTGAGGTGCGGGAGTCGCGGGAACGTGTGGCGGTCGCGCTCAAAAACGCGGGTTTTTCGCTTCCTGTGTCCCGGATCACGGTCAATCTTGCCCCGGCGGATGTGCATAAGGAGGGGACGGGGTTTGATCTGCCCATTGCCGTGGGAATCCTCCAGTCCATGGCTTATTTTGCGGGGAGCGCTGTGGAAAATACCTTGTTTCTGGGGGAGCTGGGGCTGGACGGGAGCCTGAAGAAAGTGCGGGGAGCGCTTCCTGTGGTCCGTGCCGCCGCAAAGGCGGGAATTGCCCAGTGCATCCTGCCCGCGGCAAATGCCGCGGAAGGGGCGGTCATTCCGGGGATCGTCGTGCGCGGGGCATCCCATATCGGGGAAGTGCTTGCCTTTCTGCAGCAGGAAAGCGGGCAGGAGCGGGAACGGATCCTTCCGGCAGTGTCGGCGGATGCCTTCGGGATCCTTCAGAACAGCACATATACAACGGAAGATTTTTCCGAAATACGGGGGCAGCAGATGGCAAAGCGCGCCGCGGAGATTGCCGCTGCGGGATTTCACAATCTTCTCATGATAGGACCTCCGGGAGCGGGGAAGACGATGATCGCCCGCCGGATTCCCGGGATCCTCCCGAAGATGACCCTGGAAGAAAGCCTGGAAGTTACGGGCATATACAGTGTTGCGGGGCTGTTGGAGGAGGGGCGCCCCCTGATCGCACAAAGACCGTTTCAAAGCCCTCATCACACGGTGACGCGGACAGCGCTGATCGGCGGGGGGCTGCACCCGAGACCGGGACTGGTCTCGCTTGCCCACGGAGGGGTATTGTTTTTGGATGAGCTGCCGGAATTCGGGCGGGAGGTGATAGACGGTATGCGGCAGCCGCTGGAAGAACATACGGTACATCTGTCCAGGACGGGGGGCAATATCTCCTATCCTGCCAAATTTATGCTGGTAGGGGCGATGAACCCCTGCCCCTGCGGTTATCTGCCGGACCGGAACCGCTGCAGATGTACGGAATCGCAGATCAAGAAGTACCAGAGCAGGATATCGGGCCCTGTGCTGGACCGGGTGGATCTGTGGGTGGAACTGCAGGCGGTGGCGTTGGAAGATCTGCGGGGCGCAGACGGGGAAGAATCCAGCGGGCAGATCCGGCGCAGGGTGGAGCGGGCGAGAAAGAGGCAGCAGGAGCGGTTTGCGCGGACACAGTATCGATTCAACGCGGATATCCTGTCCCGGGATATGGAACGCTTTTGTTCCCTGGGAGAGACACAGCGTCGGCTGGTGGAGCAGTTGTATCAGAATCTCCGGCTGGGGGCGCGGGCATATCACCGTATGCTGCGTGTTGCCCGTACCATCGCGGATCTGGAGGGAGAGGAAGCTATCAGAGAGGAACATCTGCTGGAGGCGGCGGCTTACCGGCCGGGACAGATGGTGTCCGGAAGCTGACCTGCAAAGACGGCGGAATGCGGAAAGAACCGCCGGGAGACAAAGGGGAGGACAATGGAAAAAGAAGAGCAGAGGAAAGAAGAGCAGAGGAAAGAGGAGCAGAGAAAAGAGGAGCGGGAGGATAGGAACGGCACGAAAAAGATCTATGCCTGCTGGCTGTGCTGCGTTCCGGGCATCGGCAGCAGGACCATGGAGAAACTGCTGGCGCTCTGTCCCGACCCGGAGGAAATATACCGCAGGGGGGAGGAACTGTGGAAACAGGTACTCAGCCAGAGGCAGAGGGAGCAGATCCGAAATTACGCCGGACGGATCACGCCCGAGGAACTGTGGGAAAAGATGGTCCGCAGGGGGATTGGGTTTGTGGCGCTTCCGGATACGGAATACCCTCGGAGGCTGCGGGAGATCCCGGATGCCCCCTGGGGGATGTTTTTCAGGGGACGGCTTCCCGACGGGGATCGCCCGGCGGTGGCAGTGATCGGCGCGAGGGATTGTTCCGGTTACGGGGAGTTTGTCGCAGGGGAAATCGGAAAAAGTCTTGGAGCCATGGGGGTGCAGGTGATCAGCGGTATGGCCCGGGGGATCGATGGGATCAGTCAGGCGGCTGCCCTGCGGGCAGGAGGGGCTTCCTTCGGAGTCCTGGGCTGCGGAGTGGATATCTGCTATCCGGCTTCCAACCGGGAATTGTATGAAAGCCTGTGTGAAAGGGGCGGGCTTTTGTCCGCCTATCCTCCCGGCACGGAGCCCAGACCCGGGCATTTTCCTCCCCGCAACCGGATCGTGAGCGGTCTGGCAGACGCGGTCGTTGTGGTAGAGGCAGGGGACAAGAGCGGAACGCTCATCACCGTGGATATGGCGCTGGAACAGGGGCGGGAGGTGTATGCGGTTCCCGGGAGAGTGACGGACAGACTCAGCGGCGGCTGCAACCGTCTGATCCGGCAGGGGGCGGGAGTCTTTCTGGACCCGGAGGATTTTCTGCAGGAACTGGCAGAAAATTGGGTGATTTCCGTGAAAGCCCGGGGAAAGGAGGAAAGCCGGGACACTGCGGGGCAGGACGAAGGGCAGCGGGCGATCTGCAGGGTGCTGGATGTGTCTCCCATGAGCGTGGAGCAGATTCGGGCGAGACTTCCCGGGGAGAGGACGCTGCCGGAACTGACGGCAGGGCTGATGGCGCTGTGTGTCCGCGGGATCGCCCGGCAGGTGAGCCCGGGACAGTTTGCCCTGAATCCGGCAGGGGGAAAATAAAATCCCTGCAGGCAGAAAGAAGCCCTGCAGGCGGAAAGAAATCCTGCAGGCAGAAAGAAATTCCGGTTTCGCATTGAGAATTTGCGGAAAACATAGTACAATGGACATATGGAAAATTTTTTCACCGCGGGAAACCGCAGGGAGGAGAAAGATTATGTCAGGACATATCATCACGGATGCGGGTGTTTTGTTCCGCACCGTCACCAAAAAGATCCGGATCGGGGACCGGTGGATCGGCGGCGGCAGCCCCGTGCTCATCCAGTCCATGACCAACACGAAGACGGAGGATGTGGAGGCTACAGTGGTCCAGATCCATGCGCTTGAGCAGGCGGGCTGTGAGATCATACGCTGTACCGTGCCGACGCCGGAGGCGGCGCGGGCGTTAAAAGAGATCAAACAACAGATCCATATCCCGCTGGTGGCGGATATTCATTTTGATTACCGCATGGCGATCGCCGCCATCGAGAACGGGGCAGATAAGATCCGGATCAATCCCGGAAATATCGGCAGCCCGGATAAGGTGAGGGCTGTGGTGGACGCGGCAAAGCAGCGCGGTATCCCCATCCGCGTGGGCGTCAACAGCGGTTCTCTGGAAAAACCTCTGCTGGAAAAATACGGAGGCGTCACGGCAGAAGGGCTGGTGGAGAGCGCGCTGGACAAGGTCCGTCTCATCGAGGACATGGGTTACGATCAGATGGTCATCAGCATCAAATCCTCCAATGTGCTTATGTGCGTGGCAGCCCATGAGCTTTTGGCGGATGCCCTGAAGAAAGAGAAGACGGCATATCCCATCCATGTGGGGATCACGGAGTCGGGCACGGTGCAGAGCGGAAATATCAAATCCGCGCTGGGGCTGGGCATGATCCTGGGGCAGGGGATCGGGGATACCGTCCGGGTTTCCCTCACGGGGGATCCGGTGGAGGAGATCAGATCCGCCAGGCTGATACTGCGCACGCTGGGGCTGCGAAAGGGCGGGATCGAGGTGGTTTCCTGCCCCACCTGCGGAAGGACGCAGATCGATCTGATCGGACTGGCTGCCCGGGTGGAGAAGCTGGTGGAAGATTATCCTCTGGACATTAAGGTAGCGGTGATGGGCTGCGTGGTAAACGGACCCGGCGAGGCCAGGGAGGCGGATCTGGGGATCGCCGGCGGCATCGGTGAGGGGCTGTTGATCAAACATGGAGAAATCATCCGTAAGATCCCCGAGAAGGAATTGCTTACGGCGTTGAAGGAAGAGCTGGATCATTGGGTATGAGCAAGGAATTTTTTGAGGTATTTCCCACGCTGGAACTAAACGGGACGTTGAAGGATATCATGTCGCAGACCCGGGTGGAAAAAATCGTGACCACCAAAAGCAGGGATCTTCTGCGCATTTATCTCTCCAGCGCTCATTTGATCTATAAACAGGATATCATGGAAGTGGAGAGGCAGATCCTGCGGCAGTTTTTTGCGCAGGCGCAGATGAACGTAAAAATATATGAGCGTTTCATGCTCTCCTCCCAGTATGATCCCCGGAAGTTTCTAAAGCTGTACCGGGAGAGTATCCTGTTAGAGCTCAGGGAATATAACCATATCCTATACAATGCCTTCAAAACTGCCCAGGTCAGCTGCCCGGACGAAAAGACGGTGGTGCTGACCATGGAGGATACGGTGCCGGTGCGCAGCAAGGAGGAGGAACTGGTGCGCATCCTGGAGAAGATCCTTGTGGAGCGGTGCGGGTTTGCGGTGGAAGTGAAGGCAGAGTACCGACCGGCCGATGAGGACAGATTCGGCGGGGAAAACGAGCTGCGCCTGAAGCTGAAAGTACAGGAGATCACGGAAAGACTCCACAGACAGCCCTCCGGGGATGCGGGAGAGCGCTTTGTAGATGCGGGCGCCGACAGCGGTGAGCCCTTTGGTGCGGAAAGCGGAAAGCCCAAAGAGAAAAACGAAAAGCTCAAAGAGAAAAACGAAAAGCTCAAAGAGAAAAACGAAAAGTTTAAAGAGAAAAACGGAAAGCCCAAAGAGGGAGCCGCGCCGGCCGGGAAGACCGATGCCTATCGCGGAGGCAGCCGCAGTGTGCGCAGGAGTGACAATCCGGATGTGATCTACGGCAGGGATGTGGAAGAAGACGCTATGCGTTTGGAAGAGCTTGTGGGCGAGATGGGCGAGGTGGTCATCCGCGGCAGGATCATCAATCTGAATAAGAGAGATATCAAGAACGACAAGTCCATCGTCATTTTCGATGTCACGGATTTTACGGACACTTTGACGTTGAAACTGTTCGTGGGCAGCGACCAGGCGGAAGAAGTCATGGACGGTCTTAAGCCGGGCACGTTTATCAAAGCCAAGGGGATCAGCATGGTGGATAAATTTGACCATGAATTGACGCTGGGCTCCATCGCAGGGATCAAGAAGATTCCAGATTTTACAGTGAAACGTGTGGACACCGCGCCCCACAGGCGGGTGGAGCTGCACTGCCATACCAAGATGAGCGATTTTGACGGCGTTTCGGAGGCGGCGGATATTGTAAAGCGCGCTTACAAATGGGGACACCGCGCCATCGCGATCACGGATCACGGCGTGGTGCAGGGTTTTACCGACGCCAATCATGTGTGGGAGGATCTCTGGAAGGACGAGAAGAAAAAACGCAGGGAAGCGGGGGAGGAAAATCCGGACAGGCAGGATTTTTTCAAGATCCTCTACGGAGTCGAGGCATATCTTGTGGATGATCTCAAAGAGATCGTTGTCAATGACCGGGGGCAGACGCTGCAGGATGATTTTGTGGTCTTTGATATTGAGACCACGGGATTTTCCCCGGTGAGCAGCCGCATCATTGAGATCGGTGCGGTGAAAGTCCGCGGAGGGACCATTGAGGAGCGCTTTTCCACCTTTGTCAATCCTCAGGTGCCCATTCCTTTTGAGATTGAGAATCTGACAGGCATCCGGGATGACATGGTGATGGAATATGCCGGCATCGAGGAGATCCTGCCGGGGTTTCTGGAATTTTGCCGGGGATGTGTCCTGGTGGCGCACAACGCCGGTTTTGACATGAGTTTCATCATGGAAAACTGCAGGCGTCTGGGGTATTCGCAGGAGTTTACCTATGTGGACACCATGAACACGGCGCGTATCCTGCTCCCGAACCAGGCGAAGCATACGCTGGATGCGGTGGCAAAAACCCTGAAGATCTCTTTGGAAAATCATCACCGGGCAGTGGATGACGCAGAGTGTACGGCGCAGATTTTCGTCAAATTCATTGAGATGCTCAAAGAACGGCAGATCGATTCGCTGGCGGGGCTGAATGCGCTGGGGACGGAGAGCGTGGAGCTGGTGCAGAAGCTCCCCTCTTATCACGCTGTCATTCTGGCGAAGAATGATCTGGGGCGCATCAATCTGTACCGCCTGATCACCGAATCCCACCTGACCTATTTCCACAACCGTCATCCCCGTATCCCCAAAAGCCTGGTGGAGAAATATCGGGAGGGGCTGATCCTGGGAAGCGCCTGCGAGGCGGGGGAACTCTACCGCGCGCTGGTGGACGGGCAGTCGGATATCCAGATCGCCCGGCTGGTAAACTTTTATGATTATCTGGAGATACAGCCGGTGGGCAATAATGCTTTTATGATCCTGTCCGATCGTTTCCGGGAGATTCATTCCGAGGAGGACATCCGCAATCTCAACCGGAAGGTAGTGGCGCTGGGAGAGCAGTTTCACAAGCCTGTGGTCGCCACCTGTGACGTGCATTTTCTGGATCCCGGAGATGAGATATACCGCCGCATCATTATGGCCGGAAGGGGCTTCGAGGATGCGGACACTCAGGCGCCCCTGTATCTTCACACCACAGAGGAAATGCTGGAGGAATTCGCCTATCTGGGCAGTGACAAGGCGAGGGAGGTTGTCATAACAAACACTAATATGATCGCGGATATGGTGGAGTGCATCTCGCCGGTGCGCCCCGACAAATGTCCCCCCGTGATCGAGGACAGCGACAAAACTTTGAGGTCGATCTGCTATAACCGGGCGCACGAGATCTACGGAGACGATCTGCCGGAAATTGTGGAGGCGCGTCTGGAGAGGGAGTTAAATTCCATCATCGGAAACGGGTTTGCAGTGATGTATATCATTGCCCAGAAGCTTGTGTGGAAATCCGTGGAGGACGGTTATCTGGTGGGATCGCGGGGCTCTGTGGGCAGTTCCTTTGTCGCCACCATGGCGGGGATCACGGAGGTCAATCCCCTGAGCCCTCATTATTATTGCAGCGAATGTCACTTTGTGGACTTTGACAGTGACGAAGTAAAAGCCTATGCGGGCAGGGCAGGGGTGGATATGCCGGACAGAAACTGCCCTGTGTGCGGGGCTCCTCTCCACAAGGACGGGTTTGACATTCCCTTTGAGACTTTCCTGGGATTCAAGGGGGATAAGGAGCCGGATATCGACCTGAACTTTTCCGGGGAATATCAGTCCAAGGCACATAAATATACGGAGGTGATCTTCGGGGCGGGACAGACATTCCGCGCCGGGACGATCGCCACGCTGGCAGATAAGACCGCGTTTGGCTTTGTGAAAAACTATTTCGAAGAGAGAGGGCAGCACAAGCGCATCAGTGAGATCAACCGTATCACGGTGGGATGTACCGGCGTGCGCAGGAGTACGGGGCAGCATCCCGGCGGCATCGTGGTGCTTCCCATTGGGCAGGACATCAACTCCTTCACTCCCGTGCAGCATCCCGCCAATGACATGGAGACCAGCATCATCACCACGCATTTTGACTATCATTCCATTGACCACAACTTGTTGAAGCTGGATATTCTGGGACACGATGATCCCACCATGATCCGTATGCTGCAGGATATGACGGGGGTGGATCCCACCACGATCCCTCTGGATGACAAGGGTGTGATGAGCCTGTTTCAGAACACGGACGCCCTGGGGATCACTCCGGATCAGATCGGCGGAACCCTCCTGGGAGCTTTGGGGATCCCGGAGTTTGGAACGGATTTTGCCATGCAGATGGTGATCGAGGCGGCGCCCTCCAGTTTTTCCGATCTGGTGCGCATCGCGGGGCTTGCCCATGGGACCGACGTGTGGGTGGGCAACGCCCAGGATCTGATCAAGAGCGGTACTGCCACGATCTCCACCGCCATCTGTACCCGTGACGATATTATGACCTATCTGATCGGCAAGGGGGTGGAGCCGGAGAAATCCTTTAAGATCATGGAGGCGGTGAGAAAGGGCATGGTGGCGAAGAAGAAATGCGCCCAGTGGGATGAGTGGAAGGAAGACATGCTTGCCCATGATGTCCCCAAGTGGTATGTGGAATCCTGCCAGAAGATCATGTATATGTTCCCCAAGGCGCACGCCGCGGCGTATGTCATGATGGCATGGCGCATAGCCTACTGCAAGATCAATTATCCGCTGGCGTATTACGGGGCGTTCTTCAGTATCCGCGCGAAGGCATTTTCCTATGAGACCATGTGCCGCGGACAGAAACATCTGGAGGATATCATGGCGGATTACAAGCGCCGTCAGGACAGCCTGAGCAACAAAGAGAAAGAGGCGTATGGCGATATGCGCATTGTGCAGGAGATGTACGCCCGGGGGTTCGAGTTTATGCCCATCGATATCTTCCGTGCCAAATCCAGGGAGTTCCAGATCATAGACGGCAGGCTCATGCCCTCCCTGAGCAGTATCGCCGGGCTGGGGGATAAAGTGGCGGACGGGATCGTGGAGGCGGCAAAAAACGGGCCCTTCCTGTCCAAGGAAGATTTCCGGGAACGGACGAAGGCTTCCCAGACCATAACGGATCAGATGACCGCGCTGGGGCTGCTGGGCGATCTGCCCGAGACCAATCAGATCAGCCTGTTTGATCTTGCCGGCAACGAAAGCCGGCTTTAAGGGGGCAGAGTTTCCTGCCGGCATCCGGCAAAAGAAGGCAAAAAGAAGGCAAAAAGAAGGCAAAAGAAAAGTTATCAAAAAAAGCTTGCATTTTATCTTTGGATGTAGTATAGTGAACAAGTACCGCGATTGCGGATAAGGAAATGGCTGATTGGTCAAGCGGTTAAGACGCCGCCCTCTCACGGCGGAAACAGGGGTTCGATTCCCCTATCAGCTGTTTTTGTTCCAGGAACAGCCCAACCCGAAAGCGTTGAAATTGAAAGATTTCGATGCTTTTTTATTGTGCGGCTATCTTTATGCGGCTATCTTTATGCGGCTATCTTTATGCGGCTTCCTTTATGCCGTTTCCTTTATGCGGCTTTTTTATGAAACTTTTTTATGCGGTGCGGCTTCGTTGACTTTGCGGCGGGTTTGTGGTACAACGGGTGGTGAAGTGACGGAGAAAAGAAAGAGCCCGGAGAAAGGGCAGATACGGATATGAAAGATAAAAAGGGTTTGAAAAGAAAATTGGCATATGGTTTTTTCACGCTGTGTCTTGCGGGGATGTATGCCAGCTACGTGCCGGTGTTGATGGATTATTATACCGTGCGCCCCGGGGTTTCTTTCCCGGAATTTTATCAGAGCAGCACGGTGGAGCCCCTGTACACTTTCGAGGCGGTGGCAGTGGCGGTCCTGCTGGGGATCCTGTATAGTGCCACGACGCATGCGGGGGTCAGCGTCCTGCTCACATCGTTGTTATTGTTCAGCCTGACCCACGCCAGTTATCTGAAATATTTAAACCGGAGAGAGCTTCTGAAGCTGGAGGATTTCCGGCTGACGGAGGCAGCCGGGATGGCATTACAATATATCCGTTTTGAACCGGACGGATTTCTGTTTCTGTTTGCGGGAGTTCTGCTGGGGTTTACGGCGCTGGCATTTCTTGCGGAGGCGGTGAGGGCTGCTGCGGCAAAGACGGATGGAGAGAACAAAGCATCCGGCAGGAACGGAGCTTCTCCGTTCCGTCTGCGGTGCCGCAGGCTGGCGGTGCGCCTTGGGTGTATTCTGGCGCTCTGTGTCTTTTTTGCCTGTTACGGCAGAGGATTTTTGGCGTCCAGGCTGCAGCTGGATGAGGTGGATGCGGTCAATCCCACACAGACGGAAAAAAATCGGTTTGTGTTATACCAGTTTTTGAGGGATGACACGCTGCAATCCTTTGATGTGAGAGATGTGGAGGAGAGTTCTGCCTTCCTGAAGAGGAAGGGAGAGGAATATGCCTCAAAAGTCTGCGCGGGAGAGGGCGTCTGGGAACAGGGAGACGCTGCCCGCCCCAATATCATTGTGATCATGAATGAGTCCTGGTGGAACACGGACAATCTGGATCCCGGATACATCACCTTTTCCAAAGATCCCATGGAACCGTTTAAGGAGCTGGAGGCTGAGTGCAGCAGCGGTTATCTGACCACCAATGTGTACGGAGGAGGCACCGTCAGCTCCGAGGCGGAATTTCTGACGGGGCTCAACACGAAATATTATGTGGGAAGTTCGGGGGTGTACTCCCGGACTCTGGACAGGAAACTCCCCACGGTGGTGGATTATTTTAACGCTTTGGATTATGATACGGTTGCCATACATCCTTATTATGGAGAATTTTACAGCCGCAGGCAGGTGTATGACAATATGGGATTTGACAGGACGGTCTTTGCGGAGGATATGAGCCACGACGGGCTGTATACCCATTATATTTCCGACGAGGCGCTGGCGGAGCAGATCATTGAGGAGTACGAGAACGGGGAGGGAGAAAACCGCTTTATCTGGGCGGTCTCCGTAGCGAACCACGGTTTGAACCTGGAGTATCCGAAGGGCAATCTCAATAATCTGACGCAGGAGTATGATTATCCCATTTCGGTCAGCACCCGAAAACAGCTGAGCCGGGCAGACGAGACGGCCCTGGTAAATTATGTGAATGGCATATATCTTGCCGGGGAGGCATATCGTATGTTGGTGGAATATTTTTCCCGGAAGGAGGAACCGGTGATCCTTCTCATGTACGGGGACCATATGCCGAATTTCAGCAGCGGGATCCTGGAGGCGGTGGGAATGGACGCGGCGGAGGAAGAACTGAACGCCAGGGGCACTTTGCTGGTGGATTGGGAACAGAAGCTTCCGGGGGAAGGCTCTGCCGGTCTCTCAGAAAACGATCCCCCGGACGCTTCCGGAGGGGAGGAGATCCCGCAGCGGCTTTCTTCCGACGAGCTCTTAAGACGCCTTTATTCCGTCCCGGTGCTGATGTGGAGCAGCCGTTCGGAGGAACCCTTTCGGTTTGCGGGGGAGGGCATCTATTATCTGCCGCAGATCCTTTTGGAGCGCGCGGGGCTGCCGGATGCCGGGATGACACAGATCCTTCGTTATGAGAGAAGCCTGTTCCGGGCCAATGCCCGGGCATTCGTGCTGGACGGAGAGGGAAAGGCGCTTGTGGAGTGCACCGGAGAGCAGGCGGAGGCGCTGAACCATTTTAAGATCATGGAATACGATATATTACTGGGGGAGGGAATCTGTCGGGATATATGGCTGCCCCTGCAGGAAAAATGATCCTCCATACCATATTTTGTTGACAAGACGGGAATATAGGGTTATAATTTAATAAACATTTAATAAATTGTTAAAAAATTAAGTCGGGGCGTGGAAAATGGATTTTGGCAGAAAAAAGATCCGCTTGGGTGAAATCCTTGTAAACAGCAGACTCATCACGGAAGAACAGCTTACCGCTGCGCTGTCAGAGCACCGCAAAGCGGGCAAGAAGCTGGGCGAATATCTGATAGAGCAGAACATTGTGACGGAGGACAATCTGGTTCTTGCGCTGAGCCAGCAGCTTGGGCTGGACACGGTAGACCTGGCGAATGTGTCGGTGGATAAGGCGATCCTGGACCTGGTGCCCATTGATGTGCTGAAAAAGCATACCGTGTTTCCTTATGCGTTCAGAGAGGACAATCTCAGTGTGCTGCGGGTGGCAATGTCGGATCCTTTGGATTACAATGCCCAGGATGATATCAACCTGATCACCAACTATCAGGTGGAGCCGGTGGTGGCTACCAGCCGGAGCATCCGGATGGCGATCGACAAGTTCTTTGGTCAGAAAGAGATGAGTTCCGCCCTGGAGGCGTACGCCAAGGAGAAGAATCTTGACGCGGCAGCGGATCTTGTGGAGGATGAGGCGGTTTCCAATTCTCCCATCGTTACGCTGGTCAAGGAGATCATTGAGAAGGCGGCGCGCCAGCGCGCATCCGATATACATATTGAACCCATGGAGACCTATATCCGCGTGCGGTACCGGATCGACGGCGCACTCTATGAGCGTATGCGTTACAGCCCCAGCGTCCTTTCGTCCATCATCGCGCGTATCAAGATCATCGGCGGCATGGACATCTCCGAGAAGAGGAAACCTCAGGACGGGCGTATCACCCAGATGGTTGACCGGGTGGAGTACGATATCCGTGTATCCATCCTGCCTACGGTCTACGGAGAGAAAGTCGTAATGCGTCTTGCCATGAAGACGGCGCTGAACAGGGAAAAGAGTCAGCTCGGTCTCAAACCTTACGAGATGGAGCAGCTGGATTACATATTGAAGAATCCCCACGGTATCATTCTGGTTACCGGTCCCACCGGTTCCGGTAAGTCCACCACGCTGTATACGGCGCTCAGCGAGCTGAATACAGAGGACGTGAACATCATCACCGTTGAGGACCCGGTGGAGGCGAATATCGACGGCATCAATCAGGTACAGACCAACAACAAGGCGGATCTGACCTTTGCCTCGGCGCTGCGTTCCATTCTGCGTCAGGACCCCGATATCATCATGATCGGTGAGATCCGTGACCAGGAGACGGCTTCCATCGCTGTCCAGGCTTCCATCACCGGCCACCTGGTGGTGAGCACCCTGCATACCAACTCCACCGCGGCGACAGTCACCCGTCTGGAGGATATGGGGCTGGAGTCCTATCTGATCGCGGATTCCGTGGTGGGCATCATCGCCCAGCGTCTGGTGCGGAGACTCTGCCCTGCCTGCAAGAAGGCGAAGGAAGCCACGGAGGAGGAGAAGAAACTTCTGAATGTTCCCGAAAACCAGCCGCTCACCATCTATGAGCCCTGCGGATGCCCCCAGTGTTCGGAGACAGGCTATAAGGGTCGTATCGGCGTCTATGAGATCATGAAGATGAGCCCTGCTCTGAGACGTATCATCAGTAAGCGGGAGGGCGCGGAGAAATTGAAAGAGCAGGCAATGGCAGAGGGAATGCGCACGCTGCGCATCAGTTCTGCGGAGTATGTGGTGGAGGGCGTCACCTCCTTCAGCGAGATGCTCCGGGTTGCCTTTGAAGAATAAGACGGAAAGAATGTTTTACACCTATAGAATCGGGAGGATGAGGAATGGCTTCATTTGGTTACGTTGCCGTTGACAAGACAGGCAAGGAAGTGAAAGGCTCTGTTACCGCAGAAAACATTGACCAGGCAAAACAGCAGATCAGACAGAAGGATCTGACAGTGGTCAGCGTGAAGCCGCAGGGCGCTTTTGGAAAGGAGCTCAGCTTTGATTTTGGCAAGAAACCCAAAGCCAGGGACCTGGGCGTTATGTGCCGTCAGTTCGTCAGCATGAACCGGGCGGGCGTGACCCTGATCGAATCCTTAAAGATGCTTGCCGAACAGACGGAGAACAAAAAGCTTCAGGCGACGGAGAGGGAAGTGCGCGTGAGTGTGGAACGGGGCGAGAGTCTTGCCTCGGCCATGGGAGAACACAGGAATATCTTCCCGGAACTGATGATCAACATGGTCTCAGCGGGCGAGGCTTCCGGTAATCTGGACACGGCTCTGGAGCGTGTGTCCGAACAGCTGGAGAGCTCGGCAAAGACCCAGGCGATGATCAAGAAGGCCATGATCTATCCCATCGCGGTCTGCGTGGTGGCGATCATTGTATCCGTTGTCATGCTGGTGGTGGTCATCCCCAATTACGCCACCATGTTTGAGGATATGGGGACGGAGCTTCCCTGGATCACCAAGATGTATGTGGCGATGAGTGATTTCCTGATCGATTACTGGTTTATCATCATCCCGCTTGTGATCGCCCTGGTGGTGGGCGTGATCATGTTTTCCAAGACAGATGCCGGGAAACATGTATTCGGGAAACTGGCGCTCAAGGTGCCCATCCTGAACAATATGACCATCAAGTCCGCGTCTTCCCTGACGGCAAGGACTTTAAGCACCCTGCTGGGCGCCGGCGTGCCGCTGATCGAGGCGGTGGACATTGTCTCCGGGGTGGTGGGAAATGTATATTTCCAGGAGGCGCTCAAGAATGCGAAGGATGAGATCACCATCGGGCTGCCCCTCTCCAGACCTTTGGAGGAATGCGGGCTGTTCCCTCCCATGGTGTACCATATGATCCGCATCGGCGAGGAGGCCGGTAATACGGAAGAGATGCTGGATAAACTGGCGGACTATTACGATGAGGAAGTGGAGATGGCAGTGCAGTCGCTGATGGCCGCCATGGAACCCATGATCATCATTGTCCTGGCCGTAGTGGTGGGCGGGCTGATCGCCGCATGTATGGCTCCCATGCTCACGATGTATGAGGCGCTGGGCAACCTGTAAACGGCAGGCAGACCGCAGACGGTGTTTCCTGCCGTACCAAATCAGAATGATCTGCCCGGGTAGGGACGGGCGAATCAGATATAAACACTATATTCAATGAAAAGGAGAAATGTATTATGAAAAAGATGAACAACAAAGGTTTCTCTCTCGTAGAGCTGATCATCGTTATTGCCATCATGGCAGTGCTGATGGGTGTTCTGGCTCCCCAGCTTCTGAAATATGTGGAGAGTTCCAGACTGCAGTCTGACCTGACCGCAATGAGCGAGGTGGAGAATGCGACCAAGATCGCTCTGAGTGTGGAGAAGATCTACAATGCAGTATCTGATGGCAATACTGTTACCATTACCAACGGCAATAATGTTCAATCCGACTGCGCTGAACTGCAGGAGGAGCTGCTTAAGACCATTCCCGATCCTATCAAGCTGACCTCCAAGTCCTGCACCGGCGGCACAATCACAATTAGTTTCGATGCTTCCGCAGGTACCTTCAAGCTGGAGAAAGACCCTGCTTGGCAGGCTCTGATTGATGGTTGATGGCTTCTGCCGACAGAATGTATCTGACTGACTAGGCTTAGACAGCATGGAAAGGACACACCCCGCATGTTCCCGGCGATTTTATTTTACATGATCCTATTTGCATATGGAATTGTGATCGGCAGTTTCCTGAACGTACTGATCTATCGGATCCCGAAGAAGGAAAACCTGGTGATGACCAGGTCCCACTGCATGAGCTGCGGGTATCAGCTCCGGTGGTTCGATCTGATCCCTCTGTTCAGTTATCTGGCGCTGGGCGGGAAGTGTCGGAAATGTAAAGAAAAGCTCTCCATTCAGTACCCTCTTGTGGAGGGGCTGAATGGGGTGCTGTATCTGGTGGTGTTTGCCAGATATGGACTAAGCATAGAATCCCTACTCTACTGCTTGCTTTTCAGCGCGCTCCTTGCGCTGAGTGTGATAGATTTCAGAACTTATGAAATCCCGATCGGATTTAATTATTTCATACTGGCGCTGGGGCTGATCCGCGTTGCGACGGACATGGAACACTGGACGGAGTACGCGGTCGGCCTTGTAGCCGTCAGTCTGGTTTTGTATCTGCTCTACAGACTCTCCAACGGCGCGGCGATCGGCGGCGGCGATGTGAGGCTGATGGGAGCCACGGGGCTGCTTTTGGGCTGGCAGAGAAATGTGCTGGCTTTCCTGTTGGGATGTATCATCGGCTCGGTGATCCATGTGATCCGTATGAAGGTATCCAAACAGGGGCATGTACTGGCCATGGGACCGTATCTTTCCCTGGGCGTAGCCATATCGGCGCTCTGGGGAAGCGAGATGATCGCCTGGTATCTTGGGCTGCTCGGTTTCTGACAGTAAGATTTTTGAGAAAATGTTCTGCAGGTGGTTTTTATGAAGGGGATGGATAACAGGGGGTTTTCCTTGATGGAACTGATCATCACCATTGCCATCATGGCGGTGCTGATGAGCGTCCTGACACCTCAGCTTCTGAGGTATGTGGAAAGTTCCCGGATACAGAAGGATGAAACCTTTCTGAGTGAGGTGGAGAGCGCGGTGAAGGTTGCCTGCGCTTCGATGGATGTCTATGACGCCCTGCCCAGCGGGGATGTGTATGCCACGGTCACCATCGATGAGGGCAGCCCGGTTACATCGGATATTACACCGCTGGAGGAGGAACTTCACAGGATCATTCCGGACAGCGTCGATTTTGTCTCAAAGAAGTATGAGGCTGCCGGCGCGCAGACGGTCCATGTCAGCATTGACACATACAGGAAGATCGTGATCGTCACCAATTCCTGGGAGGCGGCGCCTGCTCCCTGAAAGGGGAAAAATTTTCGTTTTTATTCTGTTAAATTGGAATATTATTTTGGAATATTATTTTGCCCGGGACAGCCGGGGATCGCTGTCGTGGGCAAATCGACAATAGAGAAGCGTGAAAATATAGAGGAGGATACATAAAATATGGCAAAAATACTGACAATCGAGCTTGGGCATTCCGTTATCAAGCTGTGCGAGATGGACTACAAGGTGAAAAATCCTAAGATTTATCAGTGCCAGGAGGCAATCACTCCCGCCGGTTCCGTGAACGACGGTTACATTACGGAGGGAAGGATGAAGGATCTGGCTTATGCCATTAAGGAGACCATTGCCCGCAACGGTATCAAGACCAAGAAAGTCATTTTCACGGTGGCTTCCGCCAAGATCATCAACCGTGAGGTCACTGTGCCCGGCGTCAAGGAGTCTCAGTTAGCCTCCGTGATCCAGGCAAACTTAAATGAATATTTCCCTGTAAGCCTTGCAGAGTATGAGGTGACCCAGTCTCTGGTCCAGACGATCGCGGAAGGTCCCGACATGGGCAAGCACAGAGTGCTGATCTTCGCGGCGGAGAAGAACATGCTGGATGCCTACAAGAGACTGGCTTCCGCCTGCGATCTGGATATCGTCAATGTATGCTGCAGCGGCGCGAGTATCATCGAGGCGGCGAGAAAGCAGAGCGCTTCCGGCTGTCAGGCGATCATCAAGATGGAGGAAAAGTACTCCATCATCAGCGTGATGAAGGACGGCGTACTGATGCTCCAGAGAAGCATCAATTACGGTGTGGGCGATGCCATGAACGAGGTCGCTACCCAGCCCAGTTTTGCGGCGGGGGATACCCTGGGTGTCTGGCGTCTGATCACCCGTCAGAACTGTACCAGTGAGCCCGTTACCAATGTGAAGGAAGCCGGACGCCCGGATGCGAGAGCAGCCGTGACGGAGGCTCTGAATCCTCTGCTCAGCGGTATCATGAGAGTGTTCGATTATTTCAACTCCCACTTTGACGGCATGGAGATCGAGAATGTTTCCATCGTCGGTCTGGGCGCGCAGTTCATCGGTGTGCCTGAGATCCTGGGAGCCGCATTGGGCATTGTCTGCCGTAAGGCGGGGATGTTCCAGGATATTCAGATGGCGGATTCGGATGTCAAGCAGAAGGTTGACGCTTATTCTTCCTGCATCGGCGCAGGGTTTGCCGGAGACGGATTCCTCCATGAGGATAGCAAGGGCAAACTGACCATGGAGGTCAATTACACCGCGATGTCCGTTCTGGTGGGCGTTCTTGCCGCAGTGGTGGCAGTCGTAATGGTTGTGATGTCCATCCTGCCCTATATGGAGGCAAAGAAGGAGGAGGAACGGCTCAAGGAGCTTCAGGCTACCTATCAGGAAGGGATGGACGCATACAATGAGTTCACTGCAACTCAGGCGTTATATGATCAGGTGGTGCTGGGCACCCGGCTGTCGGAGCATGCCAATGACAATCTGCTGGTGTTTTTGGGCGAGCTGGAGACCAAGCTTCCCTATGATGTGGTGATCGAGGAGTTTACTTCCGATGATGAACAGTGTGTCATCAATATGGATGTGGCTGATAAGGCGACTGCCGCAAAGGTTGTCAGCACCCTGAGAGAGTTTGAAAGCGTTATGATGGTGACCATGGAGACCATGGAGGAGAAAGAAAAGAAGAACGACTCGGACGAGGACGGGCAGAACACCTCCTCGGATGATGACGAGGTTGAGGAGCTTGTCGCAAAAGATACCTATGTAAACTTGACGGTGAACTGTTTCTATTATCCGATCATCACGGATACCGACAGCGCGGCACAGCAGAAATAAGCGGAGGTTGAGACAATGAAAAATGTGACAAAACAGCAGGTGTTTTCAGTGGTTCTTCTGATCGGCGTGGTGGTCTGCCTCTTGATCTATATGCTGGTGTTTACCAAGTATAACGATGCCACGGCAGCGTTAAAGACCAGCAATGCGGCGCTCAAGACGGAAGTGGACAGCATGAAGGAATACTATGATAATATGGAAGTTTACCGCACAAAGGTGAAAGAGATGGTGGCGGATATCGAAGAGCGCACGGAGGATTATCCCGGGGATGCCAGAGAAGAAGACGTGATCATGATGGCGCGGGACATGTCTGCGGTTGCCCTTATGAATTTTGACAAGATCAATGTGGAAAGCCCCAAGGTGCTTCTCAACATTCCCGAGGAGACCGTAAAGGGAGCAAATATCGAGGGACTGGACCAGCCCATCGATTTTGTGGAGAGGAAAGCCACTTACAGCAATCAGACAACTTACGGCAATTTAAAGAGCGCTGTCGAGAAGGTGTATGACAGCCCTTACCGGATCGGTATCAGTTCCATTGCATACCGCAAAGAGAGCGAGACAAACAATTTCGTTCAGGGTACGATCGATGTATGTTTCTATAGCATAAACGGAATGGGCAAGGAGTATACGGCGCCTGAGATGCCTGTATACTTCGGCGGAGCAACCGACCTGTTCGGCGCACTGCCTTACAGTTCCGACGGAGAGGCTGCGGACACAGCCGTTGCCGAGGGCGGAGAGGCTGCTGAATAAAATCGGTTTGGATTGGTTGAATTCGGTTGGGAGACCAGAGGAAGATGGGAAAGATATTTTGGAAGAGAAAGAAACTGAATCATAAGGGTATGACTTTGGTCGAAGTGATCGTGGCGGTTGCGATCCTCTCTGTGGTGGTTGCGCCTACCCTGCGTATCTTCGCATCTACGGCAGGTACGAACCTGCGTTCCAGAGGGCGGCAGAGGGCGACATCCGTGGCGGAGGCCACGATGGAGACCTTTAAAGCTTACAATGTGGAGCAGCTCTGCAAACAGTTTTTGTCCAATTCCTTTAAGGGCACTGTGGCAAGCTCGGACGGAACGCATACCACAACGATGAGCGCTGCCGCGGTGTACGGCGGTACGGAGCAATACCCGCTGCATCCGGACGGCACGCTGAAGGATGATGCGGATTCCTATCGGTTCCGTGTATCCAATGCCACTTCCGAGGGGCAGTTCTATGACGTGGATATTTTGGTGACTCCCCGCACTGCCGGTGTGCCGGATGTGCTGAGCGTGGATGACATCAGCCAGTACGCCGATGCCCTGATCTGTCTGGAGGAGAGCGAGGGGTATGATGCCCTTGCCGCGTTACAGCTGAAGGCGGAGAATGAGGTGGACACGAATTTCTCCTCCTATCATTCCAATGCGACCAGTCATACGATCGATTCCGTGTCTTTTCAGGATTTTAAGCGTGTGATCGATGTGGATGTCAGCGATACCGGATCTGCCCAGAAGGTGGAAGTGAAGATCACATATACCTGTAAGGCAACGGTTTCCTACAGTTATATCACCTCTACGGGTTCCACGGGTACGGGCAGCAAAACATTTGACGAGACGGTGATGAAGCTGGAACAGGCAATGGATCCCGTCACCGGGGCGACGACAAAGACTTTTTATGATAATTCGGCTACCATCGGTGGTGTGGAAGTGGACGGCAGAAAGAGCAAACTGAATCACATTTATCTGTATTATTTTCCGATCTATCCCTCCGCGTCGCTCTTTGGAGCCAGCGCAAGGGATGAGATCAATCTCAATGGCAGTCTGACCAATCTTTATAATCCTTCCGGGGTGGCAGACCCTGAGGAGAGCGGCTATGAGGCTTTACAGTTCGTGGTGGCAAAACAGCTCGCCACCGGGCTGACGGACGCACAGTTAAATCTCGGTGAAGTGGGATACAATGTACGCGTCAACAATCTGGTGACAGGCGGTTCGGTGGATTTAAAATCCAATCTGTACGAAAACCTGGCGCCCCTTGGCTCTGCGATCGCACCGCCCACGATCAGCGGTTTCAGTTCCGGTGAGACGGTGAGGAACAGTGTTGTGGACAGAGTGACATTGCTTTATGATGTAGAGATTCATGTGTATGAAGCCGGAACCACGGATGAGGTGGCGACCTTTATCGGAACCATGAACGAGTAGTGAGGTGTGAGATGTTGAGAAAGCTATTTGGCAGCAAAATGAATGACCGCGGCTCTGCTCTGTTGACAGTGGTTTTGGTGGTGGGCTTTCTCACCATCCTGGCGACGACGCTCTTGTATATTTCCGGCATGAATTTCCAGATCAAGCAGGCGGACTATCAGAATAAGAAGAATTTTTATACAGGCGAAGAGGCGTTGGAGGAGATCCGGGCAAATCTGATGATCGACACATCAAATGCCGCTGTGGAGGCGTATAATGATATCACTATGAGGTTTGTCTCCCTTCAGACCAAGGAACTGCGCCAGCTGGAGTACAACAATGTGTTTGTGGCCAAGGTGCAGGAGGAGTGGGATGCCGATCTGCTTGCCCACGGCAACAGCTGGGTGCCTTTGCTGAGCAGTTACTGCACGGGAGGTTCCGATTACACCCTTGCGATAAACGATGCCTATGATGCCAATCATGACGGGGCTTTCAGTTCCGCGGAGGTGCTGGAGCTTCACCCTGACGAGGGATATGTGCGGATCAGAGGACTGCAGATGACATATATCAACCCGACGACAAAGCTGACAACGATCATTTCTACGGATATGGATGTGTATGCACCCGGAATTGACTGGAGCGCGGAGGGGTCAGTGGTTTCCCTGCCTGCAGGGGTCAGCCAGCAGGATGCGTCCCGCAAGACCGAAGCGGATGTGTCAGGAAGTGTCCGGTATGCGAATTGGAAAAAGGAATAAGTGGGTGAGCGTATGAGACAGGACAACAGAGGAGTCTCGCTGGTAGAGCTGATGATCGTCATCGCGATCATAGCTTTGCTGGGCGGAATAGGAATTTGGGGCATCAATGCCATGACCGGGAAACCGGCGCAGCAGTGTGCCCAGAAGATCGTGTATTCGCTGGAGCGGCATCGCACGACTGCCATGGGTAAAGTAGGGGCGGTTTATATGCTGGTCGAGGAAGGCGGAAAAGTGTATCTGGAAGAGTGGGTATCCAACACGGACGCAGTCATTGACACCAACAGTGTTCCCTGCACATCCAAGGTGGAGATCGGGGCATCGAAGGTAAAGGTCCAGTATCTTGTCGGCAGCGCACCGGATCTGCATGATCTGCCCTTAAAGCTGTCCTTTGACAGAAGCAGCGGGGCATTCAAGCCTCTGGACGGCGGAGGATACTGTACGCAGATCATTGTGACCCGCGGCGGAAGAGAATTTACGGTGAATTTGGTACCAATAACCGGTAAGGTGTATATAGATTAAGGGAGGAAAGAAAATGTTTAAAAGGAAAATGCGAGGAGACAGTAGAGGTCTGACGCTGATCGAGCTGGTCTGTGCAGTGGCGATCCTGGCGATCATCTCTGCCACCGTAGGAGGCGCCATGGTGGTTGCCACGAATTCCTACAAGAGCGGCACTGTGGAGACTGCCATGCAGCAGGAGGCACAGTTCACTGCCAATGCCATCGAAGCGCTCATCATTGACGCGACGGACACGGTGGAATTCAGCGGAAATGTGCTCAAGATCGCCAACGTGGATTATACCTATGAGATCACATACGATCCGTCGGCACAGACACTGCGTTATACTCAGTACGAAACGAACAACCCCTCCAATGTGGTTGCGGCGAATGAGCTGATCGCAGAGCATATGGCTTCGTTTGATGTGGATGCCTCCGCATTTCCTACTGCGAGAACGGTCCAGCTGGCTTTCACGATGGAAAACCAGGGAAGAAGATTCTCCACGGCATACAATATCACTTCCAGGAATAATCCCGATGCCGGCACCCCTCTGGAGCTGACGGCGCTGATCCTTGTCATGGATAAGGTAACACTGGAGCCCAACCAGACGTATCCTCTGGAGGTTTCCGTCGCCGGTTCTGCCAACAAGAACTGGCACTGCTATTTTGATACGACCCATGATCCTTCACCGGACGCATCTTTTTCTGTGACTCCGACCACGATCACGCTTCAGATCGGACCTACGGAGACCGGCGGAAGTGACGGTGTGCTGCCCCTTATCGTAGAGACAGACGCCACCGGCGCCTCCGGAGCTCCCCTGGACAGAAAGCGTGTGGATATCAATATCAGGCGTGTGCTTGGCTTCGACTGGACGAGTTTCGTTCTGCGGGAGGGCTCTGCGCTGGCTCAGGATGCCGTTTACAGTATCAGCGCAACTCCGAACGGAACAAATCTTGCGAAGGTGCCCGGAGCTCTGTATGACACGGATTATGTGGATCCCAATACGTTAAAATGGACCTTTAATATTGTCGGCGGTTCCGGAAGCGGCAGCGATTATGCCCAGATCATCGATCCTCCCGGAGACAGCAGCAATGAAGTGTGGTTCAAACTGAAACAGAATATTTCCAACGGTATGACATTGGAGGTTGTTGCCACGGCACAGCATCCCAACGGGATTAACAAGACCAGCAGCGTATATGGCAGCGTGGTGGATCACCGGGATCTGGTCGCCTCCGGCGAAGGGCTGAGTGTGTCCGGGCAGCTGCGGCGTGGTACTGAGGGATATGTGGATGTAAATCTCAATCATTCCAAACTGGTTGAGGAAGAATGGAAGCGCAACCATCCCGGGGAGACTCCTTCCGGGGACGACGCCTATAACGGTGGTTTCCAGGGAAATATTTACTTCCGTTATAAATCCACGGATGCGGATCCGGCAGATGTTCATACATCGCCCAACTATCCCCAGTGGATCCGCATGACGGATCAGGGAAATGATCCCCAGCACTTTAAGTTCAACGCCAATGACTTCCAGAATATGAAGTTTATGAAGGATTATACGATCGAGATCCTCTACAGCTTCAAATACAATAAGGGAAATAACCAGCAGGCATATTATCCCGAGTCGGCGTACCCCGGCGGTACCAGCACTCCCATCCCTGATGTGGATCCCCAGTATATCTATTCGGTTCAGCTGTATGCTTTCTCGCTGAAGTTTGAGAGTTATGAGGATGCGACGGGCGGTCACAGCGCTTCTCCCTATGCGAAGGAGGGAAGCACGGGTCTGGGTACTTTCAACAATCCTGTGGAGTTGAGCTATACGGATGCCCATCAGTGGATCAAATTCCGCTGTGTGAATGTTACCGGTTCCACCGCTGCAAGAGATGCCGTTGACGATCTTATCAACAACACCAGGTGCTACAAGTGGGACAGCAGCAATAGCCAGTGGCAACAGGTGGGGCGTCAGTTCCAGCTGCAGGACAAGAGCGGAGACGATAACTTCAGCTTTTACTTCGAGTGTAAAAACGGCGGTGAAATGCAGAAGAATGTTGTCTATAAGATCGTGATGGAAAAAGTAAAGAACGAGACTTATGCCCGTGAGATAACGCCGAATATGGGCGGCCGCGGTGTGTTCTACATCCGTCTGCATTGATGATGAGAGGAGAACAGCCCGGCAAAAGGCATATGAGTCCGACAGGGACCACCAAAACAAGATCATGAGATTCTGACGAGGGCTGCACCCATCCGGGTGCAGCCTTTTTTGGGCGTATCCGCCGGTTTTAAGCATATCCGGCCCTGATCTGCGCACAATAGCTTTATGAAAAATTTCTTAAAAAACTTGCACCTTGAAAAATTTTGGTGTATAGTGATTCACGATTCACATATAGTTGTATGGGGGAATGGAAATGGCTAAATATCTTGTTATCGTTGAGTCACCGGCAAAGGTGAAGACCATCAAGAAATTTCTGGGTGCAAATTATGAAGTTATGGCGAGCAACGGGCATGTGAGGGATATGCCCAAGAGCCAGCTCGGCATCGATGTTCAAAATGACTATGAGCCCAAATATATTACCATCCGGGGGAAGGGCGAGGTGCTTGCCGCTCTGCGCAGGGAGGTTAAGAAAGCGGATAAGATCTATCTTGCGACCGACCCTGACCGTGAGGGAGAGGCGATCTCATGGCATCTGTATCACGCCCTGAAGCTGGAGGATAAAAAAGTATACCGCATTACTTTCAATGAGATCACCAAGAACGCGGTGAAGGAGTCCCTGAAGAATGCCCGTCAGATCGATATGGACCTGGTGGATGCCCAGCAGGCGCGCCGTGTGCTGGACCGCATGGTAGGTTATAGGATCTCACCGCTTCTGTGGGCAAAGATCAAAAGAGGGCTGAGCGCGGGGCGTGTGCAGTCCGTTGCGCTCCGTATCATCTGTGACAGGGAAGAGGAGATCAATGCCTTCATTCCCGAGGAATACTGGTCCCTGGACGCGGTGCTTTCCGTGGAGGGGGAAAAGAAGCCCATTGTCGCAAAATATTACGGCACGGACAAAAAGCAGAGCCTCCACAGCAGGGAAGAGACAAACGCTGTCATGAAGGAGCTGGAGAATGCGGACTATCGTGTGAGTGAGATTAAGAAAGGCGAGCGTGTCAAGAAGGCGCCGCTGCCCTTTACCACCTCCACGTTACAGCAGGAGGCGAGCAAGGTCCTGAACTTTTCCACACAGAAGACCATGCGCCTTGCCCAGCAGCTCTATGAGGGCGTGGACATTGAGGGGGAGGGGACGATCGGTCTGATCACCTATCTGCGTACCGATTCCACCCGGGTCTCGGAAGAGGCGGAAGGGATGGCGAGGGATTTCATCGGCAGAAATTATGGGGAGGCATATCAGGCGGAACATATTGCCGCGGGGAAAAAAGGCGCCAAAATCCAGGATGCCCACGAGGCGATCCGCCCCACCGACCCGGCAAGGATTCCCCCGGCTATCAAGGAGCAGCTTCCCAGGGATCTCTTCCGGCTGTATCAGCTGATCTGGAAGCGGTTTGTGGCGAGCCGTATGAGCGCGGCAAAGTATGAGACCACCTCGGTGAAGATCCGGGCGGGGGAACATATCTTTACGCTGGCGGCGTCCAAGCTGGTGTTTGACGGTTTTATGAGCGTCTATGTGCAGGAGGAGGACAAGGAGGCTGAGAACACCTTAAACCATGCGTTCACAGAAGACAGCAGGCTGAAATTTGTGGAGTTCGATGCGAAACAGCATTTTACCCAGCCCCCTGCGCACTATACGGAGGCGACGCTGGTGCGCGCCCTGGAGGAGCTGGGGATCGGACGTCCCAGTACTTATGCGCCCACCATCACCACGATCCTTGCCCGCAGATATGTGGCGAAAGAGAATAAGAATCTTTATGTCACGGAGCTGGGAGAAGTGGTCAACAGAATGATGAAGGAGGCATTTCCCTCCATCGTGGACGTGAACTTTACTGCCAACATGGAAGCGCTGCTGGACGGTGTGGAGGAGGGAAGCGTAAAGTGGAAGACCATCGTCGCCAACTTTTATCCCGATCTGGATGAGGCGGTAAAACAGGCGGAGAAGGAGCTGCCGGAAGTGACCATCGCCGATGAGGTCTCGGAGGAGATCTGTGAACTCTGCGGCCGCAATATGGTGATCAAATATGGTCCCCACGGACGTTTCCTGGCATGCCCCGGTTTCCCGGAGTGCCGCAATACGAAACCCTATTTTGAAAAGATCGGCGTGCAGTGTCCCCGGTGCGGCAGGGATCTGGTGCTCAAGAAGACCAGGAAGGGAAGAGTCTATTATGGCTGCGCGGGCAATCCGGAATGCGACTTTATGGTGTGGAATAAGCCGGTCAAAGAGCGGTGCCCCCGGTGTGGCGGCCTGATGCTGGAAAAGGGCAGTAAATGTGTCTGCATGGACGAAAACTGTGGTTATATTCAAAATAAAGCAAAAGAGGCAGTTTTTTAAATTGTCAAATAAATTTGCATAAAAATATGAAATTGACTATTTTTACATTGTAATTTGTTTTGTTATGTGTTAAAATATCCATGTGTGAGATATTGAAGGCAGGAGGAACATTCACAAACTGCCCGGTTTCTTTTTACAGACGGAGGATATTTTATGAGCAGCGTACAGTTGTTGGATAAGACTAGAAAAATTGGGAAATTGCTGCACAATAACAATTCCGGCAAAGTTGTTTTTAATGATATATGTAAAGTGATGCGGGAGATCCTCAACTCAAATGTGCTGGTGATCAGCCGCAAGGGCAAGGTACTGGGATCCGGCAAATGCGACGGCGTGGACATGATCGGGGAACTGATCGATGAGGGCGTGGGGGGATTTATCGACTCCATGCTCAATGAGCGTCTGCTGGGTGTGCTCTCCACCAAGGAGAATGTCAATCTGGAGACGCTGGGGTTTGAGAGCGAAGGGATCCGCAGGTTCCAGGCGACCATTGCCCCCATCGAGATCGCGGGCGAGCGCCTTGGAACGCTGTTTATCTATAAGTGTGATTCCCAGTATGATATTGACGACATCATTCTCTGTGAGTATGGCACAACGGTGGTAGGGCTGGAGATGCTCCGGGCAGTGAACGAGGAGAGCGCGGAGGAGAGCCGCAAGGTGGCGGTCGTCAAATCGGCGATCAGCACGCTTTCTTTCTCGGAGATGGAGGCTATCACCCATATTTTTGACGAGTTAAACGGTATGGAAGGGATCCTTGTGGCGAGCAAGATCGCGGACCGGGTGGGGATCACGCGCTCGGTCATCGTCAATGCTCTCCGCAAATTCGAGAGCGCGGGAGTGATCGAATCCCGTTCTTCCGGCATGAAGGGAACCTACATCAAGGTGTTGAACGATGTGGTGTTCGACGAGATCGAGGAGCTGAAGCGTCAGAACCAGAGGAACTGAAAAACTTCAGGCTCCGGCGGCAAAAACAGAATAAAACGGATTGATATTGAAACGGAAAGATAAAAGGATTTATTGTCGGTGCGGTAAATCCTTTTTTGTTTTTTGGGAACGGAAATCCTGCCCGACGGTTTTTGCCCGGGCGGCAATTGTTGGAATTTGGAAAAAGCTATTGTCTTTTTTTCAAAAATATTTATAATAGTATAGTGTGGGTACAATGTGCCCGGGCTGTTCGGACTGGGAAAGGAGTATGCTATGATCAACACCAATGCGTTTGATTACATCAATGTGCTGGACAAGGCAGCGGATGCGAGCTGGCTGCGCAATCAGGCGTTGTCCAACAATATCGCGAATGTGGATACGCCTTATTACAAGAGGCAGGATGTGGACTTTGAGTCGGAACTCAGGAAAGCTCTGGGGGATTGCCGGTATGAGTCCATGGACAGCAAAGTGGGGCATGTTGTGCTGTCAAGGCTGAGACCGCAGGTGTATACGGATTATGCCGATTATGCCTACCGTCTGGACGGCAACAATGTGGATATTGAGAACGAGAATGTGATGCTGGCGGAGAACCAGCTGAAATACCAGGGACTGCTTGCAGGCATCAATCAGGAGTTTGAGAATCTGCAGTCGGTGATGAAGTAATCTGCAGTCAGTGATGAAGTGATCTGCAGTCAGTCATGAAGTGATCTGCCACAGGAGGTATTGATATGAGTATGTTTTCGGCTTTTAACATAAACGCATCCGGTATGACTGCCCAGAGGCTGCGCATGGACACCATCGCGGAAAATGTGGCGAATGCCGACACGACCCGGACGGAGGACGGCACGCCCTATGTGCGCAAGATCGTCACCTTTGCCACGAAGGGGGCAGACCGCTCCCAGGATTTCCACAAGGTGTTGAAGGGTGCGACTGCCGCCTATGTGGGGCAGGGCGTGAAGGTAAACGGTATCTATGAAGATACCGAGTCGGAGCAGAATATGGTATATGACCCCTCCCATCCCGATGCGGATGAGAACGGTTATGTGACTTATCCCAATGTAAATATTGTGACAGAGATGACAAACCTGATCGATGCCAGCCGCGCTTACGAGGCAAACGCAACGGCATTTAACGCCAGCAAGTCCATGGCGCTTCAGGGGCTGCAGCTGTCACAGCAGTAGGAGGATTAAAGTATGGATCTGTCGGCAATCGCGGCATTGAACGGAATTGACCGCGCAGCTGCGCTGCGCACGGTGAATCCTGCCGACTCCGTCTCGGAGGATCTGGCAAAGAAAAACGGCACGGTGGACGGCAATATGTTCGGCGCGCTGTTAGGCACTGCCATCGACAATATTAAGACCACCAACAGCTATTTGTCGGATATGGAGAACGAGGAGATCCGGTTCGCCCTGGGGGAGACGGAGAATACCCATGATCTGACGATCGCGCTTCAAAAGGCATCGACGGCGCTGCAGTACACGGTGGCGATCAGGGACCGTCTGCTGGATGCGTATAAAGAATTGATGCAGATGCAGATTTAGGCATCGGCAGGACAATACATAAGACGGGAGAAATGTCATGCCTGAAAGATTAAGGGAAATCCTGCAGAAGGTGATAGAGTGGTGGAACCGGTTCACCTCGCGGCAGAAGACCATCATCATCGGTCTGGCGGCAACGGTTATCTTTGCTTTTGGAATCATCATATATGTGACGTCACAGCCTCAGTATACGGATCTGTTCACCTGTGAAAGTGCGGCTGAGGCGGCGGAAGTGGAAAACCTGCTCACCGAAGCGGGCATTACCTTCAAGCCCTCCGCGGACGGTCTGCGGTTCAGCGTTGAGGTCAGCCAGTATCCGACGGCAGTGTGGGCACTGGGATCGGCAGGCTACGGAGCGGACGAATACACGATCCAGCAGGCGTTGAACGGCAGCATTTCCACTACGGCTTCGGACAAGGAAAAGCTGACGCTGGAGGCATACGAGAGCAAGCTGGAAAAAAATCTCACTTCTTTCGAGAATGTCAAGAGCGCGGATGTGCTGTTACATATACCGGAACAAAAGGGGACGCTCTCCAGGGAGAGGCAGGAGTCCAGCGCTTATATCAAGCTGGAGCTGGACGGGACCTTTACCTCTGCCAATGCGGCGAATATGGCGCGGGCAGTGGCCAGCTGGCTGGGGAATGACACCACGTCCAACATCACCATACTGGACTCCAATTCGGAGCTGCTCTTTGCGGGCGGAGACGATTATTCCTCCGCAGGGATCGCAAGCTCCATGCAGGAGCTGCAAAATCAGGGGCAGTCCATGGTGGCGTTTCAGGTCAAGAATGTGCTGATCGGAACCAATCAGTTTAACAATGCGGAAGTGACCTGCAGTCTGGATATGGATTACGCCACCTATGAGGAGACGGCGAAGCGTTACACCGTGGAAGAGGGGCGTGACGAGGGATATCTGGCAATGCGTGAGACATATGAGTCGGAGAATGAAAACAGCGGCTCCTATGTGCCGGGCTCAGACTCCAATGACGAGGATGTGTATGTGAGCCCCGATGCCAACAATTCTTCCTCTACCCAGAGCGAGCTGCACGAGGATTATCTGCCCAACGAGAATATTCAATATAAGACGATCCCCGCGGGGGCGATCAACTATAATAATTCCCATATGTCCATTGCCCTCCTGCGCTACCATGAGTACCGGGAGGAAGACGTAAAGAGGCAGGGGCTTCTGGACGGTATCAGCTGGGAGGAGTTCAAGCTGAACAATGCCGCGGACGTCAAACTCGAGGTGGATCAGGACTATTACAATATGGCGCACAATGCCACCCGGATCCCGGTGGAGAATATCACCATCGTCGCCTATGAGACGCCGGTGTTTGTCGACAGCCCGGGGCTGAGCGTGGACTGGACCAATGTCTCTGCCATCATTATGCTGATCCTGATCCTGGCTCTGTTGGGCTTTGTGGTGCTGCGCAGCATGAGCAGCAGACGCCATGCCGCCCAGGAGGAGGAGCTTTCCGTGGAGAGCCTCCTGCAGTCTACTCCCCAGGAGGAGCTGGAGGATATTGAGGTGGAGAACAAGTCGGAGACCCGTAAGATGATAGAGAAATTCGTGGACGAAAACCCGGAAGCTGCCGCTGCGCTGCTGCGCAACTGGCTCGGTGAGGACTGGTAAGACCGGGATGTGGAAGGAGAGTGCGGATTGTGAGAAATGGCAGCGCGGAGAATGAGATCACAGGACTGCAGAAGGCGGCGATCTTATTGATCTCTCTTGGACCCGAGCGCTCCGCAGGGTTGTTTAAACACCTGAAGGAGGATGAGATAGAGGAACTGACACTGGAGATCGCCAACACCAGAAGTGTGACGCCTCAGCTGAAGGAGGCAGTCATCAATGAATTCTATGAGGTCTGCCTTGCCCAGCAGTATATCGCGGAGGGCGGTATCGGGTATGCCAAGGAGCTTTTGGACAAGGCGCTGGGGACGGAGAAGGCGATGGAGGTGATCGGAAAGCTGACGGCTTCCCTGCAGGTGAAGCCTTTCGAGTTTGTCCGCAAGACCGATGCCTCTCAGCTGATCAACTTTATACAGGATGAGCATCCCCAGACGATCGCGTTGATTTTGTCTTATCTGTCCCCGGGACAGGCCGCGATGATCGTGTCCGCGCTTCCCCCCGACAGACAGGCGGATGTGGCAAAACGTATCGCGACCATGGACCGCACCAGCCCCGATGTCATCAAGGAGGTGGAAAAGGTGCTCGAGTCCAAACTGGCGAGCCTGGTAAATCAGGATTATACGGTGATCGGCGGCGTGGACGCTGTGGTGGAGATCCTGAACACTGTGGATCGCGGCACCGAGAAACATATCATGGAGACTTTGGAGATCGAGGAGCCGGAGCTGGCGGACGAGATCCGAAAGAAGATGTTTGTGTTCGAGGATGTACTGCTTCTGGACGACCGCGCGATCCAGCGCGTGCTGCGGGATGTGGACAACAACGATCTGGAGATCGCCCTGAAGGGAGCAAACGAGCAGGTGCAGACCGCGATCTTCAACAACCTCTCCAAGCGTCTTGCCACGATGATCAAAGAGGACATGGAGTTTATGGGACCTGTCCGCATGAAGGATGTGGAGGAAGCGCAGCAGAAGATTGTAAATATTATCCGCAAGCTGGAAGATGCGGGAGAAATCGTTATCTCCAGAGGTGGAGGTGACGAGATCGTTGTCTAGTAATTTGTTAAAGATGGGGTTTGCCAGTCTGCAGGATGTGGAGAAGAGAGTGATAGACACGAATGAGCTGGCTGCGCGCCGCATTGAGGAGATGACGGCGCACCGGCACGGAGCGGAAGGCATGGAAACCTCAGAACCGGATGCCGGCGGTTTCTTCTCTGGGCTGAACGCGGAGCGTGTGGACGGGGCGTCTTCGGATGAGGGCGATGAACTCCACGGAAATGTCATCAAGGCGGATCCGCCATCCGGAGAGACGCAGAGCGTCCGCCCTGACCCGGAGAAGCTTGTAGAGGAGGCCAGAGTGCAGGCGGAGGAGATCCTTGCACAGGCGCGGGAGGATGCACAAGACATCCGCAGGAAGGCGCAGAAAGACGCTGAGGCGAAACGGGAGAAGACGCTTGCCGACGCCAGGGAACAGGGCTACCGTGAGGGCAGGGAACAGGCGCAGAGCGAGTATGCGGTGAAGGAACGGGAACTGGAAAAGAAACGGAAGGATCTGGAGGCAGAGTATCAGGGAATGGTGGATGAGCTCGAGCCGAAGTTCGTGGATGCCCTCACCGGGGTGTACGAGCATCTCTTCGGTGTGGAGCTGTCCTCCTACCGGGCAGTTCTGCTGTATCTGATCGACGCGGCGGTGCGCAGGATAGAGGGAAGAAATTTCCTGGTGCATGTGTCCGCGGAGGATTATCCCTATGTGACCATGGAGAAAAAGACGCTGTTGGCTGCGCTCACCTCTCCCGGCGCGACACTGGAGCTGGTGGAGGATCACACTTTAAAGCATAACGAGTGTATGATCGAGACGGAAGGCGGCATCTTTGACTGCGGGCTGGGGACACAGCTTACAGAGCTGGGGCAGAAGCTGAGTCTTCTGTCCTATGAAAAGGAAGTTTCCCGATGATTTTGGGATGAACGGAGCGTTGGAGATTGAGGACACCGGGAATCGATTTTACAAAATATACAAGATTGACAGAGCGCACTTATTTTCGCAGGCTGGGCAAGGTTGTGAATGTGGTGGGGCTCACCATTGAGTCGGCGGGGCCGGATGCCAAGCTGGGAGATTTATGTCGGATCATCCCGGACGAGGAGCTGGGGCTTACGCCGATTTTGGCAGAAGTCGTTGGTTTTAAGGACAAAAAGACACTGCTCATGCCCTATGATAATGTGGAAGGCATCGGGCTGGGCTGCGTGGTGGAAAATACCGGTTATCCGCTGACGGTGACGGTGGGAAAGGAGCTGCTGGGCAAAACCTTAAACGGGATGGGCATCCCGGCAGACGGGACCCGCATCAGCGGTGTAGAGTATCCCGTGGACGCCAATCCGCCCGACCCCATGGCGCGGGCGATCATTGATGAGATCCTGTCTTTGGGCGTGCGCGCAGTGGACGGGCTGATCACGGTGGGCAAGGGGCAGCGCATCGGCATTTTTGCCGGTTCCGGTGTGGGAAAATCCACGCTGATGGGCATGTTTGCTCGAAATACCAAAGCGGACATCAATGTCATCGCACTGATCGGAGAGCGCGGCAGGGAGGTGCGCGAGTTTATAGAGAGGGACCTGGGCGAGGAAGGCATGAAACGCTCGGTGGTGGTGGTCGCCACCTCGGACCGTCCTGCACTGGAGCGCAAGATGGCAGCCAAGACTGCCACGGCGATCGCGGAATATTTCAGGGATCAGGGCAGGGACGTGCTGCTCATGATGGACTCGCTGACCCGTTTTTCCATGGCCCAGAGAGAGATCGGGCTCGCCAGCGGAGAACCGCCCGTGACCAGAGGATATCCCCCCAGTGTGTACTCCGAGATGCCCAAGCTGTTAGAGCGGGCAGGCAGAGCTGCAAAAGGCTCCATCACGGGGCTTTACACCGTGCTGGTGGACGGCGATGATTTCAACGAGCCCATCACCGATACTGCCCGCAGTATTTTGGACGGTCATATCATGCTGGACAGGAAACTGGCGCACAAAAACCATTATCCTGCGATCGATGTACTGCAGAGCATTTCCAGGTGCATGAGCCAGGTAGCAGACAGGGAGCACAGGCAGTCTGCCGGGAAGCTGAGGAATGTGCTTGCCACCTACAATGAGGCAGAAGATCTGATCAACATCGGCGCCTACAAGAGCGGCAGCAACCCTTCCGTGGATTATGCCATCAGCAAAATTGACGAAGTGAATGAGTTTTTATGCCAGGAGACGGACGAAAAAGTGGATTTTGAGGACAGTTCCAGCCGGTTGAAGGAGATGTTCGGATAGAATGGCGAGATTCCGTTACCGATTGCAGAATATATTGAATATCAAGCTCAAGATGGAGGATCAGGCAAAGCAGCAATTTTCCGCTGCCCGGATGCAGCTGGATCAGGAGGAGGAGAAACTGCAGGCGCTGATCGAGAGGAAACAGGGGTATGAAAACCGCGCCAGACAGCTTTTGAACGGCGTGCTGAACGTGAGGGAGATCGAGGACAACAAAAACGCCATCCTCACCATGGACAGCTATATCGATGCCCAGAAGACCCGGGTCGCGAAGGCGAGGAAGAACCTGGAGGAGGCGCGGACACATATGACTGTGGCGATACAGGAGAGAAAGACGCAGGAGACCCTGCGGGAGAAGGCGTTTGAGGAGTTTTTGCGCGAGGAGAACCGCGCCGAGAGTAAAGTGATAGACGAGCTGACCAGTTACACTTACGGTCAGAGGCAAGAGGGATAACGATATGGCGAAGGAAATGAGCCCGCAGGAGATTGCCGCTGCGGAAGAAAAAAAGAAGATCCAATCCGAAAAAAAGCAGCTGAAGAAGGATGAGAAAGGGCGCAAAAAAGAGGCAAAGCGCAGGGCGAAGGAAATTGCCAGGCGTGAGGATGAACTTGACGATGAGGATGAGGGCGGAGGTCTTGCCACCTTTTTTACCACCATCTTTATCGTGGTGCTCTGGCTTGCCATCATCTGTGTGGTGGTGAAGATGGATGTGGGCGGTTTCGGAAGTTCGGTGCTGACGCCGGTTTTGAAGGATGTACCCGTGGTCAACAGGATCCTGCCGGGGAACTCTCTGACGGAGACTACCGACGGGGAGGCATACGGCGGCTACACCAGCCTGAGGGATGCCGTGGATCAGATCGAGGCTTTAGAGAAACAGATCGAACAGCTGCAGAGCGAGGCGAAAACAAAGGATTCGGATATCGATACACTGAAGGCGGAAGTCCTGCGCCTCCAGCCCTTTGAGGCCAAGCAGATAGAGTTTCAGCGCATTCGGACGGAATTCTACGAGGAGGTCATCTATGCGGAGAACGGTCCGGGGGCAGAGGAATATCAGAAATATTATGAGAGCATGGACCGGGATACCGCGGATTATCTGTACAAGCAGGTGGTCGCGCAGACGGAAAAAGATAAGGCGGTACAGGATTATGCCGCCGCGTACTCCCAGATGAAGCCCAAGGCGGCTGCGGGTATTTTTGAAGAGATGACGGACGATCTGAATCTGGTGGCGGATATCCTGGAGGCGATGCCCGCGGAGAACCGGGCGGCGATTTTGGGCGCCATGCAGCCGGATGTAGCCGCAAAACTTACCAAAATTATGAATCCGGAGTCTTAAGTCGTCACGCCGGGAAGCCGATATAGAATCTGGGAGCCTGATTTCAGGCAAACCAAATAGAATACGGAAAGGAGGACTGACATGACAGCTACATCGGTAAAAGATGTGGGGAGCATGCTGAATCCGGGAGTTCGTTCCGCGGGATCGCCGTCAAAGACGGAAGGTGAGGGCTTTTCCGCCGTGTGGTCTGGTCAGGCGGAGGCAAACAAGGCGCCGGAGCAGAACCAGACTGCAAAGGAATCCGGCACTGCGGCTGACAAGGCAAAACCCGGGGAAGAGCTGAGGGCAAAGGACAGATCCAGGAAGAATATCCGAGAGGATGATCCCGACAACGTGCAGGAAACCCGGGGCGGGGAATCTGCAACGGAAGTGCCCGAGGAAGAGCTGGGGAACATCATGGAAGCGCTCGCGACGGCGGCGGCAGGGCTGATGGAGCAGATCCGGGACACCTTTGAGATCTCAGGGGAAGCTTTGCAGGAAGTCATGACGGACATGGGTCTGGAGCCTGTGGAACTGTTACAGCCTGAGAATCTGAGCAGCCTTCTTCTTCAGCTTGGCGGCGCAGAAGACACACTTTCCCTTCTGACGGACGAACAACTCTGTTCCGATTACCGGATGCTCATGGAGCAGGCGAAGACAGCTCTCGGGACGGTGAGCGAGGCTGCCGGAATTTCCCCCGGACAGCTCCTGCAGACGGTGGAGGAAAACGTCGGGGTGCCCGATGAGACGCCGGAGGGTCCTGTCATTGAGGTGACAAAAGAGGGCAGCGTGTTTCCTGTTCAGACGACCGGAGATCCTGCGGCTGTTGACGGACAGCAGATGCAGGGGGCACAGGAAAGTGCGGACGGACGCAATGAGAAGGAATCCGGGCATGGAAACGGCAGGCACGCAGAGGCGGACGGCAATCTGATGCTTCAGGGCATCCGGAGTGAGAGCTTCCAGCCGCAGACAGAGAGCGTACAGGAGCCCGGCAGTATCCGGGATGCGGACACACAGGATATGATGCGCCAGATCATGGACTATATGAGGGTCCAGGTAAAATCTGACGTGTCCAGCCTGGAGATGCAGCTTCACCCCGCAAGTCTGGGAACTCTTCAGATTCATGTGGCGGCAAAGGGCGGAGTGCTCACGGCGAACTTTATCACCCAGAACGAGGCGGTCAAGGCGGCGCTGGAGAGCCAGATGGTCCAGCTAAAGGAAAGCTTTGCACAGCAGGGTGTGAGAGTGGAAGCCATCGAGGTCACCGTGCAGACCCATCAGTTTGAGCAGAACTTAGAGCAGGGCAGAGAGGGTCAGACCCGGGAGGAATTTGAGGGAAAACGTCCCAGGACCAGACGGATCCGGCTGGGAGGCGAGGACGGGACCGAGATCTTTGGGGAACCCGGAAGCGAGGAGCGCATGGCGGCAGAGATGATGGCTGCAAACGGCGGCACGGTAGATTTCACGGCATGACGCACTCAAAATGACGGAACAAAACATACATACGGAAAGGAGAGAAGATTATGGCATTGGTACAACCGGTTGAAGACGGTAAGATTGTGGAGACCGCCTCTCAGGACTCCCTTCGCAAGACGGGAAAGAACGGAAGCGACATGGATAAGGATGCGTTCCTTCAGCTTCTGGTGGCGCAGATGAAGTATCAGGATCCTTTGGAGCCCACTTCCAACACGGAGTATATTTCCCAGTACGCACAGTTCTCCCAGGTGGAGCAGATGCAGAATATGGCGGGCAGCATGGATCTGCAGAGAGCCAGCCAGCTTGTGGGCAAGGAGGTTTACATCCGCACCACATCCTCCACGGGAGAGACCAATTTCGTGCAGGGCAAGGTAGACTATGTGGTGTACGAGAACGGCAAAGCGTATCTGTCCATCAACGAGGCTCTTTACAGCATCGAGGATCTGGATACGGTGGTGGATAAGGACTATCTGGATGCGTACAACAAAGGCAAGGATTTCGCCAATAAGCTGGGCAAGCTTCCCGCGGTGGACGGCTGTGACGAGACGGATCTGGAGGCGATCGACGAACTGGAGGAGATCTACAACTCCATGAGCGATTACGAGAAGTCTTTCGTAGCCAGCGATCTGGTGGATACGCTGGAGAAGTACATTGAGAAGGCCAAGGCGATCCGGCTTGCGGCGGAAGAATCCGGAGAAGACGGCGGCGATGACGAGAGCGGCGACGCAGGCGAGACCGGTGACACGGGAGAGGTCGGCGACGGCGAGTAAGATATGAAGAATGACGGGAGGGAATGAATATGGATATTCAGAATCAGAACTTCCTTTCTATCGAACAGCTGACGGACAGATATTTAAGCCAGTCAAAGCAGGCGGACGGACAGACGAAGCAGACGGGGGTATCGTTCCAGGATGTACTCATGCAGAGGACGCTGCAGACAGCGGTACAGAGCCGGGGACTGAAATTCTCCAAGCATGCGGCCGGGAGGCTTTCGGACAGAGGGATCGAACTCACCGAGGGTCAGATGGAGAGACTGAACGACGGAGTCCGCAGGGCGGGTCAGAAAGGAATCAAGGACTCGCTGGTCATTGTGGATGAGTACGCATTCATCGTGAATGTGCCCAACAGGACAGTGATAACAGCCATGGACGGCACGGAGACCAGTGACAATGTATTCACAAATATCAACGGAGCAGTAATCATGTAAGCCGGACCTCACAAGGAAGTTTACATACCAGGGCGCCCCCGAACGACGGAGGGGGCGCGGCTCCGGGAAACAGGAGGAACATGTATTATGATGAGATCATTGTATAGCGGTGTGGCAGGACTGAAGACCCATCAGACCAAGATGGACGTGATCGGTAACAACATCGCCAACGTAAACACCACTGCATTTAAGTCCAGCTCCATCGTGTTCAGCGAGCTGATGAGCCAGACCACACAGAACGCCAGCGGCCCCAACGCCCGCACCGGGACGGGCGGCATCAACGCCAGACAGATCGGTCTGGGCGTTAAGAGCGGCGCCATCAACGTGAACATCACGGGACAGGGTTCCACCCAGTCCACGGGCAATCCTTTCGATATCATGATCACCGGGGAAAATTTCTTCGTGGTCTCCAACGGACTTGAGAACTTCTTCACCAGAGACGGTTCTTTCTATGTGGACGGCGGCGGCAACCTGGCCATGACCAGCACCGGATACAATGTCATGGGCTGGGGCGTGGATCCTGATACGCAGGACATCAAGCAGGATACCGTTGCGGCGCTGCGCATCATGAGCGAGGCGAACCTGACCTATCCCCCCGAGGCGACTTCGAGAGCCTATATCGCGGGCATCATCGATAAGAACGACAAGGACGTGACCAGCGTAAACGGCAAGGTGGTCAATCTGAATTTCTTCGACAATCTGGGTTACAGCTACACCGCGAAGCTGGTGTTCCGCCAGTCCGCGGAGAACAACAAATACAGCCTGGAGTTCTCCAAGCTGCTGGATTCCAAGGGCAATGAGGTGGAGCTGACCGAGGAGCAGAAGCAGACCCTGATGGGCGGCACCCGCAGAGTGCAGGATAATCCCACCAGCATCAAGCTGGCGGACGGCTTTGCCTGGAATGGCGACGGCAATCTGGAAGCGGGAGGCGAGGTCAAGGTGTATGCCACCGGAGATACGGCCCGCCCCTACAGCACCATTCCCAAGGATGAGTTTACCGCTCTTTCGGATGACGAGAAGGAGGCGGAGTACCAGAAGGCTCTGGAGGAGGTCGCTGCGGCATACGGCTACGAGGGCTCTCTGGAGGAGTTCCTGAATCTGCAGATCGATGTGAGCGACGGAGTAGGGGATCCCGATTTAATGACCCTCGGCGATATCCTGGCGGATACGTCGATGAGCCTGACCGACAAGCTGGGAACGGGAGCGGAGTCTCCCAGCCGCGTTTATTACGGTTACGATGTGGAGTTCGACAGCAAGAAGGGTACGCTGGTGTCCGTGGGCGGCAACAGCACGAACTTCAAGTTTAATCTGAACTTCAACGAGCTGGGCGACGCTTTCGGCAATTTCTCCAATATCGAGGTGGATCTGTCCCAGACCTCCATGTACGACAACAAGGGAACCTCCACCGTGGGAGCCACCAGCGGCGATCTGGACGGACTGGGCACCGGACGGCGCCTGGGCAAGATGATCGGCGTGTCCATCCAGCAGAACGGTATGATCTATGCCAGCTATGACAACGGCATGACCAAGCTCTTAGGGCAGATCGCCACCGCAAGCTTTGCCAATGCCTCCGGTCTGGAGAAGGCGGGCGACAACCTCTACTCCGCGACCCTGAACTCCGGCGAGTTCGACGGCATCGGCGTGGATATCACCGCCAACGGCGGCAAGATGTCCACAGGACAGCTGGAGATGAGCAATGTGGATCTCTCCTCGGAGTTCACGGAGATGATCACCACCCAGAGGGGCTTCCAGGCGAACAGCCGTATCATTACGGTTTCCGATACGCTGCTGGAGGAGCTGACCAATCTGAAGAGATAAGATCTGGAAATAAATAGACTGTGACGATGAAAGAGGGACGGGAAATTATTCCGTCCCTTCCGTCCTTTCGGGCGGGGAGGGGTAGTATGATCGAAGTGACCAGACTGAACGGGACAAAAATTCTCGTGAACCCGCATTTGCTGGAAATAGTGGAAGAAACACCCGATACGGTGCTGACTTTGACCACTGGAAAAAAAATAATTGTAAAAGAAAGTAGACAAGATATAAAAAATTTAGTAAAATTGTATCGAAAGGATATTCTTGCAGAATAATTTAATAAATTGCGGAATGTTTAGGTGAGTTGAAGTGGATATAGCATCGTTAATCGGCATCATCTTCGGTTTTGCAATGCTGGCATTCGGTATTATCTCCAGCGCAGGGCTTGGCGGCGCAGGAAATTATCTGGATCCGGCGTCGGCGATCATCACTTTTGGAGGCGCACTGGGATCCACCCTGTGTTCTTTCAGCATACAGGATTTTATTGCGGGACTGAAAAGTTTCACCTTGATTTTTAAGGTGCCAACTCTTGATATGTCGGAGATGATCAAAAAAATAATAGAGCTTTCCAATGTAGCCCGCAAAGAGGGTCTTTTGTCATTGGAGGAGGCGGCTTCCGATCTGGACGAACCGTTTTTGAAGAAAGGGATCCTTCTGATCGTGGACGGTACAGACCCTGATCTGGTCCGTGGGATCATGGAGACGGAGCTGGTGAGCATTGAGGGCAGACACAGGAAACTGATCGGTTTCTGGGATACCCTGGCATCCATGGGTCCTGCCTGGGGTATGATCGGTACGCTGGTGGGTCTGGTGGACATGCTTAACAACATGCAGGATGCCGGTGCGATCGGTCCTTCCATGGCAGTGGCTCTGATCACCACCCTCTACGGCTCCCTTCTGGCGAACTGGATCTCCATTCCCGTATCCAACAAGCTGAAGGCGGACAATGCCGTTGAGATGTTGTTAAAGGAAATAATGATAGAAGGTCTGCTCTCCATTCAGGCAGGTGAAAATCCCAGGGTGATCGAGGAGAAACTGAAATCCTTCCTTGCGCCTAAAGACAGGTCAAACGGCGATGAGGAAGCAGGGGGTGAGGAGTAAGTGGCAAAGAGAAAGCCAGAGGAACCGGCAGCCGGATCGCCGGCGTGGATGTCGACATTCAGTGATCTGATGAATCTTCTGCTTTGTTTCTTCGTACTCCTTTTTTCCATGTCAACTCTTGAGGAGTCCAAATGGGCGGAACTGGTTGCCTCCATGAACAACACGTTCAGCGTGTTCAACGGCGGGGCGACTGCTATCGGGGACGGCATCCTTGTCAGCAACGGCGTGAGCCAGCTGAACGAATTGGATAAATATATCAACAGCACCGGAAAGCTTTCTGACAGTGATTCTCCGGAGGAGAAGCTGGAGGAATATGAGAAGAGCGGAGATGTGACCATCCTGCAGGAGGCGCTGGAGGAACAGCAGCTGCAGGACAATGAGGAACTGGCAGAGCTGATGGGAGAGACGATAGCCGAGAACAGGCTTGCCGACCAGGTGGATGTGAGCTTTAACGCGCAGTATGTGCAGCTTACCATGAAGGGTGCGCTTTTGTTCGACTCCGGGAGCGATGAGCTCAGAGAAGAGTCCTACACTGTGCTGGATCAGGTCGGCGTGATCTTAGAGCGCTATGCGGCCGGCATCATTGAGATAGAAGGGCATACGGACAATGTTCCGATACACAGTGCAAGGTTTGCGAGCAATGAAGAACTCTCCAGTGCGAGGGCGCTCTCGGTATTTTATTATCTGTCCGAGCACACCCTGCTGGATATGTCAAATCTGAAGCACGCCGGCATGGGAGAGCGCGTTCCCATCGCCGACAACTCCACTGCGGAGGGCAGGAGCAAGAACCGCCGGGTGGAGATCCGTATTTACAATCCTTCTTAAAGGAGAAACGGCTGTTTCTATGTTCTATAATCTGAGAAAGAGGTTTAGAGAATCATGAAAAAAAATATCTTATCGATCATCATATTGGCGCTGCTTTTGGTCAACATCGTTCTCACATCCGTGATGATGTTCAGTGTGACTTCCACCAACAAAAAGGTTGCCACGCTGGTGGGCAATATCATCACGGTGATGAATCTGGAGCTGACAGAACCGGGGGAGGAGAACAAGACCCCCGAGGTATCCCTGGCGGACACGGAGGTGTACTCCATCGCGGAAACCATGACAATACCTCTGGCTCCGGAGCAGGGCGGGGACGGATCCGCGAAACAGAGTTATCTTCAGTGCAATATATCGTTTTCCATGGACAAAAAGAATAAAGGCTATAAGACTTACGGCTCCGCCGAGAAGATGGCAGGCAATGCGGAACTGATCAAGGATGCCGTCAACACTACGGTCAGCAGACATACCGCCAGCGAACTGCAGGCGGATGCGGGGCTGGAGAATCTGAAGGCGGAAATACTCCAGGCTGTTCAGGACTTGTTCCAGAGCGACTTCATCTATAATGTTTCCATCAGCCAGGTGGTGTACGGCTGACGGTAAAAGGGCATCTCTGAAGGCATAAGAGAGCCGGGATGAGTGAAGGAGGTGAGGACCAGTGGGAGAAGTCCTCTCGCAAAGTGAAATAGACAATCTTCTTGCGGCGTTTTCATCCGGAGAGCTGGATGTGGACAATATGCAGGATGGTGAAGAAAAACAAGTCAAGAATTATGACTTCAGCCGTCCTACCAAGTTCTCCAAGGAGCATCTGAGGACACTGGAAATTATTTTTGAGCATTACGGGCGTTTGATCTCCACGAACCTTCCCGCTTATCTGCGCAAAAATGTGCAGGTGACGGTGGCGACGTCGGAGACGGTCAGCTTCAGCGAATTTACCAATGCGTTGTCGAATCCGGTCATATTGGGGATCATCAATTTCTCGCCGTTAAACGGTGTGATCCTTCTGGATCTGGCAACCAATCTGGCGTATGCCATGCTGGACCGCATGCTGGGAGGCATGGGGGTCCCGTTGGAGAAAAACAGGGATTTTTCGGAAATCGAGCTCTCCATCATCCAGAAAGTGCTGGTCACCATGACGCAGCTTTTGAGGGAACCGTGGAAGAATGTGGTCGATATTTCACCGATCTTAAGCCGGGTGGAGACCAATTCACAGTTTGCCCAGGTTATCGCACCCAATGATATGATCGCCATTGTCACCCTGAATGTGAAGATCGGCGAGGTGGAGGGGTTTGTGAACTTTTGTCTGCCGTTCTTTACGCTGGAGGACGTGATGGACAGACTCAATACCAAGTACTGGTTCGCCTCCATGCAGGAGAACCATGATGAACATTATGAGGAATATATCGAATCTTTGATTCGTAAAGTAGATATACCTATCAAAGCAGTACTCGGAAAGAGCAGGATCTCCGTGGGAGATTTCATGAATCTTCAGGTTGGAGACTGTATCCGGCTGGATTCAAAGGTGGATAGCGACATGGATATTTATGTTGGAAATATTAGAAAGTTTACCGCTTTGCCCGGCGCAAACAAGGATTCTTACGCTGTCCGGATTACATCGGTGATCAGAGAGGAGGAGTAAGAAATGGATGGAATGCTTTCTCAGGACGAGATAAATGCGCTGCTCAGCGGAATGGATTTGTCGGGAGAAACTCCGCCGGCTTCCGCTGAGCCGCCCGCGAGCGATCCCGAACCGGCAGCTGCACATGCCCCGGGCAGTGAGTATGCGGGGGCATTGGCGAATGACGGCGCCGAACCGTTGACGGATGTGGAGAAGGATGCCATCGGCGAGGTTGCCAACATCAGTATGGGTTCCTCGGCGACCACGCTGTATTCGCTGGTCAACAGAAAAGTAAATATCACGACGCCGGAGGTGGAGCTTGCCACATGGGACAGTCTTTTAGTGATGTATGAGAGACCCTGTGTGTTCATTCAGATCAAGTACACCATGGGGCTGGACGGCACCAATATTCTGGTGCTGAAAGAATCTGACGTGAAAGTGATCACGGATCTGATGATGGGCGGCGACGGCACGAATACGGAGGGCGAGCTGGGGGAGCTTCATCTGAGCGCGATCTCCGAGGCGATGAATCAGATGATGGGGTCTGCGGCGACATCCCTGTCAACCATGCTCAACTCTGTCATCGATATCAGCCCGCCAAGCTCCACGCTGTTGGATCTGACGAAAATCCAGGCGGCGGAAGATATCGCTCCTTTCCTGGGAGGAACCTTCGTAAAGATTTCCTTCCGTATGCAGATCGACGCATTGGTGGACAGCACGATCATGCAGCTCTACCCCATAGATTTTGCGAAGAAACTGGTGGAGAATTTCATCAATAACCAGATAGGTTCTTATACACCCGAACAGGAGGAACCGGCGGCGCCCGAGCCTGTGCCCGCGGCTCCCCAGGCGGGAACGGACACTATGGCACCGCATATGGATGCCCAGGGAACGCAGGGCATGGCTCCGGGGATGGGCATGATGCCGAACATGGGAATGCAGGGCATGACGCCCGGGATGGGTATGCCGGATATGAGTGCCCAGGGCATGATGCCGAACATGGGAGTGCAGGGCATGGCTCCGGGGATGGGCATGATGCCGAACATGGGAATGCAGGGCATGGCTCCGGGGATGGGCATGATGCCGAA